>CAWGUF010000013.1:0-21666 GCA_963825625.1 uncultured Alphaproteobacteria bacterium | reverse complement strand
CCGACCGTCTGGTATCCGGCGCTATCGGATCGCGCGCCTTACTGCCAGCTGAGAGGTCATACTGGGCGATCTGCTGGAGCAAACCCTGATCGCGGTCGTCGCTCACGTCTAACGCGCGGCCAACGTCGATCAACGAACCCTGCGGCCGGCCGCGCCGGGTTCTCCTGCGCCTCCCAGAAGTCCACCGTGCTGGCCCGCAACGTCTCTGCGCAGGAGCGTCGCAATAGATCCAGGAACCGCCCGGCAACTGCACCTGCGGGCCCGAGCCTTGTCCAGCGAATCGGTCCGGAGACGCGGCCACCGCCGTTGATGCTCTCGGTCACGACATAGCCGAGGTCCGGATTGCCGTAGCGGTCGCGGGCATGGGCATCGTGCCAGCTGCCGGCGACAACAGTTGCGATCACGAAGCCGACCGCGAACCAGACATCGAGTACCAGCTGCATCGACAGGCCTTTCCCTCTGTGTCGTAAGCCCGGCCCGATTGCGCAGGCCCGGCCGTGTGGCGTATAGCTTGGGCCGTTCGGTTAACCGGTGAACAGGCGCCATGCCTTGGCGCCATCACCCAAGGTCGGGGTTCCAACCTGGGCGGGAGTAAGGCGATGTCCGAGGTTGTGATCTTCACCGGTGAACAAGGCCCATGCGATACTGCAGATCTCCCTGGCTCGACCGGCGCACGCCGACGTCGCGCACCTACATCTCGCAGCGGCTGCGACTGCATTATGCAGAATGGGGCGATCCGGACGCGCCGCCGCTGATCCTGTTGCATGGCGGCCGCGATCATTGCCGCAGCTGGGACTGGGTCGCCGACGAGCTGCGCCGATCGCTGGCGCGTGATCGCGCCGGACCTGCGCGGGCACGGCGACAGCAGTGGTCGAACGATGGCGACTACATCGTTGCGGTCTACGTCTACGACTTCGCGCAGCTGATCCATCAGCTGAAGCTCGCGCCGGTGACGATCGTGGCGCATTCGCTAGGGCGGGAACATCTCGCTGCGCTACACCGGACTTTATCCCGACAACGTGCGCAACGGATGTCGCGATCGAGGGGCTGGGTTCCGGCACCGAAGAGCGCGGGCGGATGGCGGCGGTGCGAGCGCATGCGCGAGTGGATCGACCGCTGCGCGATCATGCCGCGCCGATCCCAGGCCGCTATGCCGACGCTGGAAGAAGCCTATCGCGCGCATGCAGGAAGCGAACAAGCACCTTTCGGCGGCACAGGTCCACCACCTCACGATCCACGGCATCAGCCAGAACGAGGACGGCACCTATTCTCCTGGAAGTTCGATCCATTACGTGCGGCAGTGGCCGCCATACGACATGACGCACGCGGACATCGCAGGCTTTGGGAACGCATCACCTGCCCGGTGCTGCTGGTCGGCGGCACGGAGAGCTGGCATCCCGAATCCGGCGAAGGACGGCCGCGTCGAGCATTTCCGGAACGCCCAGGTGCAAATGTTCGAGGGCGCCGGGCCACTGGGTGCACCACGACAGACTGGACGGCTTCATGGATTGCGTGGTGCCGTTCATCGACCTTTCTTGATCGCTCAATCGTAAATCGTAAATGGGGACAGCCACCATTTTCCGATGGAACACAGCAGGTCGTAGCTTGATCAGATGAAAATGGTGGCTGTCCCCATTTACAGCACCTTGTGCTGCGCCACCGGAATCTGGGCGCGCACCTTGGCGACGTAGGCCTTGTCGATGCGGGCCGTCGCAAAGCCTTCGCCGTCCGACGCCTTGGCGACGATGTGGCCCCAGGGGTCGACGATCATCGAGTGGCCCCAGGTGTGGCGGCGCTCGTTTCCCCTTTGCCATCGGGCGCAAGGAACGAGCCGCATCTGGCCCGGCGCGAGAAATAGGTCTCGGTCTCGATGGCACGCGCGCGGCACAGCACGTCCCAATGATCCTTGCCGGTCTGCAACGTGAACGCAGACGGCAGCGCGATGATCTCCGAGCCCGCCGCCGCGAGGGCCTGGAACAACTCGGGAAAGCGCAGGTCGTAGCAGATGGCGCAGCCGACCTTCAGGCCCTCGCAGTCATAGGTGACGACCTCGCGGCCAGGGATCACGGCTTTGGCGATTCGCGATATTCGGTGCCGTCGGGGGCGACGATGTCGAACAGGTGGATCTTGCGATAGCGCGCGACCTCGGTGCCTGACCGGTCGAACACGACGGTGGTGTTGTGGACCTTGCCGAGCCGCTTGCCGTCGGCGTCCTTCGCCGCCTCCAGCAGCGAGCCGGCGTGCACCCAGATCCTGTTATCCGCCGCCCAGCGCTGCGCGGCCTCGTAGGCGCGGCCGCCGGGGATGTCGTCGGCGTTGGCCGCCTTGTCGCGCGATGAGCCGCCGGCCCAGTTCCAGCGTCTCCGGCAGGCAGACCCAGTCGGCGCCTTCCAGATCGACGCAGCGCGCGCGACGAGATCACCGGCCTTGGCGATGTTGGCGGCGACATCGCTGACCGAGTTCATCTGAATGACGGCGGCTTTCATGGTCGTCTCCGCTTATGAAGGGGTCGCGAACGCGAGACTACTGCACTCTTGCCTTTGCCGCCTATTGCCGCGAACACGGCGGCCGTATCCTCGTCGTCGCGGCCGTCGGCCATGGCCTTCTCGTAAAGGGGGCGCGTCAGGTCGAACATCGGGGTGGCGACACCGAGATCGCGGGCAAACCCCTCGATCGCGTCCATGTCCTTCATCCAGTTGACCATCTTCATGGTCGCGGGCGTGTAGGCGGCGTGCGCCATCAAGGGCCCGCGCATCTGGAACATGCGGGAGGCGCCGGCGCCATTGCCGATGCACTCGACGACGGTATCGAGGTCGAGCCCGGCCTTCTCCGCCAGCAGCAGCGCCTCGGCGGTCGCCACGTTGTGGATCGCGACCAGATGATTGGCGAGGAACTTCATCCGGGTGCCGTTACCGTAGGCGCCGACGTCGTACCAGCCGCGCGAGAAGCCGGCGAACATGTCGGCGAGCGAGGCAATCGCGGCGCTGTCGCCCGACGGGTAGAGGATCAGGTCGCGGACCGCGGCCTGGGCACCGGTGCCGCTGACAGGGCAGTCGATCACGGTGTGGCCTGCCTTGGCGACGATGTCGCCGAAGGCGAGCTTGTCGGCAAGCGGCACGGTGCTCATCTCCATCACGATCCGCGTGTGCGCGGTGTGACCGGCGAGTTCGGCGGCGACGGCGCGCAGGGCTTTCAGCGTCGGCAGGCTGGTCATCACGACCGCGCTGCGGGCGGCGACATCCTGCGCACCGGCTGCGATCGCCACGCCCTTGTCGGCAAGCGCCTTCGCAGCGGCCGGCATCGATATCGAAGCCGACGACCGACCAGCCCGCCGCCACGAGGTTCTCGGCAAAAGCGCCGCCCATGATGCCGAGCCCGACAATGCCTACGCTGTCCGTGCCCCTGGTAAGTGTCATGCGGTGGCGCCTCTTGAGTTGTAGCTCGGTCGATTATGGCATAGATGCGAGCACTACTCGCGGGCGACCATGTCGATCAAGGCCGACATGCCGCCGTGCGACGTACCCTCATGCAGCTCTGTCTCGTATTCCTCGATCCTGAGCTCGGAGAAGCCCGCGACTCTCGTTCCAGCAACGCGCGGGTGTACATGTTCGCCGGCTCTTTCGGTCCGCCGGTGCCGTATTGTATCTGCTCGGGCGTGTAGCCCTGCAGCAGCAGCAGTCCGCCCGGCTTCAAGGCGCGCCGGATGCCGGCGAACACTTTCGAACGATCCTCTGGCCCCATGAACTGGATGAAGATCACGGCAATGACGTCATAGGCCTGATCGGGCCATGGGTAGGCATAGACGTCCTCGACGCTGACCTTCAGCGACACCCCGCGACGGGCGGCCAGCGCCTTCGCCTTCTCGACGGCGCGTGGCGAGAAGTCGAACGCCGTGACGTCGAGCCCCTGCTCGGCCAGCCAAACACCGTTGCGGCTCTCGCCGTCGCAGACCGCCAATGCCGTGCCGCTGGAGGGCAGCAGCGGCTTCTGACTGGCGAGGAAGGCGTTCGGGCCTTCGCCGAACACGTAATCGTCAGGGGCGTAGCGCTTCTCCCAGCGCTGGTATTCGGCGTCCATTCACTTCTCCAGTTGCCAATCATCGTGAGCGGACCGCACATTAGCGACTGGGTGCTGCCGCCGGAATGCGCAAGGTGACGCGACCGGCCAGCACCTATCGCAGCAGAGGAGCCATGCCATGTCTGCCGTTCCGAGTCCGATCGCAACGCGCGCCCGCCCCGCCATATCTTCGCTCGCGGAGCTTGAACAGCATGCGGCCGGGCTGGAGACATCGCCGGGGTGGATCAAGCGCGATGCCCCGATCTTCTGGCCCGAACCGAAGTCGAGCTATGTGCCGGCGCACTGGCGCGCAAGCGAGATCCGGGAGGCGCTGGAGGATGCCGGGCGGCTGGTCGACATGGCGATGGCTGAGCGGCGGATCCTCGCGCTGCGCAATCCGTTTCCGGACAACAATTTCGCCACGACGCACACGTTGTCCTGCTCGTACCAGCTGATGCTGCCGGGCGAGCGGGCCTCGACGCACCGGCATGCGAGCCATGCGCTTCGCGTGATCCTTGACGCGCACAAGGCCTGGTCGATCGTCGACGGTGTCAGGATGCCGATGGAGAGCGGCGACATCGTGCTGACCCCGGGCCGCTCCTGGCACGGGCACGGGCATGACGGGGATGGGCCTGCATTCTGGCTCGATGGTCTCGACATTCCGCTCACGCATCTCTTGGAGCCGATGTTCTTCGAGGCACATCCGGAGCGGTTCGAGGCGGCGCACACGACGGTGGAGACATCGCCGTTCCGCTTCCGGCACGCCGATATTCAGAGCCGGCTCGATGCCGAACGCCCGCATCCGGATGGCCTGCATGGAGCGCGCATCACACTCGATACGCCGGGAATGGCAACGATGGGGCTGGCGGTGGAGCGGCTCGCGGCGGGCCAGACGACAGCTCGGCAGCGCTCGACGGCGAGCCGCTGCGTGGTGGTGATGGCCGGCACGGGCACCTCGCGCGTGGGAGAGCAGACGTTCTCCTGGTCGACGGGAGACACGATAGCGGTGCCGTTGTGGACCTGGGTGGAGCACACGGCCGACAGCGATGCCCAACTGTTCGATCTGTCCGACGAGCCGCTGATGCGGTTTTCCGGATACTACCAGCACCAGTCAGACTGAGGGAAAGACATGGCGCATCCCCTCGCCCAAGCCGCGGCGCAGCGGCTGTTCGATCAGCATGCGGCAGGTGCGGCCTTCGATGGGATCGCGCCGGCTCCGGACGCGCCCGACGAGGCGTTCGCCTACGACGTTCAGGCCGCCTATCTCGCGCTCCGCACCGCGGCAGCGCCGGATAAGATCGGCGGCTACAAGATCGGGCTCACGACGCCGCGGATGCAGGCGTTGTGCAACGGCGACCGGCCGATATCAGGCGTCGTGTTCGCCGGCACGATCCTCGCTGCGCCGGCCACGGTGAGCGCCCGCGCCTTCGTGCGGCTCGGGATCGAAAGCGAGCTTGCTGTTCGGATCGGGTCATCGTTGCCGGCTGGCGGCGCTCCATACACACGAGCGGACATCGCCAACGGGATCACGGACATCGCGTGCGCGTTCGAGCTGATCGAGGACCGGGGGGCGGATTACGCCTCTCTCAACTGGATGTGGCTCGCTGCCGACAACAGCTGGAACGCCGGCCTGATCCTGGGCCAGCCGGTAGCGCCGCGGCCGATCGACGACCTTGAGGGCGTACTGCAGATCGACGGCGTCGCTGTCGACCGCGGCTCCACCCGCGATGTGCTCGGCCATCCCTATGATGCTGTCGCGTGGCTGGCCAACCATCTCGCCAGCCGTGGACAAGAGCTGAAACCGGGGCAATGGGTATCGACGGGAAGCATCGCCAACATCCAGTTCGCCGAGCCCGGGCGATGCTACAGGTTCACGATCGCGGGGCTGCCTCCAGTCGAGCTGGCCGTTGGCGCATAGTGTGCGCGGCGCGGCCACGATCGTAAACAAGCGATGAAACCCTGTGCGGATGAGCGCCCCGGATCATGCGGGCGTGAACCTTCCGTTGGTGCTTTTGGTCTAGGCTGTTGCGGAGAGTGACGTTGATGCAGGGACAACCGCGTAGGGCACCATGAGATCTTCAAGCAAGGACGGCGCGGCCCAGGAAATCGTTGTACACGCACGGGGCTATCAGCCGGTGGCGGTGTTCTTCCTGATCGTGCCGACGCTGATCGTTGCCATGACAGTATTCAACATCATGACCATGAAACTGCCGATCCCGCTCATCGGGCTGCTGGTCGTGGTGGTGGCATGCTGCTTCGTGTGGATCAAGTCGGCGCTGTCCGAGCTCGGCGACCTCAAGATCGAAGGCACGCCGCAAGAGCTCAGAATAGCCGGGTTGCTCGGCTCGACCAGCTATGCATGGTCATTCATTGACGAGATCAAGCTCGTCAATCCCGGCGCATCGATGTCCGATACCGGCCGTAACGACGAGGGCCGAATCGGGATCGGACTGTTCATGCGCCTGCCACCCGGCAAGACGCGGCCTGCGGATGCCAAACCCGATGCCATCCTGATGTCCGGCTCACGCGAAGAGGCAGAGAAGGTCATGGACGCCGCGGACCGCATTCTCGCCTATCAACGCAAGACCTCGGTGAACTCGCGCGGCCGTCGCGGCGGGGGCTTCAACGCGCCGAAGAAAAACTTCCGCAAGACCGGGGCGGCCGCGGCGGCATAAGCCGTCCGAGACGCTGGCTCTGGACATTTGCCGCCGCCTCCCTTAGACGGCAAATCGTGCGGTCCGCGTGGATAGCGCAATTAGCCGGGAGATAGCCCATGTCCGACGATGAGCCGGTTGTAGCTCAGACCAGTCCGTACCAGGTCGATCTGGAAGCAGGAAGAACCTACTCGTGGTGCTCATGCGGGCGCTCGAGCAAGCAGCCGTACTGTGACGGCTCGCACAAAGGCACCTCGTTCACGCCCGTGCGCTTCACGGTCGACGCGGCTGGCGTGCAGAACCTGTGCGGCTGCAAAGCGAGCGACGACAAGCCCTACTGCGACGGCACGCACAATACGCTGTAGCAGCGGGGTCACTGTAGCAGGGTGGCCCCTATCCGAGGCGGTGGGAGTAAAGCATGCAGATCGGTGTTCCGCGGGAGATCAAGGCCAGCGAGTATCGCGTTGGCCTGACACCGACCAGCGTGCGAGAACTCACCGCGCACGGTCACACCGTAACGGTCGAAGACCGGCGCCGGAACGGGCATCGGCATGGACGACGATGCCTATCGGCGCGCGGGGGCCAAAATCGCGGCGAAAGCTGACGAGATCTTTGCAGCGTCCGAGCTGATCGTTAAGGTCAAGGAGCCGCAGCCGGGCGAACGTGCCATGCTGCAGCCGGGCCAGATCCTGTTCACCTATCTGCATCTGGCGCCCGATCCGGAACAGACGCGCGACCTGATGGCGTCAGGTGCGACGTGCATCGCTTATGAGACCGTCACCTCGCCAACCGGCAGTTTGCCGTTGCTGGCGCCGATGTCGGAGGTGGCCGGCCGCATGGCAGTTCAGGCGGGCGCGCATTTCCTGGAGAAGGCGCACGGCGGTCACGGCGTTTTGATCGGTGGCGTGCCCGGTGTCGATCCGGCCAAGGTCGTCGTGATCGGCGGCGGCGTGGTCGGCACTCACGCCATCGACATCGCGCTCGGCATGGGCGCGGACGTGTGGGTGATCGATCGCAATGTCGATGTGCTGCGGCGGCTGTGGCGCCAATTCGGCCGGCCGCTCAATACCGTCTACTCCACGCGGGATGCGATCGACCGGCACCTACGGGAGGCGGACCTCGTCATCTGCGGCGTGCTGATCCGGGGGCTGCCGCGCCCAAGCTGATCACGCGCGAGCACATCAAGATGATGAAGACCGGCAGCGTGATCGTGGACGTTGCCATCGATCAGGGCGGGTGCGCGGAGACATCGAAGCCGACGACGCACGACGAGCCCACCTACATCGTCGACGGCGTCATCCATTACTGCGTCGCCAACATGCCGGGAGGCGTGCCGAAGACTTCCGCGCATGCCCTCAACAACGCCACGCTGCCATTCGTGCTGGCGCTGGCCGACAAGGGTTGGAAGCGGGCAATGGCCGATGATGAGCACCTGCTCGCCGGCCTCAACGTGTGGAATGGAAAGGTGACGTGCGAGCCGGTCGCGGCGGCGCTGAACCTTGCTTATACGCCGGCGCGAGAAGCGCTGGGTTGAGCGTTCGGCCAAGTGTTAGGGCCGGCATTCGGCCAAGCTTTTGGGCCGACATGTTGCACCAATGCACGTCGAGGGGCTAACCTGAAGTCGTTGCGCCTCAGCGGCGCTTCGCTGCGCGCGCCAATCTATGTTGCCCTCGGAACACCTCACATGACCACCACGCCTTCATCGACGTCCGCCACCGCTCATACCGGACTTGCCAAAGACCTGCCGTTCGAGACGATCCCGACCTATCCGGTGCTGCATTTCTTCGCGCGTCACGGCAAGCTGATTGCCGGGCTCGTGCTGCTGGCGGGCGTCATCGTCGGCTTCTGGGCAGCGCGCAGCCTGGGTACGTCGGCTGCGGCGGGGCTGGGGCTGTTGCTCGGCGCGTTCCTCGGCTTCGTGCTGCTGGTGCTGTCGGAGCTCGTGCGCGCACTCGTCGACATCATGCTGCCCCGGTAGATGCGATGGCCGACGCTTCCGGGACGACGCACGATCTCGTCATTATCGGTGCTGGGCTGGCCGGACTCGTCGCCGGCAACCGCGCGCTGCAACTGGGCTTGAAGCCGCTGATCGTGGAGGCGGGCGAGACCGAGGACTACGTGTGCAACTCGCGCATGTGCGGGGGCATCTTCCACGTCGCGTTCCACACCGCGGGGCACAGGCCGGAGATGCTGGCGAAGGCGATCGAGGAGCGGCTCTACGGGGCGACCGATGCCGCGCTCGCCGGGCTGATGGCGGGCAGCTCAAACCGGGTTGTGCCGTGGCTGCAGCGCGAAGGCGTCAATTTCGTGCGCGGCGGGCACGAGCAGTATCTGTTCTGGACGCTGGCGCCGCCGAAGTGGAACAAGCCGGGAAGCCATTGGCGCGGGCGCGGCGGCGACGTGATGCTGCGTACGCTGATGCGCAACTTCAGGCATCGCGACGGCAAGCTGCGGCTCGGCACACGGGCAACGTCGCTGGTCATGGAGGGCGGGCGCTGCAACGGCATCGAGGTGGAGCATGCAGGGCGCAGCGAGACGATCCGATCCCGTACGGTTCTGATCGCGGACGGCGGCTATCAGGCCGACCCGGAGCTGGGCAAGCACATTTCGCCGATGCCTGAGCGCGTGTTTCAGCGCAACGCGCGCACCGGCAAGGGGCAGGGCCTGCGCATGGCGGAGGCGGCGGGCGCGGAGATCGTCGGGCTCGGCTGGTTCTATGGGCACCTGCTCAGCCGCGATGCGTTCGCGCGCGACGAGCTGTGGCCCTATCCGGTGCTCGATCATCTGGCCGCGGCCTGCCTGATCGTCGACGGGGAGGCGCAACGCTTCTGCGACGAGGGGCTGGGCGGGATCTATATCTCGAATGCCGTTGCCAAGCTGCCAGACCCGCTGTCCTCGCTCGTGATCTTCGACGAGCGCGCATGGACGGGCAAGCCCGGCACGTATCATGTCGCACCGCCGAACCCGCATCTGGTGAGGGAGGAAGGCACGCTGCACAAGTCCGATAATCTCGCCGGGCTCGCCTACGCCTGCGGGCTGGAGCCGGCGAAACTGATCGCGACGGTGGACGGCCTACAACGCGGCGCTGGCCTCCAGAAAGCTCGGTGAGTTGACGCCGGTGCGAACCGAGACGCGCGCCAAGGCGATGCCGATTGCAACGCCGCCGTTCTATGCGGCTCCGACCTGCGCCGGGCTCACCTACACGATGGGCGGCATTCATGTCGATGCGGAGTGCCGCGCGCTGAAGCCGGGCGGCTATGCGATACCGGGGCTGTGGGTGGCGGGCTCGTCGACCGGCGGCTTCGAGGGCGGCGAGGGCGCGGGCTACATGGGCGGGCTGACCAAGGCGGCCGTCACCGGACTGACGTCTGCGGAAAGCGCGGCGGTCAGCCTGGGGCGGAACGTGTTGGCTGCGGGTGCGTAGGTATTCCGATCACTATGCCTACGATTGCGGCATACGATCGTCACTCATTCCGTCATGGCCGCGCCGGAGCGAGGCGACGAGCCGAGGTTCGGGAAACAGCGGCCATCCACTGCAATTTGCAGCACCTGCCAGACCAGCGGCGAGCCGCGTGGATGGCTGATCGCGTTCAGGCTCGCGCCAGGCTGGAAACTGTGTTTCCACATTCAACACGGGGCCGGCGGACCACCTGCCATGGCGCAGCGACCACGCCTGACCCGGAAACGCCCGGCAGCGATTGCAGTCACCGCCCCCGGATGGCACAACTTGTATTGGCGAATTTAGGATGGCGGACCAAGCGGAACGGGCTTTCCGCGTGCGCCCAACATGAAGCGTGGACGATCGGATGGCGCATTTCATCGAGCAACTCATCAACGCCGTCACGCTCGGCTCCATCTACGGGCTGATCGCGATCGGCTATACGATGGTCTACGGCATCATCGGCATGATCAACTTCGCACATGGCGACGTGTTCATGGTCGGCAGCTTCATCGCGCTGATCTTCTTCCTGCTGCTCGGCATCACCGCGGCCGCACCGGCTGCCTTTCTGGTCGTTTGCGCTGCTCGCTGGTGCTGGTGCTGGCGATGGTGCTGACCGCCGCATGGGGCTGGGCGATCGAGCGCATCGCCTACCGGCCGTTGCGCGGCTCGTTCCGGCTCGCGCCGCTGATCTCGGCGATCGGCATGTCGATCGTGCTGCAGAACCTCGTGCAGATCGATCCAGGGTGCGCGGGTCAAGCCGCTGCCAGCCTGTCATCACCGGCGGCTTCGAGTCTGTTCGGACGGCTTGCCCGGCATCTCCAACATCCAGATCCTGATCGTGGTGACGACGGTCGCGCTGATGGCGCTGTTCACCTGGCTCATCAAGTCGACGTCGCTCGGCCGATCGATGCGGGCCTGCGAGCAGGACCGGACGATGGCGGCGCTGACCGGCGTCAACGTCGACCGCACGATCGCGCTCACCTTCGTGATCGGGGCCGCGCTGGCCGCGGTCGCCGGCACGATGTTCCTGCTCTACTACGGCGTGATCGACTTCTTCATCGGCTTCGTCGCCGGCATCAAGGCGTTCACCGCGGCCGTGCTGGGCGGCATCGGCTCGCTGCCCGGTGCCATGCTGGGCGGGCTCGTGATCGCGCTCGTCGAGACCTTCTGGTCCGACTAGTTCGGCTCCGCCTACAAGGACGTTGCCGCCTTCTCGATCCTCGCCATCATCCTGATCTTCATGCCGCAGGGCCTGCTCGGCCGGCCCGAGATCGAGAAGGTCTGAGCGCATGGCGGCGCGAACGGCAACAGCCCATCGGGGACGGGGACGCAGCGCTGCGAGGCGGCGCTGGCGGACTCGCCGCTGCGACGCCGCCGCCTGGGCCGCCGTGACCCTCGTGCTGGCGATACCGCTGTTCGCATTCAAGACGGTCGACAGCCCGGCGGGCTCGACCTCGTGGCGCGCTGGGGCGATGTGGCTCGCCTCGTCGTGTTCGTGTTCGCGGCCAAGCTCGTCATCGATCTGGTGTTGCGCAGGCGCGGGCCGGACTGCTGCCTGAAGCACTGACAGACCGTTTTCGCCGCATCGGCGCAGCGCTGCAGGACAACGAGCATTGGATCAGCTTCGGCCTGATCGGGTTCGCGTTCGTGCTGCCGTGGCTGCCATTCGCCGACCGCTACATCATGGATCTCGCGATCCTGGTGCTGACCTACGTGATGCTCGGCGTGGGGCCTCAACATCGTGGTCGGCCTGGCGGGGCTGCTCGATCTCGGCTACGTCGCGTTCTACGCCGTGGGCGCCTACTCCTACGCGCTGCTGGCGCAGAATTTCGGCCTGTCATTCTGGATCTGCCTGCCGCTAGCCGGCATCCTGGCCGCGTTCTGGGGCATCATCCTCGGCTTTCCGGTGCTGCAGGCTGCGCGGCGACTACCTGGCGATCGTGACGCTGGCGTTCGGCGAGATCATCCGCATCGTGCTGCTCAACTGGCAGAGCCTGACCGGCGGGCCCAACGGCATCTCCGGCATTCCGCGACCGAGCTTCTTCGGCCTGGAGTTCAAGGCGAGCTGCGACCCGGGTACGTTCTGCGGTTTCTTCGGGATCGAGCATTCCTCGCTGCACCGGATCATCTGGCTCTACTACATCATCGTTCTGTTGGCGCTGCTGACCGCGTGGGTGACGACGCGCATGCGGCGCCTGCCGATCGGGCGTGCGTGGGAGGCGATGCGCGAGGACGAGATCGCCTGCCGCTCGCTCGGGTCTGAACATTACCAAGTGAAGCTGTCCGCATTCGCGATGGGCGCGATGTTCGGCGGCTTCGCCGGGTCGTTCTTCGCCACCAAGCAGGGCTTTCATCATCGCCGGAAAGCTTCACGTTCATCGAAAGCGCGATGATCCTCGCCATCGTCGTGCTGGGCGGCATGGGCAGCCAGATCGGGGTTGCGATCGCAGCGATCGTGATGGTCGGCGGCGCGGAGCTGTTCCGGGAGCTCGAGCAATACCGCATGCTGGTGTTCGGACTGGCCATGGTCGCGATGATGGTATGGCGGCCGCGCGGATTTATCTCGACGCGCAGGCCGTCGATGTCGCTCGGGAAAGGCGAGTGCCATCTCGGCAGCTTGGTCAAGGAGGGCCACGGATGAGCGCGGCGAGCCAAACGGATTCCTCCACGATCCTCAGCGTAGAACGGTTGACGATGCGGTTCGGTGGCCTGACCGCCGTCGACGAAGTGTCGTTCGCGGCTCAGCGCGGGCATATCACGGCGCTGATCGGCCCGAACGGCGCGGGCAAGACCACCGTGTTCAACTGCATCACCGGCTTCTACAAGCCCACGACAGGCAGCATCGTGCTGCGCCGGTCCAACGGCATCGAGCACAAATTGGATCGCATGGCGGATTACCGCATCAACCGCACCGCGGGGGTGGCGCGAACGTTCCAGAACATCCGCCTGTTTGCGGGAATGACGTGTCTGGAAAACCTGCTTGTGGCTCAGCATGTGCGCCTGATGCGCGCGTCCGGCTTCTCGGTTGCCGGCCTGCTCGGGCTTGCGTCGTGGCGGAAAGCCGAGGCGGACGGCATCGAGAAGGCCACCACCTGGCTGACGCGAACCCGGCTGCTGGAGCGGGCAGATCACGCTGCCGGCGATCTGTCATACGGCGAGCAACGGCGGCTGGAGATCGCGCGGGCGCTTTGCACGGACCCGGAATTCCTCTGCCTGGACGAGCCCGCCGCCGGCCTCAATCCGCGCGAGAGCGCCGAGCTCAACGACACTGCTCAGCAGCCTGCGCGACGAGCATCGGCTGTCGATCCTGCTCATCGAGCACGACATGGGCGTCGTCATGCAGGTTTCCGACCGCATCGTGGTGCTCGATCACGGCGCGCAAGATCGCCGAAGGCAACCCGGACGAGGTGCGGGCTGACCCGCACGTCATCGCGGCCTATCTCGGCGTCGAGGACGACGAGGTCGACACCTCCACCGGCGGAGGTCGCGCGATGAGCGACGCCACTGCTCGAAGTCCGTGGCTCTGCAGACATTCTACGGCCGTATCCAGGCGCTCAAGGGTGTCGACCTGGAGATCCGCGAAGGCGAGATCGTGACGCTGATCGGCGCCAACGGGGCCGGCAAGACAACGCTGATGATGACGATCTGCGGGTCGCCTCGCGCAGCGGCAGGCAGCATCAAATTCGACGGCCGCGAGATCACGCATCATGCCAACGCATGAGATCATGCATCTGGGACTCGCCCAGTCGCCGGAGGGCCGGCGCATCTTTCCGCGCATGACGGTGCTGGAGAACCTGCAGATGGGCGCGATTCTCAACAAGGATGCCGAACGCACGTTCAACGACGATCTCGTGCGGGTGGAGGCGCTGTTCCCGATCCTGGCCGAACGGCGTGAGCAGCGTGCGGGGACGATGTCGGGCGGCGAACAGCAGATGCTGGCGATTGCCCGCGCGCTGATGGGACGGCCACGCCTGCTGCTGCTGGACGAGCCGTCACTTGGACTGGCGCCGCTGATCGTGAAGCAGATCTTCGGCGTCATCGACGAGCTGAACCGGCGCGATGGGCTTACGATCTTCCTGGTCGAGCAGAACGCCTTTCATGCGCTGCGGCTGGCGCATCGCGGCTATGTGATGGTCAACGGCGGCATTACGATGAGCGGCACGGGGCAGGAGCTGCTCGCGCGGCCGGAAATTCGTGCGGCCTATCTGGAAGGCGGCGGCCATTAGCCCGTTTTGGCGCTGGCACAGGTTCGTTTTGGACGGCTCTTCTCGTGCTTGTAAGTGCCCGGTCATGTGCCATGAGGAGACGGCATTTACGCTCTTGTTTCGGCCGGAAAGAGTGTGGATAGTGCGGCGGCACAAGCCGGTCCGCCCGCCGGGCGGTTCCGATATCGCGCAATGAATTGAATGAAATGGCAGTGAACCGCTCCTGGAGGGTGAGAATGAGACGACTGGTATCCAGCGGCGCGCTGGCAGCAAGCCTGGCCGCCCTGCTCTCTGGCCCCGCGACCGCGCAGCAGACGATTCCGATTGCGGCCATCGGCCCGATGACCGGCCAGTATGCGTCGTTCGGCGCGCAGTTCAAGCTGGGGGCCGAGGCTGCTGTCGCGGACATCAACGCGGCGGGAGGCGTCAACGGCAAGAAGCTGCAACTGACCATCGAGGACGACGCGTGCGATCCCAAGCAGGCGGTGGCGGCGGCCGGCAAGCTGGCGGCGCGGGGCGTCAAGGTCGCGATCGGACACTTCTGCTCGGGCTCGTCGATCCCGGCGTCGCGGGTCTACGCTGACGAGGGAATCATCCAGATCTCGCCAGCTTCCACCAATCCAAAACTGACAGACGAGCGCGCCGGACCGAACGTGTTCCGTGTGTGCGGCCGCGACGACCAGCAAGGCGGTGTGGCGGGCGCCTTCCTGGCCAAGCGCTTCAATGGCAAGCGGGTTGCCATTCTCCACGACAAGACCGCGTACGGTAAGGGGCTCGCGGACGAAACCCGCAAGTCAATGATGGCAGCCGGCCTCAAAGAGGCGATGTATGAGTTGTATACCGCCGGCGAAAAGGACTACCGCGCGCTGGTATCCAAGCTGAAATCCAACTCAATCGATGCGGTCTATCTTGGCGGGTATCATACCGAGGGCGGGCTGATGGTTCGCCAGATGCGCGAGCAGGGCATGAACACCGTGCTGGTCGGCGGCGATGCTCTGGTCACGCAGGAATACTGGCAGATCACGGGTAAGGCCGGTCAGGGCACGCTGATGACGTTCTCGCCCGATCCGCGCAAGAACCCGGCAGCCAAGGCGGTTGTCGAGCGCTTCACGAGCAAAGGTCAGGACCCGGAAGGCTACGTGCTGTACTCCTACGCTGCAATCCAGGCATGGGCACAGGCTGCAACAGCGGCGAAGTCGGAGCAGTCAAAGCCGGTCATCGCCAAGCTCAACAGCATGACCTTCAAGACGGTGATTGGGGATTTCACATTCGACAAGAAGGGCGATCCTACGCTGCCGCCCTACACCATCTATGAGTGGAAAGACGGGAAGTACGCCCAGATCGAATAGGCAGACTTCGGCACCGCAGCGCGACGTTGGGCTGCGGTGCCGAAGGTTTGCGGTGCCGGATTCGGGGCGGCCCGATACTGCCGCCCTCTTCCGTGATTGAGCCGCTGGTCAGCGGCCTTGGGTCAACTGGTCAGCGGCCTTGGGGTCAGCGGCCTTGGCTGGCCGCCATGCACTCCAGCGATAGCTGGCGTTCGGCCGTCAGCAATTCGTCCGGAACGGGTCGTCCATCGTTACGCAGGGCTTCGATGCGCCGCTTCAATGCCGCATATCCCGCGCGCAGATCGTCCTGCTCCTCTATTCCCGCCAGAACCTCTCTGGTCTCTTCATCCATTGCACTACGAAACGAACCCATTACGCCCTCCATGGGTGACTGCAACGTGTTACACGCTGTACTTGAACGTCCTCCTTGCAAGGAGCCGGCACCTTTCCTGGCCAGATCGGCCGTCGGCCCGCCTTTACGACGGCGGGGCAGCTCCTACACTACCGATATGGTTAATCCGTGGCCCATTGTGAAGGGCATGCCATTCGAGGCTTGGATAATTGGTCGCCATCGGGAGAGACCTGCATGCTCAATCTGCTGACGGATGTAGCTGGATTGACGGTCGGCCATGCGCATGACGACGCCTTGCTGAGCGGCGTAACGGCGATCGTATTTGAGGAGCCTGCCGTGGCATCGGTCGTCGTGCCGGGGGGCGCTGCGGCAGGCCGCGATCTGGGCTGTCTGGAGCCGGATGCCGCTGTTCAGGAGATCGACGCCATCGTGCTGTCGGGTGGCTCCGGCTTCGGCCTCGATGCAGCCAGCGGGGCCCAGGCGTGGCTGCGTGCCAAAGGCCGCGGCTTCGAGGTAGGTCCGGTGCGCGTTCCCATCGTTCCCGCTGCAATATGCTTCGATCTGCTCAACGGCGGCGATAAGACCTGGGGCCGCTATCCGCCATACCGGGATCTGGGATTTTCGGCGTGCGAGGCGGCTGGGGCGGGAGCATTCGCACTTGGTAGCCACGGGGCCGGCAATGGGGCCAGCACAGCCGATCTCAAGGGGGGCGTAGGCTCCGCTTCCTGTTTGACCAGCAACGGGCACGTCGTCGGGGCGCTGGCCGTCGTCAATGCGATCGGCTCCGCGATGATGGGAGAAGGTCCCCATTTCTGGGCGGCGCCGCTCGAGCGGGATGGCGAGTTCGGGGGGCTTGGACTACCGACGGCATCGCACGCCCCGACCGGTCAACTGACGTGGAAGGGCGCTGGCAGGCAGCCTTCCACCACGATCGCCTGCGTGGCAACGGACGCATGCCTGGACAAGTCGCAAGCCCGCAGGCTGGCCCACGCCGCCAGCGCGGGACTGGCGCGCGGCCTGAGGCTGTCTGGCGCGCTGATGGATGGGGACACGGTGTTCGCAGCCTCGACGCGGCGCCGGCCGCTATCGGGAGGGCCGGGGGAGTTGATCGAGCTCGGGGCGCTGGCCGCGGACTGCCTGTCACGAGCCATCGCACGTGGCGTTTACGAAGCTACGGTGCCCGGCCGCAGCTGGACCGGCCCGCCGGCGTGGCGCGATCGATTTGCCAGCGGACAAGGTCGCGGGCTGCTTCCCGGCTGATTTGGGTGGACGATGTCTCCACCCTTCCGGGCCTGGTGTTAGCATTGTGGGAGCAGTCCCTCGAGTTTCCCGCCACAGCCGACTTGTCGGGCGGCTATTTGTGGTCTAGGCAGGCGATACCAATTGCAGGCGCCTGGCGGGTTCGAGCAAGGATTGCCGCCCTTTGTGGCAGCACTCGACCCGGGTCGACCGGGCCAAGAAGACGTCTATCGAAAGGACACGCGATGACTGAGCAAAACAAGGGCGTCGGGGGCAATGGCGATAATCATGCAACCATCACTCTGAGTGGCAACCGGGTCGTGCAGATGCCCATCAGATCGGGCACGGTCGGGCCGGATGTCATCGATGTCGGGAGGCTGTACGCGAATACGGGTTGCTTCACCTACGATCCCGGCTTCGTCTCGACTGCGAACTGCTCTTCGAAGATCACCTACATCGACGGCGACGAAGGCGTGCTGCTTTATCGCGGCTATCCGATCGAGGAAATCGCGGAGCATTCGAACTTCCTGGAAACCTGCTATCTGCTGCTGCAGGGAGAACTGCCGAACAAGGCTCAATACGAGCTGTTCAACACGAACATCACCCGTCACACGATGCTGCATGAGCAGATGACGCGGTTCTTCACCGGCTATCGCCGTGACGCTCACCCGATGGCCATCATGTGCGGCACCGTGGGAGCGCTGTCGGCATTCTATCACGACTCCACCGACATCAACGATCCGCATCAGCGGATGATCGCCACGCACCGGCTGATCGCCAAGATGCCGACAATTGCGGCGATGGCCTACAAGTACTCGAGCGGGCAACCGTTCATCTATCCGCGCAACGATCTCGACTACGCGACGAACTTCCTGCAGATGTGCTTCGCTGTACCGTGCGAGCCCTACCAGACCGATCCAATACTGGCAAAGGCGCTCGACCGCATCTTCATTCTGCATGCGGATCACGAGCAGAACGCCTCGACCTCCACCGTGCGTCTGGCGGGCTCCTCTGGCGCAAATCCGTTCGCGTGCATCGCGGCTGGCATTGCCTGCCTCTGGGGGCCTGCACATGGCGGCGCCAACGAGGCCTGCCTCAACATGCTCAAGGAGATCGGGACCGTCGACCGCGTCGCCGACTATGTCGCCAAGGCCAAGGACAAGAACTCCGGCTACCGCCTCATGGGCTTTGGCCACCGGGTCTACAAGAATTACGATCCGCGCGCCAAGGTGATGCAGAAAACCTGCCACCAGGTGCTGAACCATCTTGGCATCAAGGACGAGCCGTTGCTCGAAGTGGCGCTTGAGCTGGAGCGTATCGCGCTGCACGACGATTATTTCATCGAGAAGAAGCTCTATCCCAACGTCGACTACTACTCCGGCATCACGCTGAAGGCGCTCGGCTTCCCGGAGGAAATGTTCACCGTGCTGTTCGCCGTCGCCCGCACCGTCGGCTGGATTGCGCAGTGGAAGGAGATGATCGAGGATCCGGAGCAGAAGATCGGCAGGCCGCGGCAGCTCTATGTCGGCTCGCCGCAGCGGGCCTACCAGCCGTTAGACCGGCGCGGTTGATATCGCACTGCACCTGCTTGATACAGTCGCCCCGGGCCCAAAGCCCGGGGTTCGTCTTTGCAAGGCAGTTGGATCAGGATGGCATGGACTTCTCGCGCTCCGCGTACAGCCGCTGCATCTCGACAGCGTAATCGCGCACGAGCGGAACGGCGTCGCGCTTGCGCGACAACTGCATGTGAAAGACCTCCTGGCTCCCCGTGCGGAACATCATCTCGGCGCTGATGAGGTAGAACTCCCACATCCGGCAGAAGCGCTCGTCGTACATGCTGGCGATCTCGGCCCGGTGGCGCTCGAACCGCTGGTGCCAATGCCGCAAGGTGGTCGCGTAATGAACACGGAGGAACTCCAGGTCCGTCACCCATAGACTGTTCGATTCGACAGCAGGGAACACTTCGGAAAGCGCTGGGGAGTAAGCGCCGGGGAAGATGTATTTTCTGAGCCATGGGCTCGCCGTGCCGGGCGGGCTCATGTGGCCGATCGAGTGCAACAACATGACGCCGTCATCCGGCATCAGATCGTTGACCTTCGCGAAAAATTCGCCGTAGTGGCCGACGCCGACGTGCTCGAACATTCCGACGGAGACGATCCGGTCGAAGCGTTCGTCGAGTTGCCGGTAATCCTGAAGACGGAAATCGATCCTTCCCGCCAAGCCGGCCTTGGCGGCGCGCTCGACGGCAAGCGCATGCTGTTCCTTGGACAGCGTGACGCCAACGACCTCGACATCCTCGATGCCGGCCAGATAGAGGGCCATGCCGCCCCAGCCGCATCCGATGTCCAGTACACGCATGCCGGGACGCAGGCACAGCTTGGCCGCGATCAACCGGCACTTGGCGCGCTGCGCTTCTTCCAACGTGTCGGTATCATTGCGGAAGTAGGCGCAGGAGTAGAACAGGCCTTCGTCCAGAAACAGACGATAGAAGGCATTGCCGAGGTCATAGTGATGGGCCACGTTGCGCCGGGCCTCACCGACACGATTGGACTGCTGAAATCCCTTCAGTGCACGCGACACCTTTCGCAACGACTTCTGCAGCGGATAGGAGCCCAGCGAGAGACGGTTCATCGAGAAAAGCGTGAGAAACTCGCGCAGGCCGGAGCCGGGGAACGTCATCCGCCCATCCATGTAGGCCTCGCCCGCCGCCAACTCCGGGTTGAAGAACAGCGTGCGATAGAGCTTCTGATCGGTCAGCTCCATGGTCACGTCGGGACCCGGCTTGTTACCTCCGAAAACATGCTTCTGGCCGGCGGCGTCGATGACGGTGAGCTTGCCGACCTGCACAAAAGCACGGAGCATGTGGGACAGTGGAAACATCAAACATTCTCCCTGGCGTTGTTTCCAACGCGCGCGCGCCGCCGACGGCCGGATTCAGGCGCTGCGCCGACCTCGTGTTGCATAATCCAGAACGATGGCGGCGGCCAGCCGGCTGGGGGCATTGCCTTCCACCGCCAGCCGCTCCGGCGTCCGTGCCAGCGCCCTCAGCTGGTCGGTTCGAGCCGGACCTTCGGACATGGCGGCTGCCAAGGCACTCGCCAGTTGCTCGGGCGAGCAATCCTCCTGCAGAAACTCCGGACACGCATTTTCACCCAGCACGAGGTTGGCCAAAACGACGGAGGGCCCCTTGATCGTCCGCCGCAAGAGCGGTGCGATCAAGGGCTCGACCTTGTAGGCAACGACCATCGGGGTGCCAGCTGCGGCGAGTTCCAGAGTAACGGTTCCGGATGCTGCAAGTGCTGCCCGCGCCAGCTTGAAGGCACGCCACTTGTCCTCCTCGCCTGCCACGAGGTGGGGACGGTTTTGCCAGGCTGCCGTCGCCTCCGCGATCTCCTCGCGCATGGAGGAGACGACGGGCAACAGCAGGTGCGGGCGGTGACCGAGATCGGCAAGGCGCGAGACAGCATCGCGGAATACGGGGAGCAATCGGCTGACCTCGGAGCGCCTGCTGCCGGGGAGCAGCACCAGAACATGGCGGTCCGGCGCCAGCTTCAGCCGCTCGGCGAGCGGCGCGGGGTCGAGGCTGTCGAGCCATGCCAGCCGCTCGACAAGGGGATGACCGACATAGCTGCACGGTGGGCCGCCCAGGCGCTCGTGCGACGCCGGCTCGAATGGCAGCAATGCCAGCAGGTGATCGACGTAGGGCTTCATGGCGCGTGCCGGCCGGGTCGCCAGGCCGAGACCGTCGGGCTCACATAGTCTATGATCGGAATATCCGGACGCTGACAGCCGCACGCGCTTGGCGACCGCGTGGGTGAACTCGGGAGCGTCGATGATGACCAGCGCGTCAGGGGCGTACGAGAGCACGGCGTTCGATGCTGCGATACACGCGCCGCACGATCGGCGGCAGGCGCTACAATATGGCGATAGGCCCCATCACTGCGATATCGCTCAGAGGGAAAGAGACTGGCGAGGCCCTGGCCGGCCATGTGCTCTCCTCCCACGCCGGCGAATTCGATGGGCGCTGGATGAAGGTCCTTCAGCGCGGCCATCAGCCCGCCGCCCAGCACGTCGCCCGAATGCTCGCCGGCAATCACGAACACCGGAGCTGCCGCGTGGTATGGCCGAGGCGTTGAGCGGTGGCGTGAGCCTGGGGCATCAGAGCCGGCCTCCCGGCGCCAGCACGAACATCCTTCGCCGATCGGCCTCGCTGGTGAGAACGGCCAGGGCGGCATCGTCCAGGGGCGCGCGCAGAACAGCGATCCCGGCAAGGCCGCTGGTCGCGGCCCTGGCGACCAGCATGCGCGGGTCGAGGCCTGGCTCGCCGCCGAAGTCGCCCAACGCCAAGACCGAACCTCCGCCTCAGCATCCGCGTGCCCCACGGCTTCAA
>CAWGUF010000012.1:0-411786 GCA_963825625.1 uncultured Alphaproteobacteria bacterium | reverse complement strand
TACGTAGGAGTGATGCGCAGACAACAGAGACTATGAGCCCACGTGATGAGCAGAAATAGACCAGGACTCCTTTGACTAACTTCAAATGCTTACACGTGTAGAATTTTTCTTCGGAGCTCGAGGTTTAGCTCGTGCTTGAAACCAAAAAAGTGGCGCCAACATGACGGTTGCTTTGGCAGCAGGAATACGGCGAGCTCTGAGCCGCAGTACGGAAAAGGAGCATTGATACATATCAATATGTTTATATCCTAGCTGAATAAATGTAACTTCTCCAAATTTCAAGCTGGGAAAGCGACGAAATCAGTGCTCGAACTTCGCTCGCCGAATCTCGACTAGGATTGCCTTTTTGACCGATTCGTTTCTTGGAAATGGTCCGTTTTCACTTGAGGAACCAATTCTGATGTAAATTATTGTTAAGTGTGCGGCAGAGGAGTTGGATCAATGAGATGCAATGGGTTGCGGTAGTTCCACGCCATTTTTCCTTCTCGATTCGCCATCGTTTTCATTTCATTATCGTATCAAAGGTCAAATGCACACGCATGGTATGTCTCGCGGCCCAACAACAACATCATAACAGTGGCCTTATAGATTGATTGGGACTATGAATGAGACAGTAAACCATGCTGCTGTTGCAGATTACTATGGCTTGCAACAGGACGGGAGTGCTTGATTAGATGAGCATACAATAATCACAACGAGGTATTGTTTTCTGAATCACCACCCTTTGCCGTCTATTGCATCTTTACTCTTGAATCTACATGGTTTCTTGCAATGTATGATCTTTGACGATACCCCTTATTTGGCGATGCGTTCGACATTTGAAAGGTGTCGCGCAACATTTTTACTTGCACCTTCAGCCTTCTCAACAGACCGCTAGGAAGACAACAATCAATATGTATTGCAACAAATACCGGACTTTATACTGTGATCTGTCTTTGAAAATGGCACGATGCGGCGATGAAGCAGTCGATTGACTCGACGTGAAAAGAAGATTGCTTTTCAAGCTGCTGTGCTTTGTATCTTGTATCTACGAGTATCCAGCTAGGCCTTATTCACAATTAAGCAGTCTCCCTTTCTATATATTTGTTTAGTTTACGTTAATTCATACTGGTGTTGTACTTATTGCAACTAATGATCTCGTCCAGGTAGCTACCCAGCCAGTTTTCAGCTCTTCTTCTAGCCAGCCATTTCAGTCGCCCTAGATCCAACTGCCACTTCCACCATTCAGTATTAATGTTCAGATATACCTCCTTTCAACAAATATGCAGGCTCTGGTGGCAGCAACTGATCTTTGCTCCGATTGATCACAATGTAAGCAGCACGCGTGCTGCTTGCGTGTGATTGATTGGTCTTGCCGTCTTCTCGTGGGGACATTTTGTGAAACTCTCCGTGCTTTTGCACCTTTTCTCGTTGAAATCTCCCTCTTTTTCTCTTCTTTTCCCCCTTTTCAAAAACCCGCGCCCCCATGCATAAAACATGAGCCGGGAGGGGAGTGATGAGCGATGCGTTGAGTACGTATGCATAGTAGACATGCAACATCTACTCATTGGCTGTCCATTCTTCTTCATTAAAGCGTGTCTACCACTCTACTTACGAATACCTGCTCGACAATGTCGTCCACTACTACTCCTCCTCCATTTTGAATATGAGCAAGACGGTCAAGAGGCGCGCGAAATTGCAAAGCACATTCCCTACTTTCCCTTCAAGGGCATTCCTCGCTTTTACGATATTGGTGGATTCTTGGCAAACCCCGTCATTTTTCAAAAGATTATCAATGTATTTGTCCATCGGTATCGGGAAATTGGAATTGATTCCATTGCTGGGTATGTTTGTCTACTACTACTTGTTCTGTTGTTGTTGTTCGTTTTGTTTCTTTGCGTGAATGCGTTGCTCAGTGGCGCGCATCTTTATACCTTACTCACTCACTTTTCACTTACTCGATTCCCTCATTATCTTTTCTCGTTTTACATTGTTTTAGTTTGGACGCACGAGGCTTTGTCTTGGGACCGCCCATTGCCTTGGCACTGCAGAAACCATTCATCATGATGCGCAAAAAGGGCAAAATGCCAAATACACTCAGTGCAGATGCCTATGACTGTGAATATGGCAATCGACAAGGATTAACGGTACAACGAGACAAGATTCAAAAGGGGCGATCGCGTGCTCATTATTGATGATTTAGTCGCTACGGGAGGAACTTTGAGTAGTGCCATTTCCCTCGTGAAAATGGTGGGAGGAACCGTGGTCGAATGTGCTTGTGTAGTGGAGTTGAAAATGTTTATTGATCCATCCGAGGATTCGGGATTGCCAAGTCGAAGTAAATTGTTTGAATCCTTGGGACATGAAAATGTCAAGGTTTGGGCACTCATTAGTGAAAGCATCTTGTTGGAAGAAGCCAAACTGCCGGATGACTATGTGGATGATGGAGAAGAGCATTAGTCAATACTTGTTGACTGTGTGGATGTAGACTATAGAGTGGTTTGTACAACACTTTTCAAGCTGCTTATAACTACAAATACAACGTGCAGTACTTGCTTTCTTATTGGGATGGATGCTAAAGATTAGACTAGCTAGCTCGATTGTGAACCAGCATGCTGGCTGCTTCATCGCTCTTTTAGTACGATGAATGTGCTACGGTACATCCATCGCACAGGCAAAGCATGTTCGATAACCATACATCCAAGGGTAGTGAACTGATTTGGAGCTTGTCATTTCAAAACCTATCCCCAACACATCAAGAAGTAGAAGTAGGATTGTCGTCGCGAGGCACCTCTGATACCGCTCTGCCTTTTGTTCCTTGCAGGCTCGCCTACCTAACTTGACGTACAATACATCAGTATTATCACTTAACGTATGCGCCTTGATTAACTCGCAATTATAGATGACGTTAGTATATACAGTCCTCCTCCAAACAGAGTCGCCACAGCAACGGCTGAAACAATGTAAATTTGATAGACGGTAAAGTATCCTCGAAAGGCCAAGGTAAAGAAAAAGGCAATGACGAGTGCCGACCATTCAATCAAGAGATAGTGAGGTATCCGTAAAATCCCACCAGGAGAAAACCACGTGTATTGACAGACATCGAGCGTCGTGCCGAGAAACATGGGAATGACAAAGATCCAAGTGTTGCCATTGTCAAAGGAACAACTGCGTGGGAGAAACATTTCATAGATAAACCACGACAAGAATAGTTTGTACAAGACTGTATCGTTTGTCAAGAATATACAACCCAGTATTCGTAGATTGGCATAGTGCATAATGCTCATTGTCCGCTTGAATGCTTCCCGATGTGGCGCCACGACGCCAGGAACAATTTCAGTTTGGAGAGGTACTTGATCCAGCAACTGACGAGCTTGATATGCAGTTGCTGTATTGAAAAGTATAGAAGAAAACGTAAACACACTCGAGAGGAAGGAAGTTTCATTGGTTGTACTAGTAGCCTCAATCAACAGGGCCGCCGATGTGATTCCAAATGCAAAAGAGGCGCACAGTCCATGAAAGCCAAATCTCAAGCGCCGGTATTTAAAGTACACACGGAGCGACGATTTAGGAGGTTCCTGTTGATCTAATCGACACATGGTTGCTCGCCTTATGTACTGTACAGGTAGTCAGTCCTCTTTGAGAGAATGCCAATGATGATGTGTCCGTCATTGTGATCATCACAATGATTTTTATCATAGAAATCGTCTTCCATAAGTATCCAAAATAGCAATGACGCACATCTAACAACGCTTAGGATTGTGTATCAATTATCGATGATATAAACACATTTTTCATGAGTGAACACTGGGAAGTAGGAACGTCGCTTGTGAAAAGCGACGACGATTGGGAATTTTCAGGAGTTGAAAAATGTTTGGGCGCAAAAAGCTAAATAATTCGAAGGTCCCACTCCCCTACTTTTTGTGTAGAAAATGTAAGAAACGGATGCAAGAATTTGACTTTTAGAAGACCGCAGTGTATTACCCAACTCCTTCCACCCACTAAAATGTTTTGACCATTGCAAGTACGTGTTCGACGTCATCCAAAGTCTCCCTCCACAGCTTCTCGTTTCCCATCACTTGGCCTCACAATCAACGACTTTGCTGCAAAGATCACCATGCGGTACTCAGTTGCCGTAGTCTGCCTTGCGGCAGCAACAGTCAATGCATTCAATCTAAATGGTACGTCTGAATCAATCGTCAAAACCATGGCGCCGCGCTCCTTGTCGTCGTTCGTCCACGAAAGGTATCCGCCTTGGATCTTTGAGTCGTCCTTCTCGTCGTCGCCGATTTACGTGAGATCGTTTCGTGCAGTAAGAGACTGAACAATCTTGTTCGAAAGCCGCTGCCTTGTTGTTGAAAAGATCGTTCTGAATGGCTCTTGGCGGCGCCAATCGCGTCGTGATGCCTCCTTTTTTCCGTCGTCGTCCATTTTTGGCTGTTGAACCGGTCGATCCGTCTTTTGATCAAAGCATCCGAAAAATCGTGCAAATGACCTCACAGAAGATTCCCTTTTGGACATCAAGAGTGTTGTCCAGTCTACACGATGATGCTGTTCACGGGAATTCATGAACCGCGTGCATCCCATCCGACGCTCCTCAGACACAAGTGACGTCACGAATTTGATTTTCTCACATTTTGAAGGCCGCCACGTCGTCAAGGTTGTCAAGTGTGTTTTGGTGGAGTAGAGCGACTGCCTGGCCTCCAACATCTCCATTTTCTCGACATTTTCGAGCTGTAGTGTATAATCCTTGAATTCTGACTACATGTGGACTTACACATTTTGATTCTCGTCGCTTTCCTAATTTGCAGCTCCCGCCGCTTTTGTCTCAAATGGAATCAAAAGTGGACTCTTTGGAAGAACCAAGCAAGTGAACAATGTTAACTCTGCTTCTTCTCTGTACATGTCGACGGTCGTGGAGACCGCCACTACGATTGGAGGTGCCTCTACAAGTGTCGAGGATTACGTCCAACAGCGTGGTGGAGACCGACCAATCAGGAAGGTACTCATTGCCAACAATGGTATGGCTGCTACAAAGTCGATTCTATCGATGCGTCAGTGGGCCTACATGGAGTTGGGAGATGAACGTGCCATTCAGTTTGTGGCCATGGCCACACCCGAAGATCTCAAGGCGAATGCAGAGTTTGTTCGTCTTGCCGATTCATTTGTGGAAGTTCCAGGTGGAAAGAACAGCAACAACTACGCCAATGTTGATGTGATTACCAAGATTGCTATTGAGCAGGGTGTCGATGCTGTGTGGCCTGGATGGGGACACGCAAGTGAGAACCCCAAACTTCCGACTGCTCTTGACAATAACGGAATCAAGTTTATTGGACCTACCTCTCCTGTGATGAGTGTTCTCGGTGACAAGATTGCTGCGAATATTCTTGCTCAGACTGCCAAGGTGCCTTCCATTCCATGGAGTGGATCGTTTGGTGGAGAGAATGATGGTCCCCTTGTTGCTGACCTTACTGACGAAGGAACGATCCCTGATGCCACTTTTGAAAAGGCCACTTGTCGTAATGTCGAGGAAGCCATCGAAGCCGCCCGTAAGGTTGGATACGAGAACGGAATCATGATCAAAGCCAGTGAAGTAAGTATCTTATGAACATGTCGTTGATTGAGAGTTTCCGGACGAATATGGAGACTGATGCCTATTGTGTTTGTTTTGTAATCGCCAGGGCGGAGGAGGAAAAGGTATCCGTTTTGTTGACAACGAGGAAGATCTTAAGAATGCCTACATTCAGGTTCAAAACGAGGTTATTGGATCGCCCATCTTCATCATGCAGCTATGTAAGAACGCTCGCCATATTGAAGTTCAGATTGTCGGTGATCAACACGGAAACGCCGTTGCTTTGAATGGCCGTGATTGCTCTACCCAGCGTCGATTCCAAAAGATTTTCGAAGAGGGACCTCCTACTATTGTCAAGCCTGAAACTTTCCGTAAGATGGAGAAAGCTGCTCAGCGCTTGACTCAAAACATTGGTTACCAAGGCGCCGGAACGGTCGAGTACCTTTACAATGCCGATACTGACGATTTCTTTTTCCTCGAGCTCAATCCTCGTCTTCAAGTCGAGCATCCTGTTACCGAGGGTATCACCCTTGTCAACATGCCTGCCACTCAGCTCCAGGTTGCCATGGGAATTCCACTTTACAACATTCCTGAAGTCCGCCGTTTCTATGGAAAGGCGGATGTTTATGGAACCGACAAGATTGATTTCCTTGAAGAAGAGTACAAGCCCATCGACTCTCACGTCATTGCCGCCCGTATTACCGCCGAGAACCCCGACGAGGGATTCAAGCCCACCTCTGGTTCCATCGAACGCATCAAGTTCCAGTCTACTTCCAATGTTTGGGGGTATTTCAGTGTCGGATCCAACGGAGGAATCCACGAGTTTGCCGATTCTCAGTTTGGTCACCTTTTTGCCAAGGGAGCCACTCGTGAACAAGCCCGCAAAGCGCTCATTCTTGCCTTGAAGGAAATTGAAGTCCGTGGAGAGATCCGTACGACTGTCGAGTACCTCGTTCAGTTGCTTGAGACCAAGGAATTCATTGAGAACACCATCGATACGTCGTGGTTGGACGGTATCATTAAGGAGAAGTCTGTTCAGATCGAGGTCGCCTCCCCTCTTGTTGTTACTTCTGCTGCTGTTTTCAGAGCTTTCGAGCATGTCAAGGCTGCCACTGAGGAAATGAAGGATTCTCTCAGCAAGGGTCAGGTCTCGACTAGTGCCATTGCCGGAATGAACGCTTTCGATATTGAAATTGCCTACGAAGACACCAAATACCCTTTCACGGTAAAGCGTACCGCCCCTGATGTCTTCCGTCTTACGCTCAATGGTAAAGATATGGACGTCCAATTCACTGAAACTGCTGAAGGTGCTCTCCTTGCTACTTTCGGAGGAGAAACTCACCGTATCTTTGGCCAAGACGAACCACTTGGTCTCCGACTTGTTGTTGATGGAAGCACCATTTTGATGTAAGTGCCTCTCTCTTGGACAAAGAATGGGTCTGAACGCGATTGCTTCTGATAGTAAATCTCACGTGCCTCCCCTCTTGTTTGCAGGCCCTCTGTTTTCGATCCATCTGAGCTCCGTACCGATGTTACTGGAAAGGTCGTCCGTTACCTACAGGATAATGGCGGAAGTGTTGAAGCCGGTCAACCTTTCGTTGAAGTCGAGGCGATGAAAATGATTATGCCTATCAAGGCCACCGAGAGTGGAAAGATCACACACAACCTTTCGCCAGGATCTGTAATTAGCGCCGGTGATCTTCTTGCCAGTCTTGAACTGAAAGACCCGTCCAAGGTCAAGAAGATTTTGAACTTTGAAGGCGAACTCGATATTCCTACCGCTGAGCTCGAAATGGATCCTAAAACCGTTGTTGCCAACATCCTGGCTGGATTCGAAGCTGACCCCGAAGCTGCTGTTCAAGCGGCTCTTGGAAGTGCCTCCGATCTCGATTCCGCGGCCGAAACTGTCACCAACGCTCTTACGGAGTTCGCTCGCGTCGAGAGTATCTTTGCCGGAAAGCTCAAAGATGATGTCGTCCGTGATTTGGCCAAGGCAAACGCTGAGAACTTGGATGTTGTAATCGCTGAGAACCTTGCCCACCAGCAGCTTCCCATGCGTACCAAACTTGTTCTTGCCATGCTTCGCCAGGTCGAGTCTTTCAATGATCGCTTTGGTGTCAACCAGATCCCTGCTCCACTCCTCGAGGCTTTGGAGACGCTTGCTGGTATGGAAGGCAAAGCGTACGGAGAAATCAAACTTGCTGCCGATAATATTATCCGCCAGTCCAAGGTCGCTCCTTTTGACGATCGTGTCAGCGAACTTCGCGCTGTTTTGCTCGATCCTGAAACAAAGTTCGATGAACTCGCTCGCAGTACAACCCTCTCCGCTGGAGTCGATCTTCTCACTTACCTTTTCGCCGACGACGACGCCGCTGTTCGCAAGGCTGCCCTTGAGGTCTACGTGCGTCGTATTACCGTGCCCACCGTATCTCAGATGTTGCTATCGATGAAGCTGATGGAAAGATGGCTGCTACCTGGACTTTCCGTTTCTCTGATATCGAAGAATCCGAAAGTGTTGCCCGTCGTGGTATCCTCGCCGTCGTTCCTTCGGTAGGCGCCATGGACTTCCCGGCTATCCTCGATAAGTTTGCAAGTCAAGAACCTGTCGCTGATGCCGGCCTCGGTCCTTTGAATGATATCCAGATTGCTTTTGTTGACGGCAAGGTCCCAAGTGATTGGACCTCGGTTGAGGGTGCGTTTAGCAGCGAGATGAGCAAGCTCAAGATGCTCGGAGTGAGCAAAGTCAGTCTATTGTTTCCTTTCGAGAAGAAGGATCCCGAGTACTACACTTTCCCCCATACCTTGGATTACAAGGAAGATGCCTTCCGTCGTAATATGCGACCTACCATTCACCACGTTCTCGAGTTGGCACGTTTGTCGGAGAACTTTGATCTTGAGCGTCTTCCGTCGATCAGCAAGAATGTCCAGGTCTACGTTGGTACCGAAAAGAATGCCAAGCCCGTACGAGGCCCTGCTCCTCAAGTTGTATTCGTTCGTGGACTGTCACACAGCTCTGGCTTGATCACTGAGCCCGGAGCTCGCCGTGCATTGCTTCAGGGTCTTGACGAGCTCGAGCGTGCCCAGAGTAACTCGAAGGTCAACCCTCAAGCATCTTCCCGTATCTTCCTTCATTCCTTGGTTGAGGTGGAGGGTGTGAAACCCGAAGAAATTGCCAGTCGGTATGCTGAGATGATGGGACGTCTCAAGAGTCAGCTTGCTACTCGACTTTTGAAGCTTCGCGTTGACGAAATCGAAATCAAGATTAAGATTGCTACCACTGGATCTGACGGAAAGCCTGTGAACCAGTCCATCCGTCTCGTCGCTTCGTCTGTTGAAGGAGAATGGCTCAAGACGACTGCTTTCCTCGAGAAGGCCGACCCAGTCACTGGTACTGCTGGAGAATACTGTGTCATCGGAGAAGACGCTGATATGTGCTTCCTTGAACCTTATGTTGCCTCAAGCACCGTGCAAACAAAGCGTGCTATTGCCCGTCGTGTGGGATCCACCTATGCCTACGATTTCCTTGGTCTCATGGAGGTTGGTTTGATTGGAGAATGGGACTCGTACCTTACGGAACAGGCGTTGGACCCTGCAAGCGACATGCCTTCGCAGTTGTTTGAGTCTCAAGAGCTTCTTGAGGGTCCCGATGGTGAGCTTGTCCTCGGAGCTCGCCCTATTGGAACCAACAAGATTGGAATGGTCGCCTGGCTAGTAAAGATGAAGACGCCCGAGTATCCTGAGGGTCGTGAAGTTGTCGTAATTGCCAACGATGTCACTGTGCAGAGTGGTTCGTTCGGAGTCCAAGAAGACGAAATGTTCTTCAAGGCCTCCAAGTACGCTCGTGACCACAACTTGCCTCGTGTCTACTCTCTTGTAACGCTGGAGCCCGTATCGGTCTTGTCGATGAGCTCAAACCAAAGCTCAAGATCAAGTTTACCGATGAGGAGAATCCATCAAAGGGCTTCGACTACTTGTACCTTTCCGATGAAGACTACAAGGCACTCCCTGAGGGAGCTGTTATTGCTCACAAGGTCGATGATGGCTGGGCTCTTGACGATGTGATTGGAACTGAACACGGTATTGGTGTCGAGAATCTTCAAGGAAGTGGAAAGATTGCTGGCGAGACTTCCAAGGCTTACGACGAGATCTTTACTCTCAGTTACGTTACTGGACGTAGTGTTGGAATCGGAGCCTACCTTGTCCGTCTCGGACAGCGTGTTATCCAGATGAAGCAAGGACCTATTATCTTGACTGGTTATTCCGCCTTGAACAAGTTGCTCGGAAAGGAGGTGTACACCTCGCAAGATCAGCTCGGTGGTCCGCAAATTATGATCCCCAACGGTGTGTCTCACCTCGAGGTCGATGATGATCAGGAGGGTGTATCTGAGATTCTCAAATGGCTCAGTTTCGTTCCCAAGAAAGTCGGTGCTATTCCAGCAAGCCGCAAGAGTGCCGATCCTGTTGACCGTAATGTTGAATGGCGTCCTACCCCTACTCCATACGATCCTCGTCTCATGCTTGCCGGTACGCAAGACATGCCTGGATTCTTCGATAAGGGAAGTTACAAGGAATACCTCGCTGGTTGGGGTAAGAGTGTCATTGTCGGACGTGGTCGTCTCGGAGGTATCCCAATGGGTGCCATTGCCGTCGAAACTCGTTTGGTCGACCGTGTGGTTCCTGCCGATCCTGCTGATCCCAACTCTCGCGAGGCGATTCAGCCCCAGGCAGGTCAAGTGTTGTTCCCCGATTCGTCGTACAAGACTGCTCAAGCCATTCGTGACTTTGAGAAGGAAGGTCTTCCAATCATGATCTTTGCCAACTGGAGAGGATTCAGCGGAGGAAGTCGCGACATGGCTGGCGAGATTCTCAAGTTTGGTGCCATGATTGTCGATGCTCTTCGTGAGTGCACCAACCCTGTCTACATTTACCTTCCACCACATGGCGAGCTTCGTGGAGGATCTTGGGTGGTGGTCGACCCGACTATCAATGCCGAGGAGATGGAAATGTACGCCGATCCCGACTCTCGTGGTGGTATCCTCGAGCCCGCTGGTATCACTGAGGTCAAGTTCCGCATGCCTGATCAGCTCAAGATTATGCACCGTCTTGACGCCCAGCTTCAGCTCCTTGACAATGAAATTGAAATGACTGATCTTCCGGAAGATCAACAAGCCATTAAGGAACAGATTGCTGCTCGTGAGGACTTGTTGAAACCTGTCTACCTCCAGGCTGCCACTGAGTTTGCTGACCTTCACGATAAGACTGGTCGTATGAAGGCCAAGGGCGTCATTAAGCAAGCTGTTCCATGGGAGCGTTCTCGTGAATTCTTTTACTACCGTGCACAGCGTCGTATTTCTGAGGACGACTACTGTGGTCAACTACAAGCGGCCGATCCTTCACTTACCAAGGACAAGGCCATTACAATGTTGAGGGGAATGTACTCTGGCGATTGGGAGGATAACAAGGCTGTTGTAAGCTTCTTTGAGGAGAAGGCAGCTGATCTTGCCGACTTGGTCAAGACCACAAAGGCCGCAGCAGTTCAGGCGCAAATCGAGTCGTTGACAAAGGAACTGGAAGGCATGGACTTTATGTAAACCATTATTTTTGGAGGGAACAAAAGAACAGAATAACGACAGAAGTAGCTGCATGTATGATATCAGTATTCTAAATGAAACAAAATACAACTTGAGGCGTGTTCACTACTCGTAGACTAGCTAGCTACGGGTAGATATGGCGATAGTTATTACTGTTTTCTCTACACCCAGTCTCCCTTGCCGATTCATGATAATGTATCGAGATCCATGATTGAAGATTCGTCTCCAAGTGACATGAGAACCCTCTCGTCAGCATTAACGAAACGTATCAAACCGAGCCCTCCTTACTACAAACATGCATTGCTTCCATACAATCATGATAAACTACTTGAGCATTTACAATTCATTCCGATGTAATGCACGTTGGATACTTCCCACAATGTGAGCATTGTGTTGTAAAATCCCAACTCGTCGCAACATGTGCGTCAAGAGCAAGACACCTACGAGAGCCACCATGGCTTCCATGACGTAGACAATGGACTTGTACATGGTATAATTTCGAGTCACGAGTCGACGCCGTCCTTGTCGTATGGCTTGTTGGACAAGTGCACTCCACTCGTCTTGAAAGTGACCTTGGGAAAATTGTTGCACCACATGATCCCGTCCCGCTCTTCCCATTTTCGTAGCCAGAGTGGGATCACGTATATACTGTTGGAGGGCATGTGCAAAAGCTTGCGGCGTTCCTCGACACCGGTATCCAGTCACTCTGTCCACCACTGTTTCCTTGGGTCCACCGGAATCCACCGCCACGACAGGTGTCCCTGCTGCCATGGCTTCGAGTGGTACAATGCCAAAATGTTCCAAATGAGGAGTATACACCACACAAAGTGCTTCTTGCAAGAGATTGGAGCGCAATTCATCCGATATCGATTTTAGAAAAGTCACTTGTTCTATGAATTCCAAGTGATTTGGAAAGTGTCACGAGTTCGCCCATGTACTCGACATTTTCCACATTGTGGACATCATATCCACCGGCAATAATCAGTGGTGGTGGTACATTTATGCCATTGTCCTTTTTCAGTAAGGCATAGGCTTTTAGCAATAGTTGGATATTCTTTTTCCGTTCATAGCGATTCAACGACACGATTGGTGACGTTTTGGATTTGGGTGCGGAAACATGATCTTTCGTTTCTGGTGGGCAGCATGCAATGGCTGGATACAAGACTTGAATGGGCTTGTTTACAAGAGACACAAAGGTGGATTGAATCATGCTTTTAGTAAAATTGGAATTCACCACGAGTAAATCGGCCAGTCCCATGGTGGTTTCTTCCACTGAATCGAGAAAGGAGCGATAGGTTTGTTTCCAAAACGAAACTTGTTGTTGTTGTTGTATGAGTTGTCCATTGACGGTATCTCTCGTGAGTAATTTATCAGGAAAGTGCGAATAAAACAGAACAGATGTATAGGGAAGCAAGAGAGGAATGGGTGTCGGCAACACGTCGAGCACCACCAAATCCGCCTGTGGAAAGCACCAAGTAGTCCAAACACAGAGATACAATAGTCGGATGGAACTACACAATGCCGTGCCCATGTTGAGTACACAAGAAGGTATATAATTTCCCCAAACATGTAATCTATCCGCTAGAATGCCATGAGGTTTCTTAACTTCGTCAAAACAGTGTTCTTGACGACAATTGCACGTGACGAGTTGCACATCATGGCCGGCTTGGAGACTTGCTTTGGCAAGCGATAAAACGAGTTGTTCGGCTCCTCCAATGCCTAAATCCAAGTGAACAAAGACTACTTGGAATGGAGAGTTGGGTGGTGGTATTTGTGTTGGTGATGTAGTATTAGTAGACATGGTAGAGAAAGGAGAGTTGCTTACGGCGGCGCATCATTGTGGCACAGCTTTGTGGCCATCATGACGGTGGTAATGACCTCAAAATGTCATAATGACTCTTTAACTAATAAGTATTCATACGCGTAATATCTAAATAAAATTTGCGATGACCAAGATTTTGCGACCCCACCGACCATGATGATATACTCTCACTTTCAGCTGCCGCACCTTTGTGTGTTCCTCCTACACTGCATTCCAAACGCTTGACCCATTCATCAACAATCCAAGAAAGGTTCTCCTTATGCAAGATACAACGACAGATTACAGCAAAATGAGTGGCCCAACGATTGAAATGGCAACCGCCTCGATGAGCATGGCCGATGTCGACATGGAAACTGTCGCACAGGCTCGTCAAACGCTCAATTCCAGACACTTTTGGAATTCACTTTCGTATTCTCTTGCCGGTGCATCCAGTAAGTCATTATCATTATGAATAGTGAATAGTGAAATAGTTAAGGAGACTCACCATCAGGCGTCGCCACCTGACTTTTTTCCAAAATGTCCCTCCGACCCAAACCATATCTTGTTGTTCTTATTGATTCCTCATACTCACTTACTCAATAACTACCTATTTGTTTGTATAGCTGCCACGGCTATTCTCGCCATGCTGTGGAGTGGAAGCGTCGTGGTCTATGTCGCAATGTCCTTTTCTCTCCTCTTGTCCTCGAGCGCGACGGTGCAACGATTTAAACTATCCAGGCAAGAAAGTACGTTAAGAATCATGTATATATATACACACTGTGCCATATATCATTCTCACTCTCTTTTATCTATTGTAGCACTCCGACAAGTGGTAAATCACGTGAGACACGAGGTGAATCGCTTGCAACGCGAAAACAATACGCTTCATGCCAGTCTCAACAAGCTGGAAACCCAAGTGGACGACTTGCAAGCGTGTGAAACCAAACTTGCCAACCTTACGCAACAGCAAAATACAAATACCAATGCCTTTATTTATGAAGTCAAGCAAAATGCCCTTGTTCAACAAGAAATTCAAGAATTGCTCGTGACCCAAGTCATGCAAAACATGCTGTCGGCATTGCTTCGAGCGGATTTGGATCAAGATTTTCTCATTGATCCAGAAGAAGTGGATATATTGATACTTCGAGTCAAGGCACTTCCTGGAGTGGAGGGAGTGGATGAAGTTCGAATCAAGGACATTTTATTGCGCAAGGGATCGACGTTGGATGCCATTTTGGAGGTTGTGACGGACCTGACTACCAACAAGAGCAAGAGTAATGGTGCACCACTGGTGCAAGTATCGGCCAAGGGACTGGTAATTTCGGAAGAATACAAGCAGTAATGTGGTTAATGAAATCGGTATAAGAATGAATGAGTGAATGGTAGATGGGATTGCATGGAAATTAAGAGTTTGAATGTTAAAAGTAGCGTCTTTTTAGTAATACAAGTATCACGCGCCCTCGTTTATCAAACATAGTTTGAAGAAACGGTGTGTATCACTCTTCGCTGGGAATCGTGTCCTTGTTGGCCTCCCACCATTGGAGCATGTGGTCGAATTGGCGTTTGCTTTCAATATTCGATTGTGCAAACAAGGCATACTTTCGTGCCTCTTCTTCATCTACTTGAACACTTCCTAGCCCCAGTTTGTAGAAACGACTGCATGCTAGCAAGGCGGGTCTCACGTTTTCTTCGCCACCTTGAACATGATTCAAGATGCGATTATACAAGTCAAACGCTTTGCCATAGTCTTGTTCCACACCAATACCTCGTTCATAATGAATGGCCAAGTGTAACATTGCTATAGGATGACCACCGACGATGGCATGGTTGGAATCTACCGCCTTTTGGTGTATCTCAACTGCTTTCTTAACATTGAGGATATCGCCCCCTTGTCCGATTGCCAACCGCAAGGCGAGGATAAACTTGTCAGTACTCGTGGTATCACCAAGAGCAGCGTCCTCCAGTATAAAATCCAACTCTTTCTTTTGCCGTTTGCAAATCTTCTTGTGAACGGGCCAGTCGGATCGTTGGTGCGTTTTTGTGACACAGCTTGGCGCGAGAGACGGAAGCAGCACGCGTTCTTCCACGTCGTTTCCTTTCGATACGTGCTACTGCTCTTTAAGCCTTTTACAACTTCCAGCTACATAAAGATAGTTCCCTGGCCCAACAAACGATAGGCACGCTTTCAACAAGACGTCGGGCAAATCCGTGATTCTCAAGCCGCCGCCGCCGCCGCCGCGCTGGTCTAGTCGGCGGCGTTTTCTATCCCGTTCCTCCACTTCACTCATTCTCTACAAGTATCACTCTCTTCTTTATTCTTGGTTTTTTAATAGATCAATCGTAGCAGTGTCCTGTAGAATTAGCTTGGATGAATGCACTGATGGAGCGCGCAGAAGCGCCTTGGAGGGAGAATCGAGGCAGCCGGCCATCCAAAACGAATCGCCAGAAGCGTTATGGGCGGTTATAAATATACTCCTAGCCGTGACCTTGAGTACTCTTTCACAATCGCAAACGCCTACTCGGTGCTCTCAAAAAGACGCTTGGGAGCTATCCGCAATCTAAAAATTTCAACGCGCCATTTTCATCGCCACCATGGCGTCACAGAGCGAACGAACGCCGCTCATTACACGTCGGCAAACTGCAACAGTCACGGATAGACCGCGCAAAAGAGAAACAGGGGTATGTAGTGTGTGACTTGTGTGGAGATTTAAACACTTGAACCGGCATTTGCTCACACTTTTTGTTGCGCGCCGCCTGCAACTATCATCACTCATCACACACTCGTTCAGTCTGCCTTTACAAGTGCCAATGGCAATGATAACAATGGTGTCTTTTCACCTTCACTGCAAGAATTTGATAAAGAGGATCGTCGAGGATGCTGTGGACGAATTCGTGCCTTTTTGAAATCACGAAAGATGCAACAACAAGAGCGATTCAACGACAATCGGTATTACGAAGACACGTTCAATCCCTTTCCATGGACTTGCAGCTTTGGGACGGACCAAAATGATGGTATATGGCTTAATCGAAAGGATCAAGGAGGTATACTCATGGCTGTGACTGTGTGGCTCTTGATTGGTACGTGTCAGGAACCATCAGGTGGAATTGTTCTTGACTTGTTGTTTTGCGACTCTCTCCTCCTCATTCATTCACATTACTGCACATGTTAACGCAGTCTATTCAGGGTTGACAGTAACGTTATTGGCAGAACACAGTCACTTGCCTGCCATTATTAGTATTGTCTATTGCACTATATGTTCCTTGGCGTTGGCATCCCATGCAAAGTGCATGTTTACCGATCCTGGCGCCATTCCCTCGTCGGCAGTTCCTCCTGCCGAGGTACAAAGAACCATTTCGGTACATGCAATGTGCAGTCACTGTGAAAGCTACAAACCTCCTGGAGCTCATCATTGTCGAATCTGCAATCGATGTATATCGCACATGGACCATCACTGTCCATGGATGAATAATTGTGTACGTCTTGCTTTGATGATTTTGAAGATGATGGAAAATGTGTTCAGTTGGTTTGCTTGTATCTGTTGGTCGTTTGCTCACTTTTCGATTCTTTTAATATCTACAATTAATTCATCATTTGTATAGGTTGGGGCTGGGAATCTAAGTAAGTTTCATCTATATAATATGTTGACGTTTGAATCGAACCTAACCGTGCACTCACTCACCACTATACATCACTCTTACCTATAACAAGAACACTTTATATTATTCTTGGTATATACTTGGACAGGAGCTGCCTTTTCCCTTCTCGTCTTTGGACACAATTACTTTTTGTGCACATCGGAAGAATGTGCCTTTTCCATGGTGCTCGTTCAATTGGTGCGAGCCATGACGCTCGATTTGCATTGGAGCCTTGTTGTTTACGTCCAACATGCTCGTGACTGTCGTGTATACAGTCATGACGGGATTGACAACGATTGATCGACTCAAGCGGAAAGCCACCAATACCTTGCTGGAAAGTGAAGATGAACCGATTCATCCCGAAGATATTTTTGGAATGCAAGGATATTGGACGTGGCCACTGCCTTGTGATCCAGTGTTTGAGGATTATGACAGAGTCATGGGATACAGTACGACAGAAAGATTGTTACGAGAACAACGGGATATGGAACTTGCTCATTCCAAGGGGTTTTCCGAAGTATAGCAGTGGCTGAATATTTGTATAAAGAGGACAAGCAATGGGGCCGCAAAATGTATAATCACACGTTGTCGCGCACTGATGCGTCTTTTGTAAACGCGGAACATATGGTGTATCAAGAACAATCAAGAGGAACTCGGCTCGTCGCGACAGAGTATCTCCAATCGACATACAATACATGAGAATGGCATGCTTACGTAAGTAGACACCAAACCTTTCACGAGTAGTACATTATCTACATGTGTCATGTCGTAGACGAGTGTACAGTTATCCATCTTTAGCTTTGCTATGTATCGCTATTGCACTCGTTAGATTTGTCACCAGCGTCTGACCGCCTGTGCGATTCGAGCTTCGCCACCCACTCATTTTTTCACAGAACAAAAACGCCTCCAACACACATCACCGCATCCTCATCATTCACCATGTCGTCGTCGCCGTATGCTCCAGCGGCAGGACTGTTGCAACAAATTTGGACGACGCACAAGTCTCTCAAGACTTTGGCGTATGATGGCAAGGGCAATTTGCGTTGCAGCAAGGCGACGTATGCACAAGTGTGTCACGTGTTGGAACAACGAGAATTTGTTGGAACGAGTCGTTGAAAAAGTGCCATTTGCGCAAGTACGCAATGAAGGACTGCTCTATATACTACTCTATGAACTCTTATTAGGTCCCAACAAGAGTATTCGTGGAGGAGGAGCCCTCAAGCGACAAATTGTCAAGAAACAGCGTGATCTTGAAGAGTGCTCTCCAACTTTTACAACAACAGACGACAACTCGACCGCGCCATCAGTAGTGTCGTTTCCTCGCTATGTACGAGTCAATACACTCGTCACTACGACCAAACAAGTCGTGAAGGAACTACAGTCGCAACAGATACAAGTCTTTATAGATCCACACGTTCCCAATCTATTGGTATTGCCGCCCGCCACGTCGCTTCCATCCAGCATCCTCTTGTCAAGAGTGGAAGAGTGATTTTACAAGACAAGAGTTCTTGCTTTTCCGCACTCTGTTTGATACATGGAAATGATGTTCCTCTAAAGGTGATTGTTTGGATGCCTGTGCTGCTCCAGGAAACAAGACGAGTCACTTGGCGGCCTTGTTGGCAGAATCATCGAGTGCTACTAAGAGTGATGCAGTACGTCGTTCATGCCTTGGACCGATCCTCGACTCGCTTAGCCTTACTGGACCAACGAATGCAACAACTTGTCATCAAGATAATTCCACAACAAGAATACGACTCGAGTCGTGACGCAGCATTTGGACTTTTTAAAGACGAATCCGCCGACTATCCAAAGGTGCGAGGCATTTTACTCGATCCATCGTGTTCGGGAAGTGGCATCTTTACCTCTCCCAATCGACGAAAAGAAAAACGAGACGAAGAACGAATTGCATCGTTGTCCAATTTTCAATTGACAACACTTTTACATGCAATGTCCTTTTCGCAAGTGGAACGAATTGTGTATTCGACTTGTTCTCTCCATGACGAGGAAAATGAATTTGTCGTCAGTCAAGCACTCGTTTCGCCCTGCAATCAAGATAGCAAAGATGGCAGTGGTTCGATATGGAAATTAGTGGCACCATCATGTTTGCAACATTGGAAACGACGTGGTCATGTGGTGGTGGTTTGACAACGGAACAAGCTTCCTGTCTTGTTCGAGCAGATCATGATGATGAGACGAATGGCTTTTTTGTCGCCTATTTTGAACGAATCAAGAAAAAGGACGAAGGATGAATGCTACGTAACAAAAGAAAGCGACATCAAATGTATCCATCCAGGGACTGGCACTGTACAATGGAGAGTTTGCAACAGTACACACAAGTAGTGCAACCGCCAGCACAACCAACGACGCATCACCGTCACCAGCAACAACAGCGACCAAGAACAGCAATAACGATGTCACCTCAGCACCGAAAAAGACGATTGGAAAGAAAAAGGCCAAGAAACTAGCTTGGAAACGTAGACAAATGGAACAAAAGCTACAACGAATCGAAAAGAAACAACAAGAACAAGAGTAACACAATAACAATATTAGCAGTTAGACATTTCCCGGTCCCGCAACGATCATTTTCTTGATGAGCATCGTAATCATCAAACGAACTCGGCATGTCACTACTTGGACCTCGATAAATATCTCTCCAATTTTGAGCATGCACTTCATCCAAGACCAGTGAAAAACAGCTGACGAGTGCATCTCGTTCTCGTGCACTATTGGCTTCCAAATCCAGCGACCCTTCCTTGGTCAAGAGTGAAAAACACAATGAATCTGCCACACTGGCATTTTCCACACGACGCAATGCCGTCGTTTGTTTCCCAACATCGACATACATAATGTGTGACAGTGGTACTTGATGCAGTTTTCCCATTTTGGGCTTTTTGGAATCCTTTTTTCGTGTTTCCGTCCGCCACGTAATGGCACTTTCCGTCAATTGCAAACGCACCGTCTTTGGTTTTCCACGACTGCCATGAGCGACAATCAAGACTCCTGGATCTCGCAATTGTTGCATGGCTGCCGAAATGACAATTTCATCATTTTGCACTTCGGAATCGGAAAATCGCTGTGTTCCTCCCGAAGACGAATACGTTCCGACCGACGCACCACCACCTAATCCAATGCCTTGTGCTTGTAACTGACGATGATGAGGATTGGTAGTGGCTGTTCCAATGGAAGAAGTAGTGCCCGTTGTGGATACCTGCCACCGACTACATGAATAGAATGAGATAAATGAAAAGAAATAGATACATTAGTGATGGGGTTATCACAATGCGGCGCGCCACGATGATGATGACGATGGTGCCGCTTTTTCCTGCAATCTTGCACTGTATTTCTGTGATACAGTACAGTCTCTTTTCATGACACTACAATGCATATGACAGTATATGCATAAAAGTACGTACAGTTCTGCTTCTTCTGGAACGAGTTCTGGCACTCCATGCATATCTCTTTGGATAGGCGCCAAAATATTGCACTCGAAAGCCCCGAGGGAGCAACAGGTATATAACAAAGAGTAATAAAATTACAAACAAGACGCCTGAAAAGTGAAGAGGGTCAATGCCCAAGAAAAAGGTAGAGTCGCCCATGGTGGCGGCGTCTTTTTGGTTGGGTGATGATGAATTGCAGAGGATATGCATATATTCATGCTAGATACAAATGTATATTCAGGAAGCGGTCACGCTCTTCATAACATACAAAAGTATTATGTAAGCGAATATTATATATGACGTCAGCGTTCTCTTTACACGTTTGCTCAACGGTCTGCCTCGCTCGCCAAAGATTTGCCTCCGTTGCTTTGTGTTGCACTTTTGTCATCATGAACGGCATTGTCTACGTTGTCATCTTTGCTATTCGTAATAGCATAATCCACGTTTCCACCATGGCTTCTGATCAGATTCGACAAATGGTGAATTTCATTCTCCAAGAGGCTCACGAAAAGGCCAATGAAATTCGTGTCAAGGTGGGTTTTTATATTGACTTGTGCCGCATCGCCAATTTTTAGTTGTCTCGTGAGAAGAATGCTACATGTGGAGGATAGTCTTGTGTTGTTGTCGTGAATGCATACATGTAAAATATAGATGGTAGAGTTTGTATGGTATGGAAAGAAAAAGAGTGCATGCTTATTGTGAAGCGAAAATGTGAAAAGCGGTAGGGCGCGGCACCTCGATGCCGATCCCGGCGCCATGACCGAAAGGTGGCATGATACAAGCTTGATTCAAGTGTGTATGGATTCAGAAACGCACTATATGCGCTACTGTGACCATGTAGAATGCATTGTCGACCTTGGATTGATTCCTTTTCGAGCTAAACTCGTGGCGCCGATCCACTCCTTTCTCACTCACTTTTCTCTCACACTCTTTCTACGTTGTAGACGGAACACGATTTCAACTTGGAAAAGCAAACGCTGGTACACGAGGCCAAACTCAATGTCCAAGATGAGTTTTTGCGCAAGGAAAAGGATCGCGAAATTCAAGAACGCATTACTCGTTCGGCCGAAATTGGAGAATGCCGTGTCAAGAAAATGAAGATTCGTGATGAATTGCTTCACACCCTCCTTTCCGAAGCCGGTGCCAAGTGTGCCGTTGTGGCTCGTGGACAAAATTATCCTCAATTGTTCAAAAACTCATTGTGCAGGGACTTGTCAAGATTGAAGAAAATGAAGTCATTATTTACTGTCGTGGTGAAGATGTCAAGACGGTCGAAAAGGTTATTCCGGCTGCCGTCAAGGAATATGTCGATCTCATGGAAAAGGAATCGGGTGTCAAGCTTGCTCCCAATGTCACACTCAACAGTGTACGTGCCAATGACTTGCCCGAGTCCACCTATGGTGGAGTCATGTTGACGGCAGTCGCTGGTAAAATTGTCTGTGACAATACCATGGCGTCTCGCTTGAATCTCGTCTATGAAGAACTTCTTCCCTCCATTCGTGCCATTCTCTTTCCGGATGAACAGTAAAATCATCAGAATGTACGTTGTGTCTGACTGATTTGCTTCTTGGAATGATGAGTGTAGGAATGTTGGATGTGTGTTGAGGAAGAAGAGTGATGGTTGCTATATACTATAAAAGAGTAGACCATTCGAGTGAGGCTTATACTACTTGGTATATATTCGTCGCTTCATGTTACTGTTATTGTAGTAGTGCTAGCTAACATACCACAAAGTACGCAAGCAAGCATTAGATAGCTTGGTCTTGCTGAAGGTCATCGCCGATGCCGACAAAGTGAAAAGCAAGACCATTGTTGTGACTAACTGACCTGATCCACCTCATAATGCTGGAGCTAGGGACCTGACCTTGCTAAGGAAGGATGGACAGTAAGGCAGGAGAGTCTCTAGGTAGACCTACTGTACGAGTACGCCACGAGCAGTATGCCATATCAGGATGCGTGTGTAAGTACGTACGTGTGAAGAAAAAGAAATCCATCGAATTATATTTCAGACGTGAACGAACGCAACATCAAAGTCAAAATAGACACGATCACAACGAACTGTGGAAGAAAAAGTTGAAATGATTGACCATGGCGCCTAGGAGCAGTAGTAGTGTTAATGAGGATGATCCTTATCAGGTGTTGGGTGTTTCCAAAGATGCTAGTAGATCTGAGATTCGAGCCGCCTATCGAAAGCTAGCCTTACGACATCACCCAGATCGACAAGAGACGCCACAAGAAAAGCAGCAAGCAAATGAAACCTTTGCTGCCATTTCCCATGCTTATGAGATTTTAGGAGACGATGCTCGTCGACGAGAATATGATCAACAGTCCTCTCGTGAATCATCATTCTACCCCTCGTCTTTTCATCAAGGAGGCTTTCACGATCCCTTTGATGTGTTTGCTCAAGTGTTTGGACAGGAATTTGGTGGCAATCGTGGTAGTGCTTACTCTTCCTTTGGTGGCAGTCGTTCTTCACAAGTCTTTTCACAAGATCCATTCATGAATGATCCATTCTTTCGTGGTAGCATGTTTGGTGGCGGCGGCGACATGTTTTCCAACCTTCACCGTCAAATGGAAATGATGCGACAAGCACAGCAAAACATGCATCAGCAAGGTAATGGCACCGGTGGTGCTCAAAATGGTTCCTATTATTACTCGAGTAGTAGCAGTAGCATGTTTGGAGGAGGCCATACCGGTGAATCAGTCTCGACCACGACGCGAATGATTAACGGAAAGCGTCAAACCGTGACGGAACGAACCGTGCAAAAGGCAGATGGCACTATCGAACGTCATGTCGAAACGTCAGGTGACGACGACTTTCCAGAAGCTCATCGTATTGAACCGTCAACACGTGAGCAGCCTCGTTTGCCGTCTTCCAATACTGTAGATGACGAGACTCGGCCGTCGCCCTGGAAAAAGATGAAAAGTCGCTTGACTGGACACCGTGACGAAAAGTAAGTAGCGTAGTAGTTATCGTGGTTTGGTTAAAGGTTGAAACAAAAAGTTCTGAATAATATATAGGTTAAGTTTGCTTTCTAGAGAGTACTGTACATGTATACAATTTGTACGAAAACATGGTCGTGAGTGAACCATTCTTCGTTTTGCTTTGTAGCTAGACGTGTTCATATACCAATCACACACTGGCTATAGACGTATGTATCACGTTGCCACCAATGGCAGGTGTGACTCATTCGGCACGATAGTGTAGCCTAACTTTGAAGCCTAGCAGCTGTTTTTCGTAGTGTCTTTTGTGGATGAGCTGGTTTTACCAGCAGAACGAAATTCGGTTGGCGAGTCGACCAAGTCGGAAAGTTGTACTTCTAAGCGTGGTAATTAGGATATACGAAAACTAAATTATTACAAAAAGATGCTGTCCTAACCCCTGGGGAGAGACGCAGCTTCAACACGTCATCAAAACTCTGTCGTCGTCGACACGGCTCCTCATCCCTCCAAGTCAGAGAGCGAGAGCCTGACGCTTCGTTCACTGCACCTGTTGCCCCTATCGCGAGTACATTATACGACCCATACTAGTCGGTGATTACATTATTTACGACTAGCATTAGCTTCACAAACTTTTTAGCAGGTACGACGGAGAAAGGTTTTAAACGAAACGGTATCCCGCCGCGACGGAAAATGGTAGAGGCAGCGACAGCAAAGAACGAACGAACAAGCACAAGTACAAACCACAAAAAGTCACGCTTACGTTGGTTCATGACACGATACACTAGGTGGAAAGGCCATGAAGCGATTGAAGACAACAAAAGGACATGACAGGGCACGCGGTGCGAAATCGCCGTGCCCATCATTACGTCTTGATCTTTCGTTTCTTTCGATCGTGTTCTGATCTGCAACGAGACTGACGCCAGCTGCTATCGAAGACTGACTAGCTTGGTCTGGAAGTGTAATCGTACATATCATCGAATCGAGGCTTCCTCTGCTGACTTGTCGCCTCTGCCTTTCTTTGTTTCGAATGCTGCGCGCCCCGATTTGTCGCCATCATTTCGTCACAAGTAATCTTTCTCTCTTTTGTTACTCACACATGGTTGCCTTTTTTCCTACGTCTACAGGACCAATCAATATACAGTAAAGAATAGAATGATGATATCAGCAAGATATATAATGGCTGCTTCGGCTCTTGCTGCCGCGATAGTGGGACCTACCGCCAATGCCTTTTCAGTTCCAATCGTAAACAGTCGACCATCAACATCTCTCTACATGTCAACTACTGAAGAAGTGAAGCAACATACTGTCAAGAAGCCAAGCAGTCCTGTGGTTGTATCGGCAGAGGCTGAAGCACTAAGTCACTCGGATACGACCATGAAACTGACGCCAAGCTATGAACTCTTTCAAGTCTTGACAGAAGAAGAGGGCGGCAGAGTTCCAGATACAATCAGTGGCAATGCTCTCCGAGATGGATCTGTTCTCAAGAACGATGAAGATGATTCACTGGAAGGAATTTTGCTTTCCGATTACATTACAGGGTCCAAAAAGATTGAGACGCTTCCCGATCCCTTCAAAATGGTGGAGAAGGAACTTCAGCCCTTTTCAGACTCCATCAAGGAACTCGTCTCAACAGATCAACCCATCTTGTCCATGGCAGCAAAGCACTTTTTCGAGAAACGACATGGTAAGAGATTTCGTCCGACCATTGTACAGCTAATGGCCAAGGCTGTGGCACACGCTACGCCAGAACAAGTAAATGGAGTCACGAAACACCACCACGAGGATCGAAATGGAAAGGGAGAATATCAGTTCAATGGTGCTTCGGATGTAGAAGGTGGAGTCGTAACTGCAGATAGTCACAAGGGATCGGATGTATGGCGTCGTCAGGCACAGCTTGGTCAGATTGTCGAAATGATTCACGTGGCGTCGTTGATTCATGATGATGTGTTGGACGAGGCCGATACTCGCCGTGGTGGCGAAGCGGTTCACAAACTTTACTCGAACAAGGTTGCTGTTCTTGCCGGTGACTACCTTTTGGCTCGTGCGTCTGTTCTATTGGCTCGACTTGAGAATACGGCCGTCGTACAGATAATGGCCACGGCCTTGGAATCTCTTGTCGCTGGAGAGATTATGCAGCTAAAAAGTCCGCCAGAGTCCTTGCTGGAGATGGAGACGTACCTGCGAAAGTCGTATTACAAGACTGCGTCGCTCATTTGTTATGCATGCCGATCTGTTGCTCTCCTTGGTGGTCACGCTTACGACTCGACTGTCGCGACAGCATGCGAAGAATTCGGCTTTCACTTGGGGCTGGCGTATCAGATTCAAGACGATATCCTGGATTTCACAGCCGCCGCTAGTGTTTTGGGAAAACCCGCGCTCGCTGATATGGATCTGGGATTGAGCACTGCTCCTATTCTGTACGCAGCACAAGAATTTCCCAAGCTAAGGCCGTTGGTGATGAGACGATTCAAGAAGAAGGGAGATAAGCAGGCCGCTTTGGAGGCCTTGTATTCAAGTGATGTCGCCATGGATAAGGCACGAGCACTTGCCAATTTCCATGCGCAGGTACGTTTCCGAGGTTCGAATCTCGATTAGACGTTTTGATGAATCGTTGCTCACGTCATTTGTCTCTTTGACTACCTTTCTTCGCCACAGAGAGCTGTAGATGCACTATTGCGACTTCCTCAGTCAGAAGCACGTGATGCTCTTGTAAGACTGACCCATGCAGTGATTACACGGAAGAAGTAATCAAACATCGCATCCATACAATTATGACGAATACAATATGGTGCAAACCAATCAAACGCACTGTAAGATAAACCCAAATTACTCGCACTACGACACTGAAAGCTTCGATATGACGACACACGCACTCAATACCGTCAGAAGCAAGTCACGTCTTTATAAGTGAAATAGACTACTTTCAACCACATCGATTCTTTTTATCTTTATATTTACATACACGAAGCTTTGTGGGAAGACAAGACCGTTCGACTAGCCACCTCCACCTCCTGCAAAGCCCTGACACCAAAGGAAGCGGAAAGGTGAGTCTGAATCTTTCCGAACAGGACTCTCATCTCGCCATGCTCTTTTACGAGGCACGCGTGGATCGAAAGTTCTCGGAAGTGATGGCATTAGCCTCGTATCGTCGGCACTGGCATTATTCACCCCACGAGCTATCTGGGCCACGGTACAACCGACGCCTTTGAGGTCAATACGTGTAGAACCAACTCCGAATCGGCTAACTTGATCGGAACGTAACTTGCAGTCTTAGCTATATATTGAGGCATCTCCCTCGTCCTTTCCGCTTTTTCCATTTGCATCTTCTTTTGCCGTCGCTGGTTTTTGCCCTAAAGCACACTCTTCCTCCGCTTCAACTTGCGACAATCAAATGAGTCTGAAGTGGATTCGTTTGTCCTGCATCCGTACTCGTACATGTAGGATTCGACGAACCTTCCAAGTACACCAGCACCTTCGCGTAGTCTGGAGCTCCAAATCTACGTTCACACACTTGAATGACGAGATCCTTGTTTGTACCATCCCAGTTTCGCTGTCGAAAGGGAGTGCTACTTTCAGTCAAGGCTGCTCGCTTCCAACTCTGTTGCTGAGGACCAGCTTGTTCGACAATCGTCACTGTATCTCCATCGCCTGCCACTTCACTATTGACGCCTTCCTTTCGATTGTACATGACAAAGAGAGTTCCAATCTTTGCAACGACCGTGTGCTCGTTTTTGGACGTTTGCTTTTTCAGATAGTCATCAATACCAACTAGTTTTCCGTTCCAAGGCCCGTTCCTTGGATTGATAGCTACATGTCGGTCAGAATACCAACCAAAATACCAGCTTTTTGCCCCGTTAAAGCACATCTTTGGTACATCGTCGGCATATATGTGAGCTCCCATCATGCAGGTGCTGAAATAACAAGATGGGTTGTGGTGAGTACGTGCAAAAAAGCAATCCTTTTGAGAATCACATTGTCACTCCATCTTTGGCTTACCGGTCTCCGTCTGTACGAGTACAGTAGAAAGGATAGAGAGTGTGGTGAGTACTTGCTAAAGGCAAAGCGACACCCATTGAGCATTGCATTGTTACATCATCTACTTACAGGCTAAACTTCCTTCCCCTGAGTGAAGTTGCTTTAGATTATGGCCGACCTCGTGTACCAGAACTAAGAGTGTAGAGGCATAGCTGTTCCAGAAAACGGCTTTTCCGAATCCCACAAAAGCATATGCTGCGGCTCCGTTAAAGTCGACGCTTTGCGGCAAAATGTAGATAATGTGCGTGTACTTGTTTGTTCCCAGGTTTAAAGAATCCATCTTTTGATCGACGTAGCCTTGAACTGTACTGCTTGCAACACCTTTAACTCTCTGTGATATAGAGAGCTCGTATACGCCATTGACAATGTTTGGTCCTGTTGCTGGCGTAAAATCGACTAATCCTCCTGAACAAGCACGATATTGCGATCTCTGTATGTGACGAAGTGGAAAAGAATGTTAGATATAGAAAGAGAAGGTAAAGGTATATATACATTCGAGAAACCACATTACTTACAAGGTTGGTTCCATCGGAGAAGATGTCACTAGCTAAGTTGTGATGCTGATAGTGAAGGAGCATCGCCGACTAGAATCCCTTACTCGAACAACTAGGAGTGTCCGAGCACCTCTAGAATCACCTGCTTGAACAAGGCGACGTTCTCCTTCCTCTAAGTCTTCGTCGTGATTCTTGAACGACCACGCTTTATCGAGACTTTGCTCCTGGGTGGATCGTAATCGTGTTTGTTTCGTCGTCGTGTTCGTCATCACCATCTTGTTCCTCCGTCTCCTCACTCTTTGCTTAGTAGCTGAAGATATTGATAGGTACGAGCTTGCACTGTCACTAGCTTCTATTTTGTTTGTCTTGACGAAGTCTGCTGGCAGGTCTTTGAAGGAAAACATGTCCTGATGCCCGCCCGTCGGATCAACGCAACGCCACCCTCCATTTTCTTCGTCTACTGTATGGCCATTGTTGCTGTGTCCTTCTGGGTAGAGAGCATGAACTTGTACAAGCATACATTCACATGGACCGTTTGTGTCTGTATGGCGTAATACTAGGTCCATCATCGTGACCTCTAATATTGTGACCGGGCTGGAAAAGACTAGTGTGAGAAAAACAACATTGCCTTTCGCGCCGCGAACGATTTCATTCGATACTTACAAACACCGCCCCGACAAAGCTTCCCTGAATAACCAGGGCCAACAGTAATACAATGCACATAGCGTCCCCATCGTTCATCCAAGCCCTTGCAGCTTGGCGAAGTGATAATGTTGTGTTGTTGTTGTTGTTGGCCGATGCTGCTGATGCAAATGACCTTAAAGGGTCATAGTTGCGATTTAGCCCTTACAAATTCGCATTTATTCACTTTTTCTCGATAGTAGCTATTGTGCAAAAAGTCATTGTGAACCGGCCTCCTCGCAAGTGCCTCACATTTATTGACCGCAATGTATGTCGAGTCATTGTGCCTGTTGTCAAGTCCTACTAGCTAACATGCCAGTAGCTCTATAGTCTACTGAAAGAATCTAGCTAAGCTGGACAGGTTACTGCATGAGCAGCTAACTAGAGCCTAGCCAATTGGGCAAATAATAGACATAGAAATACAACACACTATTACTGTTTTATAAATACTGTGAATCACAGAGAGCCGAATCTATGCATCGCTTCTATAAACTCTCGAGGCAGAATACATACCCATGCATGATATGTACGTTAGTGCAATGGGGCTTTGCTGGATGATACAGTAGCACAAAGAAGTGGGAGCTCATGGGAGGACGGAGTAGATGATCTTGCCATTGAATACACGGGGAGAGAAAGTTCCTCCGAATGTCCCAGATACTCCACGTCCCTCGTAGAATATGATGTTGGAATCCTCGGCATACTTTTGTCCTTCTCCATTGGGTCCGTTCGTGTATTTGATGTCGGCAGCGTCGAGCTTGACATAGAAAGCTCGCATACCGTCAGACGGAAGCACATTAATCGGTTGACTTAGCAAAGGCAATGGTGTCAAGAATCCTTCGCCATTACCGACAAGACCCGTCAACGTCTGTATTTTCTGCCACGATCCGCCGGCGTTCGTCATGTCGTCAGCGTAAGGTCCATCTCGAGTAAATACTTCGACCGTGTACGTTCCTGATTTGGCATGAATCTCAAAACCCGAAATACTAATTGGATTCTTTGCCTCGATATTAAAAAAGTTTCCAGCTTGGCCGTTTCCTCCCTGCATTGTGGTCGTCAATTCAATGAGAGGAGCAGGAGTAGGCGAAGGGACAGGCGGCGCGACAGTAGGCACCGGCGTAGGTGGTACTGGCGTAGGTAGCTCGATAGTGAATTATGCCATTGAAGATACGAGGCACAAAAGTAGAAATACTCGCTTCCGAGAATACCTTTCGATCCACGTCCCTCGTAGAAGCTGAGATGGGAGTCCTGTACGTAGAGATTGCCCTCTCCGCTTCCGTTCGTGTACCGAATACCAGTATTGGCACTATTGATAAGAGTAACGTGGAAAGCTCGCATACCATTGCTCACTCCTGCTGAAATGAGAATGGGATTCGACAAGACTAGTGGTGATAAAGCTCCCGATCCTGGCGAGACGCTCGTAATCGTGTCATGCTTAGTCCAGCCGGCCAAAGACGTTTCATGACCTTGGTAAGAGCCTTCACGTGAATAGATTTCCGCCGTAAATGTTACTCCTGCATCCTTGATATTGATGTCAAATCCTGTGATTTGAATGTCTCCATTCGTTGCCTGCAAGTCGAAAAAGTTGCCGTCTGCGCCATTGTTGTCATTTTGCGTCGTTTCGAGAGAGAACGATGTCGAAGTTACAGGCGCAAGCGTTAGCGGAGCCAGTGTCGGCACAGGCGTCGGGTTTTGGTTGGAGATGGCGTCGGCTGTACCAGGTAGTGAAAGCAATGTATCGAATAGTTGTGAGAAACAATGCTGGTGATAGAGCGAGAACAAGACAAGATGCGAACAACTCACCACAGGAGTTGGGCTCTTTGTTGGAGATGGCGTCGGCGTTGGAGTCGGGGCTTTTGTTGGCTGTAGTAGGTAGTCAAAGTACCGGTAATGTGAGAAGCAATTGGTGAGAAACAATTCTTTGACAATGACACAAACAAGACAACATACGACACCGTACCGAAGGAGTAGGAGGCGGTGTTGGTGGCATAGTAGGCGCAGGTGTTGGCGGAGGAGTCGGCGGAGGTGTTGCCCCCGTTGGTAGGGGAGTCGGAGGTGGTGTTGGTGGCATAGTAGGTACAGGTGTTGGTGGGGGAGTAGGTGACTTTGTCGGCTGTGGATGGAGAGAAACGAAAACAATGGAGCAAGCTTCGTGAGAAAACGATTCTGTCGACGAGACAGGCAGAGAGCAAGATATAACATGACAACTCACCACCGGCGTGGGAACTGGTGTCGGTCTAGGAGTAGGTTTCGGCGTTGGAACAGGCGTGGGTACAGTAGTAGGTGATCGCGACCTCCAGGCAGCTACATATTGTATTCTGCCATTCCACACACGCGGAGCTAAAAGTACTCCCAAAAAGACCCCTCTTGCCGACACCTTCAAAGAATATAAGATTAGAATCCTGCTTAAAAACATTTCCCTCGCTAGCTCCATTCGTGTATCGTATCTTTCCGCCATTCATTGTTGTAATGTAAAACGATCTGGTTTCTCCAGCTTGAAAGCGAAACAGGAGTCCCAAGAGGCTGGTAAAGGAGTCAAAGTACCTGTGCTGTTAGCCTGAACAGTTGTCGTCTGCAACAATGTCCAATCATTCTGATTAGTTTCGGATCCTGCGTACTTTCCTGCCTTTGTGTAAACTCTTACTTCATAGGATCCTACGCAATCTCATAATGAACGTCAAAGGAAGTGATTTGAAGATGAGTCTGTTGCTTCTACCTCAAACATGTTTCCGTCTGCGCCATTATTGTTTGCATCGTAGTCAAAAATGAGAGAGTATTAGGAGAAGGTCCTGGTGCAGGTCGGTGAGGTGTCGAAGGTGGTAGGTGTCGAGACGGTGTCGGAGGAGGTGATGGGTGGTTAGAGGACTGCCTTGAGTCAGAGGATCGCTGCAGGTTCTGGGACTAGCGGAATTGTACACCAACACTCTTGCATCATCTGGTGCTCCCAGAACGACGTTGGCAAACCTGAATCACGATGCCTGACCACCAGTCACTGCAAAAGCCACCAGTAGTTTCACCAACTGGGCACGGTTCCAGCTTACGGCACCTTCACTGGGTTGCTCAATGACAGTCACTAGTATCTGCATCTCCTTGAACTTGGCTATTTATACCCTTCTTTCGATTGTACATGATGTAAAAGGAGCCAACTTTTCCAACCACATTGTAGTTTGACGAAGTTTGAGTGTTGAGATAGTCGTCGATACCAATAAAGAGTCCATGAAAGTAGCCTTTCGATGGATTGTTCAAGGACTGATCGATATCAACGTGTCGATTCGAATACCAACCAAAGTGCCAGCTCTTAGCGGCGTTGAAACACATTCGTGGCGAGTCATCTGAATAGTCATGTGCGCCCATCATACATGTACGGTCAGAATACTCATAGTCGCCTTTGCCTGTGGTGTAGAGGAAAGACAGGATCAACAAATGGTGAGTGAGTGAATTTACAGCATATCGTGCAGTTTTGTCGACGACAACAACAAGCAACGTACCAGAGTGATGGATGCCCAGATTATGCCCGACCTCATGCATTTGCACCAAGACATCGGAAGCATACAAGTTGTGATAGGTAGACCAAGTGCCTGGTTTGGTCGCGCACTGCAGCAGCGCCAAACGTAAACCACTTGTGGACACACAAACATTACATAATCATACACGGACGAGCTGACACCTTTATTCGACAAGGCAGTAGAGGCCTGAGTTTCGGCAAGTATCTCTCGATTGCTCCAGAGAGGCTCACAGATGTAGTGACGTCCACCACTCCAAGAGCACTCTTTTGAGAAATAGTCGACTGGTTCAAAGTTCAAAAGGCCTCCAGAACAGATAGTGTACTGTTTCTTAAGATTGAGAGCGTCATAAAAGACATCACTCAGAAAGCTGAGAGGCAGTCTTGGTGGGAGCATTGCCAGCCGCATCCGTGATGCGAACCACAAGCACTTTTTTGTTGCCAGTCGAAGTAATGAGTCTGCGGTCATTTTGCTCTTGCAAGCCACGATGACTATTTCCACGAATAAGAGAGACTGACGCTCCTGGAAGAATCTTGATTTTGTCTTCTTCTCATTGACGGCAGCGAAAACGGAAGCATCCGCAGTCATTATGATGTAGAAGCGCCAATGGTCGCCACGTTTGGCATGTGCATCACTCTGGCGGCGGAAGAAATGGAAAGGACAGTGTTTCCAGCATCACTCTCGTCCAAAGAATCAATAAGTTCAGAGGAAATGCCATCCAGAGAGTACACGCCATTCGTTCCCCATGTGTCTTCGCAGCGCCATCCATTGTTTTCTGCCTCGGGAGGCTCTTCGCCTTCTGGAATTCCATTGGGATAAAGAACGTGAATCTTGATGAGCGTACAGTTTGTAGGCTTTCCTCGTACTGCACTTCGTAGACTTTGACCATTGCTAGTCTGTATAGTGGAGAGAAGGAGGAAACAAAAGAGACATTGTGAGAGTATGCAAGAGTCATTTTGCGAGACATGGTGGCAAAGCGGCGCGGTTTGGCCATTTTTCCTCTCGTTTTCTCGTTTATACTTACAAACTTTGCCATGGTGGCAGGTGCCTGAGCAGCAAGAGCTGTTAGGAGAGCAGGAATGTACTTCATTTTGCGTTTTTCTGCCGTCGTCACTGTTGATGGCAGCTTGTGTGTGCTGAGAGACTTTTGTGTGCCGAGGACAAATGAAAATGCCTAGGGCAAGTTCACCAAAATGACCAATGACCGGTGAGCCAGTTTCTTGAACTCGGAGAATACCCGGACATTCTTCCGAATAATCTGTAATCACGATAATGGTCGAAAAGGGCATAGCTCGGCATAGATCCGATGAGAACGTCGACTTTGCACTAAGCGACACGTCTGAGTGAAATTTGCCTAATATCCCGAAGGCTCAAAACTTCCAAAAAAGTCCGAAGGACCTAGGCATATGCTACTCTACAGCGATGAGGATTTGATACAAATTTTCCTTCAAAACTTCATAACCCATTCTCGACGTTTGACGCGTGTAAAAGGTTATGAGATATGGTAGCATATTCTGGCGCGGCGAAGATCCATTTTGGTCTTTTTCGAGGGTAAGTACCCTCCAAGAGAAGAGAAATGGCTGTTGAATCGCAGCTTCTTTCATTCATTGTATGTATTAATGTCATGTGTTGAGAGAGGGGAGCGATTGATTGAGGTAATGAGCTCAAACGCCGCCTGTTTGTGTCTCTGAAGCGTTGGGTGACGTACGTGGCAGACGCGAAGTAGTTCCACGTGTGAATGCTGTACTGCACCTCTTTTTGCTGAAACAAGTGATTTCGACTCACTCCTGTGTGTGCCTTATTGCGATTGCTAGCTAGAGCATCAGTACACCTGGTACCATTGATTATATCGAAGGATACGTCATTCTCACTGAATTCCGCGTATCGTTTCAGTCATCACAGGCATCAAGAAAGAAATCGTATCGCTGTTGCATAGTATCACTGTATCTGTTGTTGAATCATCATGAGGTTGTATCTCTCCGAAGAAGCGCAAACGGAACATGACAATGAACGAAAGCGATCGCGTCCAGTGTCGTCACTTTACATTCAGCCAACCGGTGACAAGCAGCAAACGGTACCAGTCTCAACGGTGGAAAGCGAAAGCCGAGTCGGCTTCAGATCCAGCAGCAACTCCATCGGCAACAACAAGCACAACAGGAGCAGCAGAATATGAGACTTTATCCATCACAAACCGACGAGAGCTCAAGGCGGTGGAGGCCCTCCTCGAAAGTCGTATAGTCCGTATGATCATCTCATTCCAGGCATCACGGAAGGTAAGTCTGATGACGAAATTCGAATGATGCTGTTTTCACGAAACCCTATACTAATGGCAACACTACAGAAGCACATGAATATGGTGGTGATCCGATCCGAAAGCGCAGTCCGTACTATCGTGACAAGAATGGTAAAGTCAATCGAGATGAGCCGGAACATCTTCGCGCCATGATGGAGGAAGGTATTCCTGTGAAACAGTGGCTCGTGCTGTTAGTATTGTTGGTAGTCGGTTTGTATCAGCTTCGAAAGACAGTATTGGGGCCTTCTGCGAATGAAAAGACTAGCAAAAAGCCGCCGTCGCCTAAAAAGACTTTAATGAAGGGTCAGAAGAAGACTGGAAAGCAAAAGGGAAAGAAGAATGCTTCTGGAAAGGGTCAGGTACCTCGTTCTGCTCTCAAAGACTCAAGAGAAACAGCAAAAAGAAGGAAACGACGTAAGTGCTCCAGTTAAAAGCGAGGCTAGTCGTTCCGTTCCCACTCGCACCATGAAAGTGGAAGCAGGTACTGCACCGCCTGAGAAAGAATCGATTGCTCCTAAAAAGGATGCAGCTCCGCCGGTTGAGGTTAAGAAAACAAAGACATCAAAGAAGAAGAAAAAGACTGCAAGCCAGCCGCAGAAGTCAAGCAAAGATGAGAATGTAACTGATGAAAAGGATAAGCAGAGTCAATCTCCTGTGAATTGCTTCCGCCAACGGTACTGAAACTACGGTCGAGTCTGGCGATGGAGTGATGATGGAGAGGGAGATGGATGGCAGACGGTCGGACAAGGTACTGTATCCGAGCAGAACACAGAAAAGAACGTCCGCGAAGACCCAGGTGCACAAGACGTCGTCGACAATAAGGTGTATCAGTCGATCGGCGGAAGAAAAGGACGCTCAAAAGTGCAAGTGTTGCTCCAAAGGAACTGGCTGCACCTGCTCCTGTAGCATCCGATTCTACTGTCAAAGCGATGGATAGTAATGCAAAGAAGAATGGAAAGGCTAAAAAGAAAAAGAAGAATGGAAAGGTCAACGAAAACGGATCGGATCGAGAGACAGAACCGGCAAAGGTTGAGGCCTCCTCGGCACCTATTCCTCCGGCCGTTGCGTCTACTGATGATGATGCAGCCCTTGCACTCAAACTACAAGAGGAAGAAGAAAGGCTCGCCAAGGCATTCTCGCAACCGGCAGGTGAAGATTCGTGGGCTGAAGTGACCCCGAAGAAGAGTCGACGCCGAAGCAACGATCCAATGGTCACGGCCGCACACTGACTGCTTCCAACTCGATGTATTTCGAAAAATAGCTAGCTAGCACCTCATCCCATGTAGCTCTCTATTCACGTTAATAAGCTAGGGACACAATATCTTTACATTTAACAGCTTTTTGATAGTTTTACGTCGTCACTGATAGCTACGGCTGGCGGTTCAATCTTTTCCCGTGTTTGCTGGTACTATTACTCTTCAACGCTTACGCATGGAAGTATAACACAACAATTAACTATAGAGCATTATTATGTGCAACGTCAAGAAGGAATCCTCTAGGCAGGTTGACTGCCATTTTCTTCAGAATCTACAGCATCGATCGTTTTCGGAATTGATTCTTTTTCCTGCAGTCCTTCTTGCTCTGCCACATCTGCAACACACTTGCGAGATAGCTCCACCATTCCACTTGTATATTGCGTCTTTTCCTCTTTGTCCTTTCCGTCTCTTATTACAATAACGTTGTGCCCTACAAGTTTGTGTTGTAGCTCTGTTGCATTCAACGTGACTCCAATCATTTTCACGTTCTCGTTTGAGCTTTTCATTGGCATCACGTACCGCTTGTCGTGTTCGTCGTCCAATATCCTTGGCTTGCCACTTTGCTTCTGTTTCTGCTTGTCCCAATAACCGTCCTCGACGAAACGAACTACCACCCTGCATTGCTTGTAGTACAATATTTTGCTTGACTGGTCTTTCCTCAAATCCTGCAATGCTTCTGGCAGTGTTTGATGCGTATTGCCTCCCCATACTCGTGCATCATGAATAATGTAGAGTGGAACACCTTCTTCTTGACATGTTTTTTGTAAAAATCGCAACGATCCAGGGACTCGTTGCATGGCAGCACCATGGGCAATAACGGCATGAGGCTTGTTGGATGCCCAATTTTTGCGGCCGGGCCAATCGTGTCCTGCTGGATTGCGATGAAAGATTGGCAACAATAGATATTCCCATGGAGCTCGAGAGGATGGAATAGTCGTCTTGTAGACACTTGCAAACAAGAGTCGTTGCCAGTCGAGAGGAGGGTTGCATGGGTTCCCCAAAGGCCACCTTGCCTCCAATCTATAGAATGAAATAAACAGCATCAAGGGGTGAGTAAGGCATATGATAGCTACGAATAGGACATATATATACTATACGTATGTATATAGTACTTACTCTTAGTTGAAGTTCTTGAATCCAGGCATATTGATTCCAGGGTGCATCGTATTCATCTTCATCCGGTAGCAAGGACTGTCTTGTGCTTTTTCATTTTCGGTGGTTGCCACATTCACAGTCGCGGTAGTAGTTTCATCTACAGTAGCTTCATCGTCTGCTTCGACTTGTTCTTCAATCTCTTCATCTTCATCATCACTACTAGTACTACTGTTGTAGTAGTATATTTGCCTGGATCATAACGATAGGATCCAAATTGATGAGTCTTTCGTACATTGTGTGGATTCAAGGCTGCCACACTGGCTTCCGTCATTTCCACTCCAATTCGCAACGATTCTCGACTTCGACACTTGACAAGTGCTTGTGCCAAGGACTTTTGTTCCACTTTGAACGTCGTCTGCCAACAAGTTTGGGAGGTGCAATACCATCCATAAAGACTTTGTTGGGATTGACTCGACATTCGCCATCGATTCCGTCAAATCTCATTTCTGGAACATCAATGACTAGTAAGCGTCAATCGACGAGGTACAGTACGTTCTTGAGAGACTGGAAGATAGGGTTTGTTGTTTATTCGGTCCATGAGATCCACATTGAGTTTGAAGTGTTGTTCTTTTTCTTTTGTTGAATGTTGTTGTTCAAGAGATGTTTTGGACGACGTTTTGGCGTACAAGAGAGAGGCTGTTGCGGCTGTAATTGAGAGAGTAGTTAGTAGAATGGATGAAGAGGGAGTTCCACTAGCCATTGTTGGTCTCAAGAGAGAAAGAGGGCGCGGTATTCCGGGCGTCATGGTGGAGGGAGTTGAAGTGCATATGTGCGTGATGGTGACGTGAAAGGCACGTGCGTACGTGTTTGCGATTCATTTTCCACTTCGACGTCTGACCGTCGGCTCGTTCTTTTTCTCCGCTCACCTCAAAATTTCTCCCTCCGACGCATCATCGCATCACCTTCTCATTCGCTCCATGTTAAGAGTGCTTGAGAAACTGCTCATCCGCTATCCCCATCTAGTACAGTAGCCCTTGGAATCTCTTGGATAGGTTTGAAGCACTGGAAAGTGAATCCTATGAGTCTTTCTTCTGGTTCATCCGTAGCCGCGCGCCGCCGCCCCATCACTGATTTTCTCTCCACGCCGAATCCTCTCCTTCCACCAACCCACACAAGACATATAACGAATGACTTGACTAATACTCCAAACAAAAGATGACACCGTTGGAGCTCGAGCAGTGTATTCTCTTGGCTTACTCGGACGTGACTGGTGAAACCCACTGGCAAGCGACGCGCGCCCTCTGCGGAATACCAGGCGAATGCAGTGACATTGCTGTCCCTCCTGCAAACCACGACACACGAATCCGTCCTCTTTTTCTGCTTAACGTGCTGTTTAAAGTTACAAAACGCAACTATTCAAGAGCAAACACAGCTATGGCACTTGGTATTGCACATTTCCAGTCACGCACTCCTCATGTTCGAACCAAGGCTGCCGTGGTGCTGGCGTATTTGCTGCAATATGCATTTTCACCTAGTGATTGGAAACGTGCCTTTCACGAGTTGCAACAAGAGGCGCCGCCCGACTTGTTTTTCAAAACGTTGATTGCACTTGCCGAGAATGTGGACTTTGATTCGTGTGGCATCAAGGATGTGATGCGAGGATACCACAACAACGATACCACTACTCACTGCTACTCTACAAGAAGACGAGCCTACGATTGTAGCTCAACTCATGGATACACTGCTACGTCATGTATCACAACATACAAGGATGAAACTCTACTCACATTGGCCTTGTTGGTATTAAAAGACTTTGCCTCGTGGGTCGACGTGACGCTTGTTGGTACAAGAACAAGTCATGACGCTCGTCGTTTCGTCCCTCTCGTCTCCTTCCGCGGGAGTGGCGGCCATGCAATTTTTGCAAGAATTGGTCACTCGAGGAATGAATGACGAACGCAAACTGGAACTCTTGCAACAAATCGACGTCTTGCACAAGCTGCATCTACACGTCAATCTCGAGACGGTCGATGCCAGTCCCATTGAAGTCGTCATTGAGGTTGCAAAACTGATTGATACTACTGGACAAGAACTCATTTCCATACGAATGGATGCAAGCATCATTGGACCATGAATATACAGCAATACTGCAGAAACTATGGCTACAAGTGATGGAACTCTTTTTTCGTTGCTTGGCATTTGATGATATTGACGTGTCGGGGGCTGTCTTGCCCTTGGCGAGTCGAATCGTAACTTCCCTACAAGGACGACGACTTGCCAGCATTGCAACTGCTGAATATTATTCATGTACAAATGAAGTATCCAAACGACTATCAATTTGACTATCAAGACGATGACGAGGCGGAAGAAGAAGTGTATCGAGCCGAATTGCGCAAACTCTACCAAAAGTTGGTTCGAGCGTGTCCCGACTTTTGTTTGCAGTTTCTCTGTCAAGCATTGGCCAACCTACCCGTACCTCTATCGGCATGTCCGACACGAGACATTGAGGCGGCACTGCGACTGGTACATCATTACTGTGAAGGGATACGACCACCGCCAGGACTCAAGACTGTCATGAAGCAAGAAACGTTTTGTGCAGTACTCACAGCCTTGCATCAGAGTGACATTGTGGACCATCCTCATCGCGAGGTATTGCTATTGTATTATGACTTGAGTGTTCGCTACTATCCCATTTTTATAACAGCAGCCACAACTCTTGCCCAAACTACTGGGAGGGCTTAGTGGAGAACGAGGCTTGCAGCATTCGCACCCGCGAGTCAAGAGTCGATCGTGCTATCTTTTACTGCGGCTTGTAAAGTCAGTAATCAAAGTCATGAGACCATTTGTAGAAACTGCCGTCACGGGTATTCAAGGTGAGTGAGTAGAGAATGAAATGGTGCGATTGTCGAGAGTGAAGTCTTTGAGTTTATCTCAATATTGTGTCTCGAAACTCAGGTCTCTTGACGAATCCAAATGGATATCAGCAGCAGCTTCGACCAGACGATGCCTTGTATCTTGTTTGAGACAATGGGTCTATTGTTAGGAAAGACTGGCTTGGCACCGACGGATCAACAAAACTCGCTCGCACAAGTAGTTTCGCCTCACATTCGGTCCATGGAGCAAACGCTTCAATCTGATTTTCTGCAACGAGATCCCGAGTCGTGTGGCGAGAGACTAGCAGCGTCCATTGCCGCCATTGCATATCTGAGCAAGGGGTTTAAAGATCCTCCGGTAGAAGTACAGCTTGTCCTGGCAGAGACGATCAGTATCACTCTTTCCGTGTTGGAAGCCTTGCCCGAAAACGATGACGTGCGATCCAAGACGTTTGTTTTGTTGCAACGAATGATTCTATGTATACGAGCAAAGCTTCTACCAACCATGCCTAGATTTCTTCTATTACTTATTGAGCATTGTACGACTGATGATATTCAGGATGTGGCACAGTTGCTGAATCAGTTGTGCATCAAGTTTGGAGCTGACGCCATTCCTGCTATCGACCCTGCGTTGCTTCCATTTCTTCGCAAATGTCACGAGCTCGTCCCATCGATAGGAGAAGTTGTCGCCACTGCCAGCGCATGTTCCTCCCCATTTACAAACGGAACAGCTGTCCGTCAAGAAGCTTACCTTTACAGTGATGCAGCATGTTGTCACGTATCGACTGTCTCCAGTGTTGCTGTCGCCGACAAATGCAAGCAGTTTGGAACTCGTCCTTCAAACCATGAGCGAGGCTGCCATTCATGTGGAAGATCCTGTCGTCAAAAAGGCTTGTACAACCTTTTTCCGAGAGCTTGTCGATCAGTGGATTGACGACGAAAGCTCCAATGAGGCAATTTGTTCGGTTCGAGCTGGATTTCTTCGTTTTGTGCTTCAAGTATACATTCCCGGCATGCTTCAGTGCATGTTGAGTCCAGCCTTTCACCACGAGGACGCAATGCAGGCACGCAATGTGAGTGAGTTTGCCAACACGTTGTTTCTCTTGAAATCAAGAATACCAGGCACATCAGTTTGAGCAGAATGTGATTTGCGACGCCTTGGCAAGCTCGGGCTGTCCACCGGAAGTCCTCACTGCCTTTGGGCAAGTGACGACGCAACAAGAAATGGAACTATGCTTGAGAGAAACCTTGAAGGTACTGAAACAAGCACAGCAGACAAGTACATCTACTACTACTAGGTAGAATGATGATTATAGCTATGATGAATGATCTATTTATATTATAATGTAAGCGTGATTTAGCGTCTACCTTGTCTAATGAATCGAATGATAATAAACTCGTCGCAAGTGCAAGTGTTTTACACTCGTCTCGCTTCCACGGCTCCATACTCATGCTCATAACTCCTCTCACCACCACGTCCACCGCCCTCTCGCTGCTGCTCATGGTGGTGACCATGACTGCTACTACGTCGATGATGCCATACCCATAGAGCAACAATGACCCAAAACATGAAAAAGGCCGCGAGAATGAGCGCCTCGTGTTTGTGAAATCGTGGTCGTCGTTGTGGAGACGAAGTTCGTTTGAAATGTCGCCGTTGTCGTGAGAAAACGACTTTTTCTTCTTCATGGATGCCGCTGGTGCCGCACAATAGTGTTCCAACGAACCGGCTCCCAGAAAACGATCACTCTTGACTACCGCATCATGCCACTGTTGCATCACATTTGCATTGGTCGATAGTCGCGTGTCTCCAAAACCGATATTGTGCCACATGTGGCTGTTCTTCCCAATTGCAATTGATATAAGACCACATTTCTATATCGTATACTTCAATCAATTGCAGTATAGGAGCAAACCAATCCTCCCACGACAGTAATGCCTCCAAAGGGTGTCGATTCCGCAATCATGCACGGCTTGTGTCTCTTGCTGGCATAGTGCAATACCGTATCGACAAATTCCATTTGTGTGTCATTTTTCAATTGTTGAAAAATGGAAATTCCAATCCAATCGACGACATCATTGCCGGGATAAAAGGTGTTTAAATCTGGCACACTACTCGAAGCAGCCCAGGAATGCCATACAAATTTCACTTTATTCGGACAGTCCCAGCTTTGATACAAGCACTCTTCCTTGAGCATTCGAAAGGCTTGTCGATACACCAATGGATCTTGCATGTACCCAAAACTGGGATTGTCAAACTCTAATTTGTGATTAGTAATATAGTGTGATGAAAATGTGTGTAAGAGTGTATACTTTCTCTATACAATACATATACATGCATATTACTGTACGTACCATACCCACACGAAGAAAGACTCGACTTGCTCTACATGTCTTCTAGATATTTCAAGAGTGCATGTACTTGTTCATCGAGTTTGCCTTGGACTAAATCACGACATCCTGCTGTTCCATTTAACCACAAGCCAATTTGCAAGCCAACGTCTTGCGAAAGGACGGAATCCAACAAGCCATTGGCATATTCCACTCCCGAACCATAATCAACAGGAGTATCGAGTCCTCGTAGAGTTTGAATGTCGGTGTATACCATGGCGGCGGCAGGAAAAAAGGAGCTGCGCGGTTTGGTCGCAATTGTGGTGCAAACTCACATTGTATTGCGAATCTACATATTCCGCAATGCTAAACAAGTCCTGTCCAATCGTTAGGTATGTCTTTCCAGGAGGTGGACGACAATTCATGTTGGCGAGATGTGCTATTGATGATTTGCTCCTTGATGACTGTCATGCTGCATACCTTATTTGCATGCAACAAGATTTGTGAGGCTGTCATTGCTTCGCGCCAAAAATGGTCTACAAAGACATTTTCATTGCGAACCTGAAAAACACGATGAGACTTCTGAACATCCAAGTCATCATGCAGATTGTGACGACCATCCATCACAAAAACTCATCACAACTCAAGCAATGGTGTTCGCATTGCACCGATCGCTTCTAAAGACGATACCCCTCCTCTTTACAGCAAAACATACTGCAAGAACACTACCCTTACTACAAGTCAACATGTCAATGGGCGCCGGTACATTCCGCACGACGAAACTCTTGTTCGTCCCGAGACGGCTGGAATTCCCACCACATCCAACCAAAGCGAACACGAACTCGTCTTTTTCAACACCTTCTTTTGTCCCTACGCTCAAATGGCATGGATTGCACTCAACGAAAAGGGAGCTGCTGAAAAGACGGAATTCGTCGAAGGCCTCGTCATTCGTGGTGGCGATTATGAGGTTCATCCTCGGTTGAGAGCATTGGGTCATTCGGGAGTTCCCACCATTCATCATCCTGCCACGGGAACCGTCGTGAGTGGATCCACCGATTGTGTTCACTTTATTGATGAACACTTTGGAGCAGCCTCATCAATTGCTCCCCAAAGACGAGGATTTGCTGGAACAAGCACAACGATGCGAAACGTTGCTTCATAACATCTTTACGTTTCCATTCTACTCCATGCTCTTGCGACAAGAAAAAGAAGAACAAGAAAGGGCCAAAGAAAAGCTACTCTTGGCCATTGAGCAGCTCGTGAAGGAATACAAGGGCCCCTTTTATTTGGGGAATCAGTTTTCCGTGGCAGACATTGCCGTGGCTCCATATTTTGATCGAATGATGTGTGTTGGAGCACTATCGAGACTTTGTCGTCCCAGAATGAGGGTGCAGGGGCAAGGTGGAATGAGTGGAGCACGAAATGTGTTGGAGCGACCTAGTGTGGCAGCGACGCGACAAGATCGCGATCGCATCATTGAGGCCTACCTTCGCTATGCCAAGTGCTATGTCCGAAACAACTGGTACGAGAGAGTCTTTATCCTTGGATACTAGCTAGCAAGAGTATATTGCGGTGGTGCTTTGCATTTAGTGGTGATGAGAAGGGATATTCTATCGTGATGAAAACAGCTGCGTCTCTTTTCTTAGAGCTTGTACTGTTGCATTGTGAAGGCAGTCGCTCCTCTCTTATTGGCGAGCTGCATAGCTGCGAGTACAACTTAAAAAGCTACCCTTGTGTTAGATCACGATAGCTACTACTTTAGATACATTTCATTTTCATAAAATCATACAGTTCCATGCTCTCAATGATAATGTAGGCCTGATGGCAATTAGATTCACTCGGAGTATTTGGTCTTATTGCATCAAAGAACTTCTTCGACACTCACGACTTGAAGCTTCATGACTGTTGGTGGGACTAAAATCCTTCACGGGCGTCATCGTTCACGTTGACGTTCCCATCTTCATCACTTCTCAAAAAGGAGCGTCAACAAAGTACATCTACGACAATGGCAAACCCTGAATTAATGACTGGCCTTGGTGCCGCCTGTAGTATCTTTCTGTCTAGCGCAGGAAGCGTCATTGGCTTCATTCAGGCGGGCATTTACGCTCTCCAGCAAACCGGTGGAGGTATCTTTTCCTTTTTCCCAATCATTATTGCCGGCGTCCTTTCCATTTATGGAATCATTATTGCTGTGATCCTTTCGGGACAGTCCGACATTAGTGAAGCGAATGGATTCAAGAATCTCTGTGCAGGACTCTCGGTTGGACTGGTAAGTATTTTTCTGTTGTCAGTGATGCATCCATCACGTACACATTCATTCATTCGTGTTTCTGACATTCTTCCTCTCTCTTTATACACAGGCATGTTTGATGAGTGGCATTGGCATGTCGAAATTTCTGGAAAAGCACATGGCTCCACGTAATACGAGTCGTAGCACTTCTACTCGTTGTGGTGACCAACAAGAGCCCCTCATTTCCGGGGATACGCAGTCCTATGCTGCTGTGGCACCCACGTCGTGGAGTCTCCTCATCGTCATGGTCTTTCTCGAAGCCATTGGATTGTATGGTTTGATTGTGGCACTCATTCTATCGTCTCATGACAAGCAGTAGCTAGAAGAGTTCGAGCCATGGGTCGTGGGATGCTGCTTGAGACTGACTGATGAATCGGTCGATGAACGTGTACTGTATACTACAAGTAATCTATAATTATGTCGCTGTCATTCTGGAACTTCAATTCGAATGTCTTGGCATTCAATCACTCTCACCCCTGTTTGATGCTCAACATTACCAACAACCGTATCGACTGGACACGCCTCATGTTGCAACTGCGCGAGTCCCTCACACGGTCGTAAAATACGAGTCCGCAAGCCTGAATTCCGTCGTGTCCGTCCGGTAAAGCGTTGAAAGGTGGGACCACTCTGCACTTTATCACACTGCAAACACTCATTGAGTTTGCAATGCTGGCTCGGGCAAGTTGGGAGAAGAAAACAAGTGACGAACACATGCCCTTCGACAAACAGTGGCAGTATGCAACGAGTTGAATGCCCAAATTGTGGCACATGGTAGTGTCAACCCCAAATTTTGATAGCACGAGACACCACTGGCAATTCCAAACAATAACATCTTATTGGTGCAATGCCTTCCTTTGTGAACCATGTCGGAATGACGCATATAGGCTGCCAAGTCCTGAGTCGTACTACAGGCGCCACATGGACCTAAATGAGTAATGACGGCATGACGTGATTGAGCTTGGGTTGTTTGCGAATCAAACGTTTGCATGGTATAATTCAACGAGCGGACAAGGATGAGTGTTCGATGCGTTCTTGACATGTCGCAATAGCATTCTGCTGAGGCACTTCGAAAGACGAGTCCACACACTGCTGCATCGTTTTTCCAAATAGATGACGATTTAGAGAAGGAACTGTATCACAAGATGAATTTTGATATGGATTACATTCCAATACAAATGGATTCATGGGGGCTTGTGCCGCCAAGGTATGAATAATGTGCGGTGGATATTGCCACCAGGGCGGTGGATCGTCGGTGGGACATACAAATGTGGATGGATCTTGATCCCAACAAGGAGTACATGTGTCACTTGTTGCACAGAGGAAGTCCATCGGATGCGTATTCAAAGACGGATTCATCTCGGTTAGAAGAACCAAAGAAGTATTGGATGGAATCCAACACGAGTGGTGAAAATTAGATTGCAACCATGAAATGCAACAGCAACCACTGCCACAAGAATGGTAAGAGCTGAGACTGCTAGAGTACGAGAGGCTGGTGGCATGTTTATACTGATGATGTAAAGAGGTGTTGCTGTTCCGAAAGAACAACTCATCATGCTCTTGTGGTGGGAGGGAGGAAAATAAACACGACTGATGAATGACGGACGAAGAAAAAATGTCAAAAGATCTTTTCAGATTCATAGTCTACTGTCAGGTAGGAGGATCAGATTCAGTGCCGCAGTGCCGCCGCCACCATGATGAGAGAATGATGCGTTTTCAATCACTACTTACGTCCTTGTACATTGTGACAAACACTGTCAATGCGTTTTCCATTCGCCAAAGTAGTTTAATCTCTCCAAGGCCGCCATGTTCGGTCGAGTTTTGCTCGGCGCCTCGCACCACATTACCTCGTGTTTATATGGCTAATAAACAAGAAGAAAATGAGGTTTCTGTGATTGTGGAACGTCCAGATCCGTCCATTTTAGTATCGGCTCAAGATGGAGAGTCCCAAAAGCTGGCAGTATTGGGCATTGGCGCCTCGATACTTGTTGGAACGGCTCTCTGTGTGGGCGCCCTTGGTGTGGTCGAAACATGTGCTTGCCAAATGGATGGTTCGCCGTGTGGAGAGACTATACATGGCCTGTTCCACTGGGATTAATCTTTACAGCTGCAGGAGTTGCTCACTTTACCATGAAGGATGCCTTTAGTGCCATTGTACCTCCTTATGGTACGTGGGGCGGATTGTGGAAAGTACCGGCACCACTCGCGGATCAATTCAACTTGAGCTACGAGGATTATCATACCTACTGGACTGGAGTGGCGGAAATTGCAGGAGGAATCGCATTAATTACCAGTGGATTGGGAATTTCCTTCTTGCCTGTTCAAATACCAGCCTTTTGCCTCTTTTTGCTAGTGCTGGCCGTAACTCCAGCAAATATTTACATGTTCACGCATGACAAACAAATGGGCGATGCCGTGCCTCCCATTCCCTATCCAGAGGGACACATATTTCGAGGTGTATTACAATGCGTCATTCTCGCACTCTTTTGGAAGCTTGCCTTTCAAACCTAGCTACTATCTTGCTAACTTCACTCAGCTAAACTGTTCACGCGACGACGACGTTTCACATATTTCAATACAAACACAATAGTTACTCATTATTCTACTAGGCACATTTTCTCAAGTTTCTTTTGCATCACGCAAATAATATAGAATGAAACATTGTCATTGTGCACTCCTCTCTCTTTCCCTTTCAAAACAGTTGCTCAGTGACGTCGCTCGCAACACTTTCAATGATTCACTTAGGCTTCCGGAAAACATCGCGTGCAACAATCGGGCAATGGACACTCAATTTCCGCAGGAGGACGACAATCCGACCACAAATCTTCCAATGTACCACTTGTTCGAAGAGCACAAACCGAATCCGGCATGACTCCTGTAAAGTCATTGTCTTGAAGCAAAAACTCGTTGAGTTCCGGCAATTGACCCTCTGTAATGGGAGGAACGCTTCCTGTCAAGAGATTGCCATTGACAAAGAAATCTCTCATTTGACTGGCAGTCGCGTAGGAAGCTGGAAGTGGACCCGTAAAGGCATTGTCTCGGACGTAGACAATGGTGAGCGACTTGGGAGAATCGAAAATGGAATCGGGAAAGCCTCCGGTAAAGCCATTGTTGGTAATGTCGAAAAACTCCAAATCGCGAAAGCCATTAAAGACATTGGGAAAGTCTCCATCAAATGTATTGTTTGCCAACAAGAAGAATACTGTTGTAATAGTAATGAAAGGGATGAGCTAAGGTGAGCGAAAAGACCAAGATACCAAAAGCATACAACACACAGCAGCACCACACTTACCGAGACCTTTTGCAGACTGAATGGTATCGGGAAAGGGACCAGAAAAGGTATTATTGTTGAGACGCAAGTCGGTAAGTGCCGACAAATCACCAATTGCCTCGTCAATGGTTCCGTCGATATTGTTATTGTCCAAACGAAGAACTCTGACATCGGAAATGCCAAAGAATCCAGCAGGAATGGGACCTTCGAGTTGGTTAAACTGAGCAAGAAACTCTTTGAGATTCGCAAGATTGCCCATTTCTTCCGGAAGAGGTCCACTCATTTGATTGTCTGGCATGAAAAAGATTTCTACAGAGAAAAAAGGGGCGAGGTTAGATTCTCGTTCCATGGTAACTGCATTTCGTGTGTCAAAGTCGTCAAACTCTTACCTAGAGCCGTCAAGGTTCCAATCTCGGGAGGAATGGGTCCAGTAACTTCATTTTCGCCGATTGAGAGAACAATAAGGTTGGTCCAGTTCTCAATGGCCCCTGGTAGAGATCCACTGAGATTGTTTCGTCCCACACGATATTCTTCCAGATTGACAAGTGCCACGTATTCTCCAATCACGACTGGTCCGTCAAATTCATTCTCTTCCAGATCCAACAACTTGAGATTGGTCAAGGAGCCCAAGACGGGAGGAAGTGGGCCCGAAAGACTATTGCGAAAGACACTAAATTCTTCCATTGCCTCCAACACGGCAATCGTTTCGGTAATGCTGTCTCCGCTCAAGTTGTTGTCATCTGAAACGCAACAAGAGAGTAACAAGAAAAGTGTTAGACCTGTGCGATCCTAGTTTAGTATGGAAAACACACGATACTTACTAATGAGGAGTGAAGTCACGTCACCATCTCCATTGCAAGTGACAAACTGCCATTCACATTCGGGCGACGCCGTCGTCCATCCCGTCGAACTAGTCCAGTCTGGACCGCCAGTACTAAAGTAAAAGGCTGCCAAGGCATAACGCTGTTCCAATGTAGCATACGTACAAACGTCCACTGTATCGGTATTGACAAACCAATCAAATGCCTTGCCTTCGTCTGTAGCAGGGTCTGTCGAAAATCCCGGTACGCCACTCAGTTCCCCTTCGAGATATGCAGCCTTTGTCGTTCCAGCTAGACAATCATCAGTCGTTGGTGTTGTTGCGGACGGAGGGCGGGGTGTTGGTGCCGGGCCCGAAGGAGTCGGTGTGGAGGTTGGTGCCGGACCCGAAGGAGTTGGGGGGGTTGGTGCCGGACCCGAAGGAGGACGAGGAGTTGGCGCGGGGCCGGACGGAGGCTTTGGACCCGTGGGTGGTTTCGGTGATGGCGACGATGGCATGCTCATGCACATGGACATGCAAAAGCTTCCTTCCAAAAAGCGATACTCAAAGTCAATATCCATGAAATCGCCTTGCTCTTCGCTCGCCTCCTCCACTCCAGCCGCTGTCAACATGGTATCCGCGACTTGATCGGCCCCGCCAAAGAGTTCCTCGATAAATACGAGGTTCTTCCTTCTCCTACGCAAAGGAGACGAAGCTGCTACTGCTACCAAGAGCACCAAGGCCAAGAGGCGCATCATTGCTTGTCCCGTCGTCATGGTCAACGAAGAGGTAGGTGATGTGACTCGCGACTGCTCTTCTCACAAAAATGGCGCCAAAGGGGTGAGACACAAAAAATGTCTCTGTGGGGTATGTTCGGTATTCAGCTCGTGATACATCTTTATGCAAAATTTGGTGAGTTTGAATTTAGATACTTTTTTTCAAGGTATGAATATCGTAGATATAAATTTTTAAACCCGTCTCCGCGCCGTGACGGCTCGAGGAAGCCGAGCCGCTTCAAGCCAGCAGGCGTGCTAGATTTGCTTCTGAATTCTACCGTAGACGCAAGAACAGCACAATAATACATCGTAGAATGTCATGGCAGACGGCTCAGCTCGATAGTACATCACATCAACTTTTGCCGCGACGGCAGCTGGTACGCTTAGTTTTCATTAAAACAGGTGCACGCTTGTCCAAGCTCAAGTCAGGCATTTTCCACATGCACGAGATATCGCACGAGGAGAAAAAGACATAGACTGCATTACGAAAGTCTGTCATGTTGCCAATGGATCCTACAACAAAGAGAGAAAAGTCTGTAGCTAGCTTACCACATTTCGATTCTTTGCTTGCCCAAAGCAACGAAAAACAGCGATACGTACATGCATACTGCGTGGACTCTAAGCTCACACATTCATTCGATATCACATGTACAATACATTATGTCGAGGATAGTTGATGCCATAGGTCTTTTAGTGACTACACCAACTAAAAGATACTTGAGAATCTCACAAAGCGTCGACAAGTACCGCCGCGTACCTCAAGAGGTTAAAGATGCTCGTTAGCTCATAATGGAAGGTACTCGCTATATAGCTGGTGGCATATTGCTAGAAACTTTCAGAACGTGAAAGAAAGCCCTATTCTTTGGCGCTGAATTTGCTGTCCAAGCCAGACAGATACCAGGTAGACTATCTTGTATCCATCGTTCGTGGTCTCGGCGGCGTCTTGTCATTGCAAAATCATGAGATTTGGATTAACACGTGATAAACACCACACTCAAGTTACATTCCTTATGAATCGAGTCGGCATAAAAGACATGAAAGATGGCTTACGACGGAAGAAACTGGTCATATGGAGCCAAGACGCCGGTACTAGTGCAACTCTGCACTTTGCTTGGTCATGCAATAGTCTGGCCTTGCCAGGGGCTACAACGGCCAATCAAATGACATCAGAACAAATACTTCATCAAGTTGAGCAATATGGTGAACGAAGTGGAGGGAACAGTGTCATGAACCAGCATGAACCCCGCGGCCGCCCATCAAGAAGTAAGCTCTCACAAAATTGTTCGTCTCAACGTCTTGGAGCTGCTCCAAAAATGACCTAAATGACTATTAATCTAATGTATGCCAGAATACGATATAAATTATAAATTTATGATCTGTTAATTACCAAAGATACCTTTAAAAACGCTTTCCAGCTCTGCGTTTTGTCCGAGTCACGTCAAGAAAAATCGAAAAATTGCCTCCGACGAGCGTTGAGATGAAGCCTCACAATTTTGTTGTCTTGTAACGACTGCGCACCACAAATTTCGTGCAAGGACAGTTGAGAGCTCAACACAGCAGCAATCAGAGGCACTTGAGTTACCATTGCAATCGATATCGACCATGAGACCGTCTTGTTTCGTGACATTCGCTGTGCTCGTTGCGGCAATTGCACCTCTCGAGGTTGGCGCGTCGTTGATTGACGTTGTGAAACGAAAGCGAACCAACAAAGCTGCCGAGCTATACACTGTTGACGCCGATGGTCAAAATGTTGGATCGGTTGGCAAGAATGATCTCAGTCTCAATGAACTTTGGGATGAAGCAACAGAGCTAGAGTATATCGACGAGAGAATGCTGACGAACAGTCTAAGTATGAGTGTTCCTCTTCGAGACAATTTCCCTCCGTCTGACGATAGACCAACGCCACGTCCTCCACCGTCCACCAGCCGGCCCGGACAATAGACCAACACCGCCACCTGCTGAGGAGCCTTCGAGTCCTCCTGTAGAGGGCCAACTACGCCACCAGAACCTTCAGACTCCTACCAGAGCCAACGACTCCACCGGAGCCAACTACTCCATCTCAACCGACTACTCCAGGCCAATGTCTTGAGGGTACAACGAGAGAAGACTATTTGCGTGACCTTCTCAGCCCAATCACCGATCCAGCGATTCTGGATGATGATTCGACGCCTCAAGGACAAGCTTTTGCGTTTTTGGTGAATGATGACTTTGATCCTTGTACGTACCCAACAATTGAACAACGATATGGATTGTCTGTTCTTTACTATTCTACTGAAGGAGAAGATTGGAATGAAAATGAAGGTTGGGTTCAAGTTGGAGTGAACGAGTGCGAGTGGTTCAATGTCACTTGTTCCGAGACAGACACGGACTTTGTCGTCGCTGTAACTCTTGGTAAGTTTGATTGTTGAGGACATTTGTTGTACTTACTGATTCCACTGGTAGCTTACATTATATTCTTGATTGAACAGAGTCAAACGGTCTTGATGGTCCCCTTCCTGAAGAAATTTCAACGCTCTACACTGTTGAAGATCTGACCTTTTACAATAATAGCCTCAGCTCAAGCATTCCGGCGGGTATCAGCAATCTCACTTCTCTCAAGTTGTTGGATCTTGAAAGCAATGTCCTTACAGGCACCTTCTTCACAGAGAGTATTCTCAGCTTGACGGAGCTTGTCGCTTTGCGAGCATCATTCAACGAGCTCAACGGAACGATTCCTGTAGGTATTGATGCACTCGTCAAATCTGCAGCAGCTATGGATTGCAGAAAATCAGTTTAATGGCCCACTTCCTACCCAGTTTGGGAGCTTACAATCTCTCGGTACGTCGCCTGACTCGTTCTAAACACATTTTGCTTACCTTTCGATCGGAATTCCTCACCATACCCATGCCTCGGACTCTCCATTCGTATAGAGTCATTGTTTCTATACAGCAACTCGTTTGATGGTAATATAATCTCAGAGTTTGGATCGTTGCCTAACCTCTTGCAGCTCCGGTTGTACAGTAACGTTTTCGATGGTAGCATTCCTGAGGAGATTTATGATGCCACAAAACTTATTGTCCTGAGGGTGGATCAAAACTTCTTAGATGGTGGTCTGTCAACAAACATTGGTAAACTGACGGACCTTGAAGATTTAAGAGTGGATACACAGTTCCCTCCGGGCTTTTCTGGCGAGGTTCCGGTGGAATTGGGTGACTGTACAAGGCTGCGTAAGTAGATGCTGTGTGTCACTTTAATGATTCTTGCCATACATCTAGTACGCAACATGACGAACCTGACGCTCACCATTACTCGCTTTCTTATATTCTTACAGGAAATCTACTTTTGAATGATAATGGATTCTCTGGCGCCTTTCCCAATATCTTTACCGGTTTCACGAACCTCGAGTTCTTTGACGTGTCCAACAACGACTTTTCCGACGAGATTCCTGGCGATATTTTCCTCATTGATACTCTTCAAGCTGCCTACTTTTCCAACAACTCCTTCACAGGCCCAGTTCCCAATACATTTGCAACGCCACCTAACCTTCAAGGGGTTTATTTCGATGGCAATGAGCTGTCTGGTACCATCCCAGCTGTTCCGGCAAATACATTGACAAACTTGAGTGAATTGCTCTTTGAACGAAATGATCTGACTGGGGAAATGCCAGCAAGCATCTGCGAACTAAGAGCAAATAGTACAGGCGAAGCCGTCCTTGCGGCTTTGGGGAGTGATTGTGCTGGGGATCCTCCTGAAGTCGATTTGTGATTTCCCAGATTGTTGCAATAGGTGCTTCTCAGATTAATCTGCAACTGCTCAATGGGGACTATTAGAAAAGATAAAACTCAGTGGGGAAGGTGAATAGCCATTATGTATAAGATAAAATCAATGTCATCCTGTCAAGTTCTCAAGTCGATCCGAAAGGACTTTGTCGTTCCGAATGTGACGTCGATATGATCAAGCGAAATGATTTGAGGTCCGTCGGTATTATCATCGTCGCTGCTCTCGTCCTCGCTACTCTCAACGCAATCCTCATTGAAACTGTCGCATCTAGCGGTGTCTCCTTCTTTCGCATCTTGCGATACTCCTTCGGCTGCGACATGCCGTTCTCAGTAGCTGCTCCACGTTGCCAGGCAGGGATGCGAGACTGACATGAAACTCCGGTGCTTCGTAATAGGTGCTTTGCTTGTACTCTAGCATCACTTCATCCACGCACCCGAGAATCCTCAGAACACACGGATTCGATGTCAAGGACCAGCACCAAAATGATCGTGTTCCATTGTCATTGACCAAGAGTTTCTCTCCCTTTACTAAAAGGTTGGTGCCTCGCTCAAGAGACAATCGCTGCTGCAACGAGTGTACAAAAGAATCAATTGAGGACTGCTGCAGAAAGAATGGTCGTGATAAAGATAGGTGTAGATTTGAAGTATGCGAAATGACAGTTCCGGTCCAACCAGCTTTCTCCAAACAAGAGCAAAAGGACGCGACGGACAAGTTGGCGCGGCGTTGAAACGACGATGGGATCTGGACAAAGACGTGGCCTGCCCAGTTTCCTCTTGTGTGAGGAATTTCACGTACAAATATATCAGAGACTTTTGCTTCAGTTGAATCCATCAGTGTCACTTTTCCTCTTGCTGTCTCTTTGGCGCGTCATCATCAATCAGCGCAGCCGCGCGTGAAGCTGGTTGCGTCGCTTGGCTGGCGTCGTCTTCGTCACTGCTGTATTCTCGAACCAATTCCATTGAAAAGTATGTAATCACATCATGTTCATGCTAATACATTCGCCTTAAGGACAGGGCATTGCACAATTAATTACACAGTATAATCCTTATTATACGCACATTACGATCGATCAATGATGGCCGATGAGTGGCCGGTTGCTGGGCGCCAAGCTTGACGGCACGAGGCCAAACAGAAAGAATTGCAAGAGGCGTTGATGCTCACAGTGTACTGTAATGCACGTCCCATTGCGAATCATACGAAGCATCATGCTGACCTTTTTGGCCGAACTCTTGTTGTTTGAGTATTCGAATACGGTAAGAGAAGGAATGATGGTGGAATGGCTGGCTTGGTAACAATGATTGTCCTACCACATGCGACATTAGTTGCATACAAAAGAGCACATTTATGTAACAAATAGACTAGTCTTTACACAGAAATTCACCATAATTCCTTTATGTACCACAGATGATACTGTCACTGTGATTTGCTCTTCATAATCAGACAATACACACAAAACATCTAGACGACGACCAAAGAAGCGCAACCTTCTTATTCCTTCTTGACAATCTCTTCTTCGACCAACGTAAAGATTCGCTGATCCTCTGGTGTCTCGTCATCATAAAAGTCCTTAACAAGAGCCGACACGGACATTGTACCACCTTGTGCTTTCATAGCCTCTCGAAGATTCTCTTCATTGACATTGACTCGAGGATCTGTCTTCATTCGAAGCTCGAGAATCTGAACTTCTTGCTCTGAAATACTGCAAGACTGATCCAAGTCACTCTGCAATACAATCGACATGATATCTTGAAGAGTGTCTCCCTTGACAACTTTCTGTTGTTTGTGAGATTACAGTGAGTCATTCGGTTCGAACAGAACGAGAGCAAATCGGCGCCAAAGAATAAACTTACCTTCATTTCATCTATAATCAACTGATTCTCCTTGACTAGAGCCACAAAACTATCCACGTTTGTTTCCTGTTCGTCTGTAATTGCCTTGAGCTTTCCTTCCGTCTCTTGCTAGTCTGTAATGGTGAAGAATGATGTAAGTTTCAAGACAACATGCATCTAAACAGAATCCACAGGAAACGTACTTGTTCACTTGTGTTTCAAGCTCATCAACCGAGACATGAAGTCTTGTATTTTCTGTTTGGAGCTTATTTACTTCATGCCGTAGCTGGTTCTGTACACGTCGAAGTGCTGAGTGGAAGAAACGAATGTCAATAAGAACAGAGTGAATCAGAATGACTCATCGGTATCCACACACAAGAGGCGATACAACTTACTGTCTGTATCCTGTAGATCCATTTGCTGTTTAATTACAACTGGAGCAACTACGCATGCAATTACACCCATGGCAATAGTAATCTCCCGTCCCACACTATCACCATTGCTGCAATATTCACTGCGAGACTCGCCGCCGCCAAACCTTGCCACAATTTCGTCCAAAATGACCGTTCGCGATCCCTCTTTTTCTTGGTCTCTTCATCTTCATCATCTTCAATGTCATCCAGAGGCACTGCGGCGGGAGTTTCCTCCTTTACATCCGTCATTTCAGTCTCTTGCATCATGGTGGGCAGACGGCGGCGAATTTTTGGGATTTGTCGGAGGGAGTTGCTGCCAGCCTGTCAAAACGTGAATTTCCGTTGGGTATGTTCTTTTTGTCACAGCAGAACTTTACTCCGACGAATTCTGCACTCCGACATCATTACACATCCTGCCGATGCACTCACGTTGTTGCTTGCTTGATCAAGAAGATGGCAAACTCGCAACGTCTAGTAATGTATTTCAACACTCGATTTTGGTTTGCACGTGAATCTCGTGTAAAAATTCTTCAAAAATGTCACTCTCAAAAACGCTCAAAAATCATGCCAGCAGAATTTTTCACTCCAACAAAAACACGACAGCGGCACATCACTGCCACCACCATCATTCCATCATTGGCTTGATCGAGTGCATCATCATCCTTGACAATCACCATGTCCTTTCTGCTTCGCAAGCCTGCTAGAGGTGCGCCAGCAGCATCCAGGGCTCCACAGTCTCATCGTGGCGTGAGCAGCAAGAGCAAACAGTCGTCGTCATCGCGACCACAACGCTGTCGTCTCGCAAGTGGTGGAATGCAGCAGCAACAACAGCTACTTCAACGCCGTCCAGTGGCCACTCAACAACAAAGAATGACACAGTCGAACAAGAGCAAGTCGCAGCAAGTCTCCAAGGAGACACAGCAAGAGCTACAAGGCGTCATTTCCATGGAAGAAGGTGAGACGAATTTTCAAAATTTTCCACGTGAAGATACGTAGAATTTGTACTGAGCACCTTGGCAGCACTTGATGCCGACAATGACGCTCGTTTGGACGACCATGGCGTCCACGTTTCGTCCATTTCGTCTCATTCGATACTTTAGTATACCATGACTTGATCTCACACTCTTCTTGTCTTTTTCGTCCTTTTCTCAACAGTAATGGAGGATCTCCGCGTCTTGGAACAGCAACAGCATCGAGTCTCAACGAAAGCTCGAGGCAATCAAGCTGACAAAGCAACACAAGCAGAGTCAACATGTCTTCTCTCGAGAGTAAACTCTCTTCTGTCAAGTATGCCAATGGTGAACAACGAGCTCAGCTGGTACGAGCACGTGATGTTCTTAGTCGCAGCACTCGAGAAATGGGAGCTACCAAACTTTCTTCGAGCAAGTCGAGTGATGCTCTCAAGGGATTTGACAGTCGACTCAAAAAGGCACTCATGTCGAAACGTATTCTCAATGCTCTACGTCACAAGGTGGATTCTGGTATCATTACCCTACGAAACAAGCGTACCATTATTCTTCGTCTCAAGACGCAAGTGGTGGATGAATTGACGGCTTCGAGCAAGCGTGCCAATGACGCCAAGCATCATGAAGACTCGTTGCGAAAGTCGACTCGAGACGAAAAGTACGAAACCAAAAATCTCATGGAAGACATTACAAGTGCGCGATCGGAAGTGACGGGACTCGGACAGGATTTAGCTACCAATCATTCCACGCTGGACGATACCAAGTTTCGTGCCGAGTGTACAATGAGTGATCTCGTTGCCGAAGACAAGCGTCACGACACGTTTCATGAAGCAAGAATATTCCAAGCTCGAAGCGTACAAAAAGCAAGAGACTGAAAAGAAGGCAAGGGAGCAGGCAGCGTTGAAGGAGATTGAACTCAAGCGAACGCAGCTTCTTGAATCTTGGAAACGTTGTGTCCAGTTGCAGCAAGAGGAAGGCCACGAGGTGTCTCCAGAACCTACGGACGATGATGGATCCACTCCTACTCTCGATGTTGGCAAGCTACAGGCGGTACTCGATGAAGAGCAAGCGGCGTTGCTCTCCGACAAGACTGAACGTGATGGTTTGAATGAATCTCTGACTGCTGCACGCGAGGAGGTTGCAAGTCTCGAATCCAAAGATGCGGCTGTGCTTGAAGAAGAAGAGTCCACAAACAAGGCGACGGACGACGCTCAAAAGGTGGAGAATGATCGCCAGGAGGCAAACAGCAAGTTTCTTGATGAACTTGAAAAGGATCGTTGCTCGGTACGTGACTTGCGTCGTTCCGTGTCAGAGTTGGAAGAGTCTATTGGTTCCGAACGCAAACGTCTTGGCGATCGGTACGCAGAACAGTCCGAGACGATTGAAAAGCGCCAGACTGAGGTTGAAGAATCGAAAGCAGAACTTGCCGATGCTCTCACGACACTCCAAGATCTTGAAGGACGATTCCAGGAGAACCAAGAGAGCGACTCTCGTCTGTTGGAAAAGGCAAAGCGTGAGGCTGACAGTACTCGTTCTGATTTTGAAGAAGCAAGACAGCAAGTCGAGGCATTGAAGAATGCTCCCGATACGGATATTCAAAAGGAGGTCGAAGATATTCAACAAGCTCAGAGCATCCTCGTCGAGGACACCAAGGACGAGATTGAACAACTTTGCGAAGGTACGTGTGTTGTTGATTACTAGATGCATTACTACTGACTGTGTCGATTCCTGTTTCTAATCTTTCTCTTGCTTCCTCTCTCTCTCCCTTATACATAATAGACTACCCTGCTCTTGAGGAGATTGAAATCGATTTCGATGCCGACATGACGACTGATGAGCTGGCCGATGAATCTCTTGCGGGTCTCAAGGCTGACTGTGCCGCTCGTGTCGAACAGGCACGTCTTCAAAAGGAAGCTGAACGTAAGAAGGTTGCTCTCAAGAAGGAGAAAGAAGCTGAAGCCTCGCGGAAGCGAAAGGAAGAGCGTCGAAACGAGCGAAAGCGTCGAGAGCAGGCGAAACAGCAGGAACTCAACGATGGCAAGCACAAGCGACGCTCACGGGATGGTGCTGGAATCCTTGCTTCGTTTCAAGACGCTGCCGACGACGAACCGATTCCTGCTAGTCAGAAAACTATTCGCTTTGAAGATGAGGAGGAAATTGGGAGTCTTGTCACGAATTTGAGCACCGGTCGTAGTCGTGAGACGCGAGCCTACGGGAAGAGTGGCCGTTCGAGTACAGGAACTTCTAGTTCTTTGAAGAGCAAGAGCCGTCTTTCTTCATCGTCAAAGCAAACGGACGGAAAAGAGCGTCATTCCTCTATAAAGTCGTCGAGTAAATCCCGCTCTTCGAGTTCCGTCAGTAGCAAGAGCAAGAAGGATGGTGGTCGTTCCAGTCGAGATACCAAGACAAAGGACGAGAATCGTTCGAGTCGAGATACGCAGTCGAAGAAGGACTGAGAATCGTCCTGTGAAGCGCTCAAAAGACTCGAGTTCCGTCAGTAGCAAGAGCTACTCTTCCAACAAGTCGCGAGGCGAAGGCAAGTCGAAGAAGGTGGAGTCTCACAAGTCTTCAAGTCTCGTTTCCTCGGAAAATGGTTCTGTGAAGAAGCGATCCAAAGACTCGAGTTCCGTCAGTAGCAAGAAGGAAAGTGGCCGTTCGAGTCGAGATACGCAGTCAAAGAAGGATAGCGTTCTGTGAAGCGCTCAAAAGACTCGAGTTCTGTCAGTAGCAAGAAGGAAAGTGGCCGTTCTACTCGAGATACCAAGTCGAAGAAGGATGAATCGTTCTGTGAATAAGCGATCCAAAGACTCCAGTTCTGTCAGTAGCAAGAGCAAGAAGGAAAGTGGCCGTTCTGTGAAGGCCACCTCGTCCTCTACAAACCGCAAGCGAAAGTCGATTGATTGTGGAGCAAGCCAGGCCTCCGGAATTTCTTCCTTCGAGACGGGATCGATCAAGGCACGACGCCGCAAGAAGGCAGGTGGAGTGAGTGGTTCGTCAAAGTCTAAACTCAATGCGTTTGGTGGGTTTGGAGAGGATGTTGATTTCACCTTCTAGTTTGATCATGGTTTTAGTGTTGGCGGTTCCATTCCTTTTTGAGGAACTATTGACTGCTACTATAATGGAATGTAGCTCTCTTTTTTCGTATCCACTATATAATATTCCCGTTACTTTATGTATTATTGTCGGGTCGACCGTTATTCTTGCTGGCTGCTTGCATCACAGGGAGATTCAACTTCTGCCCTGCATGACCAAAGTCTCGATTCACTGAGCCAGATCCTGAATGTTGAAGAAGACTTCGTAGCTTAAACTCCGTACAGTAAGTAGTAAGCATACTACTCCATAGTGACAGAGACTCATCGTGACATACACCAGAGATATTACCGACGACGTTGCTTATTCTCCAATTCAGCAATGAGCCTCTCAGCTTCAGCTACACTTGTGAATTGAGCATCAGTCTTTGCATGGTTTGACTCGCTGTTTTTGTCATGGCGCCTGCGATAATGGCTGCCACCACCAGAGCTTGCCTGGCTTTCAGATCGAGGTCGTCCTCCATTCCTGCTCTCGCTTAGACTGTTGTCACTATAGCTGCGTTTTCGAGATTTCCGGTGATGTCTCTTTCTATCATACTATCTTCTATCGCTGTCGTCGCTGTAGCTGGGACTACGTCTCCTTGACTTTCGATCATTCCTTGTCGTCTCCCGATTGTCGTCACGGCTTTGACCTCTTTCATCTCGATCACTGCCGATACTGGGACTTTGTCCATGACGACGACGGTGCTTCTTTCGATGCCTCTTGTCACGAGAAGATTCGTCTCTGTCACTATTGTGAGGACTGTATCGTGACGAGATTTGCGTTCTTCGCGACGACGATGGTGCTTTTTACTGTGCCGTCTGTCTCGGTCGTCGTCGTCGTCTCGATGTCGCTTTCGTGAGTGCTTCTTCTTTTCCTTTCGTCGGTGCTTGTCGTGCTTTCTACTATTACCATCTTGTTCTTCTTGGTCTGCATCCCCTCCGTGAGTCATCCATGCTGGCAGTGTTGTCCCTCTGCCACGACCCATTGGACGAACTGGAGCTTCATTTGTGCGCTCCTGGTCCATCGCCTTTTGCCATCCATGCAGGCATTGTAGTGCCACGTCCACGTCCCATTGGTTGTAATGTTGCTTCTGCTACTGGCTACTGGTGGCGGCGGCAAGTCTGGTTCTCCTTCCGTGTCACCCACAAGTGCATATCCATTAATGAGTGCTGACGCACATGACTGTTGCGATTTGAGAATCAAGTTTGAGTTTGCCATTGGGTCTAAAGCAATACCCATTCCAATGGTGGAATTTAAATTTTGAGACAGCTCTTGTTGTTGTGTATTGGCGACGCTAGCGGCCGATTCCTCTCCCGTGATTGTATCCACGCCCCTCGTGGATAGCTTGATTCGTTGTCGCGGCCTGCCCTCGGGACCTTCATCGGACGTAACCGACAAGACTCTACAGTAAATGACATCATCCAATGACATGGATTCATCCATCTTTGCGCCATTACTAAAATACAGACAGAGATGAAAGTGTGAGTAGACTGTTTATTATGCAGGCACTCACTTTACCCATCATTAACATATTCACAGCAATCACTTACAGATCCATTTCCGACACGTGAAGAAGTCCCCGCATGCGAAAGAAATCGAGGAGCTGGAGAATACAAAAGGCCGGTTCCAATCGAATCACCTTTCCTTGAACAATAGATCCGTCTTTGGGAATGGAATCATTATAAGGCTCTACTCATGCGATGGAATGCGGCGCGACGGCAGCACAGCACGTTGGAGGGAGGTGGCGGGCGCGCTTTTTCTGATCTGAAAAGACGCGGCAACAAACGTTTCGTTCACTCAAAAGACAAGAGAGTGCTATAACTTATAGACAAAGTAGTTAAGCTGGTAGTTTAGGACTAGATTCGCACTACATAATGGCGCCGTCGTTGTCGTAGCTGTAGTGTGATGCGCATCGAAATGCGCGGCGTGGAGAAATGTGGGTTTTGACCCCTTGAAGATTCGTCATTATATAGTGGCACGTGTCACAGAAGCATCATCATCGTCATACATAGTACATCAGCATGAACACGATACATGCATGCTGCAACAATGCATACGCATCATAGGTCGCAGATTCGTCTTTCTTAACCCACTCAGTGGACTTGAAGCAATGAGGTTGTGCATTTTAAACTTTCTGTAGTTTTACTACTTTGTTTGGCGCCAGCAGTTGCGATTCGGACGGCACAACCCCTTGATCGAAACCGACGACCTCCAACCACACAGCAACCGAACAAACTGACTGGACGTCATGGTTCTCAAACGCGCTACGCCCTCCCTCTCGAAAACAAGTACAAGTTGGATTTAGAAGCAAGATGGAAACAGTTGGAAGAGGATGTTTCTGCTCAACGAAGTAAATTCGCGCAGCACATGGAAGAAGTGAGCCAAAACTCCAAGAAACGAATGGAGGAACTGGATGAGAATCTTGATAAAGAAAAGAAGAAACTCAAACGGCGCATTGAAGCGGATATATTGAAACAAAAGAAAGGTTGGAAGAGGTTTCGAAACTCGGTTCGAGCTCAAACAGGCATTGTCGTGGGCGGCGCCATGACGTTTGGTGCCTTGGCGCAGACGGCGGCACCGACGGTTCAAGCGGCTCGACTGACGTGGGGAGCATTGGACAAGTACAATGTAACAAGAGGCATTCATGACCCTTGGATGAAGGACGCTACATCAGGAATACTTGCCGTTGCCATTATTGCCAAGGCGTCAGAAGAATCCAACGAAGAATCCAAGTTTAAGCAACGAACCATACCTCTCATGACGATTGGCCTGACCATTGTCGAGTCAGTTGGAATGATACTTGACAAGTATCCGAAGAAGAAATGTGACGCCTACAACAAGGATAGCTGTGGAAACTATAAGTGCTGTACTGGGTACGGCAGCGCTGTCGCTGATTCCTCTCCCGATTTCAGCTGTGGCTGCTTGCATTGCTGGAGCCAGTTTGCTGTTTCAATCTGTAGTGGCGGAAGTCGTCGGTAACTGGTGGACTCTACTTGAGAAGGGAACGCAGAGCTTTGATAAGATGGACCGAGAAAAGCGTCGAAAGATTGAAAAAGATATTCGCAAGCAAGTCTATCATGCACTAGAGCAGAAACTGATTTATCCGATAACCAATGTCTTTGACGAGATCTCTGCTGCTATTCACAATCAAACTCTAGAAGAACCAAGTCTTCAAGACAAGATACACAAAGCCATACAACAAAGTCTGAAAGTAAAACTGGTTTGGTCCTTTGCCTCGGCGGGGATTATGTTTCAATTGCTGTGGAGAACAAAGCCAGTCGAACACGCAACTTCTGCTGTTCAGTCATGGTGGTCTGGCATTACATGAACACCGAAACCAAGACCAATCAAGAAACGAAGCAAAGGTTAATCTCAAAGATACGCTTTTGCTGTTCATCCTTCGTAGCCACTGTAGCTATAGCTAATAATCTTAGATCGACTAGCTAGCTGGTGGAACGTAGTCTACTCAGCAAGCTCAAATTGAACGTACAGTATTTACTTGATCCATAATCCGTACACTAGCTACCGTAGGTCTCATGGTAGCACTATGCATATTACTTCTTCAGCCATCAGATGAGCCAGTATAACCCAAAACCGAAAGTCTGTGCTGAGTCGCGACGCTAGACGCACCAATGATTTGATGAACTATTCGGTCATTCGCGAAGGGAACGATCTCACTTTTATGCACCGATGCCAAGAGAAAGGCGCAGCAAATGATGCGGCTCGACGGTCATATCAAACAAGATCAATGGACTTTCTCTTCTTCTTCCTCTACCGTGACGTCTTGGACCTTTGCCTCTTCAAGGAGATTCTCCTCTTCGCCATCCAAGTACCCACAACGACGACATCGTACTTGTGGTTGTTCATGTTGAGGCACCATGGGCACTTTCCCGTTCGTTGCGCGCACAGTCTCATCGTTGTCAATCGCATTCTTCCCGTGAGCCTCTTGATGCGTGTCCTCAACAACCTCCTCAAATGCCGTACTTGCACTATTTCTTCTGGATTGGGTATTCTCACGGGACTGTGATAGAGACGGAAGCTGCGAAGAGGTCGTTCTTGTCCCATACGAAGAGTCGCCTGGACCATGTGAAATGATTAATTTCGGAATGAAATAAATGCAAATACCGGCAATCGTATCAGTGCTGTATAGGATACTGCGGACCCCAGTAAGCGTGCTCTTCAATATACCCGAATTGTCTAAAAAGTATGTCGCCATTCGCAACAGAACAAACACCGCATGAGAATATATCAGAAATGCAAGCGTACGAGACTCATTAAAGTCTTGACGAATATTCCTTGTTTGTACCGCAAGCACGGAAGCCACCAACAAGAGGAACACATCCCACCCAACGGTCAAAAATCCCCAAGCAGACGAGTTGCTGTTGCAATAATAGTTAACGTCGACGATAAGAGACCCATCTTCGGCATTCGTGTCTGTCAACCGGTACTCTCCAGTCTTTGTCGGAGGATCAAGAACTGTCCACAAAATCAGGAATATCACCATCAGACAAGTAATGATTGCCACTGATAAGAGTAAATGGTGCATTCGAATCTTGGTTCGTCGCATTCGTTGCGCGGAAAGCATCATTTGGTGAATAGCCGTCGTCTTGACAATCAGTGGGACTATCTGCAGCGTATATCCAATGTCGACGAACCAGACTTTGCAAATACACAAAACATTTGTGGGAGGAATGCCGGCAACAATAGCTCCGATCGCAACAAAGAAACACCCGACAAGAAGAAGCCGCAAGAATGAAATCTGTGCATACCGAATGGCACGTTTCTTTTTCCGACGCTGAACCAGAAACGCCGTTACTCCCACCAGGACAACAGTGAGTGAACCCAGTATTGTCGTTATATAAAACAAGGCAGACGAGTAGCTCGCTTGTGTAACAGTTCGGGGATATGTATTTGGGACGAACGATTCCAGGTATTCCATATTCTCAGATGCCCAACGACAAAGCGCGTCTCGAGGTGTGGCTTCCGTCTCCCAATACTTGAATATTTCAAAGATTTGAAACTCGGATATCGAAAATGAGTTCAAAACGTCCCATGCTGGACTTCGTTCGGCCCTTGGAATCTGAGGACCTTGTGTATTATCGCGAAGGGTGCCGACCAAAAGCTTATCCAAGGCGGTTGGTGGTTCATCGCATATACCTGCAGAATCTCCGACCCGTTGTTTCTTTTACCAACGAGCACCGATCATCTGCAGTAACTCTTGCATCGAGACATGCTTTCGTAGTCACGGGAAAGGTAACTGGGAAAAATTCCGAGTCTGTTCCAAGAAACTTGCTGTACTCTGGACTCAGGTTCCAAAACATTCCAATGAGCGGGCTTTTCGTCGCATTCGCAGCGCTCCATATGTCCACCAGTTGTTCGTACGTGTATCCACGCGACCCGACCTCATCTCCTTCTGACTCTAGAGCGATATTGAGGTGATATGTCTGTGCTTCAACAACAGAATTCCATCCGCAAGCGTAATCTGCAACAAAGCCTGTACAGTTTTGTGTAATATTACAGTCGTTCTTTGCTGTCGCTCGAAAATGGCCAGTATATAGCCCATTTACAAACATTCTGCCTTGCTCTTCAACCGTTTGTGGAGCTCGTTCCGCTACATCGTCTCTGGTTGTACAGTTGCTTGCCGACACTTGTGTACAATAGTCTTTCCAGGTTGTAGGTCTTTTAAACGTCTCGGCAAGCTTCCTTCGATTCTCTTCTCCCTGCAAGCCAATATAGCTACTAAGTGTAGCATCTTGCAGAGCAGCAAACTTTGTAATGAACCATTTTTCTTGTCCCACCATACCAAGAGTTTGAGGCACTTCAATCAGTCCCTCTCTTATGGCATCTTTCACTTGACTTGATTTCGCAACCCATGTTTCTGGAACTACTATTCAGAGAGAAGCAGTATAGTGTATTCTGTCGGACGCACGTCGAGAACAACCGCGGGTGATTTCTACCAAGACACACATTCTCCACTTACCTACGTGAGCACACGGCACATACGGATCAGAATTCGCAACGGTACGACAATCCTTCACTTGAGCAGCAGTAACAAGTGCAGATACATCGTTTCCTGCAGTACCATACTCGAATGGCGCGTCTGGATCATAAAAGTTGAGAGCCGCATCTCGTGTTCCCGTCTCGACGGTTGTCGGCACGTCTAGTAACTCGGACAAGATAATCTGAAGCAACCAAGTCTCGAAAAAGACAGTCTCCCAATTTTGAGAAAGTATACGTATTTCTAAATGGTCAAAGTATGGTTGACGGCATTTGCCTTGTTCTACAAAAGCCACGTCGTCGTTGGAATTGCACACTCGCAGTTTGGCGCCGCTGACATTTCCCCCCAAAATAAGGCAGCCTCTCTCATAGGGATTTTCAGCTCCCACTGAAACAATTGCAAGAAGAATATATAGCAGGAGTATTGGTAACATGGCAGGAAACATGAATGCAATGCAATGCAGGGTCGATCGTGCTTTTTCAGCATGCTATATGCATCATGCATGCTGGCGTTTGACATAGCAGAGCGCACGTGCTGATCATGTCTTTCTGTTCTTGACACGTGCTATTAATACTGCACATTGACATCTTCTGTTCTTGGCACGTGCTGGTCGGCTTGTTGAATGATGCACGATGATGTGCTCATCATGATCACGCGCCTCGATGATAATGCGATAATACCCACCCCCCGCTCCTGGGAACTACCATTGACAATGAAATCGATTGGTGTCTTTATACTTTTGTGTCCTATATTTCATCTAGCAAAAGTCAGCAAAAACAGCGAGCATCACCAAGAATGAAACTGAAAAAACATCATGGCGCGACTACCTTTTGCCATCACCGACGACGACGACAAGAGCAGAGTTTGACGAAAGCTTGCAAGCTCGGTGGAAGCAGCTCGAAGAGGATTTGGTAATACACAAGACAAAGTTTCAACAGCACATGAATGAACTGGATCAGACTTTAGCACATTATACGAACAAAGTCGAACGAGACTTGAAGAAGACTGAAAAGAAGCTAAAGAAACGTATCGCGCGAGATGTATTCAAACAACGACAGGGATGGCAACGGTTGCGAAAGTCAGTAAGAAATCATATCGGACTGGTGGTTGGTGCAGCCCTGACTTTTGCTGGAGGTGGCTTGACGCGGGCTGCTCCAGCCATTCAAGCGGCACACTTGTCTTGGTTTACGCTTCAAAAGTCCAACGTGACGAGATCTATTCATGATCCATGGCTTAAGGACGCTATCGCAGGAACAGTGGCTTTAACCGCTGTATCTAAGCTTTCTGGAACACGTCTTGGAGATTTCACGTCTCTGACGATTCTACCTCTCTTGACAATTGCATTGGCGCTCGGTCGTTCGGTTGGTATCACTTGCAACCACTATGATGGGACATAGCGCTGTGAGTCCTACAACCAAGACCGCTCTGCAAGTGGTCATTGCTGGATTCGGCTCTGCCTTCTTTTACATTAGTCCTATCCCTCTACCACTTTTATCTGTAAGTATCGCAGGAGCTACTATACTTTACGAGAGCTTTATTGACGAAATTACCGGCAACTGGCTTTACATGCTCGAAAGGTTGCCGCCAGAGAAGCAACGCAGCCTTCGACAAGAGATATACCACAAATTGCAGCAAAAAGTGCTGTATCCAGTGAATAATGCATTTGTACAGGTTCGTGCCGCCATTTATAATGAAACTCTCGCGACGCCGACGCTTCATGAAAAAGTGCACGACGCCATTTACAAGAGCTTTCAAGTTCGACTCGTGTGGGCGTGTGCGACAGCAGGTGTAGTGTTTCAATTGCTTCTTTATAAGCCATTACAGAGTATTGCCTCAGCTATCCATCACTCATGGTGGACAGGTGGTCATCAAAAGACAACAATGGATAATCGACATAAGAGATTTCGATTAAAGTCGTATTCACAATCTCTCGTCGTGCCTCTTTTGGCTGGCTGAACTGTTGCTTGAATGGCAGGAATCAAGTAGTATTACACTGAAGAGTTTTAGTAGTTTGCCACTGCATTGAATCCTGTCGCGCAAAAAGACGTGCCGCATCGAGGACCTTGATGCATCTTGCTCCCATCTTTTTACTGAATCTTGCAAGGATACAACTGATTGTCCTTCATGAACCCAATCTTGGCAGCCAGTCTTGCATACGTACTGATACGATCTCCCACTCCACGATAGTCTTCTTGTCGTTAGCTCATTTACAACAATCCCAGCCATTTTCGACAGAAGAAACACTTCCAGCCAAGCGTCCCAGTCGTCGTAATGTCTCCAGGAATGTCGCTGTAATTCCAATGTAACCAAATCGTCATGTTGTTGTGCCAGTTCCTGAACTTGATGATTGTCGGTAGCTAGATAAAAGCGCGTATTGGCGGAAATACCTTGGCGCTCGGCAAAGTCACGAGCGCACGTCACAAGTTGTTCCAGCGCATGTCCCAAGTCTGTCGATACTCGCACGTCTTCACCAGAAGTTTGATTGAACGCCACAGCATCTCCTGTTCGAAAATGAATACCAATCGTGCTTCCTATTCTTTCATACTGACGATTAATTTCCGTTTGGAATGGAGGTGATGGTCGAAACAAGAGATGAAAGAGGCAAGGGTCGTAATCAAAGACTGGCATGCCATCGACGCGAGGACTCTTCCAGTATCTTGGTGTCATGTGTAGATAGAAAGTATCTTTGGTTGTCCAGTCATTGACATCTCCCTTCCATGCTTCTCTCGATTCCTCAATCTTGTTACCGTAGGATCGAAAGTGAAGTACTTCCGCCAAGAGTCCTGCCGGATCTCGATAAGTGACGTCGTCCGCAGTCAGCAAAGCGTTGGAGGGTGCATCAATTTCCACTCGTATACATAACTCTACTGAGCACGTTGAATCATGGTGAGTGCATATCGTGTCCGACTTCCCAAGCCGCCTCCCGGACTGCAGTACCCAAACGAACCGCAAAACTTTCGATGACAACCAATCACAAGCGTATGTTTTTGATTTTGTTGACAATGTGAAAGCGAGCAGCATATTCTTGACAGTGTGGTGGTATGGAGTGTACATCTGACACAAAGGAAGCTGGTTTCCATGTCCAAAAGGCAAGAGATGTGCTAACACGCGCCGATACCGGCTGCTGCCAACAATAAGCAACGCCGGCGGCGCGATCTTGCTGGCTTTCTTCGTATTTCTGCGGCATCAGTGCCCATGTATCAACTCAACTAGAGGTAAAAGAAGTGAGAACTAAAGTAAGAAGGCACATATTGTTGCCCTCTATCTCTTTTGTGCCATATCATCAGATCGATCACGTCGATCGTAGCGTTGCGAACAAAATGACTTTTGATACGCTTTTCAACATCCAAATGCCAGTCTATTTCCGTTCGAAATGAGCAACGCCAACGACCATCATCTCCTCCCATGCAGGCACAAAAGCGCCCTAGGTAGGTAGGAACATGCTCAATGCAGTCTCTTGTCTCACACTTGTAGCTTGGCTCTAATCGGTGCCTTCTCTCTTGCCGCAGAATATGCAGCAAACGCTCAACTGTCGTTTTGAGAGTTCCACCTTCTCTACTGTCGTACGCCATAAGTTTCTAAAAGAGCTAAGAAGCACTACAACACCACATTATGTGTCATTTCAATTTACGTTGAATTCCTTTCTCCAAATTTCAGCACGACAGTCATGACTCAGTAGCACCCGCCGCCGTAGTAGTCTCTGTTTCTGCTGTTGGGTTGTTTCTCCATGTAAGTGGATACACATCAAAGCTATTGTACATCATTGCCATCATTTCTGGTACATCATTCCCGAGTTCCGTCACTGGATAGATTGCCTGCAAACTTTGCACCAAATCCTCGAGAGTCGCGTGACTACGAGCATAGGAACCGTGACTCAATCCCGGCCGAGGATGGGAATCCAGCAAAATGTATTCACCACTTGCTTGACTACTAGGTGGTAACAGTACAACAACCGTTTCCGGTGGTTTGGTAATGAGTGCCGCCACCCAAGTGTCGGGAGACAACACATTCCTGCAGAATGGCACCAAGTCCCAATGGATGATTTGCTTGTGCCACTCAGACACTCCTTGTCGCACTCCTCCCTCCATGAGTACCAATGACTTGAATTCCTCTATAGCCTTGCTTTGTAACACTTCTTCGGCAGAAAGATGCTCTACATTGGTTCCGGATACAGGCAATTGTTGATAGGCAGCTACACCCATGTCAATCATGTTTTCCAAAAGCTCACTTGACACACTGGTTTCGCCCGATGATAAAAAGAGGGCAGCACCCATGAGTGCTATACAAGTACATGCGGATCGTCCATTTTCAACACTGTATTGACTCTTGGCGCAATGAATAAGAGAAGACGACTCTAGTTGTTGTTGTTGTTGTTGTTGTTGCGGTGGAATGGCGCCACCCAGCAACACATGGACGGCTTGATCGACATTTCCATTCACTGCATTCAAAGCCTCTTGTACTTTGACTGCTTCAAACCCCATTGCAGTCAACTGTGCAACTTTATCATCATCATACTGATTGTTGTTGCCGCTCATTGTACTCCTTTCGTTGTTGCATTGCGTGATCATCGTTGTTGGGCTGTGAGCTGTTGGAGGGATAAATGTCTTTTGATAATTATGTAAGTCATTTGAGTCATTCGTGACCCGACTCAGTACTGAAATTATTGCTGTCGCATTCTCACGTGCAATTCAAAAGAGAGAACACACCTCACAAAAACGGCTATCATCACCATGGCGCCGACGCCGCAAGCGCAGAGCATCGTAATTGATGTCATTGAATACTTGACAGACGCCATTATAGATACAGACGATATTGACACTCGTTTGGAAACATGGAAAACCTTGCAGGTGCGAACATTTTGTCGTATTAAGTGTTTTGGCATCAAGTTTTGATCAACTACTCAACTCTCATCCTCTCTCTTGTTGCTCTCTCTTCGTTAGACCTTTTGGAATGCACCTTGACAATAAACAAGACTTTGGAAGATTGTATGCACGTTATCAATTGGCCAAAATCTTGACGGCTGTGGCTCATACCGATCCATACAATCAAGACGATGTTTCTATCGGATACTCTGAAACCTGGAAAAGTACAGAGATTTCTGTCTCCACCATTGCCACTTGTGTGTTGGTCTCGCAATCATTGGACAGATCTTGTCAACTTGTTGGAAAGTACGCGTGAAGTCCTGCTTACGAAAGGATGCCGACATGCTGCATGGAGAAAATGACGAGGACGATGAAACTCGGGCCGGATCGGACTTGTATCTGCAAAAGGTCGATCGATTGCTCATGTATATTCGAGTCAATCAAGCACTTGTTGGCTTTCGTGCTTCTCTTGAAGAGCAACTTGCCATTTTAGAAGAACAGTCGGGCCTCAAGGATGGGACAGTCAAGGTGGACCCACTAGCCTTGGCCAAGTTTGGGTGAGTAACACATCATATATCGAATGAATATGTTGTTGTTTCATGTTAACTGCTCATTGATTATATTGCTCACTTATGCTCTTTACGTTTACAGTGAAATTATCGAAACGGACTTTGGCGATGACGCCGACGAGAAATTGCGCAACGGCATTGCAAAGTTTGCTCGTTCGTGGTGGCAAGCCAGCATCCGCTGGAGGAAGCAGCACTCGCTCTCATGGAGTTTCTCTTGTCTCGGCCAAAGAATTGCACGACATTTTGCGACAACAAACCATTTTGTCTCGAAACGTTTGCACGAAGAGTACAGAATCTCCTTACTCGTTGGGCTCAAGATGTCTTTTGTGAAAAGCCAATTTTGACGAGACTTGGATACAGTCCTGGAATGGTGGTTGGGCTTTGCTGCTGCCAAGGTCAATGACAAAGAAGAGGAGAGTGAAGAAGAAGAAGATGCCAAGCTACCTGCTCGTGAATCAGCCGAAGCAGCACTGTCCATTATTGAAGAAGAGAGTGAAGACAATGACGAAAATGAATCACCTTCTCCCTCCAAAAAGGCTCGTCGTCCCAAGCGAAAGCGAGACTCGTCCGAGTTCGCCTAGAGTCGTGGAGGAACTCAAAAAGGCTCGACTAGATCTTTCGGAAGAAGGAACTGATCCATTGCAAGAGTCTCGTCGTATTGCAGCCAAGGCGACTCGTACACTTCGTCCCGCACGTTTTACGAACCCAAGAAATCGGCAAGCAAAGTGTCGTTTGGCAATGTGGATTCCGACGACGACTCGGATGACGAAACGGCTCCGCAGCACACTTGAGTGACGTTCCTGCTCGTGCCAAACTTGCTGCTCAAAAGCCAAAGTCTCCGAAAAAGGTTACTGTCAGCGGAGAAAAGCAGAAACGGATGCCGTGGACGGAACAAGAAAAGACGGCAGTCAAGGCTGGTATCGAAAAGTACGGCAAGGGCAAATGGAGCGAGATCAAATCCGAATATGCCATTGTTTTAAAGAATCGAACTTCGGTTCAAATCAAGGTGAGTGACAAGTAGTGTGTGTCTATTTGCATACATGAAGAAATGTCTGGCGTATTTGCTCATTCCTTGCTCTCCTTCCCTCCGTTACGTATGCATTTTAGGATTGTGCTCGTACCCTGGAGAAACAAGGGTTTACTATAACGTGGAAAAACTAATGTATGTATCGATGAGACTGTCAACGTATGATAACTTATGGGAAATGATTATATTAACTGTATCTGAACTAGCTAGAACAACTTGGAGATGTAGTCTTTACGCTTTCCTCTGATCTCATTGAAGTAGCGAACCATGTGAAGTGTGTATAGCAATGAAGTACTCGTACTAGGTCCTACTGAATCTGCTAGGCGTATCGCGTTCGTAGCAATGATATGCTTATGATAAAATAGGCACGTGTATCTTATGTCATTTCATCATCAAGCATATGTGCATATGCTTTGTCTGTCGACGCACAACTTGAAGCAAACTTGAAGAACATCGTCAGAAATATCTTCACACGTCGCCTTCAAGGAAAATACTTAACGAAAACTTAAACCCTGGGGAGTGCTACGTCCCTGCAACTTACATATCACGGTTCATGAGAGCACTTTCCAGCGTCTCACGCCGAGCGGCTTCAAGTTGAAGTTGGTCACATCACGTTTCTCGTGTTGTTCGTCGAGCAACGGTGTGCGTATCTTCAACTTCTCGACATCATTCATCTTGAGTCCTCCATCATTTTAACACCTTCCATGTCATCCAGCAAAGACAAAGACATGAACGGCAGTGAGCATGGCTCTTCGACAAGCAGCAGCAGCAGCAGCTCATGCGGTGAAGCTTCTCTCGTCACGTCAAGCTTGACGAGTGATGGATCTGGCACCACGTCGCCAACTGAATCATCAGACTCGAGCATGTCGGCATCATCGCAGTTTCCTGGTAATGTAGCAGCAATGCTTCAACAGCTTAAACAAGGTAGCCATCACAACAACCTCGCACAGACGACTGCTCTCCTTCAAAAGGCTTTAGCTGAGGAGATCAAGCGCGCCCAACTCTTACAGTCGCAACTTGCTGCTCTCGACAGGGCAGCCATTGCACAAGCTACTGCTGCCCAACAACAGGCTGCTCTTCTCGCATCATCGGGTGTTTCTATCCCGCCTGCGCTACAGCAAGCTGCCGCGGTGAATGCATTCTTGCTCAATGGCTCCTTGGCGGCACAAGCTCGATCTGAATTGACTCCACTTCAACTTGGCGCCTTGGCCGGCACAGCATCCGCACTTCAAGCTTCAAACCTCACTCCACTTTTACAGCAACAGCTTAAGGCTTCAATGCACACCCAACAGCAACATGATCCCACAACCTGGGATCCTCAGTACAAACACGCTTGCACAGACACAACCCGGTGTCGCCACACGAGCTCTCAATAAGGTTGAATACCGAGATGCTTCTCTCATTCCAGACCCAGTTGATACTACAACAAAGGGTAGATCCGAACCATTTCCCGTTAAATTACATCGAATGCTTTCGGAACTGGAACAAGAGGGTAAAGAGGATGTATGCTCGTTTCTTCCTCATGGTCGCGCCTTTGCCGTTCACAAACCCAAGCAGTTTGCCGACGAAATCATGCCAAAGTACTTTCGAATGTCAAGGTTTAGTAGCTTTCAACGTCAACTGAATCTATGTAAGTGCAGTGTTGTGTGGTGTCATTGTATACATATCAGTGTCGATGCAATACTCACTCCTTTTGGCAATCACATCTGCATTCGTACTACAGACGACTTTAAGCGCTTGACAGAAGGAAAGGACAAGGGAGCATACTATCACGAACTCTTTCTATATGGACGTCCTGCGCTCACAACACAAATGAAGCGAACGAAAATCAAGGGAAACGCTCCTTGGGCCGGTGGCAGCGTTTACCAAGAAGACATTGACTTTTACAAAATGCCGCCAGTGACGAGACAAGCACAGCGACAAGAAGTCACCGCCAGCTGCTCAAGTACGCCGCCAGCAAGAAGAAGAAGAGCGTAGTGTCGAAACGCTAGATGCTGCTGTATCAATATCGGGATAGTCTGTTGCTACTGTCACAGGGAAACTGAGCCGTCCAGTGTCCCAGTACTTAATTTGTGGCTCATGGGAAGCCACTGAATCACCATTGTATTTCTATAAGTATTATTATAAATAGATACTGTACATTTGCTAATTTCACTTCATATGAAATCGATGCTACAGTAGGGACCTGGCTTGCTGCAGCGCATCGCAGTTGATCATCAATAGCTCGATCCCTAATCATCCTGTTGACTCGTGCTTCTCGATCCCAGTCCTCACGATGTTCACACGATGACAAAACGCACCGATGATCATGTTCAACAGTAGCTTCTTGCCAAAGCAACCGACAACTCTAATAATACTCTAAAAGCACTTGTTTGTAACCATGGGAAATACTCCGAGTCTTCGAAGATCGATTCAAAAAGAAAGATGGCATGATGTTCGTCAGGTGCGTCCAGTCGCGGGAATCGCGAATTCGCCGATGTCGATGTGTGATTGCAGATTGCTTTGTAAACAGTGTCCTTGTATATTGAAGCTATCTTTTAATTCATCATTCTCATTGCATTTCTCGCATCCTATCTACAGATTCTCGAAACAGAAGATGCCAAAGCCCGCGCGGCGACTAAAACTTATAATGTCGCTGATGAAAGAGTCTCTGCTCTTCATCTTGCATGTGGACACAAGGCTCCTCCAGATGTGATTCATACTCTTATTCTTAGTGGACAACCAATGATGGAATCGACTCCAAGCAGTCTAATCTCCACTCCACTGTGCCCTGACAAAATCAAGTGTCTCACCGGAAACTGTCCGACTACTTCTGGATGCCTTTCCTCATGACGTTGCAAAGCCATGTTCTCGTGTCATGGGATCCAAGACGCCACTTCATTTGGCTTGTGAAAATAAAGCCTCGTCTACTGTGATTCGAATGCTGCACGATGCAGACCCAGCCGTTGCGGACCAAGAAGACGTTCGCGGACTAACACCATTGGACATTGCAAAACAGTACACTTGGATCTTGAATCCAAAATGGAGACGAAAAGTAAATAGAATACTCAAGGAAGATGATGCTCGTAATGGAATGGACGTACCAGAGGTTCCTGCACCTTCCCGATCTCCTTCCTCTTCGGCTAGATCGCACCGTCGTCGGCTCTTCACGTCGCCCCTCTACTACGCAAACACCCGTGGTGGCAACTGCTACTCTGGTAACAGAGGACAATATTGCTAGTGGCCAAGTACCAGTAGCGGCAGCTACTCTAGTAGATACACCCGCAGTAGCCTCGCTCACTCCTACAGCACCTCCAGATTCCTTGGATACGGCTCATAGAACTTGAAAAGGGAGTGTGTGTCCTGTGCTGGGACAAAAAGGCGGAAATGGCACTCGTTCCATGTGGTCACGTGTGTCTCTGTACACGCTGTTGTGGTCAAACGGAGATTTTGGATGCCGCCCTGAATCGTCAGTGTCCAGTCTGTCGTAAGCGATTTCACCAAACCCTTCGAGTGTATGCTGCCGGCATTACCGAATAAGTATCGATCGAGACATGATGTTAAAATAGTCTACAGTATATTAGATTACATGTATTAAAGACGTAGCTTCTTGTATGTGTATGTATTTGTAGCTATCATTGATATCTGGCATGAGACTAGCTAGATGCCCTTCCGAGACATGCATGAGCCAGACACAGCACATTCGTTATCGATTCACGGCATACTTTCCTGGCTTTTGCTTGCTAGCCCATTTGCAAAACTTGTAAATCTGTTCATCTTGAAGTAATTGATCTACTGTATTGTATTCGAGTGCAAGTGTCATGTTATCATGTGTCTTGTGTATTGCGGAATGACAGGGACGACAAATGTCGCACGTTTGTTGCAATATTCTCCTAATGCTCGATTTTTCCATGTCTTGAACTCACTTGCAAAATGTTCGAAACCTTGTCCCAGAATTCGTTGCGCACGTTCGAAATCACCCTTGTTCCATGGCGGTAGCTGCATGTACTAGTTTTGGTTCGATACGAGAATGTGTTGATTTGGGAATGAGGTGATGTTTCGTGAGTCGCATTTCGCGCTCGCATAATTCGCATTCGCCCTCTCCAATAAGCTCTCCATCATCAATGTCGTCATCAATACCAGTATCTGGAGCTTGCTGTTGGGTCGTTTCTTCATCGCGAATCGTTGCTGCTGCTGTCGTCGAGATTATCCTTCATTCCAGCATGTTGCAAAATGCCGCTAGCCTCGTCGGGCGCCAAGTCCAGATAGTCTTGCAAGATTCGAACAAGAGCATTTCGTCTACTCTTTCATCATGAGTCGATTCATTGTTTTTGAAATCGTCAAGAATGGAATCCGCAATGGCGTCCGACTCTTGTCGAGACGTGCATTGATTCGAAGTCAATAAGGCATTTGACAGCGACTCGACAGTTATGGATAATGATTTGCCATTTTCCTCAAAAAGAGACTTTTGGGAATGTAATAAGCAGAGTTGTGGTGAACTTAACTTTCATCATATATGGTCGGCATGATGGTGCGTCGCAATTGATGGGAGTGATGTGGAAGGTGTCATTGGCATCAAAAAATTAATCGTGTAAAGGTAAGTTAGTCGTGTAAATCGTTTTCACTCTAATCGGTGCAGATTTGATTGGCTTCAATCAACAGCATATAAGTTAGAGTTTCATGTTACAGTAAGTGCTGGCTAGCTAAGATTTGTGATTTTACGGTACTAGACCACTGGGCGTAAGATGCTAGCATGCCTAGCCACGTGCATGCGCTTGCACGGCTACTATGTGGGTCATTTTGGATTAGAAAGACCATGACTCTGACCTTTCAGACTCAGTTGTATATTTATGCAGAAATGACAGTTCCAGTCTGGCAAGACCATAAATCTCAAGAAGAATGACTCTATAGTTTCCCCGATTAGATTGTGAAAAAAGACAACCAAGCATCCATCACACACTTGATGCCATCAAGACGACGATAAGGATGATGATGCGTGGCATGTTCCTCTTGTCGGTAGCTGCCGCCGCCCTTTCACTAGTGGCGGCTCAGCCACAACCTCAGCTCATGAGTATTATTGAAGACCCCCCTCCCGAAGAGTTCGATCCGATCATTGCCCAAAGCGGACTCTCTCAACCAGAATGTCCCCGAATGCCAGGTGAGCTTTGACGATGTTCGTAAAGAGTTACTCGATGGCAATCACTCCAATTGAGTGTAGAAAGACGTTGATGTTAGCTGTATGTCTTTGATTTCATCGCTCTCGATGCAAACTCGGTCTCTCACGCACCATTTGATCCATCTCTCCATTTCTGTATACAATGACTTATAACTATTACAGGTTGCTGCGAAGAAGACTGTTGCGGATTGGGTACTGCTTACAGTTCACCATTCTGTCTCCCAGCACCTGGTGCTCTAGGATTCACGGGGGTGTACTCCGATGACCATGAACAAGGCTGTGTGCCTCGTGATTGCTGCGAGAGTGACTGCTGCGGCGAAGGAACCGTGTACGACCCCTCGATTGCTTCTTGCATTCCAGAAATTACTGGAGGCGAGATTTCAGGAGCTGCTCAAGCTCCTCTTGATCAATCTCCTGGCATGATTTCAGGAGCTGCTCAAGCTCCACTCATTGAAGGCGATGAGGATTTGGTCTTTCCAGAAAAACAAGAATTTGAAATTGGAGATGGGTCGATCAACAGTGTCTGCGCTGACAACGAGGACTGCGATTCGGGTAACTGTCACTATGGAATGTGGTATGGTGGTCACGGATTCTGCGCCTGTAAGCCTGACAAGACGAACGCTGGATGCCAAGATGGATATGTCTGTCTTGCCAATCTTGAAGAAACGCAAGGTATTGCGGATGCTGGACCCGGTTGTTACTTACCATACAACGCACCATGTACAAAAAACACGTACACGTGCGTGACTGGAAAATGTGACGATTCTGGACTCTGTCCCTGTAATACATTCACAAACTATCCATGCGATGTGGAGAACGGTGAAATGTGCATGGCAGATGGCAACAGTAAGGTTTGCAAGGTACCATATGTCGAAGTTCCTATTGTCGAAATCGACGGAAATGAGCAGATTGGAGAAGCCATGGTAGCACCAGACGAACCAATGATGATCCCACTCCCAGAAATTGGGCAGGCTATTCGTGCTCCGTACCCCGAAGAGGAGGTCGAAGTCGGAGATGGATCGCTCTATAGTGTCTGTTACAAGAACGAAGACTGCGATTCTGACTATTGTAACTACGGAATGATTCGAGGAGGACACGGCTCGTGTGTTTGCAATCCAGAGACCAATGTTGGATGTGAAGGCGGGTACGAGTGCTTTGGCAACCTCATTGAGGCCCAACGTATCGCCGACGCTCCTCCTGGCTGTTACCTCCCTGTTGGCTCGGACTGTACACCAGGAGAGTGGGACTGTATCACTGGAAACTGCGACAAACGCACTTCGAAATGCGCCTGCTCTACCTTTTCTCAGTATCCTTGCAAGCAAGATGCGGAGATTTGTGTCAATGACGAGGAGGAAGGACACATTTGTGAGCAAGTGGAACGAATACTCGGTAGCAAGTGTCTTACAAACAAACAGTGCGACTCTGGATCTTGTTACTTTGATCCAGAAATGAGGTGGGCATTTGATGCTCCAGGCTTTTGTGTCTGTACAAAAGAAAGTGGGTGCGAGGACGGATTCATGTGTGCCTACGGTGGAGACTTGTTTGAGGCACAAATGCTAATGGACGCTCCTCCTCGCTGTGTCAAGGACTTGGGCGAAGCTTGCGACCCAACGAATCGCGAATGCTTATCTGGAATCTGCGACAAGAATACCAAAAAGTGTACCTGTAATCCTGGAACCAACTTTGGTTGTAATGCCGACTCGGGGGAGGTCTGTACCCTTGACGATAGCAACAGCTACGTCTGCCAAAGCCGCCGGCGCGGGAGGCGGCGGCAAGCGCGCCGCCTGCTGCCTCGGTCGCCAGCACATAGCCTCGGGAGACGACCGACGAGCCCAGCCCCCAGTATGGCTCCAGAGCTGCGAGCACGCCGGCAGCCAGCTCGGCGTCCACGCGTTCTCCCGCACGGGGCCGATGGCGTCCGACGGGGGCCAGAGCAGCCATGCGCGATTTGCCGGCGGCAACGGCAGATGCGGCTTGACCGGGTTCGATGTTGGCGAGGTCAGACGCACCGAGGCCAACCAGAAACACGCCGTTCACATTGGATTGGCGGATCACTGTTTCCCGCTCGGCAATGAGCGTCTCGCCGTCGCGTACGGCAATTCCTGTCAGTCCTGCATCCCTGGCGCGGACAACCGTTTCCGGACCGATTGCAGGCAGATCGATGCGGCGTTCCTGATGTGGTTTCGGGAGCTTGATGAGGACGGCGGGGCCAGTGCCGGGGGCGCTTGCGAAACGCATGGCGGCAAGACGACGGAGCATCGCATCCGTGCCGTCTGCGCCTTCGATCGCCAGCACCGCATCGGGTGTACTGACCGCAGCCTGTGCCGCGTCCAAGGGGCCGAGCGCTATCAGGGCGGTCGCACCCATACGGATCGCGGCCAACTCGTCGTTGCCGGGAGCGCGTGTGCCCAGCACGCCCTCGGACGCCAACAACTCGGGCGCGGCCTCGTGCGCTCCGACAACCTCGAGCCCATGACGCTCGAAGAAGCCGACGACAAGGCGGAGGATGGCGTCGTCGCCGCCTCGCAGGAACGGAAGCAGCGCCGGCAGGCTCGTCCAGAACCCCAGGTCAGGACGCAGCCTGGCGAGGTTCGGGCGCCGCACGCGGCCAACGATGACGATTTGCCGGCAGCCGGCGTTGCGGAAGGCGCGAATCATTGCGCCGATGCCGCCCCAGTTGACCCAGGTGTGGGGAAACGCGCCAATCTCAGGCTCGGCTTCGCCTTCAAGGCCGACGATGTGCACCGTGCGTCCGTGGCTCATCACGGCCACGGCGAGCTCAACGGGCACACCGCTGCCGCCCGCCAATATGCCTAGCGGCGCCGAGTCCTCGCCACGGGACGCGGCAGTGGCATGCACGGTTCAGCCCTCGCTGTCTCGTGGCGTGCACAGCGAACGCTTGCCGCCGGTCCGGATAAAGGCGACGATCTCCTGCACGATGGCGTGGTCGGCATATTCCGCTGCAACGTCGTCGACCCGCTCTTTCAGATTGCCCTCGTCGGCAAACAGCAATCGATAGGCCCGGCGCAACTTATGGATGTCCTCGCGCGCGAAACCGCGGCGTTGCAGACCGACGATATTCAGGCCCGACATATGCGCCCGGTTGCCGAGGGCCATACCGTAGGGAATGAGATCGTTCTCCAGTCCAGACATGCCGCCGAGAAAGGCATGCGCGCCCACGCGCGCAAACTGGATGACGGCCGCCCCACCGCCGATGATCGCGTAGTCGCCGACGGTGCAATGGCCGGCAAGCATGACGTTGTTGGAGAAGATCACGTTGTTGCCGACGTGGCAGTCGTGGCCAACATGGCTATTGGCCAAAAAGGCGCAACCGTCGCCAACGACCGTCTCCATGCCCCCGCCTTTGGTACCAGGGTTCATCGTCACGCCTTCGCGGATCATGCAGGCGGCCCCGATGCTGAGCGTGGAGGCCTCGCCCTCGTATTTCAGGTCCTGGGGTTGATGTCCGATGGACGCGAACGGAAAAATGCGCGTACGTGGCCCGATGCGAGTCATGCCGGCGACCACGACATGGCTGATCAACTCGCAATCGGCGCCGATAACCGCTTGCGGTCCGACCATGCAGTACGGTCCGATCAGTGCGCCATCGCCGATTTGCGCGCCGTCCTCGACGATCGCGGTCGGGTGAACCCGCGCGGTGCCTGAGCTAGACATTCTGGCTGGAAATCGCCTGGGTTTCTGGCGTATCCGCGATCATGGCGCTCACCTCTGCCTCAGCAACGACCTGGCCGTTGACCTTCGCCTCGCCGTAGAACCGCCAGACGCGGCCACGGCTTCGCATCTTCTTGACATGATAGTAGAGCGTGTCGCCGGGCAAGACGGGGCGGCGAAATTTGGCCCGGTCTATCCCCATGAAATAGACGACCTGCGGTTTGTAGCTCTCCCCCAGGCTGTGCACGCACAAGGCGCCTGCCGTCTGCGCCAGCCCCTCGATGATGAGGACGCCGGGCATGACGGGGAATTCGGGGAAGTGGCCCTGGAAGAACGGCTCGTTGGCCGAGACATTCTTGACGCCAACCGCGCTGTCGTCCCCGTCCATGTCGTGAATGCGGTCGACCATCAGAAACGGATAGCGGTGCGGCAGCAACCGCATCACCTTCATGATGTCGGCGCTCGGCAGTTGCCTTTGTGGGGACTGGTCGTTCATGCTTTACCGCTCCTTGCAAATCGACGTCCCGATCCGGCCTACCGAGACCGATCCTTCGGGAAGCAGCTCTCGGGGCGGCCAACCAGCGCTCGCGCCCGCCCAGAGCCTCGCCTTTCAAATCCTACTCATCTTCATCGCCAGAGGCTTTCGTCGCCTTGCCGCCGGCCGGACTGGCAAGCCGCTGCAGCACCATCGCCTCGCGCATCCACTGCTTGATCGGCCGCGCAGGTGTGCCAATCAGTTTCTCCTTGGGTTGCACGTCTTCCTTGACATGCGAGCCACCGGCGATCTGCGCACCCTGACCGATCCTGACGTGACCGACCACGCCGGACTGACCGCCCATCACGACGTAGTCATCCAGGCGGGCGGATCCAGCAATCCCGACCTGGGCGACGATCACGCAGTGACGTCCGATTATGACGTTGTGCCCGATCTGGACGAGATTATCAATTTTAGTCCCCTCGCCAATGATAGTATCGCTTAACGCGCCCCGGTCTACGCACGAGTTGGCGCCGATCTCGACGTCGTCCTGGACGATAACCCGGCCGATCTGGGGGACCTTCAAATGGCCCCCGGGGCCCATTGCGAAGCCAAATCCGTCCTGCCCCAGCCGTACGCCGGCATGCAAGACCACCCGATTGCCGAGCAAGGTGCTGGTCAAACTCGCTCCGGCCCCCACATAGCAGTCGCGGCCAACCATGCAGCGATAGCCGACGACGGCACCGGCAGCAATCCGGCTGCCGCGTCCGACCTCTGCCTCCTGGCCGATGACCGCTCCCGGCTCGATCTCCGCTCCTGCCTCGATGCGCGCGGTCGGATCGATGAAGTTGTGCTCGCCGGGGCGGGCGGCCTTAGGCCGCAACGCATCGGGATAGAATAGCCGCAGGGACAGCGCGAAGCTGCGATAGACGCCTGCAGTCACCAGCGGCACCACCCCATCGGGAATGCGGTCGACAAGGCCGGGAGCAACCAGGCAGGCCCCGGCCGCACACGCAGACAGATGTGGCAGATATTTGCGATTATCGATGAAGGTCAGGTGGTTAGGTCGCGCGGCATTCAATGGCCGAACGTCGTCTACGATGCGGGTAGCATCGAAGCCGCCACCTATTTCGGCGCCGACCGCCCGTGCGACCTCAGTCAGCGAGAACGGGCCGGCTCGAAGAAAAAAACCCGGATGCTGCATCAGGCCATGCCTCTCCGCACCAGTCTTCAACCAAGTGCCGTGTTGGCGGATTGCCTACCGGAACTACCGGTAGCCCGGGCGGTCCCGGGTTGTCACGGCCCGCCCGTCTGCGACAGGCCAAACGCTGCACGGCAATACGCCGTGTGGGCGTGGCCGCAGGAATGGAACGTGCCCATTGCCAAGTCCGGCGCTCTATCAGGAGTGCACCATATAGGGTGCCGGGCTTGGCGCTTTATGGCTGCAGGCGGTGAACGTCGGCAACAGTCAAGTCGTCTCACTGCGACGGCGCGTCCCGCAAACCGCGGCCGGTGCATTGGCATCGTGTGTTCACGCTTCGCAGCCTGACCACCCATCGCGCTGGCTATGCGGGTCCAGAACGGACCTGCAGAACGGCACAGCCCCGGCGCCTTAGTCGCTCCGGGGCTGGCAGTCTTCAGTCTGGCTCGGCTTTGCTTGACTTAGCTCTGCTTGACCTGGTTTTGCTCAACTCGGGTAGACCGAGCCGTGCCGGTCAGCCAAAATACAAGCCTAGAACTGTGTCGACGCTCCGAACCGGAACTGCTGAATGCGATCGTAGCTCTCCTTGCTCAGCGCATGCGCATAATCGAGGCGGAGCGGGCCGACCGGCGAATTCCACATCAAGCTCACGCCAACCGAGGACCGGATCGTATCGTCGTCGGCGAGGCAGATCGTATCAAATCGACCTGTCGCAGGGTTCGCCCCACCGCAGCCCGGGTTCTTGCGCGCACCGGCGCCGGCTTCGAACAGTGAGCCCGCATCGGCGAAAATGGCGCCCGACATGCCCAGCTCATCCGGGATCAGCGGCAGCGGGAACCGAACTTCGGCGGTAGCCGCCCAGTACGTCTGACCACCCAGCGAGTCGTTGGTGTTCAGGTCGCGCGGGCCATAGCCGGAGCGGTAGAAGCCGCGGATGGTCTCGCCGCCCTTGTAGAACAGGTCCAGCAAGCGGACATCGTCTCCACCCCACCCCATGATGTGACCGGCGACGACGCGGCCAACAAGGGTGACCTTGTCGAAAAGCGGGTAGTAGGCGCGTCCTTCGCCCTGGAACCGTGCGTATTGGACGTCGCCGCCCAGTCCGGCGAGCTCCGTCGCTCCCTGGAAGAAAAGACCCCGGTTCGGCTGGCGCGGGTGGTTGCGTGTATCCCAGGTCAGCATGCCGCCAACGGAGGACGTTATGTAAGCGCCCTTGGCCTCGAGCGACCGCGCGCGAGGCGTATAGCTCGTCCACCTCGTAGATCTTGTCATGGGACAAGGTGTAGCTGCTGTTGAACCAGAGGTTCTCCGACAGCGGGAAACCAAGCCTCAAGCTGCCCCCGGTCTTCTGGCTCTTGTAAGAGGAGGTCGAGGACTGGTTCAAATCCTTGTGGAACAGATCGAAACCCGCAGCGAGGTTGCGGTCGAGGAACCGTGGCTCGGTGAAGCTCAGATCGATCTGCATGCGTGTGGCGGAGCCACCCACCTTGAGGCGCAGGAACTGGCCGTTACCGAACAAGTTGCGCTCGGTGAAGCTGACGTCTCCGATCACACCTTCGACAGTCGAGTAGCCGGCGCCGAATGACAACTCGCCGGTTGGCTGCTCGGTCAGAACGACATCTAGGATGATGCGGTCCGGTGCGAACCCCGGGCGCCGCTTGATGTTGACGTCCTTGAAGAAGCCAAGAGCCTTCAGGCGTTTCTGGGCGCGATCGACCAGGGCTGGATTGTAGGCATCACCTTCAGCCAACCGGAATTCACGTCGCACCACGTGATCCTTGGTGCGGATGTTGCCGACGATATTGATACGCTCGATGTAGACCCGCGGGCCTTCATCGATCATGTAGGTCAAGTTGATCACGCGTGCTGCCGGGTCGCGGTCGGCCTGGGCACGGACGCGAGCGAAGGCATATCCCCCCTCAGCGATCAACAGCGTGAGCCGTTCGCTCGTCTTGTCTATGTCGCTGGCATTGAAGTAGGCGCCTTCCTTGGTCAGCACCTCGCCGCGCATGCTACCGGCATCAAAGCCGCGCAGCGACGACTGCAGGTTGACCTGCCCGAACTTATACAGCTCGCCTTCGTCGATCGAGAAGGTGATGATGAAACCGGAGCCGTCGCGGTCGAGCTCTGCTGCTGCGGCCACGACCTGCATGTCGGCATAGCCGTTCTTGAGGTAGTACTGGCGCAACAGCTCACGGTCGAGCGCGAGACGGTCGGGATCGTAGACGCTGTTGTTCTTGAGAAAATCGAACCAGTTCGCCTGACCGGTCGAGATGATGTCGCGCAACTGCGAATCGCTGAACGCGCGGTTGCCAATAAAGCTGATGCTCTTGACCTTCGTCGTCTTGCCTTCGTTGATTTCGAAGACAACGTTGACGCGGTTCTGCTCTAGCTCGATCAGCTTGGGCTCGACAGAAGCGGCGTACAAACCACGACGGCGGTAGACGTCGAGAATGCGTTGGACGTCGGACAGCGCCCGTGCTCGCGTATAAACGGAGCGCGGCTTGAGCTGAACCTCGCCCTTCAGCGTATCGCTGTCGATCTCCCGGTTGCCTTCGAATGCAACCTGGGCAACGACGGGATTCTCTACGACAGTGACCAAAACGCCCGAATTCGTGCGCTCTATCCGCACATCAGCGAACAGCCCGGTGCCGAACAGCGCCTTGAGCGATCGGTCGGCCTTGCCGGCATCGTAGCGGTCGCCGACGCGGAGTTCCAGATACGAGCGAACCGTCTCAGGCTCGACGCGCCGATTTCCGGTTACGGCTATGTCGCGGATCACCGCGCCCTGCGCTTGTGCCTGAACGGGCACTGCGACGGTGGCCGGTATGACTAAACCGAGTGCGACTAGCATCCCCAATGCCAGTGCCCTCAAGCCAGCCAGGTATTTGGCTCCCTGCTGCGGCATGAACACCCGTGCCCTTCAACGCCGATCCCCCAACGCGACACGCCCTGTCGGCAACTCAGGCGTGTGCGATCTCGTTCAGTTTTGCAACGCACTAGGCCGAACTCTGCGGCTCCCCTGTTCCCGGCGCGACGCAATCGAGCCATAGCGTTTTAACGAGTCAGTAACCTCATTGGAAGTGGCAAGAATGCTGCAGCGGCCCGATTCCGCTCGCTTGACAGGTCCGATTTCGCCGTTCGCACCGCTCATCCGCCGGTTATCCAGCGGTACACAATCGTTCGGTCGTTCCAGGTCGAGAACAACATCAGCATGAGTACCAGGGCCAAACCGATTCGGAAGCCGATTTCTTGTGAACGTTCGCTCATCGGACGCCGCCGGACGGCTTCGATCGCATAGAACATAAGGTGGCCGCCATCCAGCAGCGGAATCGGGAACAGATTAATGAGCCCGACGCTGACTGAAATGAATGCGGCGAAGTGCACAAGCGGCGCGATACCGTGCTTGGCGATCTCGCCTGATGCTGCTGCGATACGAATCGGCCCGCCCAACTGCTCGCCGCTCTCTCTGCCGGTAAACAACTTGCCGACAAAGTCCAGCGTCGAGGTGATTATGAAGCCTGTCTCGCGCACGCCAAAGGCCACGCCTTCGACAATGCCGACTTTCTCGCGCTTGGCGTCCGCCGCCGCGCCCGCGCTGGCGACACCGATCATCCCGCGCTTGAACTTGCCGGCGATGCCATCATCGGTCTCGCGGGAGATCGGCACAATCTTCAAGGGGATGCGCTTGCCGTCGCGCTCGACGACAATCTGCAGTTCGCGGCCAGTCGACATGCTGACAACCCGCTGCATGTCCGTGAAGCTGGCGATCTTGCCGCCGTCGATCTCCACGATCATGTCGCCCGGCTTGATGCCGGCGCGGCTCGCAGGCATGTCGGCGATAACCTCACCGACCCGGGCCTCCGTCGTCCTGAGCCCGACGAAGCTCGCCATGAAGGCAAAAATGATGATGGCCAGCAGGAAGTTGGCAATCGGCCCCGCCGCCACGACCGCCGCCCGTTGCCACAGCGGCTTGGCGTGGAAGCTGCCGGCGCGGTCAGCCTCGCTCATGCGTTCGAGCGCCTCGCGATCGGGCACGCTGGCGCCGTTCTCATCATCCATGAATTTGACATAGCCACCGAGCGGGAACCAAGCGACCCGCCAGCGCGTGCCCTGGCGATCGACGAAGGCGCAGATCTCGGGACCGAACCCCATCGAGAAGGCGGCAACTTTCACTCCGCACCAGCGCGCAACGAGGAAGTGACCCATCTCGTGCACAAAGACCACGAGGGATATAACGAAGACAAATGCAACAACAACAAACAGGATACCTGTCACGCTGCCGAGCAGGCCCGAGATCATGGGAACGAAATCGTCCATGCTCAATATTCCTCGATGCTTAAGCTTGGGCCAAAGAACACCGCGTTCCCGGCTCCTCATCCAGGCCCAGCACTTCCCGTGCCAAGGCCCGGGCCGCCTCGTCGAGACCGAGCACGCCATCCAGTGACGTGGGCGCCGTCAACAGCCCCCTGGCCTCGGCCTTGTCCAGGGATGTGGCAACGCTGCGGACGATGTCAAGGAAGCCGATTCGACCGGCAAGAAAAGCCTCAACAGCGATCTCGTTGGCAGCGTTCAGCACCGCTGGCGCCCCGCCGCCTCGCCGGAGAGCCTCCAGCGCCAGCCCCGGAGCAGGAAACCGTTCCGGGTCCGGGGCCTCGAATGTAAGCGATGCCAGCCGCACCAGATCGAGCCGCTCGGTGGGGGCTGGCATGCGTCCGGGAAAGGACAAGCCCAACGCGAGGGGGGTGCGCATGTCGGGGTTGGCAAGTTGCGCCAGCACCGATCCGTCGCAAAATGAGACCAGGCAGTGCACGATGGACTGGGGATGCACGACCACGTCAAGACGGTCGGCCGCCATCGAGAACAGGTAGTGGGCCTCGATCAGCTCCAGACCCTTGTTCATCATGGTCGCGGAATCGATGGTGATCTTGGGTCCCATCGACCAGTTCGGATGGCGCAGGGCCTGTTCAGGTGTGGCCGCCGCAATGCGTTGCTTATCCCAAGTGCGAAACGGACCGCCGGATGCAGTCAAAGTGATCTTCTCAATCGTTGATGGATCGCTTGTGCCGATTGCCTGGAACGCGCCGGAGTGCTCAGAAGTCTACAGGTATGAGTTGGGTGCAGGCGGCTTCGACCGCCTGCATGAATACGTCACCGGCCGTGACAAGGCACTCCTTGTTTGCGAGAGCCACGCGTCGGCCCTGCGCAACCGCTGAGAATGTCGGACGCAGCCCGGCGGCGCCAACGATGGCGGCAACAATGCAATCCGCCGGAATCGCCGCCACCTCGACCTGGGCCTCGGGTCCGGCTGCAACCTCGATGCCGGTGCCGGACAGGTGCTGCTTGAGCTCCGCGTATGCCGCGGGATCAGCAACCACCGCAATGCGCGCGTGATGGGTGATCGCCAGCCGGGCCAATTGGGCCGCGTTGGAATGAGCCGTAACCGCGACAACCTCGAAAGCCTGGGGATGGCGGCCGATCAGATCCAGGGTGCTGGTGCCGATCGAGCCCGTTGCTCCCAGCACCGAAACGCGCTTGACACCCTCGCTTTGGCTCCACGCAATTCCGTTGCCCATTTCACCGGGTGCTTGAGCGCCGCTCGCCACTGGGCTGGATCTCCTTAGGTCAGCAGGCCGGATCTACCGGCTGAATTGATCAGTGCCAGTACAGCAGAGCATGTCCAGGCTGTGCCCAATTGAGCACTGCGGCAATTCCTGCAGCTACGATCGCGGCCGCCACAACCCCATCCATGCGATCCATGAAGCCGCCGTGGCCGGGAATGAGCTGGCTTACATGCTTCACGTTGTGCGCCCGTTTCAGCGCCAATTCCGCAAGATCGCCGAGCTGCGCCGCCATCGACAGGACCAGAGCCATCAGTACGACGCGATCCGGCGCACCATGAGCCGTCACGTAGGCAAACACAAGGCCCGCCAGACCAGCAAATGTGATTCCTCCGATGGTGCCTGCCCAGGTCTTGCCGGGTGACAGGGTCGGCCAAATACGCGGTCCACCAATCAGCTTGCCACAGACATAGGAAAAACTATCGGTCGTCCATACGATGATGAACAGGAAAAGAATCGCCGATGCACCGGACACCTCCGGCGTATCTGTTGCGCGGAACCAGACCAGGATAACTGCTGGCAGACCGACGTAGGCCACACCAAGGCCGGACAACACTGCCTTGCGATCAAACTTCATCGCCGAGACAGTGACGGTTCCGATCACGATGAGGGCAAGGGCCAAGAGCGGCTGGCCAATCGCGGCAAGCACAACGCATCCGGCCACCGCGATCGCATGCATCACGGTGCGGCCGTCGATCGACGGCCCGCGCACCATGCGCCCCCATTCCCAAGACATGACCAGGGCAATGAAGCCGACCAGGGCAGCAAGTGCGGAGACACTCACATAGTTCGCGCCAACGGCGGCTACGGCGAGCAGCAGGCCGGACACCACTCGCGGTCGGAAGTCCTCGGGCACACTCGAGGTGCGCGCGACCGCCATTCGTTCCGTTACCTCTCCGACCATAGCCGTTCGCGCGTCCTCTGACAGCCCTACGCCCTGGGTCGGCGGCTCAAGCCACCGAACCGGCGATTGCGCGACGCGTATGTCGACAGCGCCTGCTCAAGCAGATCCCGGCCAAAATCCGGCCAATAGGCATCCAGGAACACGAACTCCGTATAAGCAGATTGCCAAAGCAGGAAATTCGAGAGCCGCAGCTCTCCGCTGGTCCGGATCAGTAGATCGGGATCTGGTACGCCGTTGGTATCCAGTGCCGCGCCAATCGCCTCGGTGGTGATCTCGGCGGGGGTGATCTCGCCATTTGCAACGCGCTCGGCAAGTTTGCGGGCGGCCCGGGCAATCTCCGCCCGGGAGCCGTAATTGAACGCTATCACCAGTGTGAGCTTGCTGTTGGCGGCGGTCAGCGCGCGCGCCTCATCGATCAGGTGCAACAACTCAGGATCGACATTGCTGCGCTCGCCAATGACCAGGATACGGACACCGGCGCGATGCAGCTCTGCCAAGTCGCGCCGGATGAAGCGCTTCATCAGGCCCATCAGATCGTCGATCTCGGTCACCGGGCGCGACCAGTTTTCAGATGAGAAGCTATACAGCGTCACATAGCCGATACCCAACTCCATCGCAGCGCGTACCGTGCGCCTGACCGCCTCAACCCCCATCCTGTGGCCGACCGAGCGCGGCAGGCCGCGCGCGTGAGCCCAGCGGCCGTTGCCGTCCATGATGATGGCAACGTGCTGCGGCGCCCGCGGTGCCGCTTGCTTGTCCAGCTCGTCTTTCTTCAGCTCAGTTGTCGCCAAGGCAGAGCACACCGGTTGAAGGCTTCTAGTCGCGAAAGCGGCGGGTCAGACCGTGTTGATCTCTACATCCTTCTGGGCCAGCGCCGCATCGATATCCTTGATCAGCTTGTCCGTCAGCTCCTGGACCTTGGTCGAATTCTTCTTTTGCTCGTCCTGACTCATATCGCCGTCTTTTTCGGCTTTTTTCAGGGCCTCCATGCCGTCACGCCGGACGTTGCGGACCGCGACGCGCGCCAACTCTGCGTACTTGTGCGCTATCTTCACCAGCTCCTTACGCCGATCGGCCGTCAGTGCGGGAATCGGCAGCCGGAGCAATTGGCCGTCGACAATGGGATTGAGACCCAGATTCGATTCACGAATAGCGCGGTCGACGGCCGAGACCGCGGCCTTGTCCCAGACCTGAATTGCGAGCATCCTCGCTTCGGGCACGCTGACATTGCCGACCTGACTGAGCGGCATGCGCTGGCCATAGATCTCGACCTGGATCGGCTCCAGCAGCGAAGCGCTGGCGCGGCCCGTTCGCAGACCGCTGAACTCGCGCTTCAGCACGTCGAATGCGCTCTTCATGCGCTTCTCGAGATCGTTGATGTCGTACGTTCCTGACATCGCGCTCTCCTCCGAGCTTGTGTTGCAGTGCGAACGCTTGGCGTGCCCGACTGCCTCTTCTCGTAGCAGCGGGCCACGGGTCAACTCCGCCTGTCGTAACCAAGCAGACTGATCTCAACGCCCGACGCAGGGTTGCATCACCCTGCTCATTCAAACCGACGTGCACCAGCACCGGGTGCCGCCAAATTACCCCATCCGAACCCAGCTACCAGAGGCATCGGCTTTGCGGGGCACGAATATATCCCGTTTGCCGATCCCTCGCAGCCCAACCCCGCCTAGGCAAGGATCTTGACTATGCAGCGGCCGAGATCAGCGTGGCCCGGGCCTCGCCCCGCAGAAGTTTCAAGAGGTTCCCTGGCTCCTCGATGGAGAATACAATTACCGGAAGATCGTTATCGCGAGCAAGGGCAATGGCCGCGCCATCCATGACTTTGAGGTCGCGCGCCAAGACCTCTCCATAGCTCAACCTGTCGTAACGTATGGCGTCGGCGACCTTTTTCGGGTCGGCAGAATAGACGCCATCGACCTGGGTGGCTTTCACGACCGCCTCGCAGCCCATCTCGATGGCGCGCAGCGCAGCGGTCGTATCGGTCGTGAAAAATGGGTTTCCGGTACCGGCGGCAAACACCACGACACGACCATCCTTCATGTGCTGAAGGGCTTTCTGGCGCACATACGATTCGCAGACCGTCGGCATCGGGATTGCCGACACGACGCGGGCCTGGACCCCCTGCTGCTCAAGGGCATTGCCGAGAGCCAGCGCATTCATCACGGTGGCCAGCATGCCCATGTAGTCGGCCGTCGCCCGCTCCATCCCGGCTGCTGCGCCTGCCAGGCCGCGGAAGATGTTGCCGCCGCCCACGACCACGCCGAGCTCAGCGCCACCTCGCGTCGCCTCAGCAATGTCGGCAGCCAGGCGGTTAGCGACGGCGATATCGATACCGTACTGCCCTTTGCCCATGAGTGCTTCGCCGGACAGCTTCAGAAGCAGGCGCTTGTAGCGCAATGGGGCGTGTGTGCTCATTCGCGCGATGGCCTCCCTGGATCGATATTGGTCGCGGCTCCTTCTAGCACAGTGGCCGGCGGGTTGAAGTCCGCCGGCCACAAATTATTGCCACGAGATGAATGAGGAAGCAGGATCACCCCTTGACGGCCTTGGCCACCTCAGCGGCGAAGTCCTCTTCCTTCTTCTCGATGCCCTCGCCCAGCGCAAAGCGTACGAAGCCGGAAATCTTGACCGGAGCGCCGACGTCTTTCTCGGCCGCCTTCGTTGCCTGCTCGACCGTCGCTTTGCCGTCGATCACGAACACCTGCATCGTCAGAACGACATTGCCGAAGAACTCCTTGCGCAAGCGACCCTCGCTGGCCTTCGCAAGTATGTCATCGGATTTTCCGGCGTTGCGCGGCTCGGCCTTGGCCTGCTCGACGTAAATCGACCGCTCCTTGTCGACCACGTCTTGCGGCAGATCCTCGACGTTGACGACGAGCGGATTCGCAGCGGCGATGTGCATGGCAACCTGGCGGCCGAACTCCGTCAGCTTGGATTTGTCGCCGCTGCTCTCCAGCGCGACGAGGACCCCGATCTTGCCGACGCCGTCCGAGAGACGGTTGTGGATGTAATCGACCATAACACCGCCGGATGTCGTCACTGTCGCAGTACGGCGAACGTTCATGTTCTCGCCGATGGTCGCGACCATCTCCTTGACGTGCTCCTCGACGGAGATCGACTTGCCGGGGAAGTTCGCCGCAAGCAACTTGCCGATATCGCCGCCGGCGGCCGGTGCCAGCGAAGCGATCTGGCGGACCATATCCTGGAACTTGTCATTGCGGGCGACGAAATCGGTTTCCGAGTTGACCTCGACCACGGCACCGGTATCGCCCTGCACGATGATGCCGATCAGGCCCTCGGCAGCGATGCGGCCGGACTTGTTTGCGGCCTTGGACAGGCCCTTCTTGCGCAGCCAGTCGATGGCAGCTTCCATGTCCCCGCCATTCTCGGTCAGGGCCTGCTTGCAGTCCATCATGCCTGCGCCGGTGCTATCGCGCAGCTGCTTGACCATCGCTGCCGTAATCGTCGTCATATCTCGTGCTCTCTCGTTTGCGGAGCCTGCGAAGGGCCGGCGGCACTGAGGCACCGCGCTCCTGGCCGGATCGGAATGCTCAAATTCCGCAGGCGATTGCGGATAGCTGCCGGGGCGAGCAGGACGGCCCATGCCGGGCCGAACGCACAACCCCGGGGCTAATTCCCGGTCATGTCACAACCGTGACGGTCGTCCGCCGGAAACGACGGCGTGACAGCCGCTGCGGCAATATCACGCCGCAGCCGCCTCGACCAGCTTCTTGGCCTGAGCGACCCAGTCGTCGCTGGTGATCTTGCCTTCGAGCTTGAGTTGGTTGTCAAGCAAAGCAGTATTGACGGCGTCCAGATCCGCGACCTGCCAGAAGTGATAGACGCCGGCGTCATTTAGACGCTGCTCGATACGGCCATTGATGCCGGTGATGCGCTTCAGGTCATCGGGTTCGCCGCGTGGGCCCTCGATGCCGGCAAAGCGCTCGTTGACGTCTGGAAGCTGCTCCGCAATCGGCTTCTCGGCGGCGCCAAGGTCGACGCCGTGGGCGGCCTGGCTGCGTTCGATGCCATCGATGGCGGCGCGCGCAGCGAGATCGCAATACAGCGTGATGGCGCGTCCGGCGTCATCATTGCCGGGCACCGGGAGATCAATGCCGTCGGGATCGCAATTCGTGTCGATGATGGCAACGATGGGGATGCCCAGCTTGCGGGCTTCGGCAACTGCGATCGATTCCTTGTTGGTGTCGATGACGAAAAGCAGGTCCGGCGTGCCGCCCATGTCCTTGATGCCGCCAAGCGCCTGGTTCAGCTTGTCGCGCTCGCGCTGCAGGTTGAGCAGCTCCTTCTTGGTTCGGCCTGTGCCGTCTCCGGCGAGGATCTCGTCCAACTGGCGCAACCGGCGGATCGACTGCGAAACAGTCTTCCAATTGGTCAGCGTGCCGCCAAGCCAACGGTGGTTGACGAAATACTGGGCGGAGCGCCGTGCAGCCTCGGCCACAGCCTCGGAGGCCTGGCGCTTGGTGCCGACAAAAAGCACGCGGCCACCGCCGGCAACGGTGTCGGAGATCTTGAGCAGCGCCTGATGCAGCATCGGCGTGGTCTGAGTCAGGTCGACAATGTGGATGTTGTTGCGGGCACCGAAAATGTAGGTGTGCATCTTCGGGTTCCAGCGGTGCGTCTGGTGGCCGAAGTGGACGCCAGCCTCAAGCAGCTGACGCATGTTGAACGTGGGCAGCATATTGCTCTTCCTTTTCCGGTTGACCGCCGCGGACGGAAGAAGACGAACAAACCGGCTAGCCGGGTTGCATCATCCACCGGAACGCGAAGGCAGGGCTTTGTGTCCGCCTCGGCGCATGTGTCCGCGTGTGGGATGGCGCCGTTGTAATTTGGCCGCCCGGGATTGGCAAGTGCCTTGAGTGCCAGCAGCCGGCCGCTCAATCCACAAGCATCGCGATGTCGGAGGCGATGCGCACCTCGAGAGCGCGGGCGGCGGGCATACGGGGGCCGTGCGGAACGTCTGCGAACACATCCTCCCCCGCTAACCACCGTGGCTCGGCATCCGGCATCGCAAGCGCCGCGGCAACCCCGGCATTGAGCTCGTAGCCGTCGTCCGGCAAGCCCATCGAGCGAACCGCCGCCACCAGCAGTGTGCGCACAATCTCGGCAGCCTCGTTGGCGGTCGTGACGACGGGAATCTCGCCTCTGCCCTCGATGATACCGAGCCGACAGGCATCAGCCGACAACGACAGTAGCGCGCGGCACGGGATCGGCCGCACATCATAGACGCCGCAGGCGCCCTGCCAGTTGAGCGCGCACATCGCCTGGTCCTTGAAACGGTCCTGCACGGTCATCGGGCGCCGTCGTGCCGCCTCGGACGCAGCGCGCTCGCGCATCTGGGCAGACTGTACGTCGGCGCGGCCGCTCAGCCAGTTCGCCACACGGAAGATCTCGGGCGGCGTAATCAACACGAGGCAGTGGCAGCACCAGCTGCAGCCCTTGGCGCAGGCGATCGGCAGCGGCTTGGTGAGGCCGGCGAGCGTCCGCTGCAGCATCGCCTCGGCTGCTTCTGCCATGGCGGCCGCACGCTGCGGATTGGCCGGGTCGCTGCCCATCTCACGCAGGGCCAACGCAATACCTAGACTGTCCTCGGCTGCCAGTTGCGCGGGCATGCCACGCTTGATCAGCCGCTCGCCGCGCTGCACGAGATCACGGCGAATTTTGCGACGCTGCTGGCGGGTGAGCTGCGGGGCGGGCATGGTGCGGGGTCCTTTTCCAGTGCGGGCCAGCTCGTCTCGAGCGCCGATCCTGCCACACCTGGGACGGACAGTAACAGGATTTCGAGGTGCGCGGGATGCCTGCGCCTCGCCCTGTGTGCGTCAGTTTGCGTTATCGGTCTCCAGGAGAACGCTTTTGGCTTGCTGCCTGGGCCGCGCCCATAGCCAGAACACCAGCATGAACACCGCGCCAGCTCCGATTGCCGCCTGGAATCCGGCATAAGTTGCCAACCAGCCCATGATGATCGAGCCGATGGCCGGGAGGCCGTAGGCAAAAACGATGAACAGGCTCATGACACGTGCTCGCAAACCCAATTCGACGGTGTTCTGGACCAAGGTTTGCGCCGCGACATTGCCGACCAGCATGGCAGCACCCATGACGACCAGAAACCCTGCCGCAACCCAGATCTCGTTGAATTGCATTGCCAGCATGAGCGCCACCCCGGTGATGCTGGTAGACCAAACGAGTAGCCGCGTCAGGCCTTTCGTCTCTCCACGCAGCGCCAGCCAGAGACTGGCCATTATTGCGCCAGCGCCAATGGCCGACAGCAACAGCGACAGGCCGGTTGGACCGGCGTCGAACACTTGAGCGGAAATGCCGGGCATCAGCTCGATGACGGGGCGGATGAGAAAGCTTGTCGCGGCCAGAAGGATGAATACAAAGCGCAGGCCGGGATGTCCGAAGGCATAGACGATGCCGGAGCGGATATCAGCCAACAAGGCCATCGGCGATTTGTTGCCGCCGTTCTCGGGTGTGCCGAAATCCAGCTTCAGAAGTATGAAGTAGAACGACAGAAACGTCAGCGCGCACAATCCGATCACGACGCCGGTGTTGGTCCACACAATCAACGCACCGGCGATCGCCGGGCCGATAATGCGCGAGGCGTTGAACGATGCAGAGGTCAGGGCAATAGCCGAGGACAGATCGCGCTGCGCGACAACGGCGTGCACGGCCGACATGCGGGCCGGCTGGCCCATGGATTCGACTGCACCGAATATCAGTGTCAGCACCAGCACCAGATAGATGTTGATCCATCCGGTGATGATCAGTGCACCAAACACCACCGACAGGATGGCGGCAAGAACCTGGCTCAGGCGGATAATCCGCATAAAGCCAAAGCGATCGGAAATGGCGCCGGCAACAATCGCCAGCAAAACCGTCGGCAGCAGATCAGCGAAGGCGATGATACCCAGCCATGTGGGAGACTCGGTCAGCTGCCACGTCAACCATCCCACTGCGGTCCGCTTCATCCAGCGACCGATCGTGGTCAGCGTGTAGCCGATGAAATACAGCCTGAAGGGCGGTGTCGCCAAGGCCCGGCCGGCGCCACCCCAAACGTTTGCTAGTGCCAAGTCAATTCTGCCCGATGGTTGTGCGGACTTGTATCTTCCATCCTCGCTCATTGCGCAAGGCGTCGGCCAGGCCCGTGGCGCCAATGAATGGCACGCGATCGCCGTCCGATGCGCGGCTGAGGCGGTCGAAATATAAACGGCCGCGCACCTCTCGGGTGTCAGGTCGAACCGGGTGGGGATATTGCCGTCACCGCAGGACCGTCCCGCACGCTCCAGCCACCGGGCCCGATCCGCGCGTTGTACGCTGCTGCAGAAACGGGAGCGGGCGACGGCATCGGGTCCATGTCAAGGACCTTGTCAGGCCTCTGCCGCCTCGCGCTTACGCTCCTGCTTCTTGCGCTCATTGGGGTCGAGCCAGCGCTTCCGGAGGCGGATCGATTCGGGCGTGACCTCGACCAACTCGTCGTCCTCGATGTAGGACATCGCGCGCTCGAGCGGCATCCTGAGCGGCGGGGTCAGTGTCAGCGCCTCGTCCTTGCCGGAAGAACGGATGTTGGTCAGCTTCTTGCCCTGCACGACGTTGACGATCAGGTCGTTGTCGCGGGAGTGCTGGCCGACGATCATGCCCTCGTAGACCTTGGTCTGCGGGTCGATCATCAGGTGGCCGCGATCCTGCAGGTAGAACAGCGAATAGGCCGTGGCCTCTCCGGTGCCGTTGGAGATCAGCACGCCGTTGCGGCGGCCGGCGAGCTCGCCCTTGTGCGGCACGTAGGCGTGGAACAGCCGGTTCATCACCGCGGTCCCGCGCGTGTCGGTGAGAAGCTCGCCCTGGTAGCCGATGAGGCCGCGGGTCGGCACGATGAACACCAGCCGCTGGCGGCCGCCGCCGGACGGCCGCATCTCCATCATCTCGCCCTTGCGCTCGGCAAGGCCCTGGACGACGACACCGGAGTGCTCCTCGTCGACGTCGATGATGACCTCCTCGACCGGCTCCAGCCGCTGCTTGGTGGTCTCATCGGTGCGCATGACGACTCGCGGGCGCGATACCGTCAGCTCGAAGCCCTCGCGACGCATGGTCTCGATCAGGATGCCCAGCTGCAATTCGCCGCGCCCGGCCACGTCGTAGCTGTCGCCGTCGCCGGTTTCGGTGATGCGAATGGCGATGTTGCGCTCGGCCTCCTTGAACAGGCGGTCGCGGATCACCCGGCTCTGCACCTTGTCGCCTTCGCGGCCGGCAAACGGGCCGTCGTTGATGCGGAACGTCATGGACAGCGTCGGCGGATCGACTGGCTGCGCCAGGATCGGCTTCTCGACCACCGGATCGCACAGCGTGTCGGCCACCGTGGCCTCGGTGACGCCGGCAATGGCTACGATGTCGCCGGCCTCAGCCAGATCGATGGCCGTGCGCTCCAGGCCCCGGAACGCGAGCACTTTGGTGATGCGGGTGGTCTCGATCAGCAGGCCGTCACGGCGCATCGCCTTGATCGATTGATTGGGCCTCAGCGCGCCAGACGAGATGCGGCCGGTGAGAATACGGCCGAGATAGGGATCGGCCTCCAGCGTCGTCGCCAGCATACGGAACGGGCCGGGCTCGATGGTGGGCTTGGGCACATGGCGCAGGATCAGCTCGAACATCGGTGTGAGGTCGCCCCTGGGCCCCTCGGGGCTGTCGGCCATCCAGCCGTCGCGGCCAGAGCCGTAGAGGATCGGAAAGTCGAGCTGCTCATCCGTGGCGTCGAGGCTGGCGAACAGATCGAACACCTCGTTCAGCACGTCGTTGTGGCGCTCATCCGGGCGGTCGATCTTGTTGATCGCGACGATGGGGCGAAGGCCTTGCTTCAGCGCCTTGGACACCACGAACTTGGTCTGCGGCAGCGGGCCCTCGGAGGCGTCCACCAGCACGATGGCACCATCCACCATATTGAGGATGCGCTCGACCTCGCCGCCGAAATCGGCGTGGCCGGGTGTATCGACGATGTTGATGCGGGTGCCGTGCCACTCGATGGAGGTGCATTTGGCGAGGATGGTGATGCCGCGCTCGCGCTCCAGGTCGTTGGAATCCATAGCCTGGGATTCCACCTTCTGGTTCTCCCGGAAGGCCCCCGACTGCTTTAGCAGGGCGTCGACCAGGGTGGTCTTACCGTGGTCGACGTGGGCGATGATCGCAATATTGCGCAGCTCCATGTGGGCTCGCTGGTCCTATATCTGGGTTTGTCGGGGACAATTTGTGCGCTGCGATAGCATGAATGGCGCAGCGCTGCTAGCTCCGCTTGTGCGGGGAGGTTACAATCGGGGCGACTGCGACCGCTGTGGCCACCCGGGCGGCTCGGAACAGTCGTTGGCCGGGGGGCGCCCTCACCATCGGGACTACATATCGGCATGCGTGTCCAAGTTGTCTATGCCCATCCCTCGCCGGACAGCTTCGCCGCTGCGATCCACGCCACGGCGATCGGGGCGCTCAAGGCCAGCGGTCACGAGATCGACGATCTCGATCTTTATGGCGAGAGCTTCCAGGCGGTGATGACGCGGACGGAGCGGGAGGCCTATACCGATACCAGCGCCAATAGAGGCGGGGTGGAGGGCTACGTCGAGAGGTTGCAGGCGGCCGACGCTCTGGTGCTGTGCTTCCCGACCTGGTGGTACGGGATGCCGGCCATGCTGAAGGGCTGGTTCGACCGTGTCTGGCTTCCCGGGGTGGCGTTCCACAATCCGCCCGACGGCGGCGCGATCCGGCCCGGGCTGACCAATATCCGCAAGCTGGTCGTGGTCACGACCTATAATTCGCCGTGGTGGTTCATGCGGCTTTATATGCGCGACCCAGGCAGGGCCGTGCTGATGAGGGGGTTCACGCGGCTGCTGTCGCCGGGCGTGCGGACGGCCTACCTTGCGCATTACGACATGCTGCGATCGACGCCGGCCAGCCGCGCGCGTTTCCTGGAGCGCGTCGCGCGCAAGGTAGGGGCTGTTTGAGGCCGGGTGCGGCGACCACGAGGAAAGCGCCTGCGATCGATCAACTGCTCAGCAACCGGACCGTCGCCGCGTCGAGCTGGCCAGAAAAAAACCGATCCAGGGCGGCACGGAACGGCGTATCATCGTCGGCGACAAGCGCGAACAGCGTCAGCGAAGAGTGAAACTTGAGATCGTCCGGCGAGCCGAAGATGTCGTGCGCCGACTTGCCTTCGGTGCGCATAGCGAGCGCGGTGAGCTCGATGAGGCGGGGGCCAAGGATCGGATGGGCGAGATAGGCCCGTGCCTCCGCGCTGCCGGTGATGCCAAACTCATCGGCCATCGCACTGCTGCCGAGCCCGCGCAATTGCGGAAGCATGAACCACATCCAGTGGCTGCGCTTGCGACCGCGTTCCAGCTCGACTTTCGCGCGCTCGAAGGTACCGGCCTGCGCGTCGACGAAACGCTTCAGGTGAAAGGGGTCTGGCGGACAGGACCTGGGAGACGTCATGGTCTTGGCTTTGCGGTAGCGTTACGGCCGGCGCTCCCCCGGCCCTGCCCTTGCGGCTATCGGCTCACGCCATCGGGCGTCGTCAGGGAAAGTCCCAGCATCGCGCGGCGCTTCAGCCACGGCGAGGGACGATAGCGGGGATCGCGATAAAAGTCCTCGAGCTGCTCAAGAATGCCGAGCACGCGCGCGGGGCCCAGCCGGTCGCCCCACTCCAGGGGACCATAGGGATAGCTGAGGCCGAGCTTCGTGCCCTTGTCGATGTCTGCTGGCGAAGCGATGCCGCGACCGGCAACCTGGCAGCCGACATTGACGATGTGCGCAACGATGCGCTGGGCAACGAAGCCGGGGCTATCATTGATCACGACGACGGGCTGGCCATCGGCAGCAAACAGCGCATGGGCAGCATCGCGCATCGCCGGATCGACAGCCGGTGTTACCATAACCGTGCGCGGTCCTTTGAGGCCGAACAGCATGTCGATGGCCACCGTCCGCCTTGCGTCGAGCTCGAGGTCCTGAACCGCGCTGGTCAGGTCCCAGCCGACCGGCATCAGAACGATCAGCGAGTCCACCGAAGGCGCGTTGGAGGTGTCGACCGGCACGCCGGCGGTCGCGAGATAGGCTGAGATTTCGGCCATGAACTCCGGCGTATCGCCAGGCAGCAGCCATACCGACTTCGGCAATTTTGCCGGGGCCGGGCGGAGGGGCACATCCTGCCGCTTGCCGTCGGTATACTTGTACCAGCCTTCGCCGGTTTTCTGGCCGAGCAGGCCGCCGGCCACGCGCAGCGTCAACTCGGGGTTGGGCGCATACATCGGCTCGGCGAAGTATTGGCCCCAGATGCTTTCCATGACGCCAACGGAGATGTCGGAGCCGATCAGATCGAGCAGCGCGAAGGGGCCCAGCCTGAAGCCCGGCGCGCCGGTCATGATGTGGTCGATCTCGGAGAAGGTGGCAACCTGCTCGGCGACGAGGCGCGCGGCCTCCGGCGCATAGGCGCGACCGACATGATTGACAATAAAGCCGGGGCTGTCGGTGGACACCACCGGCTCGCGCCCGATGCGGCGGGCCAGGCCGATCAGAGATGTTACCGTTTGCGGCTCGGTGGCGAGGCCGGGCACGACCTCCACCAGCTTCATCAACGGCACCGGATTGAAGAAATGCATGCCGGCGACGCGCTGACGATGGGCGCAGACGCTTGCGATCGCGGTCACGGGCAGCGACGAGGTATTGGAGGCCAGGATGGCTTCAGGCCGCACCACCTCCTCCAAAGCCTTGAAGATCTGGCGCTTGACGGACAGGTCCTCGAAAACGGCCTCGATCACGATATCCGCGGTGGCGAGGTCGGTCAGCGCGGCGGCCGAGCGAACCCGCGCGCCTGCCTGGCGTGCGGCATCGGCAGTGATCGTTCCCTTCTCTGCCTGCCTGTCGATCATGCGGCCGACGAACTTCAGCGCATCGGCGGCTGCATTCTCCTTGGCGTCATAGATGATAGTGTCGATGCCGGCTTGTGCCGCCACTTGGGCGATGCCGCGCCCCATGGTGCCGGCACCGACGATGCCGAGCACAAGGCTGTTGCTGTCCGGATCGATCGTCATCGGGCGAATTGCACTCCGGTTTGCTGCATATGGAGAAGGCGCATCTGGCTGGCTGCATCTGGATGGGCCGCATCAACCTGCGTTGCGTTCTGCAAGCCATGGAACGTGGCTGCGCGCCGCGTCAAGTGCCGCGCGATCGTCCGGGTATACCAAATCACCGAAGTGGCCGAGTGGGCGCCAGCCGCCAGCCTCCTCGAAATCCCGGCGGTATTCCGCGAAGCCGAAGCTGCCGTCGGCGCGCTGGAAGATATCGACGCACTTCAGGCCGTCTTCGGTCTCGATCGATCGCAGCACGATCGGCCGCGCCGTCATCTAGACGGCCGTCGGCGTGACGCGCAGCGGCTCGAGCCGGCCATGCACGTGGCCATGACCGTCGTTGCCATTATCGGCGTTGCCATGCGCCTGCGCGCCGCTGGCCAGCGCCGCCTCGATCGAACGGATCAAGGCGCGCGCCGATTCCTCCGACAACTCCACCGCGACACGCTCGCTGCCGCCATCGGCTGCACACAGGAAATCGATGGCCAGCGCGTGATCGAAGGGAGCGTGATAGGGGTGATCGAAATAGACGTTGGCGGTGTCGATCCGCATCCAGCCGGACGGACCCTTGGCGCTGCCGGCGACTTTGGTCTTCTCGGTTATGTAGGAGCACATGGGTTTCACCCTGCGTGATGATCTGGTCGGTCGTGTCTCGTTTCCGCGCCGGCCGGTCAGCCCATGTGTTTCTTGAGGAAGGCGAACACTTTGTTCCAGCCATCCGCTGCCTGCTCGGGCCGGTAGGCGACGCGCGTTGCGTTGAAGAAGGCATGACCACAGCCATCGTAGCGATGGAACTCGTAAGTCTTGCCGCAGTCCTTCAGTTTCGCCTCGAGCCGGTCGACGTGCTCAGGCTTCGGGTTGGCGTCATCATTACCGAACAGGCCAAGCACCGGGCAGGGCAGATCCGGCGTCATGTCGATGGGAGCGACCGGGCGCAGCGGTCCCAACAGGCTTGGATCATCGACCACAACATTGCCGCCCCAGCAGTTGATGCATGCCGAAAAACCCTTGGACTGACAGGCGACAAGATAGGCATGCCGGCCGCCCGAGCAGAAACCCATGACTGCCGCCTTGCCATTGAACTCGGGACGCTCTTTCAGCCAAGCCAAGGCTCCGTTCATGTCACCCACGACCTGGGCGTCGGAGACGCCACCCTTGTCGCGCGCCTTGGCCGCCAGATCGTCGGGGCTGCCCGGGCCCTCGCGGAAATACAGGTGAGGTGAGATGCAGACGATGCCATGCAAGGCAAACTTGCGCACAACCTCGGTGATCCACTCGTCCCAGCCTGGAAGGTGGTGGACCAATACGACGGCGGGATATTTTCCCGGGGCGCTGGGCCTGGCGTAATAGGCTTCGCCCTCGTCGCCCTTGTCGCCTTTGAAGGTGACGGTCTCTGCGATTGTGCCGCGGTATGACATGACATTCGCCTCTCGGATCGCATCAGCAATAGACTGGCCCTGACAGTAAAGGATCACATGCGAACGACAAGAGGCGAACGACAAGAGGGTGCTGGCGGATAGTCGGCGCCATGCAAGCCGCCCCGGCAGGGGAAGGACAGGTGGCGCCTGCATCCACAACAGTCGGGTTGATCGCGCCCTCAGCAGCGGCGGCCGTCGGTCATTTACCCTGGGCACGTCGAAATGATCCGCTCCCGACACATTTAATACAATTTCAATAAAAGAGCTTCGAAATGGAGGATATAGACTGTCGCAGCCTGGATTGCAGCAATCGACGACCGGATGCCGGACCGGGAGAGGTTGAGCAGCCAGGCTAATGGACGGCTCGCGCCGTCGACGAATCAAATATTGGGTTGCGTATGAGGCCCAAACTCGCGCTTCAATCCGGCGATGACACTACGGAGGCCCGGCCTGGGCAGGCTTCCACCGATTTCACCCTCGAATGGATAGGCCGCATTCTGGGTGGGACTGAGCGAAGACAAATCACCGTGCTCGCCGTGGGGATCGGGGAAGATATTGCTCCGCCTCTAGCCCGTCACGCCGAAGAGCAGATGTCGGCGCTTGCTGGACTTCGCCGCGCTATAGGCGACATCATCAAACAACTTGGCGGCACTGCCGTGGGCACAGGCGGTGACGTTCTGCTGGCGTGCTGGGGGTGGCCGGCGGCTTCATTGGACGACACCGAAAGAGCGATTCTGGCCGCGCGCCGGATCGTGTCGTTATCCGATGACGGCATGGCTGTTACGTGCGGGCTCGACGTTGGAATTGCGATCGCATGGCGTGAAGAAGCCGACATCTTCAGTAGTGGCATCGTCGGCCAGGTGGTGCAGTCGGCGATTGCGGGGCAATTGCTGGCACATCCGGGCGAGGTCGTCGTCAGCGGAAACGTGGTGTCACTGTGCGCCGAGACCTTCCACTTCCGCCCGCTCGCTGCGGCGTCCGAGACGCGGCCCGACGACGGCAGCTTCGTCGTAACCGGCCTGTCCGCAAATCAGGCCTGCCGACCGCCGAGCCGGGGTGCGCTGGTGGGCAGGACCGCTGAGCTGGAGCTCCTCCTTGCCCGTGCGCAGGCGGCCGCGACATGCGGGACAGGCCGGGCCGTGCTGATCGAGGGCGATGCGGGCTGTGGCAAGTCGGCGCTGCTGTGGGCTCTCGGACGTCAACTCGACACTGGCGCCGCCTGGATTTCGGTTCGCTGCCATGAGGCCGGCGCGGGCCTGCCTGGTCCTATTCGTCAGCTTGCCGATGCGCTGCAGGTGGCGCTTGGCGACTCCGGCAGCAATCGACACCCCAGACGCGGGGAAGCGAATAGCGATATCGTGGCCGTGGTGATGCGGACGAAGGCGTTGTGTGCAAGGACGCCGTGCGTGCTCGTCGTGGATGACCTGCATCATGCCGGCGTCGGAACGCTGCGCGATATGGAGGCGCTGCTGGCAGCGCTCCAAGAACTCTCTGGCATGTTTCTCATTCTGTGCGGGCGATCACCGTGCGTCAGGATGCTGAGCGCCGAGAACGGGCCCGACACTTTGAGCCTTGGTCCGATGCCGGACGAGGATCTCGCGCAGATCGTTCACGATGCCGCTGGTGGCGCAGGCCTTCGGTCCAGTGACGCGAAGCGACTTGCCCGTCTGGCGAGGGGCAGTCCGCTGATCGCCCGAGAGCTTGGTGCGCTGGCCAGCGGCGATCCGGGCGTGAGGGATCAATTGCGGCTGCTATCGCGGCCGAACAGGATAAACCCCGTGCTCACGGGACGGCTTGACCCGCTCGGCGCCGCCAGAGCGCTGGCCTATGCCGCCGCTGTCATCGGTCGCACGTTCGATGTCCGGGTGCTGGCGGCGGTGCTGCAGGTGGATGAGGAGAGACTGAGCACGTTATTGGCTGCACTCGTGCAACACGGCATCGTCGCAACGCCAGATCCGTCGGCCTCGACTGTGCTGCACTTCAGCGATAATCTCATCTGGGCGACCTGCTACGGCTCCGTCCTGCGCGCCAAGCGCAGAGAGCTGCATGCGCGTGCGGCGGAAGTTGTATCAGGGCGCTTTCCCGAGATCGCTGCTCAAGCACCGGAGACCGTAGCGCATCATCATGCCAAGGCCTGCGAGCACGCGCTCGCATTCCGCTGGTGGCACAGGGCCGCTCACAGAGCCAGCAGGCTTGGTTACGCACCTGCCATTATCGAGCATGCGCGTAATGCGCTCGCCTCGCGCATGGAAGCGCTCGACGACTGCCCGGCGGCGCAGGAAGCCGAGATCCTCGCTCTACTGGGCACCTACATCGGTGCGCTCAAGGGCGGCGCAAACGCGGAGACCGTCGCAATCTACCGGCGGGCGGTCAGTCTGATGTCACAGATTGCCGAGCCGCCGGACGATCTCAGCTTCGATATCGGCTGGGGGGTGACGATGATCCAGCTCGTTCACGGCGACCTGCAACAGGCGCTCAGCACGAGCAGGCGACTGATCGAGGTCGCTGATGAATTGGTGCTGCCTATCGCTCTGCGGCTGCATGCCAGTGCTCGCCTGCAAGGTGGCCAGATCGGCGAAGCGATCGAGATGTTCGCGCTTGCAGCAGATGGTTACGACGTGCACGCGCACGACGCGTTGCGGCATCGGTATGGATCCGATCCAGGTGCGACCTCGCTTGCTCATCTTGCGCACGCCAAGGCGATTGCCGGCGACAGCAATGGCTCTCGCGCCGCGGAACGCCGCGCCTTGCGCATGATCGCCGCTCTCGAGCATCCCACGACCACGGCGATCGTGCTTGGCGTGCTCGCTACCGCCGCGCAGAGCAGGCACGACTATGCCACGACTGCCGCGCTGGCGAGTGCGGCCCAGGCCGTCAGCCTGGCGCATGGGTACGAGAACTGGTCGGCACGCGCGGACATGATGCAAGGCTGGCTGATTGCCCGCCGGGATGCGCAGGCGGGCATCCAACTGGTTCGCGAAGCGCTGGAACGCTACCGCCACACGGGTGCCGGTCGTGCCGTGGTGCTTGCCCATTGTCTGATCGCATCGATGGCGCTCGATTGCGGCCAACCGCTCGTTGCACTGGACGCGCTGGAGCCGATCGCCTCCGGTCAGGAATTGCAGCGCGAGTGGCTCTATGCGGCGGAGGTGATGCGTCTGGATGCCCTGGCACGGTTCGCGGCGGATCGCTGCGGTGCACAGACGTGTCTCGATCGCCTGGCCGCCGCGGAGCGGCTGGCGATTGGGCAAGGCGCGCATCTGTATGCGGCGCGTGCGCGAGCCTCGCGGGCAGCTTTAGCAGCCGACAGCGCCCTCACGAAGACGGGCTGGGTCCGCAGCGGCCGATGATGGTCGCGGACATCACCGAGGCGGTCGCGGACATCACGGATTGAATAACCGGTAGAGGGCCCTGGCGATCTCACTTTCGAGCGGGAACGAAAGCATGCCCATGACGGAATAGCCCAGCAGCCAGGGCATGACGTAGAAGCGGAACATGTAAAAGAACCATGCGACGTAAAGCGGTACTAACGGCTCGACCAGAAAGCTCGGCGTTAGCGGCTTGAACAGCCGCAGCAAGGGGTCTGTGCTGCGCACGAAGAATTTCATGAAAAAGAAGTCGGAATTAGTCGGCAGAAAGAAATTCATCGCGACGCGGCCAATCAAAGTCCACATCACGACGCCGAGCGCATAATCGATAATGATCGCCCACAAAGGGATTGCGGTCGGCATGCGGTCTCCTCGTGCAGGTTCGGCCTGGGAGCGGGCTCACCACGCATGGTGGCGAGAAACGGTTTCGGAGGCAAGGTGGTGACCTTGCCTCCGAAGTCGCATGGATTGGCTACATCGCCAACAACCGGACAGTCAGTGGGCCTGGTCGAGGATGGTCTTGCCCGTAGGCACTCGAACCTCGTCCACCATCCGCTGCGTCTCCTCATCCGGCGGAGCCGTCAGCAGTGTGACAACGACCATCGCGACAAGGCTGACCGCCATACCGACGATGCCAAAGCGCAGGTGGTCCATGCCCCACAATGGCGTGCCGCCGAGAGCGAACACGTAGTAGAGATAGAGTGAACCGGCGAGGAAACCGCAGATCATGCCTGCGAGCGCCCCGGCCGTATTTGCCCGCTTCCACCAGACGCCAAGCACCAAGGGGAAGAACAGCCCGGAGTTGGCGAAATTGAAGGCCCAGGCGACCGCGCCCAGAATGCCCGTCAACTTCATGGATGCCACCAACGCGGCCAGTCCACCAATAATAACCAGCAACACGCGCGCGACAATGAGACGTGTGCTGGTTTCTGCCTTGGGATCGATGATCTTGTAGTAGAGATCATGGCTCAAGGCATTGGCGATCGCGAGCAGAAGGCCGTCCGCAGTCGACATTGCGGCAGCCATGCCACCGGCGGCGACGAGGCCCGAGATCACATAGGGCAAACCTGCGATCTCCGGTGTGGCCAGCACGACGATGTCCGGCCGCATGAAGAACTCGTTGATCTGCAGGATGCCGTCCCGATTGCTGTCGACCACGGCGAGCATGCCCACCGCGCTCCAGTTCTTGACCCATTCCAGCGCCTGCACATCGGCGACCTGCTTGCCGATGATGCTGGTGGCCAGCGTGGGATCAAGCAACTGCAGCTTGGTCAGCGTCGCAAGGGCTGGTGCCGTGAAGTAGAGCAGGAAGATGAAGAACAGCGACCATGCCACCGACTTGCGCGCATCGCGAACGGAAGGCGTCGTGAAGTAGCGCATGAGAATGTGCGGCAGAGAGGCGGTTCCGCACATCATACAGGCGACCAGCGTCACGAACTTCCAACTCTCCAGGGCATCGCCTGGCGCGTTGTGCAGCGTTTTCAGAACCGGCAATGAGCTGGCCCCGGCCGCAGCCGCTGTCCCGACCTTCACCGTCTGCTCCAATACCGCGATCTTGTCGACGGCATCGCCATAGCTGAAGTGCGGGATCAATCCGAAGCCCTGCTTGTTGGACATCCAGATCACCGGCACCAGGTAGGCGATGATGAGCACGATGTACTGGGCCACCTGGGTCCAGGTCACGGCACGCATGCCGCCAAGCATCGAGCACAGCAGGATGCCGAGCAGGCCGAACCAGACGCCCCATTCGAACGGGATGCCCAGCGCGCGCGACGCAATCGTTCCGGTCGCGTTGATCTGTGCCGTCACATAGGTGAACGAAGCGACGACCAGAATGACGACGGCAACGAAGCGGGCGACATTGCCGCCGTACCGCGTTCCGATGAAATCCGGCACGGTATAGCACCCGAATTTCCTCAGATATGGCGCCATCAGTGACGATACCAGCACATAGCCGCCGGTCCAGCCGACGACGAATGCCAGGTAGCTATGGCCACCAAAGTAGATGCCGCCAGCCATGGCGACGAATGACGCGCCAGACATCCAGTCGGCAGCGGTCGCCATGCCGTTGAAGACGGCGGGGACCTCTCGACCGGCGACGTAGTAGGCATCCACCTCCATGGTGCGCGACAACCAGCCGATGGCCGCGTAGATGAAGATCGTGAACCCCACGAACAGCAGGCCGATCGTCTTTGCAGACACGCCCATCTGCTCGAGGATCGCCATCAGGCCAATGAAGACGATGAAACCACCGGTGTAGAGACCGTAGATGCGTGGCAGATCGTCAACGAACTTTCTCGGTGCTGCTGAAACAGCCATTGCCGATCCTCCCTATTCCTTGCTTTCCTGCTCGTAGGCATCGTCGATGCCATCCTGGATCCAGTTCTGTGCGAAGATCAGGATCACGAAGGCGATCAGCGAGCCTTGCGCCGCCATATAGAAGCCGAGCGGGAAGCCGAGGAACCGGATGGTGTTCAGGTCCTTGGCGAACCAGTGCACGACGAACGAGAAAATAAACCAGAGAATGAGCACGACCGCGGTGAGCGAGAATGTCTTGCTCCAGTGGCGGGCTTGCGCCTCCGACTTTCGATTCGACATGGGATTTCCCCCATACTTTTCCTGGCGCGGCGACCTCTAAGCCGGGACGCATTCAGGCGGTGTCGCTCGCACCAGTTGATTTTTGCGTCCGTCGAAACCATATCCCAACGAAGCCGTGCCCAGAAGAAGCGGAGAGCGGATCCGACCCCCTACTTATTGCCAATGCGCAATTGCACGCCGAATTGCCCGCCGGCACGCGCGAGTGACATAAACCTTTTTTATTTCAATTAGTTGCTTCACAACACCGCGGATCTCCGGTTATTCTGAGCGTTTCATTCCCAGGCTTAGACTTTGGGAGCAGAAGCCTTTCATTGCCTCAAATCTGCTCCGCTCCGCTTGCCCGCTGATTCGCGATTGTCGGGCGCGCAGCGCGGCGCGTCGCCAAGGCGCGCCTTGCTTTCACTGGCGGCGTCTGCGACAGCATGGGCGCTTCGCAGAAAGCGTCCAACAGCGGGAGAGAGGCCGACGTTGAAGAGCCGGTTGTCAGAGGTGTTCGGTGCATTGCGCGAGATGGCCGCCGGCATGGTGGCGGCGAAGCGGGACCGGGGGCCGCTAACCTCGTTCGACGCGCTGGTCACGTTCGTACATACGAGGGCCTCATTCGTGGCCCAGACATCACTCTATGGCTATCTTAAAACGCGCATGGGAACCAAGTATGTCAGCCTGTTCCAGGATGACATCTATGTTGCGTCCATAAATACCGCCAAGTGGCCAATCTATGCCTCGTGCCTTGCCGATCTGACGATTTTCGCCGTGGCACTCGTCGCTGAAAAGGCGGCGCTCACCCCGGAAGAGGCGGCACGAATGGCGGAACAGTGCTTTTCGCACGCCGTAAAAACCACATTCGATGCCGATGCATTCGAAAGGGTCGGGGGCGCGCAGATCGAGACGTTCCGGCAGCGCGCCCGACTGACCGACTGGGTGCAGGCCAGGGACGGCGAGAACGCTTTCGGCAGAAGCCCAAACGATCTTGTCGTGCATGCTCCCGTGATCGAGAGCTTCAAGGAGCTCGATGCGGAGATTGTGCGGAATTCAATGCGGTTCCGCTGGGGCGATGTTCGCCGGGATCTCAGGCGCCGCCTCGATAGCGACGCGGTCGCGGGCTCTTGGCGCTCGCCGCAGGGTCCGGCGGAGACGGCAGCCGACTGACACCGTCTGGACCAGACGGGCAGGGCCGATCGGGCCGCGCGCGCGGATCCGACGTATCCGCGCCGGGGACGGGCACGAGACGCCCCTCGCGCGCGAGGGGTCGTTCATAGCCGACCTGCCACAGGCCGCCGATAGCAGCGCGCGCCTTCGCCAACCTGATGAGCGAGTCCTCGCGCCGCGTCCTGCCCCGGGCCGGATCACGCATGCCGATGACTGCCGAAGCACCCAGACCAAGCAGGCCGCGCAAGCCTTGCGGGGCCGCACGGCGGACGAGCTTGAGACAGGCTGCGGGTGTGCCATGACGCACGCGCGTTACCGCGATCTCATTGCGACCTTCCATGATGGCGAACACGCGGCGTGCCTCGAATGGCCGGTCGCGGCTGCGCGGATCGGCATCGGGTCCGGGACGGCTGATAGAGATCGCCTCAGTCGATTGGTAGATGGCTCCGCCGAGACGGACGAGATCAGCGAAAAATTCGAAATCCTCGAAGCCGAGCAGGTTGAGACGCTCGTCGAAGCGCAGGCCGGCGCCACTTTGGGAATCGTACACCCAGCGACGGATCGAGACGTTCCCGGTGCCGGCTTTTTTCAGTCGGCGTCCCTCGCGCGCGCGCTGCGATAGTCCCTCGATGCGGCCCAGCACCGCGTCCGCGCGGTAACGTTGTGCGGCTGCGACGTGGGCGCTGACCAGACCTGCGTCCGCCGTGCTGTCGTCATCGATGAAGATTGCGAGCTCTGCGCCCTCGTCCTGGGCCATCCGCAGTGCTGTATTGCGCACGCTGGCATAGCCACGCTCGGGCTGATAGGCGTAGGCGAGGTCCAGTCCGAGACGGGAGCCAGCCGCGCGAATACGGCTTTCATCCGCCTCCGCGTTATTGTCGGCCACGCACACGACGATGCGCACGCCCTCCGGCGTATGCAGTCGTGAACAGGATGCCATGCAGTCATTGAGCTCGAGAGGACGCCCGCGGGAACAAATCATGACAGCCACGGTGCGGATCGGCGGCATGCGCTCGGCATCATCCGCCGGTCTCGCCACTAGTGGCCTGTCACGCCAAAATTGAATCATAGCCGCAACCGCTGACAATTTTGGCGCGACTGAAAGGCCACTAGCAAGAACTTTAGCTGAGTGTGGCGTTCATCGCGCCTTGATTGACACCAACCGTGCCGCACCATATGTCAATCAAGGCGCGACGCCACACTACCCGGTTGGCTGGCATGACCAGAACCGCTATTTCCACTCGATCTTGAGGATTTCGTAGGAGCGCGCGCCTTTCGGCGTCGTCACCTCGACAAACTCACCCTTGGACTTGCCGATCAGCGCTCGCGCGATCGGTGAGCCGATGGAGATCTTGCCATCGCGGACATTGGATTCTGTCTCGCCGACGATCATGTACCTGACGTTGTCGCCGGTATCCTCGTCCTCGAGCGTGACCGTTGCGCCGAATTTGACGGTCTCGCCACTCTGCTTGGAGGGGTCGATCACCTCTGCGCGCGAGAGCTTGTCCTCCAACTCCGCAACCCGGGCCTCGTTGAGACCCTGCTGCTCCTTGGCGGCATGATACTCAGCGTTTTCCGACAGATCTCCGTGAGCGCGTGCCTCTGCTATCGCCTGGATGATACGCGGGCGCTCCTCGGATTTGAGGCGGTGCAACTCGGTCTCGAGATGCTTGAACCCCTCGATCGTCATCGGAACCCGTTCCATTCGCCTCTCCACTCGAGCTAGCTGCAGCGTACGCCCTTGTCTCGTCTGCGGATTTCTCCTGCGCCACGGATATGCAGGTGACCTCCCCTGGTGACGTCCCCCTGGCGCGCGCAGATCATCTGGTCTTAGCGTCAATTTTCGTCATCATCGCACGCTTTTTCTTCCCGTCGACATAAAAACATCATGCCGCACCGCATCGCCTTTTAGCGGGTGAGATGCGTACGTGGTGATCTCGTTTGCCTGGAGTTCAGTAACCGCCAGTACTCTTTCCCTTAGGCCCGAAGTAATGTCTGGGCCACGAACTTCAAGTGCCGCACTTGCCGATCGCAAGTGCTGCTGCCAGCCGACCAGGGCAGGGGCGGCTGCCTCCAGATGAGATCAGGAGGTACGGCCTGTGTATTGCTGCAAAGGTGCAACACTCAGCGTGTTGGCCTTCAGTGCCTTGATCGCACGCGTCGCTGCGAGCGCTCCGGCCAATGTTGTATAATATGGAATGTGGTTGAGCAAGGCGGTGCGCCTTATGTCCTTGGAGTCGATCAGCGCCTGAACACCGTCCGTTGTGTTGAAAACTATTGATATATCGCCATTTTTCATCGAGTCGACGATGTGTGGACGACCTTCGAGCACTTTGTTGACGAGCTCGCATTGCAGGCCGTGCTCGATCAACCGCCGCCGGGTGCCGCGCGTTGCCACGATGCGAAAGCCCATGGCGGCCAGCTCGCGAATTGCCGGCACGATGCGATCCTTGTCGGCGTCCTTCAAAGACACGAACACGGCACCGGACATTGGCAACGTCTGTCCAGCTCCGAGCTTGAACTCTTGGCGAATGCAATCGAGAAATCCGCGTCGATGCCCATGACCTCGCCGGTCGATCGCATTTCAGGTCCGAGGACGGGATCGACGCCAGGGAAGCGGGCAAAGGGAAATACTGCCTCCTTCACGGCGATATGCTGCGGTCGCGGCCGCGACAACGCGAGATCGGAAAGCGGCGTGCCCGCCATGATCCGGGAGGCGAGGCCGGCGACCGGCAGCCCGATCACCTTGGCGACGAATGGCACCGTGCGACTTGCCCGCGGGTTCACCTCGAGGACATAGACTTCGCCGTCCTTGATCGCATACTGGACGTTCATCAGGCCGACGACGCCAAGGGCCAGCGCCAAGTCACGCGTCTGGCGCTCCAACTCCGCAATCATGGCTGCATCGAGCGAATGGGGCGGAAGCGAGCAGGCGCTGTCACCGGAATGGATGCCAGCCTCCTCGATATGCTCCATGATACCGGCCACGAACGTGTCTCGGCCGTCGGCAAGGCAGTCGACGTCTACCTCGGTCGCATCCGTCAGATAACGATCGATCAGCAGTGGCCGGCGCTCCGACACGACCAGCTCGGAGGGGCGGTCGAGCGTGGCGGACAGGCGCACTACATAGCGGTCCACCTCTGTGCCGTCGTGGACGATCTCCATCGCGCGGCCGCCCAGCACGTAGGATGGCCTGATGACCACCGGATATCCGATAGCATCTGCCTTGGCCCGCGCCTCGCCCGGGCTGCGGGCTATGGCGCTGGCAGGCTGGCGCAAGCCGAGACGCGTAATCAGGGCGTTGAACCGATCACGGTCCTCGGCGAGATCGATCGCATCGGGCGACGTCCCCAGGATCGGCACCCCGGCCGCTTCCAAAGCCTGGGCAAGCTTCAACGGCGTTTGCCCTCCGAACTGCACGATGACGCCCTTGACGGTGCCATTCTGCTGCTCGGTGCGGATGATCTCCAGCACGTCCTCGGCGGTGAGCGGCTCGAAATACAGCCGGTCAGACGTATCATAATCGGTCGAGACCGTTTCCGGGTTGCAGTTGACCATGATGGTCTCGAAGCCGGCGTCCGATAGCGCGAAGCAGGCATGGCAGCAGCAGTAGTCGAACTCGATGCCCTGGCCGATCCGGTTCGGTCCGCCACCCAGGATGACGATTTTTTCACGCGCCGACGGCAGCGCCTCGCACTGCGGGGCATCGACAAGGGCGCGCTCGTAGGTGGAGTACATGTACGCCGTGGGCGAGGCGAACTCCGCAGCACAGGTGTCGATCCGCTTATAGACGGGCAGCACGCCCAGCCGCTGGCGATGCGCGGTCGCTTCTGCCTCGGTGATACCTGCCAATTTCGCCAGGCGCGCATCGGAAAAGCCCATGGCCTTCAACTGGCGCATATTGCCGGCGTCACCAGGCAGCTTGTGGGCACGCACGCGCTGCTCGGCCAGAACGATCGCTTCGATCCGCGACAGGAACCACGGATCGATGCGGCACATATCGTGCACATCCTCAATGCTGGTGCCGGCCCGCAGCGCCTGGGCAACCTTCAGCAGCCGGTCGGGCGCGGGGCGGCCAAGTGCGGCGCGGATGGCGTTGCTGTCGTCGCCCTGGCCAAGCCCGTCGATCTCGATGTCGTCGAGACCGGTGAGCCCCGTCTCCATCGAACGCATCGCCTTCTGCAGGCTTTCCTCGAACGTTCGGCCGATCGCCATGGCCTCACCCACGGACTTCATCGAGGTGGTGAGCGTGGGATCGGCACCAGCGAATTTCTCGAACGCAAAGCGCGGGATTTTGGTCACGACATAATCGATCGTTGGCTCGAATGAGGCGGGCGTCGCGCCGCCTGTGATGTCGTTCTCCAATTCGTCGAGCGTGTAGCCGACAGCGAGCTTTGCCGCCACCTTGGCAATGGGAAAGCCGGTTGCCTTGGAGGCCAGCGCGGAGGAGCGTGATACGCGGGGGTTCATCTCGATGACGACGAGACGGCCGTCCGCCGGATTGACGGCGAACTGCACGTTGGAGCCGCCGGTCTCCACCCCGATCTCGCGCAGCACCGCGATCGAGGCGTCACGCATCACCTGGTATTCCTTGTCGGTGAGCGTCAGCGCAGGGGCCACGGTGATGGAATCGCCGGTGTGTACGCCCATCGGGTCGACGTTCTCGATGGAGCACACGATGATGCAGTTGTCCGCGTGATCGCGGACAACCTCCATCTCGAACTCCTTCCAGCCCAGAACGCTTTCCTCGACCAGCACCTGCTTGGTTGGCGAGGCATCGAGGCCGCGCTCGATAATGGAGAAAAACTCCTCGCGGTTGTAGGCGATGCCGCCACCCGTACCGCCCAGCGTGAAGGACGGCCGGATGATGGCGGGCAGCTTGACGAACTCCAGCGCGGCGGCGGCTTCCGTTACGTTGTGCGCCATCATGGACCGGGGCGTCTCCAGCCCGATCTTCTTCATGGCCTCGCGAAACAGCAGGCGGTCCTCCGCCTTGTCGATGGCGGCGGCGTTGGCGCCGATCATCTCCACGCCCAGCGCATCGAGGATGCCCTGCTTGGCCAATGTAAGGGCGGTGTTGAGCGCGGTCTGCCCACCCATCGTCGGCAGCAGCGCGAAGCCACCCTCGCATTTGGGCCGTTCAGCCGCGATGATCTTGGCGACGATCTCCGGCGTGATCGGCTCCACATACGTGGCGTCCGCCAGCTCCGGGTCCGTCATGATCGTGGCCGGATTGGAGTTGACCAGGATCGTTCGGTAGCCTTCCGCCTTCAGCGCCTTCAAGGCCTGAGTGCCGGAATAATCGAACTCGCAGGCCTGCCCGATCACGATTGGGCCGGCTCCAATGATGAGGATCGAATGGATATCTGTTCGCTTTGGCATAAAGCGGCTTCATAGTGCAGTGCAGCGCGCTTGGCTATAGGGCTGATCGCTCAATGCACCAGGACGCCGCGACGCAGGCCGGCCAGGTGGGGCCAGATGGGGCTCAGCGCCGCAGAGCGTAGCTCAGCACGCCCGCCACGCAGGTGAATATGGCGAGTGTGCAGGCCGTGAGCGCCAGCGGCAAGGCGGTGCCGTCGGCCATCAGGCCATAGATCTGCACCGCAAGCCCCGGCAGCAGCATCTGCATGAAGACGCCGATGCCTGCAGCGGTACCCGCATAACGCGGCACCGTAGCCATGGCTCCGGACTGCGCGGAGGAGATGGAAAGCCCATTGCCCATCGTGATGAAGAAGCCGGGGAGGCACAGCGTCAACGGCGTGATGATGCCGCCGAGCAGGAATGCTGACTGGATGAAGACTGCGACCGTCAGCACGGCCGAGCCCACGAGCACCATCGTCTCGATCGCCACCCTGCCTCCCAGGCGTGACGATATCGCGCTGCCGACCAGGAGGCCCATGGGAAACAGGGCAAAATACAGTCCGAATTCCGCTGAGGAGCGGCCTAGGCCGTCCTGCATCATGACAGAGGCCGCGGTCGCGGTGACCATGAAGGCGCTGGTATTGAACCCGGTCTGGCAGACGAACGCGTTGAAGCGGACATGCGACAGCAGCGCAGCGTAGGCTGTGAGCCAGTGTTCGCCGGGCACCTGCGACGATTGAGCGGGCCGGGTCTCGTACAGGATGGCAAAGGCAGCAACGCACACGAAGAGCCCAAGCAGTGCGGCGAGGGCGAACACCGTGCGCCAGCCCAGCGCATCGACCAGCGTACCGCCGATGACGGGAGCCAGGATCGGCCCCAGCGTGTAGCACATCGTCAGATAGGCGAGGGCCTTGACCAAATACGCCTGCCCATAGGCATCGCGCGCGATGGTGCGCACGAGGGTCAAGCTGCAACCGGCGCCCGCGGCCTGGAGGATACGGCCTGCCACCAGCATCCATATTCCGTCCGCGACCGCGGACATGACGCTGCCGGCGAGGAACAACAACAGGCCGCCAAGCAAGGCGGGCCGCCGGCCAATGGCATCGGCCAGCGAGCCGTACGCCAGCGTTGCCAGCCCCATGGTGATGAGCGCGGCACTGAAGGTGAGCTGGGCCATCGCGTGCGAAAGGCCGAACTCGTTCTTCACCGCCGGCAGCGCCGGCAGGTAGAGATGCAGCGCCAGCGGGCCGATCAGCGTGATCGATGCCAGAGTGACCGCAAATGCGGCCGTTGGTGTACGTTGCATTCCGCCGGCTGCACCCCGCTGTCGCTCGGCTGCTCGATCCGTGCGCCCCGCCAACAATACCACTCCGCGCACGTGCGACCAGGACGCCACGGTGCGGGCATGCATACGCCCGCACCGTGGTTGCGGCCTCTATTCCGCCGCGACCGCGATCGCGCTCTCGTAGTTCTGCGAGCCCAGACCGTTGTCGAATATGCCGTGCTCGGCGATCCACTTGAACGTGGCGTCGAAGGTTTCCTTCGTATACGGCTCGAATACGATGCGCTCGCCGGGACCCCAGCGGCGCACGTCCATCCGTGCGTGATATTTCTCGGGGAATTCGTTGAGATAGTAGTGCAGGTACTGGTCGGGACGCAGATCGATGTCGCGCTGGGCACGCTGCAGCGCCTTCATGTATTTGCTGACGTCCTCGGGATCGGGATTGCCGTTGACGAAGGTCGCGATCATGAAGGTGGTGTCGATCACCTTGCGGAAGCCGAGCTGCTCGGCCAAGTAGTAGGGGCCTGAAAACAGGGCGCAGGCCGGCGACTTGCCTTCCAGCAGCTTGTCCATGCGTGCGAACAGCAGACCGTCGGCATAGTTCAGCTTGATGTCGGATTGCGGCATGTACTGCTCGAGCGACTGGATGGTCGAGTAGTGCGAGCCAGACTGATAGCCGACCGAGATCGGGACGCCGGCCAGGTCGGCAGGCGTCTTCACGGGCGAATCGGCGGGTACGAATATGCCGGCTGTGGAGACCGAATAGCAGCCCGGATAGAGCTTGCCGTGGTCCTTGGCGGCAGCGACCGCCACAGTCCAGTGGCACGCACAGGAGATGTCGGACTTGCGGCCGGCCTCCAACGACTGGAAGGCGCCGACGCGATCGCCCTTGTCGTGATGCTGGCCACCGCTCGACTTGACGAGCTCAAGGAACTCGTAGTCGAGCCCTTCGGCCTTGAAGTAGCCCTTCTCCTCCGCGACCCACTCGTGCAGGCGGAAGTGCGGTTCGATGATGAATTTGGCCATGGTCGTCTCCTTAGTGTTTCGAAAATGGGGACAGCCACCATTTTCGCCATGCAACGATGATTTCAGAAACTAACGGTGGAAAATGGTGGCTGTCCCCATTTTCCCGTTATTCGGCGGCTTCAGCTTCAGGCTTGGCGGGTTTGTCGCGATTGGCCCAGTAGTCGGGATCGGACTTGGACTTCTCCAAAGCCTGCCAGGTCTCGAAGCCAGGCGCCATCGAGCCGTCGGTGCCGGCGAGGATCTGGTGGTGCTCGATATTGAGGGTGCGCAGCCAGCGCTGCTGCCCCATGGTAATTGCCACGAAATAGCCGATCTCGACCAGTTCGGGCTCGCGAGAAGTGCTTGTGCAGTCGCGCCCAGAACGCATCGTCGGTGTCGAGGTCCCAGGTGATGGCCTCGGCGTAGGCGAGCGCCGCCTTCTGCCGATCGTCGTAGCGGGTCGAGCTCTCGAAGTTGAGCAGGTCCTTGATAGTCGTCTTCGACGACGCCGCTGCCTTGCCGCCTTGATCGAGCGCTGGTTGCCGCAGAACTCGCACAGCACCGAGCGCGAGACGTAAATGCGGCACAGCTCCTTGATCGCGTGGTCGGCGACGCCGGTCTGGAACACGTCGCGCCAGGTGTTGGCGAACGACCAGAACACGGCCGGCACATGGGCGCGGACGGCCTGGCTCTCCGGACGCGGCGTGCCCTCGCTGCCGGCAGCGGTCGAGCTCGGCCAGCATGGCCGGGTCCGTGATCTCAGAGGGCTGCACGTAGCTGATGCGGGGCGGCGTTTTCTGCATTGGTATTCTCTCCTCACTGAAAATGGGGACAGCCACCATTTTCGCACCTATCTTTTTGAACTCCGGCCGTGTCGGAAGAAAATAGTGGCTGTCCCCATTTTCTCTTCAACAACACCCGTCATCTCCGCCTGGGCTTTCGTTGACACGGCGCGACCGGATCATCTTGACGTGGTCGTCCATAAGCCGGCGCGCGCCGGCGGCATCGCGCATGACGATGAGGCTGCCGAGCTCGCGGTGCACGTCCATGATGCGTCGTGCAACGGCAGGCGTGAGCGTCGTGTTGCCGCAACGGCCAGGCGACGTGATCGAGCGAGATAAGCTGGGTGACGAGCACGCGGTTGTGCGAAGCCTCGGCGACCGCGAAGTGAAAGGCGCGGCACAGGCGCGTGTACTCGTCGCGGGCATGGATCGCCTTTTCGGCATCAGCGAGCAGGCGCTCGAGGCGGGCGTGATCCTCGGCGGTTGCGTTCTCGGCGGCTAGCTCGGCGGCCATGCACTCGATGGCGCGCTGGGCGTCGATGATCTCGTTGGCGCGGACGCCGGTAAGGTCGAGTTGTATCGCAAGCGCTTCAGCCAATAGCCGCGGGTTGCCGCGAGCGATGCGGGCGCCGCCGCCTTTGCCCATCCTGATCTCGGCGATGCCCAGCGCCTGTAACGACCTGCAGGGCGTCGCGGGCGGCCATGCGACTCACACCATAGCGCTCGGCGAGGTCTTTCTCCGTGCCGAGGATGTCGCCGGCTTTGAGGCGGCGCTCCAGCACCGCCTGGCGGACGTCGGCGATGATCTGGCTAGAGAGGGAATCGGAGCGACCCGCGACGTAGATGTCGGCGGGCGCATCACGGCCCGCGCCGAGGGCATCCACTGGTGCTGTGCTGGTCTGACGCTTCGCCATGCCGGGCGGCTCCGGGCTCATAAGACATTAAAGATATTATCTTATGGGCAAACCAAGTCAATGGTGGAAAATCGGGACTGCTCGATTTTCCTGGCGTCCTCCTCCGGTCACGATCCGGAAATCGCTGAAAATCGAGCTGTCCCGATTTTCGCTCGCGGTCAGCCCACCGCCCCGTCCGCGCTACGGCGCAGCACCTCGCCCGGCAGCGCGCCGGTGTGCGTCGGCGTTGTCGACCACCAGCTTGCCGTTGACGATCACGCTGGTGCGCGCGCCCGCTCGGGTACTGGTGCGGCTTCGGCATAGGTCGACTGGTCCTTGAAATCGGCCGGATCGAAGATTGCGACGTCGGCGCGGTAGCCTTGCTTGCAGCAGACCGCGGTCGTTCGAGGTGCAGCGCCCGCGCGGTGCCGCCGGTCATCTTGTTGATCGCCTGCTCGAGCGGCAGCAGCCCGCGCTCGCCGACGTAGTGCGCCGAGATGCGCGGGAACGTGCCGTAGAAGCGCGGATGCGGCATGCCCTGGCTGACGGTGCCGTAGGTCGCCGACGCAGTTGCCGTCGGAGCCCACCATCGGCTCTGGCTCGCGGCATGATATCGCGCGATGTCGTCCTCCGAGATCGAGGTGACCAGCACGCGCGTGGCCGCCTTGTCCTCGATCAGATAGTCGCAGACCGTGTCGATCGGATCCTGGCCGCGCTCGGCGGCGAGCGCCGCCGATGGTGCGGCCGGCGAACTGCGGCAGGTTCGGCGAGATCGAGATCTGCACGCAGTCCCACGATCTCGATGCGGCCCCAGTTGTTGAGGCCGTCGCGCTCGATGTCGGCGCGGATGCGCGTCGCGGGTCTCTTGCAGCTGCCAGCCGCTCGATCATCGCCTCGCTGGCCGCCGCCCTGCACCCATTGCGGCATCAGGTTCTTGAGCGGATTGGAGCCGGCCGCGTACGGATAGGCGTCGCAGTCGATCTTCAACCCGCGGGCGCGGGCCTGCGGCCAGCATGTCGAGCGCCGTGCGCGGCCTTGCCCCAGTTGTCGAGGCCCGGAGCACTTGAAGTGCACGATCTGGACATGGACGCCGCACGTCTCGGCGACGTCGATCGCCTCCTGCGACCGACTCCAGCACGTTGGCGGATTCGTCGCGCAGATGCGTGAAATAGAGCCGCGTTGTAGCGTCTTCAGCACCTGGCCGAGCGCGATCATCTCGTCCGGCGCGGCGTAGGAGCCGGGCGACGTGAAGAGGCCCGACGACAGCCCGAGCGCACCGGCCTTCGAGCCCCTCCTCGAGCAGCGCGATCATGGCGTCGAGCTCGCGCTGGAGTCGGCGCGCCGGTGGTCCATGCCCATCACCATCAGCCGCAGCGTGTTGTGGCCGACCAGCATTCCGGCATTGACCGCCGTCGCCGGGAACGTGTCGAGATAATCCGGAAACGATCAGCTCGCGGAACGGCAGCCATGGCGCGCTGGGCGAAAGGTAGTCGCGCAGCAATTCGACCTTGCCGGGTAGGCACGGCGCGACCGAGAACCCGCAATGGCCGATGATCTCCGTCGTCACGCCCTGGCGTACCTTGCTCTCCGCCTTCGGATTGATCGGCAGCGTGAAGTCGGAGTGCGTCTTGATGTCGATGAAGCCCGGCGTCACAGCGAGACCGGTGGCGTCGATAGTGCTGGCAGCATCGCCCGTGATGGCGGCACCCACGGCGGCAATCCGGCCGTTCTCGATTGCAACGTCGGCGGCAACGCCTGGCGCACCCGAGCCGTCGATAACCGTGCCGCCCCGGATCAGGATGTCGTATGTCATGTGCCGCCTTCCTCGCTTGCTTCGAAAGCGGAAGTGTTGCGGCTCGCGCCCGGCGGGTCAATGGCCCGATTGCGGGCAAATGCACTCAGCGGGCGCGCTGGCGCTCATGCTGGAGGTCACGCAAGTGGGCGGCGACCTGGCGTTCCAGATGCCGATCGATCTGGCCGGAGGACAGATTGCGGTGGCGGGGCCGATAGGTGCGCGCCCTGCGCCACAGGTCGCGGCCGCCGAGCCAGCCGAAAACGATGGACAAGAGGTTCAGGAGGATGACGCCTCCGCTCAACTCACCGTCATAGAGGCTACCGCTGAACGCGTAGACGGTCGCGATCAGCGAGGCGACCAGAAACGCTATACCGCGCGCGAATTGCATCTCGAACACCCTCTGACGGTGTGCACATGGGTCGACAGACAATCGCAAGACTAACGCAGCCGGATGAATGCGGGGTTAGTTCCGGACAAAGCGGGTGACCGGCCGCAGGGTTGTACCTCACTGGTTTTGCTGGCGCCTTGCGACTCCCCTTTTGCTGGCGCCTTGCGACTCCCCTTTTGCTGGCGCCTTGCGACTCCCCTGCGGGGAGCCGGCCGCAAGGCGCGTAGAGCGGTTTTGCTGGCGCCTTGCGACTCCCCCGCGGGGAGCCGGCCGCTAGGCGCTGTTCGCAGCGGATCGCTGCGGGGCTACCTCTCGAACCGCTTGAACTTGATGCGGTGAGGCTCCACCGCGGCATCACCCAGGCGGCGCTTCTTGTCCTCCTCGTAATCGGCGAAGTTGCCTTCGAACCATTCCACGTGGCTGTCGCCCTCGAAGGCCAGGATGTGAGTGGCGAGGCGGTCGAGAAAGAAGCGATCGTGGCTGATCACCACAGCGCAGCCGGGGAAATCCTCCAGCGCCGATTCCAGGGCGCCCAGCGTCTCGGTGTCGAGGTCATTGGTCGGCTCGTCGAGCAGCAGCAGGTTGCCGCCCTCCTTCAACAGCTTGGCCAGATGCACCCGGTTGCGCTCGCCACCCGACAAGAGCCCGACCTTCTTCTGCTGGTCGGCGCCCTTGAAGTTGAACCAGCCGCAATAGGCCCGCGAATTCACCTCCCGCTTGGGGCCGAGCACGATCTGGTCGAGGCCGCCCGAGATCTCCTCCCAGACGGTCTTCTTGTCGTCGAGGTGTGAGCGCGATTGGTCGACGTAGGACAGCTTCACCGTCTCACCGAGCCGGATCGACCCCTGGTCGGGCGTCTCCTGACCGGTGATCATCTTGAACAAGGTCGTCTTGCCGGCGCCATTGGGGCCGATCACGCCGACGATACCACCCGGCGGCAGCTTGAACGACAGCCCGTCGATCAGAAGCCGGTCGCCGAACGCCTTCTGCAGACCGTCGACCTCGACCACCACACCGCCGAGCTTGGGGCCGTGCGCGATCTGGATCGTGGCCTTGCCGACCTCCTCGCGGGCCGCCTGCTCGACCAGTTTGTCGAACGCCTGGATGCGTGCCTTGGACTTGGCCTGCCTGGCCTTCGGCGAGGCGCGTATCCATTCGAGCTCGCGGCTGATCGCCTTCTGGCGGTTCTCCTCCTGGCCCTTCTCGACCTCCATGCGCTTGGCCTTCTGTTCCAGCCAGCTCGAGTAGTTGCCTTTGTAGGGCACGCCCTGGCCGCGATCGAGCTCCAGCGTCCACTCGGTGATGTTGTCGAGGAAGTAGCGATCGTGGGTGACGAGGATCACGCAGCCGGCGTAGTCCTTCAGGAAGCGCTCGAGCCAGGCGACGCTCTCGGCATCGAGGTGATTGGTCGGCTCGTCAAGCAACAGTATGTCGGGTTTCGACAACAGCAGCCTGCACAGCGCCACGCGGCGCTTCTCGCCGCCCGAGAGCTTGCTCACGTCGGCGTCGCCCGGCGGACAGCGCAGTGCATCGAGTGCCTGCTCGACCTGGGTGTCGAGATCCCACAGGCCTTCGGCGTCGATCTCGTCCTGCAGCTGCGCCATCTCCTCGGCGGTCTCATCGGAGTAGTTGGCGGCGATCTCGTTGAAGCGATCGACCTTGGCCTTCTTCTCCGCCACCCCTTCCATGGCGTTGCCGAGCACATCCTTGTCGGTGTCGAGCTCGGGCTCCTGCGGCAGATAGCCGACCTTGATGCCGTCCGCCGGCTTGGCCTCGCCAAGGAAATCGTCGACCTGGCCGGCCATGATCTTCAGCAGCGTCGACTTGCCGGCGCCGTTGAGACCGACAACGCCGATCTTGGCGCCGGGATAGAACGATAGGCTGATGTCCTTCAGCACCTGCTTGCCGCCCGGATAGGCCTTGGAGAGCTTGTGCATGTGATAGACGAATTGCGGGTTCGCCATGAGTTGGGCGCCTCTCGTGCTCATTTGCGCTGAATATGGGAATTGGCGCGACTTCTAGCGCATACGCTCGCGGCGGACAATGGCGCTGGAGCGATCATACAGCACGAGGCCCGCCGCTGTTCGCGGCAGGCCTGGCTTGACTGCAATGCAGCTGCAGGGGGAGGTCTAGGCTGCCCGGCTGCGCGACGGGCGCGGCCAGTTGGCCTCCGCGACGCTCACCAGCGCGGTGCCGCATGTCTTCACGAGGCCCCGTCCGACCGGCTCCACGAAGCGCCAGACGATCCACGCCGCGCCAACCATCAGAGCGATCGTCAGCAGCAGCGCCGGCCAGCGGCCAATAACAGGTGACAGGTTGTCGATAGCTACGTAGCCAGCGTTCTGGTGCAGCAGGTAGAGCGGATAGGTCAGGCCACCCAGTGCCAGAACGAGCGGGGTCGCAACCAACGAGCGCGACCAGCGCAGACCAAGCCAGAACAGGCCATAGATGCCGGCGTGCAGGCCCCACAAGGTGCGGATATCGATCGTATCACCATACAGGCGCTGGAACGCGGCCTGGACCTCGAAAGCGTGGATGGCCCCCAGAACGAACGCTACAGCCAGCAGCAACTTGGCATAGACGCTGCGCTCGCCGGAACGGATCGCATAGATCAGCACGCCGGAGGCAAACAACGGCCCATACTCGGTAATCAGCAGGTACTTCAGCGGCTTCAGGTTGAGCACAAGCTCGTTCAGGGCGCACAGCGCCAGCCACACCGCCACGATGTCGAGAAGGCGGCGCTGAAACAATCCGGTTGCAATGAACAGTGCGACCCAACCGTAGAACACGATTTCCAGCACGATCGACCAGTAGGCGCCATCCATGAATGGCTGGCCGAATGCGGGCGATACCATCGTCAGGTTGGCCGCCCACTGCTGCAGACTGGCGGTCAAGGGCGGAGATCCGAACAGGGCAATCACCACCGCCGTCATGGTCATGCACACGATGAAGGCGGGATAGAGCCGTGCGGCGCGCGCAATCGTGAAGGCCGCAACGCTACGCCCCTCGGCCGACGCCGCGATCACGAAGCCGGAAATCACGAAGAACAGGTCGACACCGAGGAAGCCATACTTCGCTACGCCGGCGATCTCGGGAAACGCCGTCTGGCCGAGGCCGTCGCCCATCGTGGCGCGGTAGCCGTAATGAAAGAAAACGACCACGAGCGCCGCGAACAGGCGCAGCAGATCGAGCCCGGCCAGGCGATCGGAGCCTGCCACAGCGGCGCGGGCGGGGGCCCGGCGCGGCACGGGCGCTCGCTCCTGAAGCGGGGGGAGGGCGCGGCGGCCGAAGCGGGCAATCCGTAGCTCGACTGGATTCAACATTTGGCTTAACCCTGGACAGCAAAAGGCTGCTGAGGCACTTGCAATTCGCGCGCCATTGCTCTTGCGCCGCCGGACGACGGCGAATGGCCGACGCGGATGTCAAAACGGCACACAAGGTCGGCACACCGGCGCGACAACCTTTGTTCCGATATGAAGCGAAAGGCCCCACCCCATGTCAGACGCGGATGCGCCAGCGAAGTCGCTGCTCTATATCGCCGACCCGATGTGCTCGTGGTGCTATGGGTTCGCCCCTGTGGTGGAGGCGCTGGTCGATCAATTCGGAGACCGGTTGCCGATCCATTTGATCGTGGGTGGTCTGAGGGCCGGCAACACCGCCGTCATGACGGATGCCGACAAGCGCTCGATCGCAAGCCACTGGCAGAAGGTGCGGGAGGCAACCGGCCAGCCGTTCGATTTCGGACTGTTCGAGCGGAATGATTTCGCCTACGACACGGAGCCCGCCTGTCGCGCCGTGGTGACGATGCGGCTACTCAACCCGCCGCTCACTCTGGCTTATATGGCGGCGGTGCAGCGCGCGTTCTACGCGGAGAACCGGGATACCACCCAGGATGCCGTGCTGGCAGACGTGGCGGCGGAGGCCGGCATCGACCGGGAGATGTTCTTTGCCGAGATGATCTCGCCGGAAGCGCGCAATGCCACGATGCGCGACTTCCTGATCGCGCAAGAGGCAGGCGTGAAGGGCTTCCCGACGCTGATGGCGGGCGACGGCGAAGGCCGTTACCTGATCGTTGCCAACGGCTACCGCCCGCTGGACGGACTGCCCGAGGCGCTTGAGGCGTGGCTGGAGGCGTAGGGCAGCAGCCCCCGAACTGTCATTCTCGGCCCAACCCCGTCATCCTCGACCGAAACGAGGCGTAGCAGAGTGAGCGTCGGGAACCCAGCAAGAGAGGCCAGTGCGAAGCACATAATCAAGCGTGCCGGACGATCACACCACGATGGCGTTGATGGCGTCGAGGTCATCCAGGCTCATGTGGACGTTGTCGAGCACCACTATATCGACGAAAGCGCCGCCGCCGACGTCGGCAGAGATGAGCGTACCTGCGGCGGTGTCGGTGGCGCGCAGCACGTCAGCAGCATCGACAGCAGGTCCACCAGCGAATATGCCAGAGAAATCCAGCTTGTCGCCCGCGCCGAAGTCGACGATCCGGTCGAAGCCGGCGGCGCTGCCATCGGTGTTGACGACGTCGTCACGGGCCCAGGCGAACGTGTCGTTGAAGTTGAGGCCGCCGCCATTGAACTGCCCGCCACGAAGGATGTCGCTGCCGGCGCCGCCTGCCAACGTATCGTGACCGCCATCGCCGATCAGCACATCGTCGCCGGCGTCGCCGAACAACTGATCGTTGCCGCCGCCGCCCCACAGCCCATCATTACCGTCACCGCCATGCAGACTGTCGTGACCGGCTGCGCCGTTGAGCTGATCGGCACCTGCTTCGCCGCGCAGCTCGTTGGCCGCGGCATCACCGTAGACGACGTCGTTGAAGGCGGAGCCGCGCACGTTGATCGCCCACTCGACATCAGCCGATGACAGGCCGGTGGCGGTATCCGCCGTCAGATTGACGAACATGCGGTCAGCGGCGCCGGAGACATCCAGCTCACCCCAGACACCCACGTTCACCGTGTGCTCGGTCGTGCCGCCGAAGCCGTCGTCGATCACCAGGGTGAAGCTGTCGAGGCCCATGTGTTGGCCGGCGACGTAGCTGAAGTGGCCGTTGGCATCGATTGCTGCTTGCCCATGGGCTGCCTGGCCGGAGATGGCATAGCTGACCGCGTCGCCGTCCGGGTCCGCGGCGACCACCTGGCCTGCAGCAGTATTCCCCGCCACGACCGTCATGAACGCGGTCGATGCGCCCAGATCAATCGTCGGGGCTTCGTTGGTGGGCGCGGCCACGCCATCCACGCTCGCTTCGAACAGCGCGACGTTGCCGACCTGAAGGTTGTCGAGCGTCGTAAACGTGAATGTCGCATCGGCGTTGGCCGGATCGGACATGAAGATGTGGTAGGCGTGCAGCTCGGCCTTGACCTCAGGCGTGTACTGGGCGCCGGTCAGCCGCAACTCTACGGTGTCATCGCCGGCCCCGCCATCGAGCACGTGGGTAGAGCCATCCGCGGTGGCGCCGTCATAGATGAGGCGGTCATCGCCGTCGCCGCCCAGCAGGGTATCGCTACCGGCACCCGTGGTCAGAACATCGTTGCCCGCACGGCCGTCAATGTAGTCGTCGCCGCCACCGCCGGAGAGCACGTCGTCGCCCGCGCTGCCAATGATGCTGTCGGCGAAATCGGAGCCAATCACCTGCTCGATGCCGGTGACTGTCTGATTGCCCGGACCTTGCGCGGTGCCCAACCCGAGATTGATGGAGACTCCGGTGGTCAGCTGGGACGCATCATAGGTGTCGAAACCGCCATTGCCCACGATCACGTCATTGCCATCGGCTGCGAAGAACGTGTCATTTCCGGAGCCGCCGAAAAGCCAGTCGTTTCCTTCGCCGCCGGTGAAGGTGTCGTTGCCGCCGTTGCCGTAGACGACATCATTGCCATCGCCGTCAGCAAAGTTGTCGTTGCCACTTCCCCCGTAGACCGTATCGTTGCCCAAGCCACCGATGAACGTATCGTTGCCGCCGTTGCCGTAGATGACATCGTTGCCATCGCCGCCATCGATCTCGTCGTTGCCATCGGCACCGTAGATGCGGTCGTTGCCGCCGCCGCCCAGCAGCGTGTCGTCACCGCCGTTGCCGAAAATGCTGTCGCTCTTGTTGCCGCCCCGGAGCAACTCTGAAAGGGCTGTCCCCACAATCCGCGCCATTTGCAACTCCCACGATCAATGTCGCCCTACGCCGCCGCGCCCGCTACTGTCCCCACTGACGCCTCCCGAATGATCGCAGGTTAGCGGACAAGTCTTGAAAATTGCCCTCTTCGGTCTTTTCAATTGTAACTTGTACAAATGCCCAATGATCCCGGACCGAGGGACATTGACCGCCGGGCCCCTTGGCCCCGGCCCCGCAGCGTCGACCGGACCGGCCGCCCTTGACAGATCGGCCCCTCCAGAGCACTCAGCGATGGAAACCAAGACAGGCGAGGATCCACCATGCCCCATGACGCTCCCGGCCACGGTGTCCACTGGCACGAGCCTTCCGGCAACAAGCGCGCCGGCTTCGGCGAGTTCAAGAAGCAGCCGACCCCTTACGACGCATTCATGGAGCCGGAAGGCATCCCCGTCTTCCGCGACATCGGGTTGCAGAAGCGTCCTGGACCTGCCGCTGGCTGACTGGAAGCGCACGGGCGGACGTGGCACCTACATCCAGCTCTACGGGACCGAGACCAAATGGGGCCACTACGTGGTCGAGGTCCCGGCTCGCGGCGCGCTGAACCCCGAAAAGCACATGTACGAGGAGATTTTCCTCGTCGTGGAAGGGCGCGGCTCGACCGAGGTCTGGCAGGACGGCGATACCAGGAAGCACATGTTCGAGTGGCAGAAGGGCTCGATGTTCTCGATCCCGATGAATGCCATGCACCGCATCGTCAACGCCACCTCGAGCCCGGCGGCTGCTGCTCGCCGGCACCACGGCGCCGAACGTGCTCAACATGATCAACAACGTCGAGGCGGTGTTCGACAACCCGTATCGTGTTCCGCGACCGCTTCTCCGGTGGCGACGACTTCTTCAAGTACCAGCGACGACATCGAGCCCGACCCGGTGCGCGGGCTCGCCATGCGCCGCACCAACTTCATCCCCGACGTCATCAACTGCGACCTGCCGCTCGACAACCGCCGCTCGGTCGGCTATCGCCGGGTCGAGCCGTTCATGACCAACAACCAGTTCTACTTCTGGATCGGCCAGCACGAGAACGGGCGCTACTCGAAGGTGCACGCGCACACCTGTGCCGCCGTGCTGATCTGCCTCAAGGGCAAGGGCTACACCTACTCCTGGCCGGAGCGCTGCGGCGAGACGCCGTGGAAGGACGGGTTCGCAGACCAGGTGCGGCGCGTCGACTACGAACCGTTCGGCCTGGTGACGGCGGCGCCCGGGCGGCGCGCGCTGGTATCACGAGCACTATTCGCGTCGGGCAACGAGCCGTTCCGGCTGACAGCCTGGTTCGGCCCGCACAATCCCGGCCGCGACCCTGGCCCGCCGGGCGAGAAGCACATCGACTACACCGGCATGGACCTGCAGGAGGGCGGCACCGCCATCCCGTACTGGATGGAGGATCCCTACATCCGCAAGGAGTACGAGGAGACGCTCGCCAAGGCTGGCATAAAGTCGCGGATGGAAGCGGCGTTCTACGAGGTGCCGGAGAAGTACAAGGACTGGTCGAGGACCGACCGGGTGGTGCCGACGAGTGCGGCGGGCGTAAACGGCCATGCCGACCGACGACACCCGGTATGAGCGAGCCGAGAAGGGCGGCCGCATCTTCTTCTCCTCGGCCGGGCGCAGCCTGGAAGGCGAAGACGAGATCCGCCTGACTCAGCGTCGGCGTCGACATCGGCTCATCGACATCGCACCTCGTGTTCTCGCGCCTGCTGCTGGAGCGGCTCGACAACCGCTACGTCGTCACCGAGCGCGAGGTGTTCCACGAATCCGACGTCCTGCTCACGCCCTACGCCGCCGACATGACGATCGACGCCGACAAGCTCGGCGCATTCGTCGATGCGCAGTACAAGGCCGCGGGCGTCGCGCCGGACGAGATCGACACCGGCGCGCTGATCCTGACCGGCGTCGCCGTGCGGCGCTCCAACGCCCGCGCCATCGGCGAGTTGTTCGCCGCCCAGGCCGGCAAGTTCGTGTCGGTTTCGGCCGGGCGACGGGCTGGAGACGACGCTCGCCGCCTTCGGCTCCGGTGCCGCGTCGCGCTCGATCCGCGACAAGGCTCGTGTGATGAACATCGACATCGGCGGCGGCACCTCGAAGATCGCTGTGTGCGAGAACGGCGAGGTGCCGGAGATCACGGCCATCGACGTCGGCGCGCGCGTGATCGCGCTGGACGCGGAGCGGCGGGTCGTGCGCATCGAGGAGGCGGGCCGGCGCTTCGCAGCCGAGGTCGGCGTGGCGCTGGAGACCGGTGCGGCGCTGTCGGAGCCCGATGCCCTCAAGATCGCCGAGCGCATGGCGGATCGCCTGTTCGAGGCGATAAGCGAGAAGGACTTGTCGGCGGAGACAGCGGCGCTGCTGCGCCTCGATGCGCTGACAAACCGGCAGCGCGCCCGAGGTCGTCACCTTCTCCGGCGGCGTCTCGGAATACATCTACGGGCGCGAGACAGAGGGCTATGGCGACCTCGGACCGCTGTTGGGCGCAGCCATCCGCAAACGCATCGAGGCGTGGCGCGGGGTGGCGATCGCGGAGCCCGATCAGGGCATTCGCGCCACCGTCGTCGGCGCCTCGCAGTACACGGTGCAGGTGTCGGGCTCGACGATCTTCGTGACGCCGGCCGACACGCTGCCGCTGCGCAACGTGCCGGCGATCACGCCGGATCTGCCGCTTGCTGACGACGTGCTGTCGCGCGAGGCGATTGCCGAGGCGATCCGGGTCGCGCTGCGCCGCCTCGATCTATCCGAGGGCGAGCAACCGGTGGCGCTGTGCTACCGCTGGGACGGCTCGGCGACGTGGCAGCGCCTCGACGACTTCTGCCACGGCGTGGCGCTTGGCCTCAACTCCATCCTCGACAAGGGGCATCCGCTGGTCCTGGTCGGCGACAGCGACGTCGGAGGCCTGGTCGGCATCCATGCGCACGAGGAAGCCAAGCTCGGCTGTGCCGTCGTCTCCATCGACGGCATCAACCTGAAAGAGTTCGACTTACATCGACATCGGCCAGATCCTGCCCGCATCGGGTGCGGTGCCGGTCGTCATCAAGTCGCTGGTGTTCCCGACGAGCGCGAAACTGGGGAAGGCCGATCAGGGCTAAGGGCGTATTGGTCATCATCTGGTGGCTGGCGCCGCCGCCAGGTGTTGCTCATGGAGGCAAGCGGGGTGATTGTGCAGAAGCCGGCAATGGGAAGCCTACTGCAGGGGGTGGTCTTCTGCGTGGCGATCGGCTGCGCGGCGATCATGGTCGCCCACTGGACCGTTCCGCTGAAGATCGATGGCGAGGGGTGGCTGACTAAATTCAAGCTCACCTGTGCGGCGGTGTCGATGCTCGTTGCCGCGCCCGTCTGGTTCATTGTCATGCGTGGCGGCGTCACGCGCGTGCGAGGCGCTGTCGCAGGGGCCCTTACCGGCCTATTGGCAGTGCTGGCGAGCGGTCCGGCGCTGGCAATCGTCGCCACGCTGACATATTCCGACAAGTTGGGTCCGCTCACGAAGAGCTTCGGCCAGCATGTGGGGGCTGCATTGCTCCTGTCAATGTTTGCACTCGCCTTTTCGGGACTGCTTGGGACTGCAGTCTCTGCTCTGATTGGCTTTCTGGTCGCAGCGTGTCGCATGAGCAGAAATGCGGGAGCACAGCGGTAAGCAGGCAGTCAATCCGTACACGCTATATATCAAGTCAATTTCATTGCGGCCACAGCCTGCGAAGGGAAGCGAAGGGACAGCGTCGCTGGACTTGTCCATCATTGTCGCAGTTTACCATTGTTCGTGCAGTGAACTCCGTTATTCTGGGCCCGTTCTCGCTCAATTGCGAACACAAAGGGACATTGAACATGGCGGCGGATCTGCGCGCTTTCATGATCGCCTCGGCAACAATGCCCCTCGCGGCACTTTTCGCTTTCGCGGTTCCTGCTCCACCAGCCACTGCCGCCGATCCCGTCTGGCAGACCTCCGCCTACAATGATCCGGCAGAGAAGGGCCGCTATACCGCGCGGCTCATGCATCAGGTGCCGGAGACCGACGACGCCCGCTTTTCCGCAATCTGTCAGGCTGGCTCCAGCGGGACGGAAATTCCCACAATCTTCGGCTACAACACCGCGCGGATGAAGGAAGGTGCACCCGTCACCTTTGAAGTGAAGATCGACGGTTACCGACAGGGCTTCAAAGGCAACGTCTATGGGACCAAACGGGAGCAGGGCGTTTCCGGGGTATTGCTGAACCTCGAAGCCAACGATCGGTTCTGGGGTGCGCTCGCGTCCGGCACGGAACTGGAGTATCGCATAGGAGGGATGGCCACCGGGCGCCTCAGCCTGAAGGGCAGCGGCAAGCCGGTGCGGACGTTCGTCAGCGACTGCAATGCGATCTTCGGCGCAATGCAACAAATCGCGGACCGGGCGGCAGCAGGTGGCAGCAAAATGTCCTGCAAGCAGTTCGGGAAGGTACGCTCGCAACGCGCTTCGCAATCCGTAAACGTCACGTTCGTCAATCGCAGCGGCCAGTATCGGGCCCTGATGTGGATCGACTACAAGGGGCAGCCGGTCGACTACGGCGGGCTCAATCCCGGCCAGAGCAAGACGATCAAGACCTACCTTACACATCCCTGGATGCTCACGGACGGTCCAGGCAACTGCATCGAGATGTTCATGCCGCGCGACGGTGTCCGGCGGTTTGACATTACGATCCGCAGCCGCGGATTCGGACCGGAATAGCTCTCTTGCAGTTCAAATCTCAAGTCGGCGAACGGCTGCAAGACCGCACAAGACGAGCACGCGTCGGGGTGAAGAGCACTGGAGTGCCAAAGCAGTGCGGATCAGCATTGCGTTAGTCTTTATGCTGATGCCTTGTGCGGCGCCGCGCCTTAATTGACCGAAGGCGCGGCGGTACGCTGCTATTCGCCACGTGCGTTGTCGGCGACCTCGTCTTCGGCGCGCTGCCACAGCTCCATGGCGATCGGCTGGCGCATCTCCTCGGCGATGTGGCCGACCAGACCGATGGCGCGGGAAATGACGGCGAGGCCGCGGCCGATCTGCCAAGGCAGGCCCAGCTCGCAAGAGATTGCACCAATCGCACCGGTGGCGTTGAGCGGCAGCGTGCGCTTAGTCCGCGCCTCGGCGGCTGCCTGGATCTTCTCCATCAGGGCGATGTAGCGGCCACGAAAGCCGTTCTTTTCCGCAATGCCGAACAGCACCGGCGTGCGCGGATCGATCGGCTTGTGAATGGGATGGCCGATGCCGGGCACCGGTCGCTTGCGGGCGGCATGATCCTCAACGATCGCCTGCGCAATAGCTGCGAGATCGGCGTCGCCAGGCTGGTCTTTCAGCGCCTCGGACAGCATGCGGGCTGAGGCCTCAGCACCGCCGCCGAACACGGACCCCATGGCATTCAGGCCGGCTGCCACGGCACCCTGGATCGCTTCCGGCGCTCCCAGATAGACAAGGCGCGAGGCCATGGCTGCCGGCGTCATGCCGTGCTCCACCAGCACCACGAGGATCGCGTTGAATAGCTCCAATTCCTGCGGCGTGGGAAAGCGGCCTGTGATCTCGAGCCAGGCCATGTCGCCGAGGTCGACCTTGCCGAGCAGGTCCTTGCACAGGTCGTGGCCGCGCACGTCGATCTGCGTCTCGCTGCTCCATCCCATATCTGAACGTAGCGGCTTGGGTGTTCTTGCGCTCACGAGCATGTCCTCCAATCGAGACCAGTTGCACCAGGTACATCAGGTGCAGCCTAAGGCGCTTTGCGCGACGATGGAAATGGTCTTGCACGCCGCCCGACTGAGGCGCGGTTCACCCCGTGTGCTGTGGAACGAGAGCGATGAAGGCGGAGGGCTACGGGAACCCGCGGCGCGGCCTGCGGGAGTAGGTCAAGATCACGTTTCTCAACGATCACGCCAACGATTGAGCGCAGCACTTGCCGCCAGTGTGCCCGACCCATGTCAACTCTGACCGGGCCGGGCATGGGACTCAGCGCTCGCGCATGGTGCGAGCAACGCTGTCGAGCAGGGGGCCTACCAGATACTGCAGCACCGTGCGCTCGCCCGTGCTGATCAGGACGCTGGCCGGCATTCCGGGCACCAGCTTTCCCTTCAACCCTTCCGGCAACGTGGCCTGGTCCAGCACCACACGGGCATTGTAGTAGCTGCGGCGGGTCTGCTGGTCATAGATCGCATCGGCGGAAATCGTCTCCACCTTGCCGAGCGTGATGCGCCGCTGCTTGGCCACATAGGCAGGGAAACGGATCTCCGCCTTCATGCCGGCATGCACGGTGTCGATGTCGTCGGGGAGGATCTTGGCTGTCATGATCAGGCCGTCCTCCAGCGTGACGATCTCGGCGATCGGCTGTCCGGGCGTCACGACCGCGCCAACCACGTGCACCTTGATCGCCTGGATGATGCCATCCTGCGGCGCGCGGACCTCGACGCGGGTCAGCACGTCACGTGCGACCTTCAGCTTTTCGCGCAACTCCGTCAGGCGGCCACGCACCTCGCCCAGCTCGCGGGCGGCTTCCTCGACGTAGCGCTGGGCTGCAAGCCGGATCTGCAGCTTCAATTCCTCGATGATCTCGCCGCTGCGCGCGATATCGCTGACCAGGGCGCCGAGCTCACCCTGCATCCGGAACAGCTCGCGCTGGCTGGCACGCAGCTTGTTCTTCGGGAAGAACCCGCGATCGGCCAAACCCGAGACTGCCTTGATCTCGGCAGTGAGACTTTCGAACTGCGACTGGAGCGCCCGCTCACGAAGGCGCTTTCCGGCGATGTCGTTGTTGGTCTGCTCGATGCGGCGCTGATGGATGGCGACGTTGGCCTGCAGCGACTGGCGACGGTCCTGGAAGATCTTTTCCTGATCGTAAATCGTGCGGGCTGTGCCGGGCTCGTCGCGCTTGGCGAAAACATCGGACGGCAGGTCTATCTCTGCCTTCATGTCGCGCTCGGCAAGCAGACGCGCCTCTTTCACCAGCGAGCCGCTCAATTGCTTGGTCAACACGTCAGCGTTGGCTTCGGCCTGCACCGGCTGCAGGCGGAACAGCACCTGGCCAGCCTTGACCCGTTGCGCTTCCTTCACGAGGATTTCGCGGACGATCCCTCCCTCGAGGTGCTGGATCGGCTTGCGATCCGAGCTCACGGCAACATTGGCCTCGGCGACCGCGGCGCTGTCCAGCGGGGCTATAGCCGCCCAGCCGCCAAGCCCGCCGAATGCGAGGGCGATCGCGATATATCCAAGCCGGGCATAGCGGGTGTGATCCGAGTGGTCGACATAGGCGGAGCGCGCTGCACGCTGCCTGATGATGGGGGTTGGATGCTCGGTTTCCAGGGCAGTGCTGGCGGTACGGGCTGGCAGCGTGGTCATGGCCTTCTCCTCCACGTCTTGGGTGACGTTTGTGTAGGCCAAAGGTGCCGGAGAACAGCTTGGGGCGCTGTCCCGGCGGGAACAATGCCAGAAATAAGCGGGCCTGGGCCGTGGTGATCGGATGCAAGCCGCGTCTATTTAACGGCTTCGGTGCCACCAGCGGCGGCATCGCGCTGGGCGATCATATCGTCGATCGCCTTGCGCTGCTCGTCGCTGGACATGCTGCGCTGGTGGCGTGGGGAGGTCGGGGAGCTGGGTGACAGGTCCGGCAAGGCGGTGTTCATCGACTGGCCGCAGCCGCCGGCCGCGACTGCCGCGGCCATTGCAGCAGCAACCAGGGTAGCTATCGGTGCGCGCGATCTTCCCATAACTGCGGCCTTTGGTGCTTTTGACGCCAATGCTGCACTGCAATATAGTCGATTCGTCATTGGAGCATCATATGCTTCGCCGCTGTCCACCGCCCTCTAACCATCTCTTGTCCATGGTAATTGTGGCGGTCACAGGATCGACCTATGTTCAGTTGCAGCGCAGACTCGACCAGGCAGGTGAACCCTCAATGCAGAAGCACGTGCCATCCGCCACAGGCGACATCTCGCAATATCAGATCAAGGACCCGGTTGCCTTCGGACGCAACCTCCTCAGTCTTATGGAAGAAGGTGGGCGTGCGCTTTCGGACCTTATCGATAAGCGCAACGCGAATGCCATCAATCCGCTCATGGGCAGCAGCGACCCGCCGGAAATCTCGCTTGCGTGGAGCAAGGTCTGGCAGGTCTGGCTCTCGGATCCGGCCAGACTGAGTGAGGCGCAAGGGGCGCTGTTTGCCGGCTATCTGGAGGTCTGGACCAATACGCTGCAACGGATGAGCGGGCAGGACATCCCGCCTGTCGCGGCGCCAGAGCCGGGTGACAACCGGTTCAAAGATCCAGGCTGGTCCGACAATGCCTACTTCGATTTCTGGAAGCAAACGTATCTGCTGACATCGCGGTGGGCCGAAAAACTGCTCGATGACACGCCCGGCCTGGAGCCAAGGACGCGGCATCAGGCGGAGTTCCTGCTGCTTCAGCTGTCCAGCGCTATGTCGCCTTCCAACTTCCCGGCGACCAATCCGGAAGTGGTGCGGGAGACATTTGCGTCCAACGCTCAGAACCTGGTCGAAGGCATGCGGCGGCTGGTGGCGGACCTGGAGCGCTCCGGCAACGTTCTGCAGATTTCGCAAACCGATACCAGCGCATTCGAAGTCGGCAAGAACATCGCTATCACGCCCGGCAAGGTGGTGTTCCAGAACGAGTTGCTGCAGCTCATCCAATATCAGCCCAGCACCGAAAAAGCTCGAACCGTGCCGCTCCTCATCGTGCCGCCGTGGATCAACAAGTTCTACATCCTCGACCTGGCGCCGAAGAAGTCATTCATCAAGTACGTCGTGGAACAGGGCTTCACGGTGTTCGTGGTGTCGTGGGTCAATCCGGACGAGCGTCACAAGCACACGACGTTCGAAGACTACATGCACCAGGGCATCCTGGCGGCCGCGGATGCGGTGAGGCGGGAAACCGGCGAGAAGAAATGCAACGTACTCGGATACTGCGTCGGCGGTACCTTGCTGACGGCGACATTGGCCTACCTTGCGGCCAAGCGTGAGGACATCTTCAATTCGGCAACGTTCCTGGCCGCGCAAGCGGACTTCAGCGAGGGGGGCGACCTCAAGCTGTTCATCGACGACACCCAGCTGAAGAGCCTTGAGGAAATGATGGCTGAACGCGGCTATCTGGACGGCTCCAGCATGGCGACCGTGTTCAACATGCTCAGGCCGAGGGATCTGATCTGGCCCTATATCGTCAACAATTACATGCTCGGCAAGCAGCCGTTCCCGTTCGACCTGCTGTATTGGAATCAGGATTCAACGCGGATGCCGGCGGCCAACCATAGCTTCTACCTGCGCGAGTTCTACCACCAGAACAAGCTGGCCAAGGGCGAGCTGGTGCTGGGCAACGTCAAGCTCGACCTGAAGAAGGTGAAACTGCCGATCTATCACCTGGCCACGCGAGAGGATCACATCGCGCCGTCAAAGTCCGTCTTCATCGGGGCCCGTCTGTTCGGTGGCCCGGTCGAATATGTGCTTGGCGGCTCGGGGCACATCGCCGGTGTGATAAACCCGCCAATTCCTGACAAGCCGAAATACCAGTACTGGACCAACCCGGATCGCGTCGACACGCTCGAGGAGTGGATGGAGGGCGCGAAGGAGACGCCCGGCTCCTGGTGGCCGCACTGGATCGGCTGGCTCACCAAACAGTCCAAGGGGCTTATCGCAGCCCGCGAGCCGGGCGCCAAGCTGGGTGTCATCGAGGACGCGCCGGGCTCCTACGTGCGCGCCAAGAAGTAGGCTTATCCGGGCAGGCTGGCGCCTGCCCGGATATCGCTGCCGCAATTCAGCGGAACAACCACGTCACTCGGTGTTGCCCTGTTCGGCTGCGGCTGCGGTTGCGCGCAACTTCTCGGCGTAGGCCACCGCGAGGATCGAGGCCTCGTAGAGGAGCACCGTCGGCAGCGCCATGATGATCATGGAAATTGCGTCAGGCGGTGTCAGGACGGCTGCGGCGGCAAAGATCGCGACGATCGCATACCGGCGCTTGTCGCGCAGGAAAGCGGCCGTCACCATACCGGCACGGGCCAACAGGGTGAGCACGACCGGCAGCTGGAAGATCAGGCCGAAGCCGAAAATCAGCTGCATGATCAGCGACAGGTACTCGTTGACCTTCGGCAGCAGCTCAATGGCGGTCATGCTGGAGTCCCGCGCCGGAAGCAGGCCGAGCGAGAACTTCATGAGCAGGGGCGCTGCTACGAAGTACACGATCATGCCCCCGGTCAAGAACAGGATCGGGGTCGCGAAGAGGTAGGGACGAAAGGCATCACGCTCGTTCTTATAGAGGCCGGGCGCGGCGAACTTGTAGATCTGGATCGCGATCACGGGGAACGCGAGCACCGCTGCACCGAACATGCCGACCTTGATCTCGGTAAAGAAGTATTCCAGCGGGTGCGTGATGATCAGCTTGGGATCAGGCAGGTCTTTCGGCCAGACCCAGATCAGCGGCCAGGTCAGCACATCATAGATGTACTTTGCGACCGCAAAGCACAGCACGAACATCACGGCGAATGCGATCACCGAATAGAGCAGGCGTTGGCGCAGCTCGATAAGGTGATCCATGAGCGGAGCCTTGGAGGCATCGATCTCCTCCTGCCCCGGGCGGATCGGTTCATCATGGGAACCGTGACCTGGCGACACGTCCTGCATGGCGCGTCTTATGCTCCTGTCTTGTCCGGCGTCGCGGCCGGATGGGCTGCTGCAGCGGCGGCAGCGATGGCGGCGGCTCCCGCATTGCCTGCCGGCTTGGGCTCGGGTGGCAGCTCGGCGTCGATGCCTGCGTCGATCGGCTCATCAGCGGCGGTGGCTGATTTGCCAGTCTGCTCGTCGCCGTGAATGCTCGGCGTGTCCGACGCCTCCTTCTCGAAGGAGGAGGCAGCATCGCGCAGCGTGGCCTCCGCATCCGATCTGATGTCGGTGACCTGCTTCTTCAGCTCCTGCATCTCCGCTTCGTTCATGGCCTCGTCGAATTGCGACCTGAACTCGCCGGCCTGACGCTTGATCATGCCGATGAAACGGCCGATCGTGCGTAGCAGACCCGGTAGCTCCTTCGGCCCTACAACCAGCAGGGCGACCACTCCGACGATAAGAAGCTCGCTCCAGCCGACATCGAACATCGATCGTATCCTATTGACGGGCCAGCCTGTTGGCGGCGCTCGGCCTATGACTGACAGCTCGCTGGCGGGCGCGGCCAAACTCCTGCCGGCAGCGCCCGCACGCATTGCGAACCTGTCTATGCACTCAGTGATGGAGCGCCCTTCAGCCGACCTTGCCTTGATCCGGGCTGCTCTGCGCAGCTGCGGCAGTGGTCGAGGTCGAGGTGGCGCCTGCCGGCGTGTTCTCGATCACCTTGGGCTCACCTTTGGGCGGAGCGTCCGGTTGCTTGGCGGTCTCATCCTCCGCCATGCCCTTCTTGAAGCTCTTGATGCCCTTGGCGACATCGCTCATCACGTCCGAAATCTTGCCCTTGCCGAACAAGAGTACGACGATCAGCAACAGGATGATCCAGTGCCAGATGCTCATTGCACCCATTGGTTCTTGACTCCTCTCGCGAATTTCTTCGCGTGTTGGTGAATTACCCGGCACTATCGCAGATAGGCCACACCCCGGCAAGGTAACCGGGAGCGCTTCAAGTAGGGCCAGGAACCCGGACATCAAGGGTGCGATTGTTTTATTTTTTTACAATATCTCATTCCAAAACGTCACAGATGACGAGCGCGCCAGGCCGCCGTGCGCTAGGTGCTATGACGACGACGTCGCGCCATCACTCGGTCCCGGCTCGCCGATGTCATCCTGGTCCAGACCGTCCTCGTCGATCTCATCGATCTCATCGAAGGCAAGCTCGGCCTGCTCTACCTCGTCCTCGTCTGCGCCGGAATCGAGTGGCAGCTCATCCGGCATCAGCGCGGCGGTATCCGTCGGCTCCGGCACCTTGAAGTCTGGGGGCAGATTCGCATCGAGCAGGCCTGCCCCTTTCAGCTCGCTCAGCCCAGGCAGGTCCTTGACAGTTTCCAGGCTGAAATGCGCCAGAAACGCCTCTGTCGTGCCGTATGTCACCGGTTTGCCGGGAGCGCGGCGGCGGCCGCGGGGACGGACCCAGCCCGTTTCCATGAGGACATCCAACGTCCCCTTCGAGATCGTGACGCCCCGGATCTCCTCGATCTCGGCACGGGTTACCGGTTGGTGATAGGCCACGATCGCGAGCGTCTCCAGCGCTGCCTTGGACAGCCGGCGCTCCTCGCTGGCATGGCGCTCCATCGCCCATGACAGGTCCTCGGCAGTGCGAAACGCCCACTTGTCCGCCACCTTCACCAGGCTCACGCCCCTGCCGGCATACAGCGTCTGGATCTCCGCCAGCACCGCGCCGACGTCGGTTCCGGCCGGTAGATTGAGAGCCAGCCGGTCCTCCGCGAGCGGCTCGGATGCGGCAAAGAGCACGGCTTCCAGAAGGCGCACCGCTTCGGCCGGCGGGGCAGCGGCAACGGCCTGCATTTCGGCAGCGCTCGCGGCCTCGGCATCATGAGGGGTGGGCGTTTCAGGAATGGACGCAGCCGGCTCGCTTTCCGGCGCAGTGCCGTCATTGTCCCCAGCCTGCCTCAATTCCACCGATCCGGTCTCGATCGAGGCGATCAACTCATGCACAGGCGAGGATAGTCCGGTCAGGTTGCCAGCGCCGTGCGCGACTTCCGCCGGCCCTGGGCCCGCCGGCGCCGGTTCTTCTGCGTCGTCCCGCGCCGCATCGGTCACGATCGAAAGCCTCGGTGGCACCATATCGTCTGGTTCCTTTGGCCTGCCCGCCTGTTGCGGGTCAGCATATCGTATCGGCGACCGGTATGCGCTACGAGGCCCGCGCCCTGGTTTAAATCAGCCAATGCGCTGCCAATCGGCACCGGCCGCCTTGCGCCGGATGTAGATAGGAGCATACGGCGCATCCTGGCGCAGCTCGACAAGACCTTCGCGGGCCATTTCCAACGTGGCGCCGAAGGAAGAGGCGATCACGGTCCGGCCGATTTCATCTGCCGCGTCCTGCTCGCCCCGGTCCTGGGGCATGTACTGTTCCAGGAACATGTCGAGCTGGGCCCACTCGCCGCCGGTTCGACCAACCAGCGCCTCCAGGCGGGTTCGGGCATCCTTGATCGACCACACGGTGCGCTTTTTCACAACGTGCACCGGCTTGATGGCGCGGATCCGCTGGCGGGCGTAGGCCTGGAGCAGGTCAACGATGTCGGCGGTCCACGTCACGTCCCGCACGGTGCGAACGGCCTCAGGCGCGCCGCGCTGAAAGACGTCTATTCCCAGCCGCTTGCGGGTCATCAGGCGCGCGGCGGCATCGCGCATCGCCTGCAGCCGCTGCAGCCGGAAGGCCAGCCGCGCAGCCAACTCCTCGCCCGACAGCTCGCCGGCATCCGTTCGCTCGCGCGGCAGCAAAAGGCGCGATTTCAGGAAGGCGAGCCAGGCCGCCATCACCAGATAGTCGGCAGCAATCTCAAGATTCAGACGCTGCGCCCGGGTGATGAAGTCGAGGTACTGCTCCACCAGCGCCAGGATAGAAATTCGTGAAATATCAAGCTTGTGCGTGCGTGCGAGGGCCAACAACAGGTCGAGTGGACCGGCAAAGCCCTCGATGTCGACGACCAGTGCATCGGCCGCGTCGACCTCAACGGGAGGCAGGGTGTCCCACGCCTCCGCGTCATCCGCCTTGCGGTCCGGTTCGTCGGCTGCGCCGGCGGTCGTTGTGTCGTCCTGGTTCGTCATCGCAACCGGTGCTGTCGCTACGGTCTAAGAGAGAGGGATCGATTCGTCGTCGGATAACCTTATGCCGGCGGCCCTGCCGCAACAACGGCTTCGGTGTTGTCGGCCCACGAGCTTTTCAGTCCGATCAGGCCAGCAAAGCGCCGTCCAGCACCCGGGCAAGGGTTGTCTCAGCCGCCCTCACGTCGAAATCGGACTGCGAACGTGTCACGGCACAGGCGCGCTCGAAGCGGGCGAGCGCCGCATCAGCCAGAAACGGCGTGCCAGCCGCGGCGTCCTGCGCCTCATCGAGATTGCCGCTGCACTGCAGGACCAGATCACTGCCAGCCGCTATCACCGCCTCTGCCCGTTCGCGGACGCTGCCCGTCAATGCCTGCATGCCGAGATCATCGCTCATCAACAGGCCGTCGAAGCCGATCGAGCCTCGAATGACTTTCCGGGTGACGATCGGCGAAATGCTGGCCGGGGCCTCGGCATCGATTGCTGAATAGACGACATGCGCCGTCATCGCCGCCGGCAGATGCCGAAGGGCGCGGAAGGGGGCGAAATCGCGCGCTTCGAGATCCGCTGCCGGTGCGTCCACGCGCGGCAACTCGAGGTGGCTGTCGGCAAGCGCGCGGCCGTGGCCGGGAATGTGCTTGATGACCGGCACGACGCCGCCCGACATCAGGCCATCGGCCACGGCTGCTCCCAGAGCAGCCACGTCGCCGACCTGCCCGCCATAGGATCGATCGCCGATGATTTCGTGCGCGCCGGGAATTCGCAGGTCCAAAACCGGCGCGCAGTTACAGTTGATGCCCACCTGACGCAAATCGTTCGCGGCCAGCCTGGCGACGTCGCGCGCTGCTGCTAGTGCAGTTTCGCGATCACGTCCGAAACAGTCAGCGAACGCGCCGGCCGGCGGCAGCTTGCGCCAATGCGGTGGACCCAGGCGCTGGACGCGGCCGCCTTCCTGATCAATCAGTATCAGCGTGTCGGCATCGTCGATGGCCGCAAACGCGTCGGATACCAGAGCGCGAATCTGATCTGGCGCACTGCAGTTGCGGGCAAACAGAATGATCCCGGCAGGTCGTTGGGCAGCCAGATACCGGCGCTCATCCGGCGTCAGCGTCTCGCCGGCCAGACCCATAACCAGTGCACGACGCATGCGTCCTCGTTGAGCTGTAGTGGCTTGGCAGGAGGTGCTCTAGCAAGGAAGCGAGAGCGCCAGGGGCACCAAAGCGGGCAACGTCAACGGGCCATCGCCCAGCAGCCCTTGAAGCCGGCGTCCGACAATTGCTTGCAAAGTCCCATGGCGTTGGACCGCGAGGCGGGCGGCCCCGCGACCACGCGATAAATGACGCCCAGGCCCCTGGCAGACTGATCGGATTCGATGACGTCCAGCTTCTGGCCCTGCAGCTGTGCGTACTTCTGCTGCAGATCAGCCATCATCTTGAGGGCTTCCATCCGGCCCTTCTGGTAGCCGAGCACGGTGACGAAACCACTGGTTTTCGCGCGCGGCGTTCTGGCGGCCGGTGCGACCGCGGCCTGCCGGGATTGTTCCGGGGCTGCCCGACGCGGCGGCGGCTGCGCGGCCGGCGGTTCGGCAACGGGCGTGCGGTTGGCTACTCGCGTGCGAGGACGCTCAGGCGGTGCTGATTGAACGGGCGCAGCCTGCGGCGGGGCTATCTGCGCTGGCCTGCCCGCGGGCGCTGCAAAGGCGGCTGACGCTGGCGGCCTGGGTGGAGAAGCCACGCCTTCGCCGCCGACTATCGTCATGCCCGGCAATGCAGGGCCTCCAGCAGAAGGCACGTCAGCAACGGCTGGTGGCGCAACGGCAAGGTCGGGACCAACGCGCACCGTCGGCACCCGCCTGACGCCGCTGGAATCGACGCTGCCGGCGGACGCAACCTCGCCGCCACTGCTGGACGGCAATCTATTCATGAACTTGTCGTCGCTCTTGGCGAACTGCTTTCCGCCGGGATTGGTCGGTGCGATGCGCACCGGATCACGCGAAGCCTTGACGACCTGAGCCTGTTGAACGCCTGCCGACGGCCCCAGCAGCATCTTGTAGCCGTAAGCCATCGCGCCGCCGATTCCAATCGATCCGACAAGCGCGGCGACGATCAGCCAGCGGCGACCGCCACGTGGCTCGTCCTCGTATTCGTAATCGTCCTCGAGCTCGACATCCTGATCGGCTTGCTCGGGCGCGTAGTGCGGATCGGCGCCGTAGCCGGGCTCGGCAGCATAGCCTTGCTGCGGGTGAGCCGGGGTATGGAAGCCAGGCGGCTCAGGTGGCCAATTAACACCTTCCGCGGGTTGATGATGCCGTGCCTGGTGCGCACTTGCGGGGGGAACGGCATAGTTGGCGAAATCGTAGCCCGATGGGTCCAGGCCCGGCTGCTGCTGGTGCGACAGTCCCGGGTCAGGCCTGTACGGCTCCCTGCCCGCCTGGAAGGGTTGTGCTTGGAAGTGCGGCTCCGGCGCTGCTGCCGGAGGCTGGCCTCGAGCGGGCGCGCCCGCATTCGGATGACCGTGGCCGCCCTGTTGCAGATGTGGCATCTGATCAGGGGCGGTCTGGTAGCCCTGTGACGCCGGTGGTGCCGGGACCTGATGGCCGAAATCCTGCGGGGCGGGTTGAGGGACGTACATGTGCTGTCCCTGCCCTTGCGGCTGAAATCCCGGATGGGCTTGCAGCGGCGGTGGAGCGGGTGGCTGCTGCCAGCCTTGAGCTCCGAAGTCCGGCGGCTCGGGCGCATGATGCTGATGGCCGGCGTTCTGATGTCCGGAGGGAGCCTGCGAATTGGGATCGCGCCAGCGGGTCTGTTGCGGTGCAGGCGGCGCGTTCGAACCAAATGATCGAGACATCAACCGATTCCCCCAATGCTAGCGTCCTGCGTATCGCCGACAATGCTCTGCGATACGGCGACATTATGCAACCCGACGACGCTGCCCTAGTGAGTCCGATGGATCCGAGTCGCCGCCCACGCGAATCGGAGGTTATCGCAACTCGTCCGGCGCGTGCACGCCGAGCACACCAAGACCGGTTGATATCACCTGTTTTGTCGCCGCGACCAACGCCAAGCGGGCTCCCGTCAGCTGCGCATCCTGTTGCTGGATAAAGCGCAAATGTGGCGAATCATTGCCTTTATTCCACTGCTGATGGAACGCCGAGGCGAGGTCGTAGAGATAATACGTGATGCGGTGGGGCTCCCGGTCCCTGGCTGCGGCCTCGATCAAGCGCGGGAAGCGGGCGAGTTGACGGATAAGGTCAATCTCACCGGAATCCGTGAGACTCGATAGATCCGCCCGTCCGGCCTGGATTGCCGGCATATCGAGCGCGGGCAGAGCCTCCTTCGCATTTCGAAAGACGGAGGCGGCGCGGGCGTGGGCGTACTGCACATAGAAAACGGGGTTGTCCTTCGACTGCTCAACGACTTTGGTAAGATCGAAATCGAGCGGCGTGTCGTTCTTGCGCGTGAGCATCATGAATCGAACGGCGTCGCGGCCGACCTCGTCGACGACATCGCGCAGGGCAACGAAGGTTCCGGCCCGCTTCGACATGGTGACGGGAGCGCCGTCGCGCAGCACCTTGACCAGCTGACACACGGGCGTGTGGTAGTCCGCCTTGTCGTCCGAGAGTGCCTTCACGACCGCCTTCAGGCGGGGAATGTAGCCGACGTGATCCGCGCCCAGCACATTGAAATAATGATCGAAGCCGCGCTCGATCTTGTCATGGTGGTAGCCGACGTCGCCGGCAAAATAGGTATAGGAGCCGTCGGACTTCATCAGGGCCCGATCCATGTCGTCGCCGAATTCCGTCGACCGGAACAATGTCTGCTCGCGGTCCTCCCAATCGTCGTCGTCATGGCCCTTGGGGCGAGGCAGGCGGCCCTTGAAGATCAGACCCTTGTGATCAAGCACCGCGATCGCCTCGGCGATACGATCGTGGTTGCCTGTCGTCAGCGAGCGCTCCGAGAAGAACACGTCGTGGCGGACGCCGAGCTGGGCCAGGTCGTCCTTGATCTCGGCGAGATTGGTATCGATTGCAGCCTGCCGGCAAATCGGCAGCCATGTCGCCTCGTCCATATCGACGAGGGCCCGGCCGTGCTGTTGGGCCAGTGCTGCGCCGACCGGCTTCAGATATTCGCCCGGATACAGTCCTTCGGGGATGGCGCCGATGTCCTCGCCCAAGGCCTCGCGATAGCGCAGATAGGTGGAACGGCCGAGCTTGTCGACCTGAGCGCCAGCGTCGTTGACGTAATATTCGCGCGTGACGCGATAGCCAGCGAACGCCAGTAGGCCCGCCAGCGCATCGCCGAAGACGGCGCCACGGCAATGCCCGATGTGCATCGGGCCGGTCGGATTGGCGGAAACGTACTCGATGTCGACGCTTTCGCCATTGCCCAACGATGAAGCGCCATAGCCTTCACCTCGCTGCAAAATCGTGGCCGCCAGCCGTTGCCAGAACGCCGGTGCGAACGTGAGATTCAGAAATCCGGGTCCAGCAACTTCGGCCTTCTCGATGTCGGGATCGGCGGCGAGGCGCTCGGCGAGAACCGCGGCTATATCGCGCGGCTTCATGCCAGCGGGCTTGGCGAGCACCATGGCCGCGTTGGTGGCCATATCGCCGTGCCTGGGATCGCGCGGCTCGTCCGGCGCCTGCACAGTGTCGAAGGATAGGCCGGCCGGCAGCAAACCGTCGGCCTGCAGTTCTGCGAGGGCGGCGCGGATCCGCTGCCCGACCTGGGCATAGACGTTCATTCTCGATACCTTCGGATGGCACCACGGCAAAAGCCGCTACTCAAGGCGGCTGTCTCGATGTCCGGTCGGGCTAGCGTGTTTCGCAAGGTCCGTCAAACGTCGGGGCTTCGGGGGCTGATGACCGTGCGGCGACAGGCTCTCGGCTGCGCAACGACGGCATCGCTGCCGCGCTGTAACCAAAGCCAGAGAGATCAGGCCGTTGCTCCCATGCCGCGAAGGGGCCGTTTACACAGCGAGCGTCTCCGGTTGGTCGTGACTCGACGCATTCGTTTTGATAGTGCTCTGCACCGTAGCGGCATAGTCTCATGGGGGAACAATGCATTCGCTTCGGATACCCATTCTTTGCGTCCTCGGCGCGGCGACCGCCGTGACAGCACATATACCCAGCGCATTCGCGCAGGACGGATGGTCCGGGGGTAGGCCGCCGACGTTCCAGAGCGATATCGAGCAGCAGAAGCGCCAACGCGAAGCGCAGCGGGAAGCGCGCCGCAAGACCTACAATGTCACGTATCCCAAATACATGAATGGGGGAGAGAAGCCGAACATCGAGCCCGAGGCGCCGGAGGTGGTCTATCTGGGCAAGAGCGAGCAGGCCGGCTCAATCATCGTCGATACCAATGGCCGTAAGCTCTACTACGTGCTGGCTGATAATCGGGCCTACGCCTATCCGATATCGGTGGGCCGCGTTGGGTTCACCTGGACGGGGACGGAGCGGGTCAGCCGGATTGCGTCCTGGCCGTCGTGGACGCCGCCGCCGGAAATGCGGCAACGGCAGCCCGGGCTGCCGATCACGGTGTCGGGCGGCGTGATCAACCCGCTCGGTGCCAAGGCGCTCTACCTCGGCAGTTCGATCTACCGGATTCATGGCACGAACAACGCCCGCTCGATCGGACGGGCATCATCTTCCGGGTGCTTCCGAATGATGAACAAGCACGTCGTCCATCTGGCGTCGCTGGCGCGCGTGGGGACCAAGGTGCGGGTGGTGTCCAGCTATTCCGGCGTCAGCACGGCTGCACCTATGACTTCGCTGTTCTCAGGATTCGGCTTTGGTGAGCAGACGGCGGCCAAGGCGGAGCCGAAGAAAAAGAAGTCCAAGAAGAAGTAGCCGACCCGCTTTCCCGATTTGCGACTGCGCGGCGGCTCGCTGAACGGCCTTGGGCTACCTCAGTGCCGGCGTGGCGGCGAATAGCCGGCGATGCTCGGAGATTGCGTAGCGATCCGTCATGCCGGCAACGAAGTCGCCAATAAGCCGAGCGCGTCGGCGTTGGTCGAGGCGGTCTGCGGCCTCGGACCAGGCGGCCGGCATCGCGGTGGGGTCGGTACGATAACGATCAACGAGATCGCGAATGACGCTTTGGGCGTCATCCATCACGCGCATCACGCGGTCATTGCGGTAGAGGCGGGCGAACAAGAAGCTGCGCAACTCTCCGATCTGGGTGGACATATGTCCGGAGAAAGCAACGACGCCGCGGCCAGCATTGCGAATATCATCCGGGTTGGTGGGGGACAAGGTGGCCAATTCCTTGCGGGACTGGGCGACAACATCCACGACGAGGTCAGTGATGAGCTGACGGACGACCTCGTAGATTCCTCGCCCGCCCTCGTTGCCGTCGTGCGCATCGCGGACGGCATGGTCAAGTCCCAGGCGCTCGATACGGGCGATCGTCTCAGCCAGCAGCGGCACAATCTTCAAGTCCGCCACCCCGATCAGACCGGCGCGCAGGCCGTCATCGATATCGTGGGTCATCCAGGCGATGTCGTCGGCGATGGCGGCAACCTGAGCTTCCGCGGAGGCATAGCGGCCGAGGTCCAGGCTCATACAGGAATCGAACTTCCTGACGGCATGCAGCAGCCGCGTATCGGCTCGGCCATCGGACTTCAGCGGCGGACCATTGTGCTTGATCAGGCCCTCCAGCGTTTCCCAGCACAGGTTGAGGCCATCGAAAGCGGCATACTTGCGCTCCAGCAGCGTAACGATCCGGAAGCTCTGCACATTATGGTCGAAGCCGCCGTCGTCATCCATAAGCTCGTCAAGAGCGCGCTCGCCAGCGTGGCCGAACGGGGGATGGCCCAGATCGTGGGCAAGCGCCAAGGCTTCGGCAAGATCCTCGTCGAGGCGCAACTGGCGCGCGATGGTGCGGGCGATCTGCGCCACCTCCAGGCTATGCGTGAGGCGGGTTCGGAAGTGGTCGCCCTCGTGGAACAGGAACATCTGGGTCTTGTAGATGAGCCTGCGAAATGCGGTTGAGTGCAGGATGCGGTCGCGGTCGCGCTGTACAAGGTTGCGCGTGGGGCACGGCGGCTCGGGATGCAGACGGCCGCGACTGGGGGCTGCGCTGGCTGCGTAGGGCGCCAACGATCGTTCGCCCGGTGTAAGCTCCGCGCCGTAGCCTTGCGGCAAGGCAACGGTTGTCGCTGCGGTTAATTCCGGTCTCTCCGGCATGCGATGGTCCGCAAAGTTGTATCTCACCTGGTTGGACTTTAGCGAATCCGAGCCTATGTTGCATATGTGCGAAGCGAACCGGCCGCGCAACTGTCGGTGCGTCGCTGTCCCGCAACGAAATCCGAACGTGGACCGTTATGAACAAGTCACCCGTCATCGTAAGCGAGCGCGCGGCGCAGCGGATCAACCAGATCGCGGCCCTGGAAGCGCAAGCGAAACTCTTCCGCATCAGCGTAGAGGGGGGCGGCTGCTCCGGCTTCCAGTACAAATTCGACATGGTCGAAGCAGCGGAGAACGACGATCTGGTCGTCGAGCGCGAGGGCGCCCGCGTCGTGATCGACAAGATGTCGCTGATCTATCTTGCCGGCTCGGAGGTCGACTTCGTCGACGATCTGATGGGCGCTACGTTCCGCATCATCAACCCCAATGCCCAAAGCGCCTGCGGCTGCGGCACCAGCTTCTCGATCTGACCGGGTCGCGGAATGGCCGTTCAGCGCCATTCATTCGGGGCGAGATAAAACCAGCCGATCATCAGCGCCATGAAGAGCGTGGGATAAAGCGCGAGAAACAGTGCCAGATTGTATTGCTGCGATTTGCGCGCCAGCCAGCAGCCGGCGATACCGCCGATAGGCAGCAACCAGGTCAACAGATAGGGATATTCGAACAGCCCTGGCGCGGCGCCGATGCCGGAGAGCGTGGCCCACTTCAGCGGATCGGCGATGAAGAACTGGAGATGCGTCCAGAAGAAGACGGCGGCCAATGCGGCGCAGGCGTTGTAGATGTCCAGTATGACCAGGTAGCCGCGATCGGGTCTGTCTTTTCGGCCATCGTAATATGATAATGACATGTGCCGGTTCCTTTCCCGGACGACCGTTCGCCGCACTGGATGCAATTTGGCCTGATGCGGTTAACAGATAGTTAGTGGTGCCATAGGCTCGGACGGCCCCTACGTGACTTGTCAATCAGTTGAGGCGAAGTCTGCGTGCGAACTGTCGGGTGTGCCTCGCTTATTGCGCGCCTGGACACACGGCGCCGCCGCGGTCTATTGCGGGTCAAGCAGCAGCGCACGGGCGCGGCGGCACGGGGCGAGTGGCGACAGATGAAGATTGCGACCTGGAACATCAATGGCGTGAAGGCACGGATCGAGCAGCTCAAGGCGTGGCTCGCCTCGCCTGGGGCGGACATCGTCTGCCTGCAGGAAATCAAATCCGTGGACGAAGGGTTTCCAGCAGCCGACATCGAAGCGCTCGGCTATAACGTGGCGGTTCACGGCCAAAAGGGCTTCAACGGCGTCGCGATTCTGTCACGCAGTCCGCTGGAGGATGTCACGAAGGGGCTGCCGGGGGACGCAGACGATATCCAAGCGCGCTATATCGAGGCGGTGGTTTCCACGGCGGGCCGCGCGGTCAGGGTCGCATCGATCTATCTGCCCAATGGCAATCCGCTGGGGACGGAGAAATTCAGCTACAAACTGGCGTGGATGGATCGCCTGGAGCAGCATGCACGGGAGCTGTTGCGGCACGAGGAGCCGCTGGTTCTGGCCGGCGACTACAACGTCATTCCCGAACCGGCGGACGCGAAAACGCCTGATGCCTGGTTCGACGATGCGCTCTACCAGCCGGAGAGCCGGGCAGCTTGGCGCCGCCTTCTGGGTCTGGGGCTGACCGACGCTATCCGGGCATGCCATCCGGAGCCCGGCATCTATTCGTTCTGGGATTATCAGGCCGGCGCCTGGCAGAAGAACAACGGCATCCGCATCGATCATCTGCTGTTATCGCCACAGGCTGCCGACCGGCTCGTCAGCGCGGACGTCGACAAGGGGCCACGCGGGGCGGAAAAGCCGTCCGACCACACCCCGGTCTGGATCGAGCTCGACGTATGAGCAGGCCGCGTAGGGGCCAATAGCTGGGCATAAGCACGATTGACGACCTGTGCGCCGGCGATGGTGCTGGTAGCATGAAGGCGATTCGAGCACCGAATGGCCCAGCGCCAGCCTTCCGTCCGTCCCGCTTCCGAGGTTGGTGGCCATTTGCCAGGCGGTGCTCCGCGACAGCGCACACGAAGGGACGGGGACAATGCCGGTCAGCTGCACGACAACATCGAGGCGTGGCCTTCTGCAGCGGTGGGTGGCTGTTGCCGGGGCCGCGGCTGTCGCTCTCGCGGCGGCTGGCTGCTCGCTCGACGGCAGCAATCTGCCGTCGCTTTCGACCGGCTCGATCCTGCCGAGTTTGCCCAGCCTGCCCACGGGTGGAAGCGCCGCGGGCGAGCCGGAGCGCATCGCCGGCAATCTCTATCGCGTGATGGCGACCGACAGGAAGATCGCCGACACCATCGAGCGCGAGAACTACATGCTGCTGAAGGCTGCCGAGACCACGAAGAAGGTGGGGGGCACGCATTTCGTGATGGTCCGGGCCGGTGACCAGACATCCGGCCTGCCGTCTCTGGCGACGATGACGCAAGGGCGCCAATATGGCGCGTATATCCGCGTGATCGAGGTCGACCCGGAGCAAGGCGTGCCGGTCGGCGCCATCGCAGCCGACGAGATCATCCAATTTTTCGGCCCGAAGTTCGGTAAGACGCCGGCATGATGCGGCTCACCACGTGGTGAGGCAGGCCGGCGCGCTCCTTAGATCGTTTCCGCTTTAGGCGAAATCGATCTGTCCGTCTCGCTCACGTGCCGCTCCGGCCTGAAGGCCGGGCACTCCGCGGGGGCGGCGCTGTTGTAGATGGCCCAGCGACTGCACCGCTTTCTTGGGGCGCTCCGGGCAATAGCCCGACGCTGCGCGGCGGATCGCTGCTGGGCCCGCCGGGCCGCAGTCGCGGCCTGAAGCGCTTCCTTCTAAGTCAGAGGCGCTTTAGCGGGAACATTTGCCGGCTGCGGCGTCCTGGCCCGGGGAGCGTGGGTGGCCCGGTGGCGGCCGGGTTGGGCGGCGGGGTATGACAGTGCCCTCGCGTGAGGCTATGATGCCGGCATGACAGACAGCCGGCATGCTCCATCCAATTCTGGCGGACCGAACGCTCGCGCGCAACTCGAGGCCAACCTCGTGACCGGCGTGGCCGATGGCGGCCGCATCGCCGAGAACATCCTGCAGTTCGCACGACTGTTGCGGTCGGCCGGAATGCCGGTGGGTCCGGACCGCACGATCCTGGCGACAAAGGCGGTGATTGCCGCAGGCATCGAGAGTCCCACGGTGCTGTACTGGACGCTGCACGCATCTCTTGTCAGCCGTCCGGAGCATCACGACATCTTCGATCAGGCGTTCTATCTGTTTTGGCGTGACCCGCAATTCCTGCAGCAGATGCTCTCGGTCATGCTACCGAGCCTCGTTCCACCATCGGGCCCGAAAGGGCCGGAGTTGTCACGCAGGCTGCGCGAGCCGTTGCTGAAAGACCGCCCGCAACTGCAGTTGGAACCCAACCAGGAGATCGAGCTCGACCTGTCGGAAACATTCAGCGCCGAGGAGCAACTGAAGGAAAAGGATTTCGAGCAGATGAGTGCGGAGGAGCAGGCAAGGGCCCGCACCGCGATCCAGCGCATGGCACTGCTGATGCACGAAATCCCGACGCGCCGGTTCGCGCCCGCACGGGACGGCCAGCGCATCGATTTGCGGCGCATGCTGAGGGAAACCGCATCGAAGGGGCCCGACCATCTGATCCTGCGCCACAAGGCACGCATCACGCGGGTTCCGCCGCTGGTGGTGCTTTGCGACATCTCGGGCAGCATGGACACCTATGCGCGCATGCTATTGCATTTCCTCTATGCGGTGACCAATGCCCGGGACAGGGTCTCCGCCTTCCTGTTCGGCACGCGCCTGAGCAATGTGACGCGCGCGCTCAAGGGCAAGGATCCCGATGCGGCAATCGCCAAGGTCGGCCATGACGTCAAGGACTGGGCCGGGGGCACCCGCATCGGCGACAGCCTGACGGATTTCAACCGGCTGTGGGCGCGGCGTGTGCTGGGCCAGAACGCCACTGTGCTGCTCATTACCGACGGGCTCGACAGGCAGGGCGGGGACGGCATCGCCGATGCAGCTCGCCGCCTGAGGGCATCGTGCCGGCGTCTCGTTTGGCTCAACCCGCTTCTACGGTATGATGGCTATAGTCCGCTGGCGCAGGGCGCGCGTGAACTGATACCACACGTCAGCGAGATGCGGCCGTGCCACAACTTGAACAGCCTCGCGGACCTGGCCGAGTCGCTGGCAAACAAGGGTTCGCAGCGCAGGCACGGCACGTCCGGCAAACGGCTCCAGCAAGGGGCCCGAAACGGTGTAGAACGATGAAGTTCGGAACGATCAGCATCGGGGAGGCGGAGGGCGCGATCCTTGCGCACTCGCTGCAGACGCGCGCCGGCGTCATCAAGAAGGGCCGGCCACTCGACAGGCACGATGTCGACCGGCTGCGTGCGGCGGGCTACGAGACGATCATCGCCGCCCGTCTGGAGCCTGAAGACGTCGGGGAGGACGCGGCCGCTGCCGCGATTGCGCGCGCGGCTTGCGGCTCCGGCGTGCGTGTGTCGGAGCCCTTCACCGGCCGCAGCAACCTGTTTGCGACGCAGGCCGGCATCGTGCGTCTCGACGTCGACCGCCTGATGGCGCTCAACAGGATCGACGAAGCGGTGACGATCGCCACGGTGCCATCGTTCGAACGCGTCGCGGCCGGACAAATGCTGGCGACCGTCAAGGTGATCCCATTTGCCGTGTCGGAACGCATCGTCGAACGCGCCGTCGGTCTGGCTCGGGGCGGGCTGGTCTCGCTGGCGCCGTTCGAGCCGCATCAGGCTGGCCTGATATTGACGCGGCTCAGCAATACCAAGCCGAGCCTGTTGCAGAAGCGCGAGCGCGTGATGGCGGATCGCCTTGCAGCGATGGGCAGCACACTGGCAGCGACACTGACGGTTCCGCACGAGACCGACGCCGTCAAACGGGCGATCGAGACGCTCAAGGCACAGGGACGGGATCCGATCCTGGTGTTCGCAGCATCGGCCATCGTCGACAGATCGGATGTGATTCCGGCGGCAGTCGTCGCCGCAGGGGGCAACGTGCTGCACCTTGGCATGCCTGTTGATCCCGGCAATCTGCTGATGACGGGACGGTTGGATGATACCGATGTCATTGGTGTGCCGAGTTGTGCGGGCTCGCCCAAGCTGAACGGTTTCGATTGGGTGCTCGAACGACGTCTGGCCGGGTTGGATGTCAGCGCGGCGGAAATCTCGGCGATGGGCGTTGGCGGGCTGCTGAAGGAAATCGCGACACGGCCGCAGCCACGGGTGGCTGAGACTGCGGACGAAAACGAAGCCGCCGATGATCACGCACGGCGCGAGCCCAGAATCGGCTGCATCGTGCTGGCAGCGGGGCGTTCCTCCCGGATGGGGGCGAATAACAAGCTTCTGGAGCAGCTCGACGGATTACCCATCGTCCGGCGCACGGTGGAGGCTGTGCTCGCGAGCAGGGCCACTCCGGTGATCGTCGTCACCGGGCATCAGGCTGCGGCGGTCGGGGCTTCGATCGATGGGCTGGACGTCAAGCTCGTGCACAATCCTGATTTCGCACAGGGCATGAGCACGTCGCTCAAGGCCGGCATTCAAGCCTTGCCGCCGCATCTGGATGGTGCGGTCGTCGCGCTCGCCGACATGCCGGAGATCGAGCCAGCTCACATCGACAGAATGATTTCGGCATTCGCGCCGAAGGAAGGGCGCACGATTGTCGTGCCAGTTTTCGATGGAAGCCGCGGCAATCCAGTGTTGTGGAGCGCCGAGCACTTTCCCGCAATGTGTACTCTTGCAGGTGATATGGGCGCTCGCCATATCATTCAGGACAATGCCGATGGCGTCGTCGAACTCGATCTGGGTTCGGAAGCGGTCTTGACAGACGTGGATACGCCGGAAGCGTTAGCTGAGCTCAGGGCGAGCCGGTCCGCCGCCAAGTCCGAGGTGGCCGGGTAGCACAGAGTTCGGCTCTGTGAATGTTGCTCACGTATGCATGTGCTGCTGCGCCTGATGGGCAGTGGAGCAAGAGCGACCGGCGAATCATCTTGCGCGAAAACACGCGCATCCGCCTTCGAGCAATGCCGACGAACCATTGCGGCAACGGATGACCGACACCGAATCGGGCTGAACCGTCAAGTTATCCACGTCCGCGCAAGCGCGTGCGAGACTGCCGGTGACTGCAGCGCAGCCAGCGAGAGGACCGACGCTGCGGCACTGCCGCTCGGGGCACTGCATGGCGCCGAAAGAGACGAATGAAAGATACGTGCCATTTCATATCTCTATCCGTCCGGGCTTGTAAAAAATGGAGTGTTTCGTCTGACCGACACAAGGCAGACGCACTTCTGCCAGAAGGGCCCGGTATTTTGGTCGACTTGTGCCGCGAAACTTCAAGCAGGCCCATCGGATCCGTTTTTAGAGGTAAATCAGCAACGGTCAATCATGTCAGATTCGGTGTCGAGTGAATCAAAGTTGAGGTATGATGCAATGCTTGTGGCTACAATCAACGTTTCGCTATTGTGCGGAGGCAGCAGGTCTCCCACGTGATCATGAAACATCCGCCTATCGCTGCCGGACGTTAGCCGGATCAGATAAGCGGGCGAGCGCAGAACCGGAACCTTCTGGGCAACGCTAAGTTCCGGCCGTTAGTCGAACGACGCGAGCAGATCGCAAGATGCCAGCAACGGGTGCCAGCATGACCGCCGCAGACGAAATCTTCAAGCTCTACGTAGAGAGCTACGACAGCAAAAAAGAAATCGAGCTTTCCCTGAAGCAGTATCTGGAAAGCTGCCGTGACGATCCGATGATCTACGCCACTGCCGCCGAGCGCATGATCCAGGCCATCGGCGAGCCGGAGATGGTCGACACGTCGAAGGACCAGCGTCTCGGGCGCATCTTCCTGAACCGGACGATCAAGGTCTATCCGGCCTTCAAGGATTTCTACGGCCTGGAGGAAACGATCGAGCGCATCGTCGGTTTCTTCCGTCACGCCGCGCAGGGCCTCGAGGAGCGCAAGCAGATCCTCTACCTGCTCGGCCCGGTCGGCGGCGGCAAGTCGTCGCTCGCCGAGCGCCTCAAGGAGCTGATGGAGCAGTGCCCGATCTACGTGCTCAAGGCCGGCGAGGAAGTCAGCCCGATCTTCGAAAGCCCGCTCGGCCTGTTCGACCCGGCCGCCATGGGGCAGATGCTCGAGGAGAGGTACGGCATTCCAGCGCGCAAGCTTGACTGGACGGATGAGCCCATGGGCCGTCAAGCGTCTCGATGAGTTCGGCGGCGACATCTCGAAGTTCTCCGTCGTCAAGCTCTACCCGTCACGGCTGCGCCAGATCTGCGTCGCGAAGACCGAACCGGGCGACGAGAACAACCAGGACATCTCGGCGCTGGTCGGCAAGGTCGACATCCGCAAGCTGGAGTTCTTCGGCCAGAACGACGCCGACGCCTACTCCTACTCGGGCGGCCTCAACCGCACGACGCAGGGCCTGCTCGAATTCGTCGAGATGTTCAAGGCGCCGATCAAGATGCTGCACCCGCTGCTGACGGCGACGCAGGACGGCACCTACGTCGGCACCGAGAACGTCGGCGCGCTGCCCTACCAGGGCATCATCGTCGCGCACTCCAACGAAAGCGAATGGCAGAGCTTCCGCTCGAACAAGAACAACGAGGCGTTCCTCGACCGCATCTGCGTGATCCAGGTGCCCTACTGCCTGCGCGTCTCGGAGGAGAAGAAGATCTACGAGAAGCTGCTGCGCACTCAGCGAAGTCGGCAGCGCGCCGTGCGCGCCGGCGACGCTCGAAATGCTGTCGCAGTTCTCGTGTCCTGACCCGGCTGCGCGAACACGAGAACTCCTCGCTGTTCTCGAAGATGCGCGTCTATGACGGCGAAAGCCTGAAGGATACCGATCCGCACGCCAAGACCATCCAGGAGTACCGCGACGCGGCCGGCATCAACGAAGGCATGGACGGCACCTCGACGCGCTTCGCCTACAAGGTGCTGTCGGAGACCTTCAACTATCGACACCCAGGAGGTTGCGGCCGATCCGGTGCACCTGATGTACGTGCTCGAACAGTCGATCCGGCGCGAGCAGCTGCCGGAAGAGACCGAGGATCGCTACATCGAGTTCATCAAGGAGGAGCTGGCGCCGCGCTATGCCGAGTTCATCGGCAACGAGATCCAGAAGGCCTACCTGGAGAGCTACCACGACTTCGGCCAGAACCTGTTCGACCGCTACGTTGCCTATGCCGATGCCTGGATCGAGGATCAGGACTACAAGGACCCCGACACCGGCCAGCTGATGAACCGTCAGCTGCTCGACCAGGAGCTGTCGCAAGATCGAGAAGCCGGCCGGCATCGCAAACCCGAAGGACTTCCGCTACGAGGTGGTCAAGTTCTCGCTGCGGGCCCGCGCCAAGAATGGCGGCAAGAACCCGAGCTGGACGAGCTACGAGAAAATCCGCGAGGTGATCGAGAAACGGATGTTCAGCCAGGTCGAGGATCTGCTGCCGGTGATCTCGTTCGGTGCCAAGAAGGACGGCGACACCGAGAAGAAGCACGAGGAGTTCGTCTCACGGATGACGGCACGTGGCTACACCGCGCGTCAGGTCCGCCGGCTCGTCGAATGGTACATGCGGGTGAAGAAGTCGGGCTGAGATCCAGGCGACGGGTTACAGGGGACAGGTTGACGGGTTTGCGACCCCGGTGCCATCGGCCCTGTGACCTGTCCCGCGCATACTGGAACCTGTAGATGAACATCGTCGACCGGCGCCTCAATCCGAAAGCCAAGTCCCTCGGCAACCGCCAACGCTTCCTGCGGCGCGCGAAAGCGGAGATCCGCGAAGTCGGTGCGCGATGCCATCAAGCGTCGCAAGGTGTCGGAAGTCGAGGGCGGCGAGAAGGTCAGAATCCGATCAAAGAGCCTGCGCGAGCCGTCGTTCGGGCTGGGACAGGGAACCGGCAAGCGTGACTACGTGCTGCCGGGCAACAAGGACTACTCCGTCGGCGACGTGATCCGCAAACCTGAAGGCGGCGGCGGCGGGTCGGGATCAAAGGGCAGTCCCGATGGCGAGGGCGAGGACGATTTCGTCTTCCAGCTCACGCGCGAGGAGTTCCTCGACCTGTTCTTCGAGGACCTCAAGCTGCCCAACCTGGTCAAGGCCAAGCTCAAGAGCCTGACCTCGCCCGAGCGTCGTGCGAGCCGGCCTGACGAGCGACGGCTCGCCCTCGAAACTCAACAAGCTGCGCACCATGCGCAACAGTCTGGCGCGGCGCATCGCGCTGCGGCGGCCAAGCGCTGCAGGAACTGGAAGACCTGGAAGCAGCTGATCGCCGCGCTCGAAGCGGAGGATCCGCGCGACGAAGGGCGGATCGAGGAGCTGAAAAAACGACTGCAGCACATGAACCTGCTGCGCAAGGTCGTCGCCTACATCGATCCGCTCGACCTGCGTACAACCGCTATCGAACGGGTGCCCCGAAGCCGAAGACGCAGGCGGTGATGTTCTGCCTGATGGACGTCTCGGCGTCGATGACGGAGCACCTGAAGGAGCTTGCAAAGCGCTTCTTCATGCTGCTCCACCTGTTCCTGTCACGGCACTACGCGGAGGTCGACGTCGTCTTCATCCGGCACACCACCGAGGCCCAGGAAGTCGACGAGGACACCTTCTTCCGCGACACTGAAACCGGCGGCACGGTGATCTCGACGGCGCTGGAGGAGATGCTGCGCGTCATCAAGGACCGCTATCCGGTCGAGGACTGGAACATCTACGCCGCGCAGGCGTCGGACGGTCACAACTTCGACGACGACATGGACGACTGCCTGCGCTCTGCTGAACCAAGCCATCCTGCCGCTGTGCCAGTATTTCGCCTACATCGAGGTGGCACCTGAGGACGGCATGCACGCCGATGACCAGCGTCGTCTGGTCCGGCTACCAGGAGGTGGCTGGCACGCAATCCGCACTTTGCGATGAAGCGCGTCACCAATCCCGGCGAAATCTATCCCGTGTTCCGCGAACTGTTTCGCCACCTCGCACGGCCCCAGGGAGGCACGCCGATGAGCACAGACACGCGACCAACCGAGCCGCTGTTCGACGGCGCGGAGTGGGACTTCGACCTCATCAACAAGACCTACGACGCGATCCATGAGATCGGCGTCGGCGAGATGGGACTCGACATCTACCCCAACCAGATCGAGGTGATCACGGCCGAGCAGATGCTCGATGCCTATGCCTCGATCGGCATGCCGAACATGTACCGCCACTGGTCGTTCGGAAAGCATTTCGCGCGCGAGGAAGCGCTGTACCGCAAGGGTGCACGCGCGCTCGCCTACGAACTCGTCATCAACTCCGATCCCTGCATCAACTACATCATGGAAGAGAACACCATGACGATGCAGACCCTGGTGATGGCGCACGCCGCAATGGGCCACAACCACTTCTTCAAGAACAACTACCTGTTCCGGCAGTGGACCGACGCGACGTCGATCCTCGACTATCTGACGCTTCGCCAAGGAGTACATCACCGAATGCGAGCAGAACGCACGGTGCGGAGCAGGTGGAGCTGGTGCTCGACAGCGCGCATGCCCTGATGAACCAGGGGGTGAGCCGGCATCCCGTGCCGCGCCGATCGCGTGGCGCAAGCGACGTGAGCGCGATGTCGCCGCGCCGCGAGTACGAGGAAGCGACCTACAACGAGCTGTGGCGCACCGTGCCGCGCTCAGCGCTGCAGAAGGCGCCGCCCGACCCGGAAGCGCGAGAAGCCGCAGAAGGAAAGCGTCGCGCTCGGCCTGCCGCAGGAGAACCTGCTCTATTTCCTGGAGAAGCATGCCCCGAAGCTGGAGGAGTGGCAGCGCGAGATCCTGCGCATCGTGCGCATGCTGGCGCAGTACTTCTATCCCCAGCGCCAGACCAAGGTGATGAACGAGGGCTGCGCCACGTTCTGCCACTACGAGATCATGAACCGCATGTACGACAAGGGGCTGCATCACCGAAGGCTCGATGCTGGAGTTCATGCACTCGCACTCCTCGGTCGTGTTCCAACCGAGGTTCGACGATCGCTTCTATTCCGGCATCAATCCCTATGCGCTTGGGTTTTGCCATGATGCGCGACATCCAGCGCATCTCGGTGGAGCCGACCGAGGAGGACCGCGACTGGTTCCCCGAGTTCGCCGGCAACGGCGATCCGCTCGGCAACCTCAAGGAAGCCTGGGCGAACTTCCGCGACGACAGCTTCATCCATGCAGTACCTGTCGCCAAAGCTGATCCGCGACTTCCGCCTGTTCCAGATCCACGACAGCTCGAAGTCGCCGTTCGTCGAGGTCAAGGCCATCCATGACGAGCAGGGCTATCGCGATGTGCGGCGCAAGCTGCTCCTGCCAGTACGACGCGGCCGCGCGCGACCCCGACATCCAGGTGGTCAGCGCCGACCTGTCCGGTGGCCGTCGCCTGACCCTGCAGCACCGTGTCCGCAACGGCGTCCTGCTCGACAAGGAGCAATGCGATCGCACGCTGCAGCACGTCGCCCATCTGTGGGGCTACCGCGTGAAGATCGTCGAGGTCGACGGCGACAGCGGCAAGACGCTGAAGGAATACGAGGCTCTGCCGTTGCCGTGAGGCTTTGATTTGCGAAAGGTTTTGATTGCGCCCGGCGACTCCCCTGCGGGGAGCCGGCCGCCGGGCGCGTTCCAGAGGCGTGAAGCCTGGGGTCATTTTCCAAACTGGCTGGCGCCCGGCGACTCCCCTGCGGGGAGCCGGCCGCCGGGCGCGGGGGGCTTTGATTGCGCTAGGCGACACGCCTTCGGCGCGCCGGCTGCCGGGCGAGGTCTTTGCAACAGTTTACTGTGTGCTCAGCTGGCCTACGATTCCGGACAACATCGAACTCACGCACTGAAGTCCTCATCGCGATGCCCCGAAGCCGCCCTGAGCAGGTGCAGCATGCGGAACTCGTGATCGAACGTGTTGCGGAGGGAGGGGACATGTGGGCCAGTGTGACAGGAGCAGGCCACCATTCCTACCCCCACGTCTGCTTGACAATCGAAACCATCAATTGGCGCGCGCTCAGCAACCGAGGTGTGTCCTGATGTCGGCCTGGACGGCAGGATCGGCTGCAAACTCCTCGATCATTTTGCGAGCGCACCAGTAAAGCGGGCGCGTGTAAAGCTTCGAACTTTCAGCCCGCATCTCCAGTAATGTGCTTTTCGTAGAGGCTTTATTGCATAGTTCGACGATGTCGGCTTCATTTTCCTCGAAAGTCTTTCGACCGGGAAATATGTGGCAAACGTCTGCGCGAACGTGGGACTTCCCTACAATCCCACCAGAGTGAACAAGTGGGTTTCGAAAGACTTCGTAGAGCTGCGTTGCAGCAGCGTCGTACTTGGCGTCTATTTTACGGTGCTGGGCATCAATGACTATCACGTCGCGCCAGGGTAGATACGAGCGGACACAGGAGATGAAGGACATGCGGTCGCCGGCCGCATTCTTGTTTTTTCGGCTGTCAAAGTGTCGTATTGCTGAGGCTGCAGCAATCGCCAGCAGTGTCATCGTCACAGCAGATCTGCCGAAGTGCTTGTGAGGTGAGTCGTAACCGCAGGTCGAGGCGAGCAGATAGTGCGCCTGCTCAAGGTGTTGTTCGGTCGCCATCGATATCGCAGCCGCGACAGATGAATCTGGCGTTCCAAGATTCAGGGGAACGTAAGCCATGATGGTGACCGCCAACTTTTTCCGAGCCGCATGTCCACAGATGTTACATCATCAGCCCCTAATGTCGCAGTTGCCAAGCGAATGCGAGGCAAAAGTCCCGTTGATCAACCGAATGACGTGATACCCTCGTTAGTGGACATGGTCAGTCCAGGGAATTGGCGATAAATCTCGGCTTGTTTGACGACGGCTCCTGTATAGCCTCGCAGCTTCAGCAGTCCCACCCCGGGCCAACACGCGGGATCTGCCCCACGGCACGACTTCATTCGCCGCACCACGTATCAGAGCGCATCTTCGGAAATGCTTGTTCGCCCGGTCGTTCTAGACCCAATGGCGGATATCTTCTACATACTATCCAAGAGGGTCCCACATCATCGTCAATAGGCATCCAGTGTGCCGCGAACCTACAATTTTTGCAGCTCTCTTCCTCTGTGCTCATTGGGCGCCTCCACGATGCCCCCCCTCTATGGTGCATCCTGCCTCGAATAATAATCAGGATAGAGCCGCGCGCTACTCCGAAACCGGACGTCGTAGCGGCCCCGAGCGGCGCCTCCGGTACTGCGACTATGAATTTCCGCTTCTGTATACGCTCTAATTTGTGCGGCGCGTCTTGAGCTGCGCTGCGTGCGTCCGCTTGCGGCCCGTCGCGCGTCAGCTCATCCATGTCCGCACCCGGATCGGAGCAACGGCGCGAGCGGGCGCCCGGCCGCTTGGCGCGTCTACCGGAACCGCGCGTTGATGGCCTCGAGCGCCTTGGAGCCGGGGCACAGCTCCGGCGGCCGGGACCTCGTTCAGCGGACGGTCGGTGGTGCCGATCGCGTCGTGCAGATCGCGCTGGGCCTCGTCGATGTAGAGCAGTCCCGTGGCCACCTCGCCCGTCGGTCGCATTCGTGCGGATCGTAGCGATGGCCGCATCGGCGTCGCGCGGATCGTGGCTGTCGTCGAGCTTGTGCAGCACCAGCCGCGAGCCGTCGTGCAGCGTCACTGCCGTTGTGCTGCCCTCCGCGTAGTCGGCCGTGATCTCCTCCTGCTCGGCCACGAAGTCGAGCGGCCCCATCACCTGGTTGTGCGCGCGCACGTACTCGAAGCTCTTGGTCGAGGCGGCGTGGTTGTTGAACGTCACGCACGGTGAGATGACGTCGAGGAAGGCGAAGCCGTTGTAGCTGATCGCCGCCTTGATCAGCGGCACCAGCTGCTTCTTGTCGCCGGAGAACGAGCGCGCGACGAAGCCGGCGCCGAGCTGGATCGCCATCTGGCACAGGTCGATCGCATCGAACGGATTGGCCTCGCCCTTCTTCGACGGCGACGACTTGTCGTTGGTTGCCGAGAACTGGCCCTTGGTCAGGCCATAGCAGCCGTTGTTCATGACGATGTAGGTCATGTTGAGCCTGCGGCGCACGGCATGGGCGAACTGGCCGAGCCCGATCGACGCCGTGTCGCCGTCGCCGGACACGCCGATATAGACGAGATCCCGGTTGGCCATGTTGGCGCCGGTCGTCACCGACGGCATGCGGCCGTGCACGGAGTTGAAGCCGTGGCTGCGGTACAGGAAGTAGGTCGGCGCCTTCGACGAGCAGCCGATGCCGGACAGCTTGGCGATCCGATGGGCCGGCAGCGACAGCTCGTAGGAGGCCTCGATAATCGCCGCCGTGATGGAGTCGTGCCCGCACCCGGCGCACAGCGTCGACATCGAGCCTTCGTAGTCGCGGTGCGTCAGGCCGAGCTCGTTCCTCGGCAGGTCGGGATGGTGGGCGATAGGCTTGGCGATGTAGCTCATGGTTCGATCCTCACTCCGCTGCCGCCGCTCTTTGGCCGGCGCAATGTGCTTCAGGATGGCCTGGCGACGAAATCGGCCGTCAACGGATAGCCGTCGTAGTTGAGCGTCGCGATCAGCTTGTCGCCGGGAATGTCCGCCTCGGTCATCAGCAGCGAGCGCATCTGCGCATCGCGGTTCTGCTCGATCACGAAGACGCGGTCGTGCGCGGCGCAGAAGGCCTTGACCTCCGTCGCCGAACGGGAACGCCTTCAGGCGCATGGCATTGACAGCGGTAGCCGTCGCTGCTGAAGCAGGTCCAGCCCTTCCAGGACCGCCGGCCGGGTCGAGCCGAAGTAGATGACGCCGGTCTTGCCGGCCTTGTCGCGGATATCGATGTCCGGCTTGGGCACCAGCTTGGCGGCCGTGTCGAACTTGGCGCGTAGCCGGTGCCAGCACGCGGGCGTGGACGTGGCCGTCCTCGGTGTAGCGGGCGTTCTCGTCGTGGCTGGTGCCGCGCGTGAAGATAGGCGCCCTTGGTCGGGTGCGTGCCCGGCAGCGTGCGATAGGGAATGCCATCGCCGTCGACGTCGCGATAACGGCCCCAGTCGACCCGTGCACGTCCTTGAAGGCATCGAGCCCGGCGGCATCGAGCACCTTGCCGCGGTCGTGCACGTAGGCGTCATCCCACGTGAACGGCATCGCGTGACCCAGTCGTTCATGCCGATGTCGAGATCGCGACATCACGATGACGGGCGTCTGCAGCCGCTCCGCCAGGTCGAACGCGTCGCGGCTCATCGATGAAGCACTCGGTCGGATCGGCCGGGAACAACAGCACGTGCTTGGTGTCGCCGTGGCTGGCATAGGCCGCGGACAGGATGTCGGACTGCTGCGTCCGCGTCGGCATGCCGGTCGAGGGGCCGCCGCGCTGGATGTCGTAGAGCACCACCGGGATCTCGGCGAAATAGGCAAGCCCCAGGAACTCGCTCATCAGCGACACGCCTGGACCCGACGTCGCGGTGAACGACCGCGCGCCATTCCAGCCGCCGCCGATGGCGATGCCGATCGCCGCCAGCTCGTCCTCGGCCTGCACGATGGCGAAATTCCGTTTGCCGTCCTTGTCGACGCGCAGGCGCTTGGCGTAGCGCTCGTAGGCTTCCGCCAGCGATGTCGACGGCGTGATCGGATACCACGCGCACACCGTGGCGCCGGCATAGACCGCGCCGAGGCCGGCAGCCTCGTTGCCGGTCACCATGATCTTGCCCTTGGTGCCATTCGCCGTCGCGACGCTTGATCGGCAGCGGGCACTGGAAATGCTCCCGAGCATAGTCGCGGCCAAGCTCGATCGCCTCCATGTTGGCGCCGACCAGCTTTTCCTTGCCGCGCAACTGATCGGAGACGACGCCCTTCAACACCTCCATGTCCATATCGAGCAGCGCCGTCATCGCGCCGACATAGACCATGTTCTTGAACAGCTGGCGCTGGCGGAGATCGTCCCACTTCTTGGCGCACATCTGCGCGATCGGCATCCGAATGACGGTGATGTCGTCGCGCGGCCAGATCCGCGGCATCGAGCTGTCATAGAGCAAGCCAGCCGCCGGGAACGATCTCCGCCAGGTCGTCCTGATAGGTCTGCGGGTTCATCGCCACCATCAGGTCGATGCCATCGCGGCGGGCGAGATAGCCCTTTTCCGACACCCGCACTTCATACCAGGTCGGCAGGCCCTGGATGTTCGACGGGAAGATGTTCTTCGGGGCTGACCGGGATACCCATCCGGAACAGCGTCTTGGCGAACATCGCGTTGGCGCTGGCCGAGCCCGAGCCGTTCACGGTCGCGAATTTGACGACGAAATCGTTGATCCCGCTCATGTCCGTACCTGCCTTGGTTGAGCTGCAGGCCGGTGCACACTGGCTTACGCGCCAATTAGCCGGAGCTTGACGTTAGCTCAGATAGCATTGTGGTGGGGAGGCATGCGTCCGAGGCCTGCGCCTCGACGTAGAAGTATTTCTGCATGTCCCACGCACCGGTCGGACAGCGCTCCGCGCACAGGCCGCAATGCAGGCACACGTCCTCGTCCTTGGCCATGATGCGTCCGGTCGGAAGCGTGCGCGAGACATAGAGCTCCTGCGACGGATTGTGCGCCGGCACCCTGAGCTGCTCGCGCAGCAGCGGCTCCTCGGCGCATTCTCGATGAAGTTGATGCAGTCGACCGGGCAGATGTCCATGCAGGCATCGCACTCGATGCACAGCTTGGTCGTGAACACCGTCTGCACATCGCAATTGAGGCAGCGCTCGACCTCCTTGGCGGCAAGCTTGTCGTCGAACCCGAGCTCGACTTCCATCTTCAGGTTCTTCAGCGACGTGCCGACAGGTCCGCATGCGGAATGCCGATGCGCTGCTGGGCGTCGTAATCGTTGTCGTAGGACCACTCGTGGATGCCCATCTTCTGGCTGACGAGCGTGTGGCCGGGTCCGGGCCGCTGGCTGCAGATCCTCGCCACGGCAGAATTTGTCGATCGAGATCGCCGCCTGATGGCCGTGCGCTACCGCCCAGATGATGTTCTCCGGTCCCCACGCCGCATCGCCGCCGAAGAACACGCCGGGCCGCGTCGACATGAACGTCGTCTTGTCGACCTTCGGCATGTCCCATTCGCCGAACTCGAGCCCGATATCGCGCTCGATCCACGGAAACGCATTGTCCTGGCCGATCGCCATCAGAACGTCGTCGCACTCGATGGTGACAAGCTCGCCCGTCGGCTCCAGCTTGGGCCGGCCGCGGCATCGACGCCGGTCTCCGCTGCATCTTCTCGAAAACCACGCCGGTGAGCTTGCCGTTCTCGATGACGAACGACTTCGGATTGTGATTGTCGAGGATCGGAATGCCTTCGTGCTCCGCATCCTTGAGCTCCCAATCGGAAGCCTTCATCACGCGCGCGCGGCGAACGCACCGTGACCGTCACCTCTTCACCGCCCAGCCGAAGCGAGGTGCGGCAGCAATCCATTGCGGTATTGCCGCCGCCGATCACCACCACACGCTTGCCGACCTTTTCGACGTGGCCGAAGGCCACCGAAGTCAGCCAGTCGATGCCGATGTGGATGTTCGCGTCGGCCTCCTCGCGGCCGGGAATATTCGAGATCCTTGCCCTTCGGTGCACCGGTGCCGACGAACACAGCATCGTAGCCTTCACTCAGCAATGTCTTGAGGCTCTTGATCTCATGCCGAAGCCGAGCCTCCACGCCCATCGACAGGATGATCTCGACCTCCTCGTCGAGCACCGTGGCGGGCAGACGGAACGAGGGAATGTTGGTGCGCATGAGGCCGCCGCCCTTGGGGTCCTTCTCGAACAGGACACACTGATAGCCGAGCGGCAGCAGATCACGGGCGACGGTCAGCGAGGCCGGCCCTGCACCGATCAGCGCAACGCGCTTGCCATTCTTCTTGTCCGGCACGGGGGGCAGGAAAGCATCGATCTCGCCCTTATAGTCGGCAGCTACCCGCTTCAACCGGCAGATCGCGACCGGCTCGGCGATCTTCTGCGACGGGTCCTTGGCCGTGCTCTCATTGCCAACCTGGATGCGTCCGCGGCGGCAGGCAGGCTCGCAGGGGCGGTCGCAGACGCGGCCGAGAATGCCCGGGAAGACATTCGATTCCCAGTTCAGCATGTAGGCAGCAGCATAGCGGCCCTGGGCGATAAGTCGGATGTATTCGGGCACAGGTGTGTGCGACGGGCACGCCCATTGGCAATCAACGACCTTGTGGAAGTACTGAGGATCGCTCGTATCGGTGGGGGCCATCCCGGGGCCCCCGCTTCGTTCCGGTCCATCCCGTCCCGGTTTTGCACGCGCATCCATTAGGGCTACATCCTCCGGTCGCTAGCGCATTCCGGACCTGCTACAGGCCATAGGGCGGAATGCCGCCGGACCTTTTAGCGCATCCAGCGGCGTGGGCAAGAGTGCTGCCTGCGTAGCACCTCGGCGCTTTCGCGCCAAGCACGCCTCGCTGTCACCCACCGTTCACTTTACTTTACATTAACAAGCCTGCAGTGGTGGCCTTCAATGCCGGGCCGATAGCCCTGCCATTGGCCGCCAGTGCGCATATAGTGGGTGCCGCCGAAAAATGCAGCGACCATGAGGCCAGTTCTCAGGCGCATTGCAGAAATGCTAAGGCTCGAGCAACCAAAATTGTCCACAGGCACCGATGCATCCGTTCCGGCGCCCAAGAAAAACGGTACCAGCATGCCCAGAAGTCCCACCCGCTCCCCCGCCCGACGCAAGTCACTGCGCTCCGCGAAAAGGCGCCAGACTTCGGCACGAGTCGCCGCTACGTCCGACCGCGGCGGGCACGGCGAAATCGCGGCCCTTGATCGCGCGGTTACACTGCTGCTGGCGGTTGCGGATACCCTGCAGCCGACGGCGCTCAACCAGGCGGCCCAGCGCACGGGGCTGTCAAAGGCGACCGCGTTCCGCATCCTGTCGACGCTCGCTGCGGAAGGACTGGTCAGCCAGGACGAGGCCAGCGGGTCCTATCGCCTGGGCGTGGTGCCGCTCCGGCTCGCCACTGCCCTGCTGGACAGCGTTCCGGTCAGAGGCGCCGCCCGCCAGCAGATGCGCGCGTTGAGCGAGGAATTGAACGAGACGGTCGTCCTCAGCGTTCGGGAGGGCGATACCAGGGTGAACATCGATGCGGTGGAGTGCTCCAACGCCATCAGCACCGCAAGGCGGTTCGGCGAACCCAGGCCGCTGCACATGGGGGCTGCCAGCCGTGTCCTGTTGTCGGGCATGGATGAGGCGGAGATCGATGCCTATCTCGACCGGCTGGAAGCGTCGTCGGGCCGAGGCGGGTCAGGGGTGGAGCGCAAGCGGCTCAGGAGCGCATTGGCTGAGATCCGAAAACAGGGCGTGACCTCGACGACGGCTGAGTTCTCCTCGGAAGCACATGCGGTTGCTGCTCCGATCAAGGGGCCGGATGGACGTCGCGCGATCGCTGCCCTGCACGTGGCGATCCCGCATACCCGTTTCACCCACGCCATCGAAAGCAAATGCAAACGCGCACTCAAGCGGGCAGTGGCAGAGATCGAGCGATCCATGGCCACCTGAGCCAGCCTGTGGGAATGCCCGGCCTTGTCATCTGGTCTTCAAGAAGCGCGCGCATAGACCCTCAGCGAGGGGCCTTACCGTGCCCCTCAGGCGCGCAGCATTCTGGATGGAGGCTCTGGCGATGGCCGATGACCGCAGCTCATCTCACCTTAGGTCGCTCGAGGCGGTGGAGGACATCAGCTCCAACGATACCAGCAATCCCACAATGGGCGACGTGATCGCCGAGCGGCTCTCGCGGCGGGATCTCATCAACGGCATTCTTGCCAGCGCAGCGATTTCCGCTGCCGTCTCGCCGATGGCGATGATTGCAGCGCAGGAGGCAAGGGCGCAAAGCGCTTCGACAACGCCCTCGTTCGCGTTCAAGGAGGTCGCGGCCGGCTCCGACGAGAAGAATCACGTCGCCGAGGGCTACGACGCCGACATCCTGATCCGCTGGGGCGACAAGGTGCCGCGCGATGCACCGGCCATTCGATCCGGCCAGCCAGACGGCCGAGCAGCGCAGGCGCGGCAGTTCGGCTACAACAACGACTTCCTCGGCTACATTCCGCTCGACGGGACCGTCCGAGCATGGCCTGCTCGTCGTCAATCACGAGTACACCAACGAGGAGCTGATGTTCCCCGGCATCGGCGGCCAGGACAAGGACGGCCAGGCTTCGCCAAGCATGACGACAGGAGCTCGTCGCATCGAGATGATGGCGCACGGCGGCTCCGTGCTCGAGGTCAAGAAGAAGGCGGCAAGTGGGCTGTCGTCAGACGGCTCGAAATATGCGCGCCGCATCACCGCCGAGACGGAGATGGCGATCTCCGGGCCCGCGGCCGGTCACGCCCGCATGAAGACCAAGGCCGATCCGACCGGCACCAAGCGTCAAGGGCATGCTCAACAACTGCGCCGGCGCGCGTGACGCCGTGGGGCACGTGGCTGACCTGCGAAGAGAACTTCAACGGCTACTTCTGCGAACAAGGAAGCGCGGCAAGGCGAGCCCCGAACGCCAAGCGTGCTCAAGCGCTATGGCGCGCCCGGCGAGTGGTACGCCTGGGGCAAGTTCCACGACCGCTTCGACGTCGCCAAGGAGCCGAACGAGATGCAACCGCTTCGGCTGGGTCGTCGAGATCGATCCGATGGACCCGGCGTCGATGCCGGTCAAGCGCACCGCGATGGGCCGCTTCAAGCACGAGGGCGCAGGCAACGTCGTCAACAAGGACGGCCGCTTCGTCGTCTACTCGGGCGACGACGAGCGCTTCGACTACGTCTACAAGTTCGTCACCGACGGCAAGGTCGACACGGCCAACCGCGCGGCCAACAAGGACCTGCTCGACAAGGGCACGCTCTACGTAGCCAAGTACAATGCCGACGGCACGGGCGAATGGATGCCGCTGGTCCACGGCCAGGGCCCGCTCACCGCCGAGAACGGCTTCGAGGATCAGGCCGACGTGCTGATCAACGTCCGCCTCGCCGCCGACCTCCTCGGCGCCACCAAGATGGACCGGCCGGAGGACGTCGACGCCAACCCGAAGACCGGCAAGGTCTACGTCATGCTGACCAACAACACGCGCCGCAAGGCCGGAGCAGGTGGATGCGGCCAACCCGCGCGCCAGCCAACGGTTCGGCCACATCATCGAAATGATGCCCGAGGGCGGCGACCACGCCTCGGCAAACGTTCACCTGGGAGATCCTGGTGAAGTGCGGCGATCCGGCGATCGCCGAGGTCGGTGCCACCTTCAATCCGGCGACCAGCGAAGGACGGCTGGTTCGGCATGCCCGACAACTGCGCTGGTCGATCGCCGACGGCCGCCTGTGGATCGCGACCGACGGCAACTCCGCCGAGACGCACCGGCCGCACCGACGGCGTATGGGCGATGGAGACGGAGGGCGCGGCGCGCGGCACCTCGAAGCTCTTCTTCCGCGTGCCGAGCGGCGCCGAACTGTGCGGCCCGGAGATGACGCCGGACATGACGACGTTGTTCGTCGCCATCCAGCATCCAGGCGAAGGGACGAAAAGGTCGACGCGACGTTCGAAAGCCCCTAGAACGCGCTGGCCGGACTTCAAGGACGGCATGCCGCCGCGTCCATCGGTTGTCGCCATCACCAAGCGGGGCGGCGGCAAGATCGGTTGACGGCATCCGACAGGTTCTTCTCCAAAGTGACTTGCGAGGCGGCCCCGGGGTCGCCTCTTTTTTTGATGCGAGGGATTGGGCACGCAGATGTGAGCGGCAGCGGCTGCGCGCGTTCGGATTGTCCGCTGCAGACGCCCCGTGTATTACCGTTCGCTGTGGTCCCGACCGAGGAATGCTGGCACCAACCGGGCCCGCGAACGAGGACATGGATGAGCGCCAACACTAACCTCTACGCCAAGCTTGAGCATCGCTTCGCGGAGGTCGCCGGAAAGCCGGCGTTCGTGGCTCTGGATGGGCACACGACGACTTATGCGGCGCTGGCTTCGGCGGTGGCTCGAATGGCGAATGCTCTGGCGTACAGCGGCGTCAAGCCGGCGGACCGGGTTACCGCGCAGGTCGAGAAATCGCTGCCCAACGCCGTGTTGTATCTCGCCTGCCTGAAGGCTGGCGCGGTTTTCAATCCACTCAACGCCGGCTACACGACAGCCGAGCTCGACTACTTCCTAGGCGATGCCGAGCCTTCGCTGCTGGTTTGCCAGGCGTCGGCGCTCGCGCAGCTGGAACCAATTGCAAAGGCGCGCGGGATTGCTGCGACACTGCTGCTGGAGCCGGACGGGTCGGGATCGCTGAGCGATCTCGCGGCGGGCCAATCGGAGGCCCACACCACGGCGGTGCGCGGGCCGGACGATCTGGCTTCGCTGATCTACACCTCGGGCACGACGGGACGATCGAAGGGGGCGATGATTACGCACGGCAATTTGGTATCCAATACCGAAGCGCTCGTCAGTGAATGGCGGATAACGGGCGACGACGTCCTCCTGCATGCGCTGCCGATCTTCCATGTTCACGGCCTGTTCGTAGCACTGAACACGATGCTGTCGGAGGGGGCGACAGTGCTGTGGCTGCCCCGCTTCGATGCCAGCGCGGTGTTGCACAACCTGCCGCGCGCGAGCGTCATGATGGGGGTTCCGACGTTCTATTCGCGCTTGCTGGCCAGTAGCGAATTCGGACGTGAAACGTGCCGGAATATGCGCCTGTTCGTCTCTGGCTCGGCGCCGCTTCTTGCCGAGACGCACCAGGAATTCCGGGAGCGGACCGGGCACGCGATCCTGGAACGGTACGGAATGACCGAGACCGGTATGATCACATCCAACCCCTATGAGCAGGATGGCCGAATTGCCGGAACGGTCGGGTATGCCCTGCCCGGCATCAGCGTGCGGATTGCGGAGCCAGACGGTGGGGACGGCAAGCCGCCGGCTGCGACGGAACTCGGCAGCGGCGAGATCGGCGTCATCGAGGTCAAAGGTCCCAACGTGTTCAAGGGCTACTGGCGCAATCCAGCAAAGACCGATGCGGAGTTTCGTCCCGACGGCTATTTCATCACGGGTGATCTCGGCACCATGGATGCGGATGGGCGAGTGACTATTGTCGGGCGCGCCAAGGACCTCATCATCTCGGGTGGGCTCAACGTCTATCCGAAGGAAATCGAGGAGGAGCTCAACGCTCTGCCTGGCGTCGCGGAAGCCGCCGTCGTCGGCGTGCCGCACCCCGATTTCGGGGAAGGCGTGATTGCCGTCGTCGCCAAGGTTGCAGACGCCTCGCTTCCCCCAGAGGCCGAGATGCTGAAGCAGCTTGAAAGCAGGCTGGCCAAATTCAAATGCCCGAAACGGATTTTCGTGGTCGATGATCTGCCGCGCAACGCCATGGGCAAGGTGCAGAAGGTGGAGTTGCGATCTCGCCATGCGGGTCTGTTCACGACCTGAGGCGGCTGCCGTGAGCCCGGACCAGGGGCAGGCGCGCGTGTGTGTGGCTCGATTTCACCTTGATTTCCAACTATATTAATCATCTAGTATCGATGCAGAGCTATTGGGTTAAGCGGAAGCGGCAGTATCCAACAGAGGTTGCAGGTCGGCAAATCCGCTACAGCGTACAGGTGAGGCAATGAACGCGACGACATTTGCGGAGTTCCGGGCCGCCGCATCGTCCAATCCCCATGACGAGCAAAAGATGGATCAGATCCGCGAGCTGCTGTTCGGCGACTATCAGCGCCAATGCGATGCGCGTCTGGGCCTGATCGAGGCGCGAATGCGCGAGATCGAGGTTGCCGTGCACGATCGGCTCGACGATATCCAGCATCGCGTGGAGCAACTGGCGGTGAACGCCACTGCCGAAAACCGCGCCGCATTCGACGAGCTCGCGCGCGGGCTTGCCGATCTCGGCGAGCGCGTACGCCGGCTGCGCTGATCCAGCCACCAAACCAGACAAAGGCCGGGATCATGACCGACAGCGTGTCCAGGCTGAAAGAGCTGCTGTTCGATCGCGAGGCGGCGACGATAAGTGAGCTGTCGACGCGCATCGCCCAAGTTGGCGACGCGGATCGCAAATCGGCAAACGAGCTGGCTTCCCGGATCGCGCAGCTCGAACGGGCTGGGGCGCAAGACCAAGCCGTCATCGAGCAAACCCGGCTGGAGTTCGCTTCCCGCTTCAATTCGCTCAGCGGACGCGTCGGCACGCCCGAGGCGATGCGATCGAGCGTCGCCGAAGTGCTCGACAACGCATTTCCAGAGGCCCACGAGACTAAGCAAGATGACCTCGCGCGTCGGTCGCGCCGATCGTCGTCAAGACCATCAAGTCGGAATTGCGTAACAACCAGGCCGAAATGGTCGAAGCGCTCTACCCGATAACCGGCGAACTGGTGAAAGCCTACGTCGCCACCGCGATGAAAGACCTGACGCGGCGGATGAACCGGCGTCTGGAGCTCAATCCGATGATGCTTTGGTTTCGCAGCCTGATGAGCGGCTATTCCCGCGCCGAGCTGGTCGACTGGCCGACGCACAACGGCTGGAAGTAGAGGAGCTCTACCTCATCCGGCGTGGGTCCGGCGCCCTGGTGCAGCGGTGGCCCGATAGCCGTCCCGATGTCCAACAGCGACATTCACATGAGCGGCATCATCGCCGCCATCAATGATTTCTCCGCAACTGCGTTCCAGGACGAAGGTGGGAACCTGCGCTCGTTCGACCTTGGCGACTTCGCCGTCTTCCTGCGGGCCTCGCCGGTTTATCTGTTGGCCGCCAAGTGCCGGGGTACGGCCCTTTCAGGTGTCGAGCGCAAGATCGACGACGCCTTCCTCGCAGGCCATCTCCGCCAATCTTGAGCACGCGAGCAGCGGGGAGAGCGCAATTCGTCCGACTCCGGCTCCGTGCCCCACGGCCTTCTGGTCACGCTGCGAAACAAGATCGACGAAGGCATCGCCGAGCGGCACGATGCGATCTCCCGCGCCGGGCTGCCATTCAATCCTCTGAAGGCCGTTGGAGTCCTTGCGACGCTGCTCATTGCAGCCGGACTGGGCTGGTGGGGCTGGACGTCGTATGAGGCTCATCTCACACGCAGCACAGCGAAGCAGGTGATTGCAGAAACGAGTGCGCTGGAAGGGTTCCCGGTTATTGCTGGATGTCGGCTATCGGGGACGCACGCTGACACTATCCGGACTTGCGCCGTCGGAAGCGGCCCGGGAAAACCTCATCGCCAGCCTCAGCAGAAGCTCGACAAGGTCGATGTAGGCCGCAGCGGCTTTGGGGTGCTGCCGCCGCCGGTAACAAGTCCCGACCTGACGCCGCAAATCGTAGCTGTGCGGCGTGAAATCGGCAATGTCGAGAGCAGCTTGAAGTCCGACATCGGGGCGACGAAGACAACGTTGCGGCAGGACCTGTCCGGGCTGCAGGATACAGTGCGCACGGATCTCGACAGCCTGAGACAGAGCATGGCGCAAGCCGCCATCAAGCGCTCGCTGGACCGTGCGGAGCGCAGACTTTCCCAGTCCCTGTCCGAACTCGGCGTGATCGCCGCCGGCGACGATCAGGGCAGACGCGACGTTGCGGGTCGGGCGCTTGCTGATATCGACACCGCCCTGAAAGCCATCCGGCAACAAAGATCGAGCCTGCAGTCGGCGGGGGTCAGCGCCCTCGGCGGGGCAGGCTCTGGCAGCGAGCTGGCCAGCACCGCGGCTGCACTCGATGCAGTTGCGGACCGCGTTGGCGCGCTGCTCCACGGGGGCGCTGGTGCAGCACCTGCCGGCGACAGATCCGCGCCCAGGTCATCGGATGCCGCTGGTGCAGCAGAGGACGTCGGGCTGGCTGCGGAACGTCTGGCTACGACGGCAACCGCGGTGGCGCAAGTGACCGCGATAAAGATCCCGCCACCAGTTGCGCCGCGCCAACCTACGGCCCGGGAGCGCCTGCAGTCGTTTACGGCTGCAAATGCGGTATTCTTCGGCGACGTCGACACATTCCGCACGCCTGCTGCCGCCGGGCGGGTGCTGGACGAGCTGGCCGAATTACTGCGCAACAACCGGCTTGTGTTGCGTGTCATAGGCTATACGGACGAACGTGGGGGTGCTTCGCGCAACAGCGAGGTTGCACAACTGCGTGCTGAGAAGATTGCCGAAGAGCTCGTCAATCGTGGCATACCGCGGAACAGACTGGTGCTTGTCGGTCGTGCCACCGGCCCCGACCTCAGCCCGCAGATCGGTTCCGACAGCCCTAACAGGCGGGTCCAATTCGAGCTTGCCTTCGACGGAGAAACAGCAGGGGCGCCATGATCATCCGCAAGATCATGCTGCTCGGGGAAATCGGTGTCGGCAAGACGTCGATTGCGCGCCGCCTCGTGTTCGGGAAATTCGGCGATATCTACAAGGCCACGATCGGGGTCGACCTTTACCGCTACGAAGTCGTGCCATCGCCGGCGGACGAACCGTTCCATTTCCTCGTCTGGGACACCGACGGAAGCTACGGCGAAACGATTTTCCGCCAGTTCTACGTGCAGCAGGCACAGGCTGCGCTGGTCGTCGCCGATGCATCGCGGCCATCTACCGTGGACACGATGTTCAAGCTCGGCCAGATGTTCGCCGAGCACCTGCCGGGCAGGTACGTCGCGCATGTGCTCAACAAGCTCGATCTGGTGGATGAAGCTCCACCCCAGGACCTGAAATCAAGGCTGCAGACGTCGCGTCTGCCCTTCTTCACAACCAGCGCAAAAACCGGATTGAACATCGAGCAGGCCTTCCGCATAGCGGCTGAAGAAATTCTCAAGCTGGAGCGATGAGGGGATGTCGGGAAGCAGTGTCCTTGCGGCTGATCCGCTGACCGAGGCTGCCAGTTATCTCATCGATCGCGGCTTTTACGGTCTCGTTTGGCTGGACCCAAAGCTCAATGTCATTGAACGGCGAGGACGCCTCGTCGATTTCGTCGCAGAAGGCATGCCGGTGGGACTTGCCATTCTGCAACTCTACGGCCTGGATGCGCAATTCGAGGCCGTGCGCACAGGCCAGCTGCCTCGCATCGAACTGACCAACATTGCCTTGATCGAGAACGCCGACGGGCCTGCCAGGCGGTTCAACTTCTATGTTCATTGGATGGCCGAGAAGAGCTGCTTCCTGCTGATCATGGCGCGCGCGACAAACCACAGCCAGCTTGAGGCCGAGCTGGAAAGCCAGAGCCGTCGCGCAGCACTGGCTGAAGCCGAGGTGGTCGAAAAGGCGCTCGAGATCAAGAAGACGAACGACGAGCTCACGCGCGCCAACCGGGAGCTCAGCGAATTCGCCTACGTGATATCGCACGACCTGAAATCGCCGATGCGGGCCATGCGCTACCAAGTGGAGGACATGGAAGGCGCGCTGCAGCGTGCGGATGCCGGCACCATGAAAGCTCTTGTCGATGAGATGAAGCGGCAAGAGCGACGAATGTCGGGCATGCTGACTGATCTTCTCGCCTATGCCCGCATCGGCAGGGAGGAGGAGGCGATCTCGCCGACCGACCTTGGCGAGCTGATCGAGACAATTGTCACCTCGCTGCCCAGGCCCGCACAGTTCCGGATCATGATCGGCGGCCACTGGCCCGTGATGGAAGTGGCCGCGCCGGCGCTCGATCTGGTTCTGCGGAACCTGCTCGACAACGCGATCAAGCATCATGATCGGTCCGACGGCCGTGTGGAGGTGACAGCCTGCTCCGACAAGGGGGGCATCGAGGTGACTGTCAGCGACGACGGCCCGGGCATTCCGCGCAGCTTTCACTCGGCCGTCTTCCAACCGTTCCGCAAAGTCCCGGTGGAGGCTAGACCGGACGGAGATGGGAGCGGCATAGGGCTGGCTCTGGTACGCAAGGCGGCTGAAGCAGCCGGCGCCCAAATGACCCTGGACTCCGATCCCGACCGAGGGCGCGGCACGACTTTCCGGTTGTATTGGCCCGGAAACGTGGTTGCCTGACGAAGCGGGCTGGGTGGTGCTTGAAATCGGCTACAACAATTGCAGCATGGTCACTCTTGCGATTATCTGCTACCAGCGTCATGTGGGCTTTTCGATCCCGTGGCGCCGAGACGGGCCGAACCTAATGTTGTGGAGCAAGGTATGAGCTCATCCACGCGCGGTACCGGTGCAGACTACCTCGTCGAAAAGAGCAATCTTTCGAGGTCGCGGGACAAGCTACCGGCTCTTACGGACATCCTGATAGTCGAGGACAACGACCTTGAAGGCGACCGGCTGACAGGCACGTTGCGTGCCATGTTCGGCTACGACGTGGACGTGCGCCGCGCAAAAACACTCAGCAGCGCGGTAGACATGGTTCTTGCCAAGGTGCCGGAGCTGATTCTGCTCGATGACTATCTGCTGCCGCAAGACAGCGCGCTGAATTCGATCCCCCACCTGCGGCGGGCGAATTTCAACGGGCCGATCGTCATCATCAGCGGCATGATGGACAAGCTGCGCCGCACGGAGTTGATGGCCAAAGGGGCCAGCGAGACCATACACAAGGACGATCTCAACTCGGTTGCGATTGGCAATGCCCTGATGGCTCTGGACTGGAATCACCTGCAGCAGAAGACGACTGGCGGTTGACCGCTGGCAATTGCGAATGCGGGATGCCATAGCGGCAAGCAGCTCGCCCTTGGCCATCATCGCTCATAGTGCCTGTTCAGGCGCGGGTCTCTGGAAACTGCTGGTCGATGCGTCCCAACCAGCCCTTGATACGCATATTGGTGCGGCCGCAAGGACTTTGCCCCGGCAACACCGCCGAGATATCGCCGGTAGCTAGGCGGATCATCGGATAGTCGCGGTTGAAGGAAGTCACCATGACCTCGCCCATTTCGCCTGGCGGCACAGGATCGCCGGTGCCAGGGCGAACGATCTCGATTATCACCGCCTCATCGACCACGAGCCCCTGCCCGGGCCGGGTCTCATAGGCCAACATCCCCGCATCGGCTATTGCATAGGCCTGCAGCACGGCTATTCCGCGCTCGCGCAACTCCTGGCGCAGGTGGGGGCTGAGCGCGCCGCCCGATACCAATGCCTTGCGGATCGAAGCGGTGGAGCGACCCATCTCTCGTGCGCGATCAATCAATATCTTGAGGAAATCCGGAACCCCCACATAGGCGGTGGGTCTCAGCTGGGCGATTGCGTCGACCTGCAGATCCGTGTTGCCGACGCCGGCGGGGATGACCGCGCAGCCCAGCGCCCTGAGGCCGGCGTCGATGATCCAGCCTCCCGGAGACAAGTGGTAGGAAAACGTATTGAGGACCAGATCACCCCTGGCGAAGCCTGCAGCATGCAACGCACGCGCGGATCGCCACCAATCCTCCGCTACACCTTCGGGCTCGAAGATCGGACCGGGCGACATGAAGACCCTGGCCAGTTGGCCCATATTCCTCGTCGCGAGGCCCCCCAACGGCGGTGCACGCAACTGCAGCTCGGACAGAGAGCTCTTGGCCAGGACAGGGACCTGGGCCAACGCCGCTCGCGAGGTGATAGCGGCCGGATCGACGTCGCGCAGGTGCGCTGACCAGCCCGGCGCCTCGGCCTTCACCCTGCGGATGAGGTCGGGAAGCATGTTGAAAAGCGACTGCTCCCGCGCCAGCGGATCGCGCGTTTCCAATTGGTCGAAGTACGGCGATGTCATTGCAGGCCCGGATGTCGCGGGAATCATAAGCCCTCCTGATATGACGCGGCCGGGCTGCCGGTCAATGCGGTCACGTGGCACGACGAAGTCACCGTTCGAGATCGTGGGGGTCGCCGCGCCCCCAGCGCTGCTCACTCACAGCAGGTGTCTCCGCCTGCAACCCGCCTGCCGCCAGCCGTGGGCTGAACCGGGACTGGCGCAGCATTCGCGCTCGACCTCTCATCGGCCCGGAAAAGTGGAGGAAGCGCTCTACACCTCGCCCCAAACCTCCTTGGCAAGTTCGACGACCATCTGCGAGCTTGGCCCACTGCTCTTCCTCGGCGAGCACGTTGCCCTCCTCGGTGGAGGCAAAACCGCACTGCGGGCTGAGACAGAGTTGATCGAGGCTGGCATATTTCGTTGCCTCGTCGATGCGGCGGCGGATGGCATCCTTTGTCTCCAGCGTGCCGGTCTTGGTGGTGATGAGGCCGAGCACGACCTTTTTGCCCTTCGGCAAGAAGCGGAGCGGCGAAAGGTCGCCGGCCCGATCGCTGTCCCACTCCAGGAAGTAGGCATCGACGTTGGTCTTGTTGAACAGCAGGTCAGCGATCGGCTCGTAGCCGCCGGAGGATACGAAAGTCGAGCGGAAATTGCCGCGGCAGACGTGGATCGATGTCGTCATATCTGCCGGTTTGCCTGCCACAGCGGCATTGATCATGTCGGCGAAATGGCCGGGCAGAGCCTTGGGGTCGTCGCCGCGGTCCGACAGCATCTTGAGCTGGGAGGGGTCGCAGAAGTAGGCGAACGAGCAATCGTCGATCTGCAGATACCGGCAACCGACGGCATAGAACGCAGTGACGGCGTCTTTGTAGGCCTGGCCGAGATCGTGCCAGTAGTCGTTCTGGTCAGCGTACAAGCCGGGACCGATTGCATTGCGGCCACCGCGGTAATAGAGCATCGATGGCGACGGGATCGTCATCTTCGGCGTCTGCTTCGTATTCGCCTTCACGAACTTGAAGTGCTCAACGAAGGGATGTGTCGCGGAGAAGCCGATCTTGCCGCGGATCATCGGCACCTGGGCCTTGGTCTGCACGCCCTGGAACTGGATACCCTGGTCTGCCACCTCCAGGTTCACGCCGTCGAGCCCGCCCAGGAAGTCGTAATGCCACCATGAGCGGCGGAACTCGCCATCTGTGATGCCCTTCAGACCGATCGCCTCCTGCTTGGCGATGATCTTCAAAACCTCCTGGTCCTCTACGAGCTTCAATTGCTCGGCGGTGATCTGGCCGGCCTCGTGCTTGGCGCGGGCCTCCTTCAGGGGCGCTGTACGCAAGATCGAGCCGACGTGATCGGCGCGAAACGGCATGGACTGGCTCATGGGGGATCTCCTCCGAATAGCGGGCTTTTCGAGGCGCAGGGCCGGTGCCCTACCACCGGGACTCTGCAGCGCTTCTGCTTCACTCCTAATCGGCATCGGATGGGAATGCTACCACAACCGTCGCTGCGGGACGCAGCCGCAGCCGCAGGCCCGGCGCCACAGTCGAATTGACTGGCGGCACCAACCGCCTACAAAACAACCGCTGACTGTCGAGACTCCAACCTCAAGGCAAGGCACAATGCAGTTACGTACCCAAGTGGGCATTATCGGTGCCGGGCCGGCGGGCCTGATGCTGTCACATCTGCTGGCGCGAGCCGGCATCGAGTGCGTCATCATCGAGAGCCGGTCTCGGGAATACGTCGAAGCACGCATCCGCGCTGGCCTGCTCGAGCAGGGCACCATCGATCTCCTGGACGAAACCGGGCTCGGCACCCGCATGTGGCAGGAGGGCCTGATGCACGATGGCATCGAGCTGCGGTTCGATGGCATGACGCATCGTATCGACATCAAGGCGCTGACCGGCCGGGGTGTGATGATCTACGGCCAGCATGAGATCGTGAAGGACCTGATCGCGGCACGGCTGGCCGACGGCGGCGAGATCCTGTTCGATGCCTCCGACGTTGACGTGCATGACCTCAAGACGGATGCGCCGAGGATCACGTTCAAACGCAACGGCGAGCAGGTGGAGCTCGCCTGCGCCATGATCGCGGGGTGCGACGGCTTCCACGGCATATGCCGTCAATCCATCCCGGCCGGCGAGCTGACGATATACGACCATCCCTATCCGATGGGCTGGCTCGGCATTCTGTCGGAGTCGCCGCCGCTGCACGATGAGCTCGTCTACACCAACCATCCTCGCGGCTTTGCACTTTTCACGATGCGCTCGATGACGGTCTCGCGCCACTATCTGCAATGCCGGCCGGACGAGGACATCGACGATTGGTCGGACGAGCGCATCTGGGACGAGTTCACCGCCCGGCTCGAAGGCGATGGCGATCGCAAGCTCGTCACCGGGCCGATCCTGCAGAAGGGCATCACCGAGATGCGCTCGTTCGTGTGCGAGCCAATGCAGTACGGCAATCTTTTCCTGGCTGGAGACAGCGCGCACATCGTGCCGCCGACGGGCGCCAAGGGGATGAACCTCGCCATAGCCGACGTCAGGAACCTGGCGCGGGCCGCCGAGGCGTTCCTCAAGCGCGGCAACCGGGAGCTGCTCGATGGCTATTCGATGCGATGCGTGAAACGGGTGTGGCGCGCGCAGCATTTTTCGTGGTGGATGACGTGCCTGATGCACAACTTCGACAGCCACGGTGCATTTGATCGTCGCGCACAACAATCCGAACGCGATTACGTGACCTCTTCGGAGGCAGGGGCGCGCATGCTTGCAGAGAACTATGCCGGCCTGCCCTGGGAGTGGGACGAGGTGTGATCCGGACGGGACCGCGCCGCCGCCGCCTTGCCGAGCTGCTGTGGCCTCGTCCGACAGAGACCGAAAATCGGGCCAGAACGGAATGCCACCATGATCCTAATCTCCAACGGCGGTTCCAATAGCCATCGCTCGGGCAAGCCATCCGACACGATCCTGGTCGGTACGGTCGACGGCGTGGCCATGCTCGCGAAGAGCGGGCATGGCTGGGAGATCCGGCACAAGGCACTCGCAGGCTGCCAGGTGAGCGCGCTGGCGGCAGCCGAGGATGGCACTTTGTTCGCGGCCACGCATGGTGTCGGCATGGCGCGCAGCCGTGACGGCGGCTTTTCCTGGTCCTGGATCAACAAAGGTATCGACCGGCATGATCTGTGGTCGGCCCGTGCCGGCCGCCTGCGAGGCCGAGATGTCGTTCTGTGCGGATCGCTGCCGGCGCATCTGTTCGTCAGCGAGGACGGCGGCGAGAGCTGGCGCGAGCTGCCTGCGCTTCGCAACGTGGAAGGCGTCGATCAATGGTGCTTTCCACCACCGCCGCGCGTCGGCCACGTCAAGGACATCGTGATCGACGGCGACCGCCTGTTCGTGGGCATCGAGATCGGCGCGCTCCTGGTCTCGGACGACTTCGGCGCGACCTTCCGTGACTTGAAGGTCGACCCGCTGGTCGGCGAAAACGACCTACACCGCATCCTCGTGCATCCCGACCGGCCAGGACGCATCCTGATCGCCAACGGCCTCGTCGGCGTGATGAGCAGCGACGATGACGGAAAAACCTGGCGCAAGCACCCGATGCCGCCGGAGGCCAACTATCCCGACCCGATCGTCATCCATCCCGACGATCCCGATCTGGTGTTCCTGACTGCGGGCGTCGGCTGGCCGCCGCACTGGTACAAGGTCGGCCGCGCGCGAGGCAAAATGTTCCGCTCGCGCGATGGCGGCGAGACCTGGGAACGGCTGCTGGGCGGCCTGCCGAACGGTCAGCGGGCGACGTTCGGGGCGCTGACGATCGAAGCGTGGGACGGCGGATTTGGGCTCCATGCCGCGGATACGGACGGTTGCGTATTCGAAAGCCTGGACGGCGGCGACACATGGACCATCATCGCCGACGTGGCGCCGGTCTCCAAAGGCGACTTCTTCCGGGGGCTCGTCAAGGACCGAGTTGCACTTGCGAACGTCGATGACACCGCGTTCAATCCGCAGGCGGCGGCACGTCTCGAGGCGACGAAGCTTTGAGTTCTGACGGGAGATTGGCTGATCCGGATTGCATCATCCATTCTCGCCGGGACACTGCTCTTTGCATTCCGCCCACGCCCTTTCTGAGCAGCTTGCCCAACGGCTGGCAGCCGTCGCGATCGCGAAGTAGCGATGCGTCGCCGAATTGTCCGAATCCGGATTTCATTTTGCCATTTTTCTGCGGCATATCGCGCGCCGCTGATGATCGCCTTGTGCCCGGGCTCTGCGAGTCCCGGCTGGCGCGGACCTCGCTGAGGATCCCCGTGTTCCGCGATCTTCGGCTGCGAAAGCACCAGGCGCATTGCTTGGTTCTTTCTCCAAAGCGACAAGCTCAGTGGTTGAGCATCTGACTGTAACTCAGAGGGTCGCGGGTTCGACTCCCGCGTCGTTTGCCATGTTCGTTTGCCACGAACACTCGCCTGTTAAGCGAGCCAAAACCTGGGGAAGCCGGCTGCTTCCCGGCCCATCCTGCTAGACATCCGGCCCCGGCCGGGTGGACGGCCGGTTGGCAGCGCCACGGACGCCTTGCGCCCGCGCGGATACCGCGTGCGGAACAGCTTGGAGCGTGCGGCACCGGCTGCGTGAAGGCTTCGGCTGAAACGCAGGACGCAACCGTGCGGCGACAGGCGAGACCGCCCGCTCAAGCGCGTGCCCGACGCCCGCGACGTGGGTCGCAGCCGGCGGACCTTATTACGTTGCCCGTTGCGACTCCCCTGCGGGGAGCCGGCCGCCATGGGCTGGCTGGATCGTGAAGCCCGCGTTGTGCTCCACAAGTTTTGGGGCACAACGCCGGCTTCACGGCAACGCCGCTCGCGGCCGGCGCGCCGAAGGCGTGTCGCGAGCGGCCAACAAAAAACCGGAGGTGCGATATGGCACCGTTTGTATTCAAGGTGATCGTGCGCGAGGACGAGCGCGCGTTCCTGACGAGCGACGGCCGCTTCGTGCGGCTGCTCGGCCCGGGCCGGTTCACGACATTCGACCTCGCACGGCGGCTGAAGGCCGAGGTGTTCAAGGTCGTGCGCGCTGAGCTCGCCGCGGACAAGGCGCTGGTGCTGGAGAAGACGCAGCCGCAGGTGGCGGAGGCGAACATCCGTATCGTGCAGACCGGGGCTGGCGAAGTCGCCATCGTGTCGCTCGACGGCGAGGCGAAGCATGTCGTCGTGCCGAACTCGACGCGCGCGTTCTGGACAGCGCTGACGCAGGTCGACGTCGAGACAATCGACGCCGCTGCCGAGCCGCGCATCGCCAAGGCGCACCTCGACAGAATGGACCCGACGGGCAACCGGCTGGTTACCCTGGCGGTCGTCGAGGCGCACGAGGCAGGCCTGCTGTTCATCGACGGCCGCTTCGTTGAGCGGCTGGCCGCGGGCCGGCATGCGTTCTGGAACGTCGGCCGCACGGTGCGTGTACAGAAGGTCGACCTGCGTCCCAACCCGCTGGAGGTCACGGCGCAGGAGATCCTGACCAAGGACCGGGTCGCGATCCGGGTCACGCTGACGGCGTTCACGCGCGTTACGGATCCGGAGAAGGCTGTGATGGCGGCGGGCGACGTCAACCAGACGGTCTACCGGCTGGTGCAGTTCGCGATCCGCGAAGCCGTGGCCACGCGCACGCTGGACGAGATCCTCGCCGCGCGCGACGAGATCGACCGGCAGGTGCGCGGGTTCGTCGCCGACCGCATCGAGCGGCTCGGCGTGGAACTCGGCGAGATCGGCGTCAAGGACGTGATTCTGCCGGGCGACGTGCGCGAGCTGATCAACAAGGTCGTGGAGGCGGAGCGGACGGCCAAGGCCAACCTGATCCGCCGCCAGGAGGAGACGGCGGCCACGCGCTCGCTGCTCAACACGGCAAAGCTGATGGAGGACAACCCTCTGCTGCTGCGCCTGAAGGAGCTGGAGGCGCTGGAGAAGCTGGTGGAGCGGGTCGGCCGGATCGACTTGCATGCCGGCGACAAGACCGCTTTCGACTCGCTGCTGACCGGCCTGGTTCGCCTGCGCCCCGAGGATGGCGGGACAGGCTGATCGACGAGGACAGGAGGTGCGGACCGAGCGGGCGGGGCGGAGCGATCTGCCTCGCCCGTCTCCGTTGCCTGCATTGGTGCGAGAACCTTAACTGCCGCGATATCTCGTCAGCCAGAACGAACGATGGTTTTGATCTCTCCGCGGGAGCGACCCGAGCGATCCGCAATTTCCCGGTCCTGCCCTTCGATATAAGCGCGGATCATATCCTCGCTCTCGAGCTCAGTGAGCAGCTCGGCTGGAACGCGGCGGTTGGAAAGCTGGGTTCCGTCGGCGTAAATGACATCGAACAGCACCGACTGTTGCTTGCGTGTGGGTTTCTTGGCCAAAGAATGTCCTCGACGACGGGATCATCTCTTCCGGCCAAAGCCTCAAGAGGACAAGATCCGGATTTCGGCTTGGGCGGTGCGTTGCGTGCGAAGCGCTGGAGCGCGATCCTGAGGGACATTCAGGAGCAAGCTTGAGTATCGCGCGTATCGCACGTGCCCCTCGCGCGTGCTCGGCCGAACAGTTGGAGCGATGAGGGCTCCGTACGGCTTCAGGTAGCACACGCCCTGGCGGCGTGCATTAGACGATGCCGTCGACGTTGTCGTATCGCGATGACATCAGCACTGTTCGCACTCATGGTGCAGCACACCGGCCTTGCCCCACGGCTGAGGCAAAGCCGCTTGTGCCGGCAGAAAATCTGCTATTCGAGCTCGATCTGCGCGGCCTTCTGGCCACGGCCCCTGCGATCGTCCTCAAGGACGAACGTGACGGTATCACCCTCGTTCAGCGTCCGGATTCCGGCGAATTCCAGCGCGGAGACGTGTACGAAGACGTCCTTGTCGCCAGTTTCCGGTGTGATGAAGCCGAAGCCTTTGGATGCGTTGAAGAACTTTACTTTGCCTCTGATTCGCATGTCGAATGCTTTCCTGATGCGCACTTGCGGTGCTACGGGCCGTGCCAAGGGCCCAACCACTCAGAATTTGGGAAAGACAGACAAGCTTGAAGCAGGAAAGCCAAGAAGCGAGTAAGCCAAAGCCAAGTTTTGAGGACGACTCCCATTTCGAGCCGCCAGCTGCCGGGCATATAGTCATGCTGCAAGGCCAAAGCAAGCAGTATTGTTGGGGATTGCAGTTTTTGTGATTTGCTTCGGCGCCGGGTTGGCGTAGGCACATTATAGCATCTATCGATGTGCGTAGCGCGCGACTGAACGTAGCGCATGGTGGCGCGAGGTGAGCGGTTACGGTATGGAGACCGCGACTCTCTCCAGGGAACTCTCATACATGTTCGATGAAAGCAGCGACGTGTCGGTTCCGGCCAGCCGGAATTGGAGGCGCGAGTTGGCGAGCTACCGCACGCCCGATCTCAGGCGCAGTGCGTTCGAGCTGGTGCTAACCTTGAGCCTGTTCATAGCGCTCTGGATCGGTGCACTGCTGGCGCATTCCTACAGCTATTTGCTGGCGCTCCTGTTCATCGTGCCGGCCGCGGGCTGTCTGATGCGCCTGTTCATGATCCAGCACGATTGCGGCCACGGGGCGTTCTTCGGGATTCGATCGATAGACGACTCTGTCGGGCGCCTCTTGGGGGTCCTGACATTGACGCCTTACGACGTGTGGCGCCACCATCATGCCTTGCACCACGCCACGAGCGGGAACCTGGCGCGGCGAGGCACCGGCGACATCCATACGCTGACGATATCCGAGTATGAACAGCTGTCGGCCTGGGGGCGCCTGGGCTATCGCATCTATCGGCATCCGCTGGCCCTGTTCTGTGTCGGACCGATCCTGCTGTTCGGCTTTCAGCACCGGCTGCCACTGGGACTGATGCGAAGTGGCGCGCGGTTCTGGATCAGCGCGATGGCGACCAACGCGGGGATTGCGGTTGCGGTGATCGTCATGATCCATACTGTGGGCGCTGTGCCGTTCCTGCTCATTCACCTGCCGATCACGGCCTTCGCCGCGGCGGCAGGCGTGTGGCTGTTTTTCGTCCAGCACCAATTCGAAGAGACGTACTGGTCAAGAGAAGAGCGCTGGAACCACGACGACGCGGCGCTGCGCGGCAGCTCGTACTATGACCTGCCGGGTGTGCTGAGGTGGATCACGGCAAATATCGGCATCCACCATGTTCACCACCTCTCGAGCCGCATCCCCTATTACCGGCTGCCGGAGGTGCTGCGCGACCACCCCGAGCTCGCCAATGTACCGCGGCTCACAATTCTACAGAGCATCGCCTGCGTGCGCCTCAAGCTGTGGGACGAGGAGCAGCGCAAGCTGGTTCCGTTCAGCGCGTTGAAACGGTCCCGGACCTGAGGCGGCGGGGCACGGCTGTTGCCCAACCTACTGTCCGGGACGCAACAGACGTACGTGATGGCGGCGTGCCTCAGGCGGGGTCATCTGCTAAGCTCGGGGCCAGTCCAGATCGACGCCGAGAGCCAAGTCTCATGCCACTCGCCATCACGCCCCTGCATCCGCTGTTTGCGGCGCGCGTCGCCGGTCTCGATATCCGCACGCCGGTAGCGGCCGAGATGATTGCCGCATTTATCGATGCGCTGGGTGTCCACGCCGTTTGCGTCATCGGTCACGAGGCGCCGCCAACCAACGAGCAGCACATTGCGTTCAGCTACCAGCTGGGACCGATGGAGCGGACGACGAATAAAATCAGAGGGACAGGCGAGCGGGTTCCGCATTCAGAAATCATCGACCAATCCAACCTCGACGAAACGGGCGAGATCTACGATGACGCCGACCGCCGGCTCGCCTTCAAGCGAGCCAACCGGTTGTGGCACACGGACATGTCGTTCTACGGCGTGCGCGCCACGTACTCCGCTCTCGCCGCCCACGCTGTCCCGCCGGCCGGCGCCGACACCGAGTTCGTGGATATGCGCGCGGTCTGGGACGCGCTGCCGCCAGAGCGCAAAGCGCTCGTTGAGAACCTGGAGGCCGAGCACAGCTACTGGCACAGCCGCGTGCTGGGCGGCGGGCCGGAGCCTACGGACGACGAGAAGCGGACGCGGCCGCCGGCACGACATAAGCTGGTGCACGTGCATGCCGGGTCGGGGCGCAAGGCGCTGTATCTCGCCAGCCATGCCTGCGGCATTGTCGGCTGGCCGCAAGACGAGGCCCGTGCCCTGATCGATGAGTTGATGGCGTTCTCCACCCAACAGCAATTCGTCTACGCGCACAAATGGCGACTGGGCGACGTGCTGGTGTGGGACAACCTTGCCACCATGCACCGCGCTACGCCGTTCGATGATCGAGCATACAAGCGCGATATGCGGCGCACGACCTGCCGCGAACGGGCCGTGCCGTGACTGTCCGGCTTCAATAGTCCAGGGCGAGGTAGATGCGGTTCACCCAGCCGCTGCCGCCGCGATGCGACACCGGACACCAGTCGCCCGCGCAAAAGCCGGTCATCTGAATCTTTCTGGCATTGGGGGGAATCGTGGCGACGATGGCGGCGTCAGCGTTGGCGTTCCGCCGCACGTTCAGGACGTCGTGGGCGGGCACGCGGACGACACGATAAGACACCGCGTACCTTGCGTCCTTGGCCGAAGCGGAAAGAGGCCGGGAGCCGCGTAATGGTGCCAGAAAATAACGGTTCACCCAGCCGCCATTGCCGCCGTAGCGTATCAGGCACCATTCCTCGGCACATTTGCCCTGCATGCGGACAGTCGAGGCACGCGGCGGGATGGTCGCCACGATCTCGGTCGCGGCGCTGGGGCCGCGGCGGATATTGAGAACGTCGTCGTCGGCCACGTTGACAACGCTGAAAAGCGGGCCAGCAGCGAGCGCTGCTCGGTCGACTGAGGTCGCCCATGGCTTGGGTGTCGCGCGTGGCTCAGGGAGAGGCTTGGGGGCTCCTAATCCCGCGGCTCGCACCAGGTGGCGCTGCTCGGGTGGGCGTTGCTGGGGTGGGCGTTGCTGGGGTGATCCGGACGCTGAGCGATTGAGCTTTGGATCCGTTCCCGGTGGCTCTGATCTGGCCGAGGAACGGACGGTAGCGGACCTGGCAACCTGGGGCCTGGCAACCTGGGGCCTCGCAACCTCTGCCGTTGCGGGAGGATTTGTCCGTGGGGCGGCGGCGACCTCGAATTGCCTGGGCGCCGACTGCGGGGCGCGACCCAGTGAGACGATCGTGCCGGTACCGCTGTCGCCACCCGGCTCAGACCACTCGATGCGGTTTGCGGGCTTGAGGACGATCTCGAAGCATTTCTTGCGGCCATTGAACCAGACGGTCCACTGATGACACAAGCGCGAGCCCTCGATCCACCACTTGCCGCGGTCACGTGCGGCGCCGAGATAAAATGAAACCGCGCCGGCCGAGCCCTGCAGTGTACCGTCCGTGCCGTAGGCTACCGGAACGACGGTACCCAGGGGCGTATCAAGATTGATACGCGCACCGGGAATGTTCTGGTGCAACGTCGCACCGGACAAGCGCTGGGCGGCATCGGCACGGCTTGTCAAAACGACGATAGCGGCGAGCTGCGCTGCCGCTGCACATGTCGCAACCACACCTCCGGCCGCAAACCAACGCATCCTCGATGAACCCCATTCGAACGTCACACTCAACTGGAGGCTCATCTATTGCGGTTAAAGCGTTGTTAAAATATGGCGAACGCACTGCTCATCTTGATGCAAAACAGCTATGCGGGGAACACGGCATAGTCGGCTGGGGCAGATCCGGCAGGCGAAACCGCAGCCGTACAAGCGACGTTCGCTTTGTTCGTCATTTGTTCGCCGTTTTCGGATGGCATTTGTCAGGCCACGATCTGATTACCGGTTCGTTAACCCTTATGGTTACGCAATCGTATAGGATCGGCAGCCGCTGTCCTCTCACACCTGATAGATCGATGTGGAGGCAGCAGTTGTTGGCGTCATCCCGTAGCGTAGAGTTATCCGTTCCATGCGTCCTGTCCGTCGTGAAAAGTGCAAGCTCCCCCTCGATCGCGTCATCGTTGGCGAGTGCATCGCCGAGCTGAAGCGCCTGCCGGAGGCGAGCGTCGACCTCGTGTTTGCCGATCCTCCCTACAATCTGCAGCTCGACGGCGACCTGCTGCGGCCGAACAATACCGTCGTCGACGGCGTGCATCAGAGCTGGGACAAGTTCGCCAGCTTCGCGGACTACGACGCCTTCAGCCGCGCGTGGCTCGGCGAGTGCCGGCGCGTCCTCAAGCCCGACGGCGCGATCTGGGTGATCGGCTCCTACCACAACATCTTCCGCCTCGGCACGGCGCTGCAGGACCTCGGCTACTGGATCCAGAACGACGTCATCTGGCTCAAGACCAACCCGATGCCGAATTTCCGCGGCAAGCGCTTCACCAATGCGCACGAGACGCTGATCTGGGCCGGCCGCGAGCAGAAAGGCCGCGTCACCTTCAACTACGAGGCGATGAAGGCCTTCAACGACGACGTGCAGATGCGCTCGGACTGGCTGATCCCGATCTGCTCCGGGCCGGAGCGGCTGCAAGGACGACGGCGGCCGCAAGGCGCACCCGACGCAGAAGCCGGAGGCGCTGCTCCATCGCGTGCTGCTCGCGACAACCAATCCCGGCGACGTGGTGCTCGATCCGTTCTTCGGCACCGGCACGACGGGTGCGGTCGCACGCGCGCTCGGCCGCCACTTCATCGGCATCGAGCGCGACCCGCGACTATGCACGCGCGGCGCGAGGAGCGCATTGCGGGCATCACGCCACTGGCCGATCGCACGCTGGAGACTGCCCGCTCGAAGCGCGCAGAGCCGCGCGTGCCGTTCGGCACCATCATCGAGCTCGGCATGTTGCGGCCGGGCGCACCGCTTGTTCGACGAGCGTCGCCGCTTCAAGGCCGAGGTTCGGGCCGACGGCACGCTGGCTGCCGCCGGTCATGCAGGGATCGATCCATCGGCTCGGCGCCCACGTGCAAGGCAAGGCGGCGTGCAACGGCTGGACGTTCTGGCACTTCGAGAACAAGGGGCGGCTGGCGCCGATCGATGTCTTGCGGTCGGAAGCCAAGCTGCGCCTGGGCCTCGTTGAGGCGCCGCGTCTGTACGCTGCGGAATAAAGCGCCGGGTCATCCCGACAAGACTGCGGTGCTCGCCGGCGCTGCGGCCCCTGGCGGCTGCGCCAATGCCTCGAGTGTGCGGTAGAATGCGCGGATTTCTGCCTCGGCCTGGCTGATGAATTGAACACCGACGGCGCCTGGCCGCTCATGCCTTCGCTCACATCCGATATCGAACTCGATGGCATCGATGGAGAGCCGGAAATAGTCCGGAAGCTCGCAGGGCCAAGGCATCTCCAGCAGAGCGCCGCCTTCGGAGAAATTGCGGACGATGCAGGGCTGGCGAGGCCGGCCATTGATCTTGACCCACCCGTGCACACAACTCCAGCGCCGGCCGAACTGGCGGCGCTCGGCATGCTGATCCTCGATACTACCCATGCGGTCTAACTCTCTGCGGTCCCTGTCTCTTGCGCTTCGACAAGACTGTGCCACGAGCGCATCAAGAAACAGTTTCTATCAGAGGTTGAATTTGGCGCAGATTGTGGGAGCGAGGCCGTCGACCTGAAGCAGGAGGGACAGTCCACTTACCGGCGGCGTCAGGAAGGGTCTCCAGCCTTTCCGGGCTTGGGGTGGGAATGGCCGCAGCCGCAATCATCCCCGAGCTCGTCATGATGGTGGTGGTGATCGTGGTGGTGGTGGTGATCGCCGTGGCCGTCATGATCGTGGTGATGGTGGTCGTGATGGTGGTCGTGATCGGCCCCCGGCTCGGCCAGCACCGCGGCGAGCCTGCGCTCCAGAGCTACGGACGCCTCGCGCAGGGCATCCGGCGCTTCTATCGACAAAGCCATGATCTCCGCTCCCAGCCGAAGATCATCAACCTGGCCCAGATAATGGCGGCGCAATCGGCCTTGGCGGTCGAATATCAGCAATGTCGGCGTGCCCTTCATGCCGTAGGCAGCCATGGTTTGAGGCAGGCTCGAATCACCGGGCGCATCGACGCCGATGGGAAAGTCCCAGCCGTACTGCTCGACAAAGGCTTCCAGTGCGGACGGCGACATCGCAGCGTGGTGCTCGAAAACGGTGTGCAATCCGATCACCGCCACCGCATCGCTGTCGAACCCGGCAGCAAGGCGGCGCGCCTGCGGCAAAGCATGGGAAACGCAGCCCGGACACAGCATCTGGAATGCCAGGACCACGGTGACGCGTCCCTTCAACGCGGCAAGCGTCGGCGGATCGTCGGTATTCAGCCAACGGGTGACCTTGAATTCAGGCGGTGATTTGGGATTGAACATCGCAGCGGCCCTCCAGCATGATGGCGAGACCATATTCCATCCGGGCGACGCCTTGGGATAGTGTGGCACGTTGCTCGCCTGCGCGAGTGTTGGTGGGGCCCAGCAATGACAGCTGCAATCGCGTACGCACTGGCAGCGATGGTTCTCATCGGCCTCAACGATTTCATTTTCAAGCAGGCCGCGCGGGGTCAGTTCAAGACGCACCAATTCATCATGGTGCAGTCTGCCATCTTCGGCTCCCTGGTCTGGCTCTATGCCTATCTCACATCGCAAATCGCGCTGATCGCACCTGCCTTGTGGGGATTGGCCGCGGGCTGCTTCATGTTCACTGGATTCTACTCATTCGCGCTCAGCCTGAAGCACGGCAGCGTCAGCATCAACGCCCCGATCTTCCGGTTGAGCTTCATCGTTACGGCGGTACTCGCCATGACGTTCCTGGCGGAACCTGTCACGGCGGCAAAGCTCGCGGGGCTGGGGTTGGCGCTGGTGGCGATCTGGCTGCTCATGGGGGCCTCGCATGCGGGCCAATCAACAGGTGCAGTGGACGCCCGGCGCTCGCTGCTGCTGGTGATTGTCGCGACCTTTGCCGTTGGCATCGGCAGCATCGTGCACAAGATCGCGCTCAACCAGGGGGTTCCGCCGGCGATGGTGCTGGCGGTTCACTCCAGTGTATATCTTTGCCTCGCAACTGCCGTGGCCGTGCGCGCCGATGGCGGCATCGTGGTGCCACGGGCGGTGTTGCCCTACTCGCTGACGGGCGCCACAGTCGGCTGCGCCGCGTTCGTGACGTTCATGGAGGCATTGGCGCGGGCGGAGGCGAGCATCATCGTGCCGATTGCTCAGATGGGGCTGGTGGTGACGGCGCTGCTCGGAATCGCACTGCTCGGCGAGCCATTCACGTTGCGAAAGGGGAGCGGGCTTGGTGCGGCCGTTTGTGCCCTGTGGCTGCTGGCGCGCGGATAGAGCCGGCAAGAGCGATGCGCCAGGGGAGGAATGAATGCGCGTAGGCATTGCAGGGCTCGGACGCATGGGCGCCGCCATCGCGGCACGGCTCATCGATCTGGGGCACGAGGTTCACGTCTGGAACCGCTCGAGCGCGAAGGCAGAACCGCTGATCGCGGCAGGTGCCGTGCGTGCCGCATCGCCCGCCGCCCTTGTCAGCAGATGCGAAGCGGTCATTTCCATGCTTTCGAACGCCAACGCGCTCGCCGATGTCTACGACGGTCCGGACGGCCTGCTGGCGGGCGATATCAATGGGCGAATACTGATCGAGATGAGCACCGTGCAGCCGCATGACGAGCAGGCGATCGCGACCAAGGTGCGGGCCAAGGGCGGCCTGTTCGTGGAATGCCCGGTGGGAGGCTCGGTCGGGCCGGCGCGAAACGGTCAATTGCTCGGCGTCGCGGGTGCCGAGCCAGCTGATTTCCAGGCGGCAAGGCCGCTGCTCGAACAGTTGTGCCGTCGCGTGGAGCTGGTGGGGCCGGTCGGGGCGGGCTCCAGCCTCAAGCTTGCGCTCAATCTGCCGCTGCTCGTGTACTATCAGGCTTTGGCCGAGGCGTTCCTGATGTGCCGCCACCTCGGCCTCGACAACAAATGGCTGATCGAGTTCCTATCGGAAACAACGGGGGGCTCGAACGTGCTGAAGACGCGGGGCCCGGCCATAGCCACTGCGCTCGACGGCGGTGCAACCAGTGCCGTGACTTTCGACGTCGACCACTGCATCAAGGATCTGCGTACGATGGTCGAAGAAGCCAAGCGCAAGGGCGTAGACGTGCCGCTGGCTGCCGACACCCTTGCGATCTACGAGGCGGCGGGCAAAGCTGGCTGGGGCGCACGGGATGCGGCCTGGCTGCCGGCCTGGTGGCCGTCACGCCATCCGGCTTGATACGCTGGAGTGTCCGCCACAGCAGAACGAGGACTGTTCAATGCAGCTTTTTACCTACTGGAGGTCGCTCGCAACCTTTCGCGTGCGCGTGGCCATGGCCCTCAAAGGCCTGTCGGCAGACCCTGTCTATGTGGATCTCCAGGCAGGTGATCAGCACGCGGACGCGTTCGCGGCGCTCAATCCAACCCGATCCGTGCCGGTGCTGGTCGACGACGACGGCACGGTGCTGCATCAGTCGCTGGCGATCATGGAATATCTCGACGAGCGCTATCCCTCGCCGCCGCTGCTGCCGGGCGATGCTGCCGGGCGGGCGCGGGTGCGGGCGCTGTCCCAGATCACGGTAGCCGACAGTCATCCGCTCAATGTGCCGCGGGTGCGCACGCATCTTGCGGAGACATTCGGCGCGACGGAAGAGCAAATCGCGGCGTGGGCGCGGCACTGGATGACCCGCGGGCTGGATGCCTATGAGCAGCATCTGTCCGGCAACAGCGCAACAGGCACCTATTGCCACGGCGATGCAGTCACCATCGCCGACATCTGCCTGGTGAGCCACGCCACGGGGGTGCAGCTGTTCGGCGGGACGCTCGAAAACCATCCGACGGTGAAACGGATCGTGGATCGCTGCATGGCGGACGAGCGTTTCGCAGCCGCTCATCCCAAGCGGCAACCCGGCGCGCCGGCTGGGTTGTAGCTCGGCCTACAGCATCTCCTTGATCGCCTTTATCACCCCACGGTCGACGCTGACGAGAGCGGCACCCCGTGGCAGGCCTAGTTTCGCGCGTTCATCATCGGGAACGTTGCGGCCTTGCAGCAGGATACGGCCATCCGCAGTCAGATAGATGGAGGCGGTGTCATCTCGCTTGTCGGGGGTCTGCTTGTCGTCGGTCCACACCAACTCGACCAGGAAATTCATTGCCGCCTCCGCTTTCGATCCATCGCAGCCGGCATTGCATCGTGCCGGCAACAGTGCGCGGAACGATCAATGCCTGAGGCGTCGTCGGCGGTCCACCCCCCGCCAGCGCAAATCAATCCGCGGTGGCTGGCGAGGGCAGGCAGGGATCGCGGGGAGCGTACTGTCAGCGGCCGTTGCCGAACAGGAAGTTCAATCGGGCCATGACGGTGTGCAATTCGACGTCGTCGACCCTGTGCGTAGCGGACACGAAGCCCGGGCTCACCACCGCCGCCCGATCGCCACCGTCAATCTGCACGTAATTGTATTCGAGGCCCAAGATCCAATTGGGTGTCAGCGCGTAGTCGAGACCGCCACCGATCGTCCAGCCGCTGTTGCGTTCGCCGCTGCTGCCGCTGATCGCGGCGGTGCTCGTAACACTGGTCTCGATCCCGATGTTGGCTGAGGCATAGCCACCCTTCAGGTACAGCAGGGCGCGGTCGAAGGTATAACCCAGCTTCGCGGTGGCGAGCATCAGCCAGGACAGCTCCAACTGCCGACTACGGTCCGCCACCAGCGTGCTTGCGAACTTGTCCGACAGATCCGGCCCGCCGGACAGAGACAATTCGGCCCCGATCAGGAACTGACCAAACTGCTGCTGGTAGCCGAATTGCCCGCCGCCGATGAAACCGGATATATCGTGCGTGTACGCCTGATCCGCGAATCCCGGCTGCACAAAGGTCCATCCCACATCCGACGTGGCATAGCCCGCCTGCGCGCCCAGATAAAATCCGCTCCAGTTGAATTGCTGAGCCACTGCATTTGTCGCGGCCGCGGAAACAGAGACCGCGACCGCCGCGGCGGCCATCACGCGCAACAAAAACTTCTTCATTTGGCATACACCTTCGATAAAAGCCAAATCTGGCGCTGTCATCACACTCTCTGGTCATGTTGCCGCCCAGGCTTGACCGGGGAGCATGCTACTTTTCGATCCGTTGGACGCGCAAGAGCAGCAGCGCAATAGGCGCAGTAATTCGAAAGCAGAAATCGCTTTTGACATTCACTTTGCGATTCAAAATGTTTCACGGTTTGCATTTGCTTTTGTTGAGTATTTACACAACCCTAAAGAAAGGCAGGAAATAGATTTATTGAGCAGAATACTTCTTCCGGCGGCACCGCCCGATTTCACAAACGGATCATGCCAGCACGTTCTTGAAGACTGCATGCCGGCTTTGCCAGGCAGTCGGCTTGCGCGAGGTCAGGTCACGGCTTGCCGCCGACGGGCAACGCCAATCTCGATGACGATCAAAAGAACGCCAGCCACAAACCCGGCGATGTCGGTCCACAGTGCGCCTGGGAATGCGTTGGCCGGAATCATCATCGCGATACCGGCAACAGCAAAGGCGAGACGATGCAGCCATCCGATATGGCGGGTCATGAAGCCGGCGACTGCGACCGAGACGAGGTAGACCCCGATGACCGCCGTGACGAACGCCAGCAGAACGTGATCCCACTGCCCCTGCATCAGCAGGGTCGGCGAAGCGACGAACAAGAACGGCACGATATAGGCCGACCAGCCGAACCTGACGCCGGCCAATCCGGTCTTGCACCGAATCGGCGCCGGGCGATCGAGGCGGCCGCGTAGGCCGCAACAGCGACAGGCGGCGTCGTCATCGACATCATGCCGAAGTACATGACGAACAGATGGGCCGCCATGGCGGTCACGCCCGCCTCCACGAGCGCGGGCGCCACCAGAGCGGCAAGGAGCACATAGACACCGACCGTCGGCATGCCCATGCCCATGACGATCGATATCAGCGCGGCGAGCAGGAGCAGCAGCGGGAGATTGCCGGCGCCCAATTTAACAAGCGTACTCGTAAGCGCGAAGTTGAGGCCGGTGACATTCAGGATGCCGATGATGAAGCCCGCGGCGGCCGCAATCATCAGGATCTCCAGCGAGGCGCGACCGGTCTCCACGAGCGCGCCTCCGACGTCGGCCAACTTCATGCGCTTGCCGCCATAGCCGGCCGCAAGGCCACATACGATGACGGCCACGGCGGCATAGAGTGCGGCGGTCTCGGGCGAAACGTTCCACCAGAACAGCGCCACGATCACGATTGCGAACGGAATCGGGAAGAACCAGCCCTGCTTCAAGACCTGGCGCACTGGCGGACGGTTCTCGGCAGGAACAGCCGTGATATTGCTCGTGCGCCGCCTCCAGATCGGCCTGGATGAACAGCGCGACGTAGTAAAGGATCGCCGGCACCGTCGCGGCAATGACGATCTCGCCGTACGGCACGGCCAGCAGCTCGGCCATGATGAAGGCGGCCGCCCCCATGATCGGCGGCATCAGCTGCCCGCCGGTCGATGCACACGGCCTCGATGGCGCCGGCGTGCTCCGGCTTGTAGCCGGACGCCTTCATCAGCGGGATCGAGATGACGCCGGTCGTCGCGACGTTGGAGACCGCGTTGCCGGAGATGGTGCCGAACAGCGATGACGCGACGATCGCGATCTTGGCCGATCCGCCGCGCATAGTTGCCCATCATGGCGATGGCGATGTCGGTGAAGAACTCCGCGCCGCCGGAGCGGTCGAGCAGTGCGCCGAAAAACAGGAATGCCACGACCACTGTCGCTGCGACACCGAACACCGAGCCGAAGACACCATTGACGTCGAGGGCCAGGTAAAGCAGCAGGTCGCGGTAGTCGACCTCGCGGCCTTGCAGGTCGCCTGGAATCAGATGGCCGAACGAGACCATAGGCGATGAAGACCAACAGAATGCCGGCCAGGACATTGCCGGCTGACGCGGCGCAGCCCCTCGAACACGAGCACCAGGAGAATTCCGCCGACGATGATCGCCGTTCAGTGGGCGAGACGGCGCCGCGTCGTCCAATTCACGATAGTGCAGGCGCCACATAGACTGCCGCGGCAAATCCAATGATTGCCGCCAGCACGTCGTACCAGGGCGGTGACCGGCCCGTGTCGCCGATCGCACATTGACGGAGAGGTACAGCAGCGCCAAGGCGACGGCCAGCACGAACGCGTTGAACTGCTCGTTGATCAGCAGCAGATCGACCGACCCGATACAGATCGGCGGCCCAGGCGATGGCGCCGAGCGTCAACAGCACGGAAAGTGCTATCGCCGGCCATCGCGCCCAATTTCCGGGTTTGGACTCGTCCGCACCGCCTTCGGCCATGCTTCACCCAGTTTGTTCGCTGCGCTGCCCGGTATGGCAATGGGTCAGATACGACTTGGACCGGCCACACTGGGGCCGGTCCGGTCTTCGATCATCAAAAACTGTGACCTAGTCTTTCTTGGGTGGCCACAGCCCCTTTTCCTTGAGGAACTTGATCGAACCGGGGTGGTAGGGGGCGCCCCGCTCGCGCGCAATCGCGGACTTGTCGTAGAGGCCGAACGCCCTGGCAATTTTCGCCAGCTCGGCCTGATCGTCGTGCAACATCTTGGTCAGCTTGTAGGCGACATCGTCGGTGACATGCGCACCCAGGACCACCTGATAGTCGTCGGTCAGCACGTTCGTTGGCTCCACGATGCCGAGCAGCTTGGATTCCGGCATCAACACCTTGAAACCAGCCATCGGCATGAGCTTACGAACGCGTGCCTTGGCATCGTCCCCCGTTGGAATGCTGATATATCGAACGCCGCCAATCTTGGCGTTGACCTCCGCTACCTTGCCGGCGCCAACGGCAAACGACGTTGCCTCGACCTTGCCTTGGGCGAGATCATCCGCGCCGCGCACCACGTGGGGCACCTGAACGCCGTCGAAGTCCGCCTCGGTGAGACCGGCAGATGCCATTTGCGCCAGGACCGAGCGGCGCTGCGACGTATTCGAGCTGAAGCCTACCGCAACTTTCTTGCCCTTGAGATCGGCAATCGTCTTGTAGGGAGCGTCCTTGCGAACGAACCACGTGAGGTAGTAGGCAAACGTCACGCCGCCAGCACGGATGTTCTTGCTCGGCTTGTCCTTGAATTCCTCCAGCCCATTGTAGGCAAAATGAACATCGCTGGCGCCGAGCAGAGCCATTTCAAAGCGCTTGGCGTCCAACGACGGCAGGATCTTCTGACCACCGCCATACGGTACGACGCGAACCTTCAGGCCGTATTTGTCAGCCAGCACTTTGCCGAGCGCATTGCCCAGCGAATGGTTGAGGCTGCCTACCGCGCTTGTTGCGATAGAAATTGTATCCTGGGCGGTCACGGGCGATGCCGAGACAGCCAAGGCAGCAGCTGCGAGGACGCAGCGCAGGTGCGAGTGGTTCAGCATCCGAATGATTCCTTAGAGGTCAGTACTTATTGTCAATCTGACCTTTGGCACTCGCCTTGTCCATAGGAACTTTGCATATTGCGTGCGGACTCGGGGCGGGGCGGCCGAGATGAACAGCAGGCGTGACAGCTTGTCAGTACACGTGCCGGGATGGGGTCCTTTCGGATGTTCAACGCTAGGAGACGGCTCAATCTTGCGCTGCAAGGTGGCGGCGCGCACGGCGCTTTCACATGGGGCGCACTCGACCGGCTGCTGCAATGCGATGACATCGAGCTGGGATGGATCAGTGGCACCAGTGCCGGTGCCGTCAATGCCGTCGCCCTTGCCAGCGGCCAATTGAGCGGTGGAGCGGACGGCGCAAGAGATGCGCTGGCTCGTGTGTGGCAGGCGATCGAGGCCGGAGGAAGCCCGGACATCTCCCGGCTCAATCCTTTCCTCTACGGAATGACAAAGGCATCAGGCCTTTCCAGCATGGCCGCTTTCGCGTCGCCTTATGATTTCAATCCACTGGGCATCGATCCGTTACGGCAGTTGCTGACGCAGCACATCGACTTCGAAGGTATCCGGCAGAAGCGGGGACCGGAGTTGCTGATCGCTGCGACGGAAGTCGGGACAGGCCAGGCCCGCCTCTTCCGCCGCGCCGACATGCGGGTCGAGGTCGTGCTCGCATCCGCCTGCCTGCCGCAGATTCATCATGCGGTGGAGATTGATGGGCGGGCCTTCTGGGACGGCGGTTTTTCCGCCAATCCGGACCTCGTGACACTTGCGTCAGAGAGTCCGGTGCAGGACACGCTCCTGATCCAACTGAGCGCACTCGATCATCCCGCGCTGCCACGTACAGCGCAGGAGATCAGCGCGCGCACCAATTCGATCACATTCAATCTTCCACTGCTGCGAGACGTGGGTCTCATAGCGGCGGCGCAGGCAGAACCGCGCTGGTCCTTTTTCACTTTCCGTCAGGGCCGGCTGGCGCGCCTCGGCGACCACAGGCTGCATGTGATCCACGGCGGCCGGCATACGTCAGCCTTCGGTGCGCACAGCAAAGCGATACCCGAGCGAAAAATGCTGGAGCAGCTGTTCGATGCCGGTCGGGCTGGGGCCGCGCAGTGGCTGCAGGACAACCTGCGCCACGTCGGCAGGCGGCAGACGATCGACCTGCGGCCCTACCTGGACCTGCCAGCCGCCACAGCACGCGATGGCCAAGAGACCGGCGCCGATAGCAGCGTCAACGAGGAGCCGAGGCTGTAAGCAGCAGCGTGAGCCGCACCGCCGGTCAGTCGAAGTCCTCGACGGTCAACAAGGTGCGGAACGGCAAACCGACGGCAGCAAAATTCTCCGTCGCTCCTTCCAGGCGATCCACGACGGTGACCACGACGGCGACATGACCACCTTCTTCGCGCACAGCCTCGACGGCCTTCATGGCAGAACCGCCGGTCGTGGTGACATCCTCGATAATAATTACCCGTTTGCCTTTCAGGCTCTCTCCCGGCGCTAGACCTTCCACCAGGCTTTGCGTGCCATGATCCTTGGCCGCCTTGCGCACGAAGAACGCAGGCAGCGGGCGGCCGCGTGCGTGCGAGATAACGGACGCAGCCGTGGCGAGCGGCACGGCGCCCATCTCCAACCCACCGATATAGTCGGCTTCGACGTCCTGCACGGCGTCGAGCAGGAGATTGGCGATCAGGTTGCCGCCTTCGGGATGCAGCGCGGTCGGCTTCATGTTGAAATAATACGATGTGGTTCGGCCGGATACGAGCTTGACGCTGGTACCTGACTGGAACGAGCGTGCCTTGATGATGTCCACGAGGCGGGCGCGGTTCGATTGCGACATCGGATCAGTCCTATTCGTGAGTTGCAGCCGTGCATTGATGCGCCGGGGCGCACGCTGTCAACCCACAGGCCGATCATGATGGTGGATGGGGGCAATTGGCCACGGACCCGATTGGTGCGGCTCAGTCGATCCCGGCGGTGTCCTCGCCGAAGCCGTCCTCGATCAGCGCCACCAAAGCCTCGAGCGCCTCCGGCCCCTCCGGCCCTTCAGCAACAAGATGCAACTCGCAACCCGGGCTGGCGGCCAACATCATCAGACCCATTATGGAGGTTCCGCCGACAGTCTGGCCCTCGCGCGTTACGAAGACGGTCGCATCAAATTCCTCGGCGCACTTGACGAACTTGGCTGACGCCCGGGCGTGCAGCCCTTTGCGGTTGCGGATGACGACGGTTGCTTGAGATCGCCGATTGTCGGATCCCACGGCTGTCTAGCTCTCCCCCGCAAGCACCTGGCTTGCCACACTGATGTACTTGCGGCCCGATTCCTTGGCCTGATCCACGGCTTTGGCAAGATCGGCGTCGCCACGGACGCTGGCCAGCTTGACCAGCATCGGCAGGTTGACGCCCGCGATCACCTCGACGTTGGCCTCGTTCATGACAGAGATGGCGAGGTTGGACGGTGTGCCGCCGAACATATCGGTCAACACCACGACGCCATCGCCTGTCTCGACCTGGCGTACCGCAGACAGGATATCGCCGCGGCGCGACTCCATGTCGTCCTCGGGACCGATGGAGACGGTTTCAAGCTGCTGCTGTGGGCCAACCACATGCTCCAGCGCGGCACGGAACTCCCCGGCCAGTCCCCCGTGCGTGACAATGACGAGTCCGATCATCGTTTCGCCCTTCGCACCTCTCTCCCGGCACGGTGTTCAGCGTCATGAATGGCAATTGTTCGCGCAAAGGGCAAGAAAAACAGCACGCGCTGCTCACAATGCGGGCTTTACGGATATTGCGATCGCTCAGATCGGCTCAGGTCGCACTCCATCTTCTCTCCACTATTCCCTCCACTTTGGCGCCTGGATTTGCGGTCGCCAGGGCCAGCAACAGCTTGAGCGGAGCAGATGCCTCGAATGGGTCGAGCCGGATCATAGGCATGGCAATCCCCGCCAACTCGACCCGCCCGGCGGGATCGGGCAAGCGTTCGACGGCATCACCCGGCGTCAAGTCGGCAACAAGGGCGATCTCGGCGACGGCCGTATGGGCCAACCGCAGAATGCCAACGCCGCGGACCTCGAGGAGGCCGGCAATGGGCGCAGGACACCGCGCCATGAGCCTGCCGTCGCGGGGCTCGACTATCACCTGGTCGTCGGCAACCAGAACCGGCGGAGAAGATGCAAACGGGGGCGTGGAGACGGCCAGACAGCGAAGGACCAGATCCGACTTGCCAGAGCCCGAAGGGCCGCGAATGAGCGCGGCGCGGCCTCCGACTTCAAAAGCACTGGCATGGACGAGATCAGCCACGGCGCGACCGCCGACTGCCTGCCCGGCCAGCGCCACTGCGGACTTCGGCGGCGGGCAAGCGGACGACGAAGCGCGCGCCGAGCGGCTTGGCATCGGAAGCCGCGCCGGGCGAATAGCGGTTCTCAGCCCAGATGCGACCGTCGTGGGCTTCGATGATCTCGCGAGAGATCGACAGGCCAAGGCCGGAGTTGTTGCCGCGACTGCTCTCCGCGGTCGGCCGGTAGGTATAGAACCGCTTGAAGATGGGCTCGAGCATGTCCGGCTCGATACCAGGGCCTTCATCCTCAACCGCGAACTCGACCATATCGCCGTCGCGCCGGGCGGTCAGGGTGACGGTGGCATTCTCAGGCGAGAAGGACACGGCATTATCGATGAGGTTGGTCACGACCTGACCGATCCGACCTTCATGCGCGTAGACGCAAAGGCGGCCCGGCGGCCCGACAATGGCAGCCATTCTAACCGTTCTGGTATTATCGCTCAGCATATCCCGGAAAGCGCCGACGATGTTCGATAACTCCATTTCCAGATCGATCACCTCACGCCCCTCGCGCGCGAGGTTGGCTTCCAGCCGGGAGGCATTGGATACATCGGTGATCAGCCGGTTCAGGCGTTTGAGCTCGTCCTGAATCTGCTGGACGAGCTGATCGCGCTGCTCTGGCGTCTTGGCATAACTGAGCGATTCAGCGGTCGAGCGGGCGGCGGTGAGCGGGTTCTTCAACTCATGGGCAACGTCGGCGGCGAATTTCTCGCTCGCCTCGATGCGTCGATAGAGCGAATTCGTCATGGCCGCGAACGACTGCGCCAGGAGGCCGACCTCGTCCTGCCGGTGCGCAAAATTCGGAAGCTGGTGGCGCGAATTGATATCTCGACTGACATTGTCGGCAGCGGCCGCAAGCCGCCGGATGGGTCCGGCAACCGAGTACGCCAGCAGCAACGATGTGGCGATCGTCGCGCCCAGCGCCAGGATCGCCAGCCGGATGATCGCATTGCGCTCCTTGGTGAGCACCTTGTCGATCTCACCGGGGTCGGTGGACAGCAGAAGCACCCCGTGAATTTGTCGGAAACGCCGGATCGGCGCGGCATAGCTGACAATCTGCTGGCCGTTCTCATTGAGCAGCAGCATCGGTGTGCCGGTACCAGTCATGGCCGTGCGCACCGGTGGATAATACTGGCCGTTCGCCTGGTCCAGCTCCTTGAGCACCGGAATGTCGGAGGTAAACAGGTACTCGGTCAGCTTGGTCCAGAGGTTCTTGGTTCTGATCTTGTCCGGGTCCGGCTGCTGCTTGGCACCGATGAACCTGCCGCGGGACAGGAAATCTCTCGAGTCCACAACGAGCTTGCCGTCAGAATCGAAAATGCGGGCCCGGATCTCAGGCTGCAGCAAACGGCTCAACACTGGCGTCACGCGCTCTGGCGCCAGAGACAGCGACAGCGCGGCGAACCCGTCGTCGCGATAGGGTGCAAGCGAAGCGTTGCTCTCCGGCAACGAGTCGGGATCGACAACGAGCACGTTGCCCATGACTTGCGCATTGCTTGCCAGGGCCTGCGCGATGATCTCTCCCTGGGCAGAAAGGCTGTCCACCTTGGCGTCGACCAGCCACTCCTTGTACTGGTTCATATAGAGCGAGCCGCCAAGCAGGATCAGGAGGCCGAGCAGGTTCGACAACAAGATCCGTCGCGGCAGGCTGCGGGAGAACCAGCGTACCGGTGGCAGGCGGCCGACAAAGCGGATCATTCGCCCCGCACGGTCGGCCACGACGGGCGCCCCGGCAGCCCACAAATGCGATGCCCGCCGGGCAACCGCCCGGCCATAGCTCAGCGCCTCGCTCAAGAGCCTTGAAGATCGCCCTGTGTCGATGGCCATTGGCGCGTTGTTCCCGACCGCTATTCCCGTCCGCAATGGCCCCAGACCGCTGCATGCCCGTGAAGGAGGTTCCCTGCAATGAAGCCGGGCGAGCGATCAGCTCTCCTTGAAGCGATAGCCAACGCCGTACAGCGTCTCGATCACGTCGAAGTTGTCATCGGCCTGCTTGAACTTCTTGCGCAGTCGCTTGATGTGACTGTCGATCGTGCGGTCGTCGACATAGACCTGGTCGTCATAGGCAGCGTCCATCAGAGCGTCGCGCGTCTTGACCACCCCAGGACGCGTGGCGAGCGCCTGCAGGATCAGGAACTCGGTAACGGTCAGCGTCACCGGCTTGGCATCCCAATGACAGGTATGGCGCTCCGGATCGAGCCGAAGCTTGCCGCGCTCCAGCACGCGGGCAGCCTCGGTCGGGCCAGAGGAGGCATCCTTCGGCTGGAAACGACGCAGCACTGCCTTCACGCGCTCGACCACGAGGCGCTGGGAAAACGGTTTGGCGATATAGTCATCGGCGCCCATCTTGAGGCCGAAAAGCTCGTCGATCTCCTCATCTTTGGACGTGAGGAAAATCACCGGCATGTCCGATTGCTGACGTATGCGGCGCAGCAGCTCCATGCCGTCCATCCGCGGCATCTTGATATCGAAGACGCCAAGATCCGCCGGCTCCTCCATCAGCGCCTCGAGCGCGGAGACACCATCGCTGTAAGTGCGGACCTTGTAGCCTTCAGCCTCGAGAGCCATTCGCAGCGACGTCAGAATGTTGCGCTCGTCGTCAACCAGCGCAATCGTGCTCTTTTCCTTCATGGGTTCTCTCGCTCCACCGGCCACACGGAAATGCCGCCTCTATGGTTTCAACACGGGTAAAATGTGGCAGCATGGCCTCCAGTCTCCAGGCCGTTCGCTGAATGGCCGCTGAATGGCCCAAATTACACCCGAGATGACCTCAGGCACTTTATCGTGCACTGCCAAGTCTCGCTATTGCGCCTCATTAAGTCGTACACTTCCAGGGTGCAACTCCCTCGCGGTACCGTGCGGCGTCGGCCTTTGCCCTGGCTGGTCGGCTTCCTCACTGATCCGCCAAGCTCTTTCGCGCGGACCTCCGACAATGGCCGAGACCGTCATAGCACAATCGCTACCGGACCTGTCACATGATTCTGCCGCGCAGGCCCGGCGGCTGGTTAGAACGGCGTGGAAAGCCACGCTCGCCACGATCGATCGCGAGAGCGGTCATCCCTACGCATCGCTGGTGGCGGTGGCAACGGATCCTGCGGGCTCCCCTTTGTTACTGTTGTCGGACCTCGCAGAGCACACGCGCAATCTTGCCCGCGACAAGCGGGCGAGTTTGCTGTTCGACGGCACCGCGGGCGGGCCCGATGCGCTGACCGGGCCGCGTGTCACGCTTATTGGCACGCTCGACGTGACGACCAGCGAGATCGCGAGGCGCCGCTATCTGGCGCGTCATACTGCGGCAACAGACTACATCGATTTTGGCGACTTCAATCTGTGGCGGCTCGTCCCGGATCGCGGGCACATCGTGGCCGGGTTCGGTCGCATTGCGCGCATTCCAGCGGACGGTCTGCAGACTCCTGTGGACGACGCGGAGGCTCTCGTCGCTGCCGAGTCGGAGATCGTCGCACACATGAATGCCGACCATGCCGATGCGTGCGCCACGTTGGCCACTGAACTGGCGGGTGCGAGAAACGGTCATTGGGCGATGACGGGGTGCGATCCGGCAGGGTACGACCTTGTTTGCAGTGCACAGTCCGTACGACTTGATTTTCCGCACCGCGTCACAACCCCCGATGCCTTCCGCAAAGCATTGATTGAGATGCTCTCAGGCGCGCGCGCCGGCAGCGGGGGAAGGTGACATGTAAAGTTTTAGCTGCACTGCAGCATGGGCTGCCGGTTCGCGCCGAGGTGTCCGGACTGCACCCTGCAACTGCAGCTTCCGGTCTTGCAGCTGCACGCGATCGCGGCGGTCTGTCCAGAATGGAAATTAACGGCGTCGACGATTTACCCTCATCCAATGAGTGACAAAGTGCCCGTGACTTTCCACTTGCGCATGGCGCACCCGCCTTGTTATCCGGCGACAGTACGTGGAGCGGTCGTTGCTTCGCGGAGCGTACCGACCATTAAAATTCTCGGCAGAACACTACGTCCGGCTGGCGGGAACGAACTTCTAGCGTCGGGTCGAGTCCAGATCCTGGTACCTGCCGGGCCAGCCCTGGGTCTGGGGTTTTGGGTGGCGGGCGAGAAACGCCGTTCGTGACTTGGTCCCGGACAATAGCTATGGTTTCGGACAAGACGTCCGGGGGGTCGACGGGGCCTTGCATTAGCCGAATTGGTCCCTGCGCAATGCTGCCGTTATAGGGCTTCTCAATAAAATGCGGGCCCATCAGCGGTCGAGGATTCGGTTCAGCAGACACGGCCAACACTGGAAGAGCAATGACCACAGAACAATTTCCGCTCAGCGCCGCAGGCAAGGTCCATCACAACAATTCGCCAGTCGAGCTGATTGAAAGCGCGATCCGGCGCGGGGAGGCTCGCTTTGCCGCGAACGGAGCGCTGGTCGCGGAAACAGGCGAGCACACCGGCCGGTCGGTCAAGGACAAGTTCACGGTCCGCGACAAGGACACCGAGGACAAGATCTGGTGGGACAACAACTTCGCCATGTCCCGCGAGCAATTCGAAGTGCTCTATCAGGATTTTCAGGCGCACGCCAAGAAACTCGACGTGTACGTGCAGGATCTGCATGTCGGCGCGGATCCAGCCTACCGCTACAATACCCGCATCATCACCGAGTATGCCTGGCATGCGGTGTTCATCCGGCATCTGCTGCGTCGTCCGACGCCGGAGCAACTGCAGGGCTATCAGCCCGAGTTCACTGTCGTGAATTTCCCGAGCTTCCGCGCCGACCCCAAGCGGCACGGCTGCCGTTCGGGCACGGTGATTGCCGTCGACTTCACGCGCAAGCTGGTGCTGATCGGCGGCACCTCCTATGCCGGTGAGACGAAGAAATCCGTGTTCACCTTCATGAACTGGATGATGCCGCAACGCGGTGTGCTGCCCATGCATTGCTCGGCCAACTATGGCCCGGCCGGCGACGCGGCGCTGTTTTTCGGTCTGTCCGGCACCGGTAAGACGACGCTGTCGGCCGATCCCAAGCGGACGCTGATCGGCGACGATGAGCACGGCTGGACAAGCACCGGCATCTTCAATTTCGAAGGCGGGTGCTATGCCAAGTGCATCAACCTGCGCGAGGAGAGCGAACCGGAAATCTATGCCGCGACGAACCGGTTCGGCGCCATTCTCGAAAACGTGGTGCTGACCGGGGCCAACCGGGAGCCAGACTATGATGACGACTCGCTGACCGAGAATACCCGCTCGGCCTATCCGGCAGAGTGGATTCCGGGCACCGATGTGCGTGGCCTCGCCAGCCAGCCGAAGAACCTCGTCATGCTGTGTGCGGACGCCTTCGGCGTGATGCCGCCGATCGCGAAGCTCAATCCAAGCCAGGCGATGTATCATTTCCTGTCCGGCTATACCGCCAAGGTCGCCGGGACGGAGAAGGGCATGACGAGCGCAGTGGAGTCGACATTCTCCACGTGTTTCGGTCACCCGTTCCTGCCGCTGCATCCCAGCGTGTACGGAAACATGCTGAAAGAGTTGATCGCCAAGCACAACGTCGACTGCTGGCTCGTCAATACGGGCTGGACCGGCGGCAAGTACGGGGTGGGCCACCGCATGCCGATCAAGGCGACGCGTGCCCTGCTCGATGCGGCGCTCGGCGGTCAGCTCAAGAGCATGCCGATGCGGACCGATCCCTATTTCGGCTTCCAGGTGCCGACCTCCGTGCCGGGAATTGATCCAAAGCTGATGAACCCGCGCGAGACATGGGCCGACCAGGCCGAGTTCGATGCCCTGTCACGCCAGCTCGTCAGCGACTTCCACGAGAACTTCAAGTACTTCGAGCCGCACGTCGACCAGGACGTTCGCAAAGCCGCGCCCGACCTGAAGGCGGCTGCGGAATAGGGATTGCCGGCACCGCGCCGCAGTTCAGACGACAAAGGGCCGGCGATGCCGGCCCTTTCTCATTCGGCCGCCTGCGCTTTGGTCAAATCGGCGGCGAATTCCTGCTCCAGCAGGTCGAGATTCTCAAATGCGCCCAACAGCAGCGCCTTGAAGCGCGCAACGTCCTCGCGCGAAAGATCGGCCAGGGCAACGATCTCGCAGCGGTCGGCGAGCGGGATCAGCTCGCCAGCAAGTGCACGCCCCGCATCGGTCAGACGTATCTCGACCTCGCGGGCATTGTCGCTACGGCGCTGCCGGGAGACCAATCCCTTGGAGACCATCGCCCCAACCAGGCGGGACAACGTCGAAATCTCGATGGTCGTCATCCCGGCGAGGCGCCCCAGGCGCTGGCCATCCTCCTCGGCGAGAGACGCAAGCACGCGGTACATCGGCAGCGTGATGCCGTAAGGTGCGATGCGCGCCTCGAACAGCTCGCCAATCCGCATGCCGACGCGGCGCACGAGATAGGGGAACGAGGACGAGAACGGCTCGGGCGCACGTGTGTTTGTTGGTGTGCTCATACGTTCAAGGTAGACGAATTCATTTGCGTTGACAACTATTGCGCTTGCAAATATCAATGTCATGACAGGCAGACGCGCAGAGGCTGCCGATGGAGACCCAGGTCACACAAAACTGCCGGAGGACGGTCATGGAGTTCGGTTACTTCACGCTCAGCGATAACCATTACACGCACGATCGCACACCGGAGCAATTCATCCTCGATATCAGGGCGGAGGCCATACATGCCGACAAGATCGGCATGCACTCGGCCTGGATCGGCGAGCACCATTTCGACTCCCTGGGCGTCAACTCGTGCCCCGACCTTGTCCTCGCCAGCATCATTCCGGAGACAAAGCACATCAGGCTGGCACCCGCCGTCTCCGTGCTGCCGCTGCATCATCCGCTGCGCGTTGCGGAGACATGGGCTACCGTCGACCTACTCTCGGGCGGGCGCGTCGATTTCGCGCTCGGGCGCGGCTACGACCGCAAGGAGTACGAACCGTTCGGTGCCGACTACATGAACTCGCTGGAGATCATGGAAGAGGGCCTGCAGGTGCTAATGAAGGCGTGGTCGTCGCCGGGCGAGTGGTCGCACAAGGGCCGCTACTACGACATCCCGCCGATGGCGATCACGCCGCGCCCCCTGCAGAAGAACATGCCGATCTACATGGCCTGCTTCTCGAAGGCGTCGATGGAGCTCGCCGGCAAATACGGCCTCAACATCATCTACGCACCGTTTGCAGCCGTGATGACGTTCGGCGGCCTGGACAAGGCAGTCGCGGCGTATCGCGAGACCTGCGCCAGATATGGCAAGCCGCACGGACGCGCGATGTGCAGCTATTTCATTCATATCGCAGATACTCCGGCCGAGGACGATTACGGCCGCGAGGCGCAGATGATGTACTTCAACGAGTGCGTCGTGCCGGCCGTCCGGCAGACGCCTGGAAAATCGCCGGAGTCGATGCGCTACTTCGACAAGATCGTCGAGACGCTGCAGCGGATGACGAAAGAGAGCCTGACCGACAAATCGATCCTGATCGGATCCACGCAGCAGATCATCGACAGCCTCAAGACGGTGGAGGCAGCGGGGATCGACGAGGTCATTCTCTACTTCAATGTCGGCGCCAAGCCGCACCAGATGGTGATGGACCAGATGGAGCGCTTCATGAAGGACATCGCACCCGCGTTCGATGGCTCGCACAAGCTGCGCCTGAAGGCAGCGTAGTGAGGGCTTAAAAAAAATCTCCATGTTGGTGAGCTGGTGAGCGAGGCAACGTCCAGAATTGCTTTCTTGCCGTTCACATCGGGCCGCAACTTTCGCCACAGAGTGCGGGGGTGCGTGTCCGAAGTCGTCCGATAGGGCAGAGGATGCTCGGCCCTTGCGACGTCGAAGCGTGCATCGGCTCTGAGGAGAACTGCGGCCCAAATGATCAAGTCGTGGATTTTCGAGTTCCTGCATGCGCCGCCGCCGCCGAGCGATGCATTAGACCCGTCCGTGATATCTGGCACGTTCGGCGATGCCTTTGCGCTTTGGCAGCGGGCGGAGAGTTTGGGCTTCGAAGGCATTTTCTTCAGCGAGCACCATTTCGCGCTGTCCTACAGCCCGTCGCCCAATCTGCTTATCGCGGCGGTTGCCCAGAGGACAAAACGGCTGCGGCTGGGCACGATGGGCATGGTGCTGCCGTTCTATCCGCCGTGGCGCGTGGCTGAAGAAATCTGTATGCTCGACCATCTCAGCGATGGACGACTGGAGATCGGCCTGGCGGCAGGTGTGCCGCAGGAATTGGCGCGTGTCGGCGTGCAATTCGGAGACGCCCGGGAGCAGTTCACCGAGGCAATCGAGATCATCGAACGGGCGCTTGTCGAGCCCGTGTTCTCGCACCGCGGCAAGCATTGGTCTTTCGACAACCTCAGCACCTACCAAGACCGCGCCAGCAGCCGCACCCGCCGATCTGGACGACGGTGGTGAGCACCGGCTCGGCGGAAAGCTCCGCACGCAGAGGCTCCAAGATCTGTACCGGGTTCGAGTCCGTCGGCCGCATCACCGAAATTTTCGACCTCTACCGTGCAAGCGCGGCGACGTCCGGTCGCAGCGCTGGGCCGGACGACCTTGCAGTCAGGCGTAACGTCTCGATCGGACGGGACGAAAGCGAGGCCAGGGAGATCGCCAGCGTTGCACTGGAGGCGGCGCGCAAAGTGATGGCGGGCGACAGCCGGTTCACGATCGCGGGCTCGGGCCTGCTGGACGCGCCGAAGGCAGGGGCCGGTTTCTCGGTGCATGCCGACGAGTTCATCGCCGGTACGCCGAAGCAGGTCGCCGAGCAGATCATCGAGCAGTTGCGGGCCTGCGGCGCCGGGCATTTTCTCGCCACGCTCGGCCGTGGTCTCGGCGCGCGCCGCAGCGAGCTGGTGGAGATGTACGGCGCCGAGGTCATTCCGATCCTGATGCGCGCGTGAAGATCCGCTGCTGGGCCAGCGCCGACAGCAGCCGTTGTCGCAGCCGGCCGCGGACGAGCCCAGCGCGTGCCGGGCACGTGTGGCGCCGTTGGCTCATGCTTTCTTCAGCGTGACGCCGGTACCGCTGCCCTGCATGTTGAGGAACAACGTCTCGAGCTTGGGATCGCTCGTCACCGCGCGAATGTAGCGGGGATCGGGCGTTGGCCGGCGCATGTTGTCGGCGACGATGAGACCGCCCACACGCAGCAGGGGACGCAGCTTGTCCAGATAGTCCGGATACCCTTCCTTGTCGGCATCGAGGAACACGAGGTCGATCGGGCCTTGAAGGCTCTTGACCTCCTCGTGCGCGTCTCCGACAACGACCGTGACGAGGTCGCCAAGCCCGGACCGCTTGAAGTTTTCGCGCGCAACGCCGGCACGGCTGCGATCAATCTCGAAGGTCGTGAGCCGGCCCCCCGTGGCATGCAGCGCAAGCGCCAGCCAAAGCCCGGAGTAGCCGGTCGAGGTGCCGATTTCGATGACGTGCCTGGCGCCGATCGACTGAGCCAGAACCCGCAGCAGTCGGCCATCGTCGCGGCTGACATTCAGATGGCGCTGATTGCGGTCGATGTCGTCGAGTACACCAAAGACACGACTCTCAAGTTCGTTCATCGGCAGCGGGTCTGCGGACTGAGCCGCGGATTCTCCTCGCCGGCCGCCGCGGCCTTGAGCCGCTGCCGTCGCCGGAGTGAGTGCCGCAGCCGCGGCCAGAACTTTGAGCCACTCTCTTTTCGTCAATCCCATGGAACGCTCCAGATGAATATCTCAACGCCGACCACATGCAGGGCACCCTGCACGCCATTGAAACGTTGCTGTGCTGCCGGCTCCGTCGCACGATCACGAATGCGTGATCCTTCGAACGGCAGCGACGGAGGAGGTGGATCGGGCTCGTTGTGCAGTGGTTGAATTTTCCACGCTCGGAGACACTCCATGCACAATCGACGTTTGGGCCTGGTCGCGGCGACGGCTGGCGTCCTCGGCGCGCTCTGCCTCGCCAGCGGACCTTCCACGGCCAGCGGCTACGGCAAATGCAGCGATGCACCGAAAAGCCAGTGGAAGCCCAAAGCCGAAGCCGAAGCTGCTGCTAAAAAGGCAGGCTATGAGGTTCGCCGATCCAAGATCGACGGCACTTGCTACGAGGTCTACGGCGTCAAAAGCGGCTCGCTCTACGAGCTGTTCTATGATCCGGTGACGATGCGGCACGTCCACACCATCAAGCTCAGATGATGACTGGAAACATGCGAGAGCGGGCATCGAGCCACCCACGGGCGCCGGAGTATGTTCGCGTGTGGGATCTTGTCGTGCGGGTTTTCCATTGGTCGCTGGTTGCAGCCTTCATCGCCGCGTATCTATCTGCGGAGGCCAGTGCGCAGCTGCACGAATACACCGGCTATGCGGTGCTAGGTCTGGTCGGTTTCCGGATCGCGTGGGGCGTAATGGAACCCGCCACGCGCGCTTTTCGGATTTCGTACGTTCGCCGCCGACCGTGTGGCGGTACCTGCAGGCCCTAGCCGCTGGGCGGGCGGAGCGTCACCTCGGCCACAACCCTGCCGGCGGCGCCATGATCGTGGCGCTGCTCGTCATGTTGGCCGTCATCGGCGTCAGCGGCCACCTGATGCTCACAGAGCGCTATTTCGGGGTGAAATGGCTGGAGGAGGTGCATGAGGCCGCGGTCGACATCACGCTCATCCTGATCGCTGCGCACATTGTCGGGGTGCTGTTGTCGAGCCTTGTCCATCGAGAAAATCTCATCAAATCGATGCTGACGGGATGGAAGCGATCTGCAACGGGGCCGATGGGCGATTAGCGACCAAGGGCACGCCGTTGCCCGCCGCTGACTATGGCCCGTATGGCGATCGACTGCACGCTGGTGCCGACCCGCCGCGTTACGCTATGCTGACGGCACTTCCAGAAGAGGGCGCGAGGCATGATCGGCTGGCGGGGACGGATCGGATTATTGATACCGCCGGGGGCTCCGACGGTGGAGGGCGAGGTGCCAGCGCTGATGCCACGCGGCGTTTCGGTGCACTTCTCGCGCATGGTCGCGCATGGAGAGACCGGCTCGCTGGCCGGCCAGGACGAGCGTAACCGGGCTCAACTCGACCATCTGGAGCAGACCGCCGACCTGCTCGCGATGGTCAAACCCGGCGTCATGGTGATGGCGCATACGGCGTCCAGCTACACGCTCGGCAAACAAGGTGAAGCGGCGTTGCGGGCCCGCATGAGCGCGAAATACGGCGTACCCTTCCTGACTGCCTTCTCCAGCGTCATCGCTGCCTTCGATCATCTCGGCATCAGGCGGATTGCCCTGGGGGCGCCGTATGCGGAGGAAACGACACTGCAGGGCAAGGCGCATATGGAGGCGCACGGTATCGAGGTGGTGAGGTGGGGACGGCTGGAGGGTGTCAAGAACATCTACGACGAGACGACGGAGCGCACCTATCAGCTTGCCCGCCGGGTCGACGGCGACGACGCGGACGCTGTCTTTCTCAGCGGTGTCGGGCTGCAGACGATGGATGTGCTTGCCGCGCTGGAACGCGACCTGCGAAAACCGGTGATCTCCAGCGTAGCCGCCCTCACGTGGGCGAGCCTACGCGCGATTGGCGTGCATGAGCCAGTGAGTGGCTACGGTCAGCTGCTGGCAAGCTGACCTGTCTCCCAACCGATGATGGCGCGTTTGCGCGTCAGCCCCCAATGGTATCCACCCAGGTTGCCGTCACCGCGCAGGACGCGATGGCAAGGCACGACAAAGGAAATCGGATTGCGACCGACTGCGCTACCGACCGCACGCGAGGCACCGGGACAGTCGAGGTGGCGGGCAATATCGGCATAGCTCACCGCGCGCCCCATGGGCACCTTGAGCAGGGTTTCCCAGACGCGGACCTCGAAGTCCGTGCCGATCAACACGAGGCGTACAGGCTGCTCCGGCGTCCAGCGGCCGATTTCGAAGATCTGGCGGGCGAACGCGGCGGTAGCCTCCGGGTCCTCGCGAAAGTTTGCGGCCGGCCAGCGTCTGGTCATATCCGCAAGCGCGGCGTCGCGATTCTGGCCGGCGTCCTCGTTGACAAATGCAAGTCCGGTGATGCCGCGAGGGCTCGCCAGAACCACCGCATCGCCAAACGGCGTGGCATGGAACCCGTATGCGATGTCGAGGCCTTCGCCGCGACGTTTGACGTCGCCCGGCGTTATTGCCTCGTAGGTCACGAACAAGTCGTGCAACCGACTGCCGCCGGAAAGCCCGACCTCGTGCGCGGTCTCCAGCACGCTGGCAGACCCCTCCAGAAGGCGGCGGGCGTGATCCAGCGTGATGGACTGCACGAACTCCTTCGGCGACAGGCCGCACCAGCGCTTGAACACCTTCTGGGCCTGGCTTTGGGACAATTCCAGATGCGCTGCCAAGCGGTCGAGTTCGGGCTGTTCCTGCCAATTCTCCGACAGAAACCTGATGGCCCGGCGCACCAACCCGTAATCGCTGCGGTTGGCTGAGGCTGAGCGGTTCGCTTTCGCCGGCTCGGGTTGCTGAAGCATATCGCTCTCTCTGCGTCGTTCTTACCTTCGCAGCGCAAGGCTATGCCGCGCGTCCTGCTTCGCGCGACCCGATTCCTGCAGGGGCCCACACTTCCCGCGTATTCAGCCGGTGCTGCGACCGCGCGCCGTCATCAGCGCCCCCTGCAAAACCTCCGCGAACTCGACGCGCTCTTCATCAGTCAAAAACTGGCCGAACGGCACTTGCCGCCCGTGCGATGCCAAAACAATGCCGGTTCGGCCGTCGGCAGCACGGTTGAGCCTGACATTCGCCCAATAGGGGTTCATCTCGATGCTCTGGTGGCGGCCCGACTGGTCGACGCGGGTCAGGGTCAGCCGCGAGCCGTCGATCTCGATGGTCTCATAGCGCCGGCCAGACCGGTAATTGAGCCGGAACGCCACATAGATCAGCGCGACGTCGAGGCCGAAGAAGCCGAAGACCGGCCAGGCGCCGATCAACAGGAACGCCAAGCCCGCAATGAACCCGACCATCCCTACGACGGTCATGAGAACGGCAAAGCCAGTGGGGCTCAGCGACCGGTGAGGCCTCAAGACGGCGCGAAACGGCGGCGGGCCTCCCGACTGCGGCACGCTTGGCAAGTTCACGATACTCATGGCAATTAGTTTAGCTCGCCGGGGCAGTTCGCGGAAGCGGCATTCTTGCCTACCTCGAGCCAACGAGGACAACACAGATGAAAGAGCGCAAAGGTAACGCTGGCGGCGATGGCCGAGGCGATACCCGGGCGGCAGCCGCCGTCGCGAGCAGCCGTAGCCAGAAGCCGAGACCGGGCAAGAAGAAGGCGAAGCGTGCACCACGCCTCAAGCTCAGCTCCGCGCAGATCGCAGACGTGTTCGGACGCTTCCACAAGATCAATCCGGAGCCCAAGGGTGAGCTCGAGCACGTCAATGTGTTCACTCTGCTGGTTGCTGTCGTGCTGTCGGCACAGGCGACGGATGCTGGCGTGAACCGCGCCACGCGCGCGCTTTTCAAGGTTGCCGACACGCCTGAGAAGATGGCGGCGCTGGGCGAGGAGAAGGTGCGGGACTACATCAAGACAATCGGGCTGTTCAATACAAAGGCAAAGAACGTGATCGCGCTGTCCCGGCGTCTCGTCGACGAATTCGCAGGGCAGGTGCCGCGTGATCGCGACGTGCTGCAAACGCTGCCAGGGGTCGGCCGCAAGACAGCCAACGTCGTCATGAACGTATGGTTCGGCGAGCCGACGATGGCGGTGGATACGCATGTGCAGCGGGTCACAAATCGTATCGGGCTGGTCAAATCGACGAACCCGCTCGACACCGAGACGCAGCTTATGCGGGTGATCCCGCCCGAGTTCGGCGTGCCCGCCCACCATTGGCTGATCCTGCACGGCCGATATCTGTGCAAGGCGCGTACGCCGGAATGCTGGCGTTGTCCGATCTCGGACCTCTGCCAGTTCAAGGACAAGTCGCCGGCTCCGAAGTCACCCAGGTCCTGAACCCTTTTCTGGTCTCGCGCCCATGCGTTCCTCATTCACCATCGGAGGTACCGCCGTCGCCCCGGGCGAACGGCGTCTGGTCGACCTGCCGGTGTCCAAACTCGCGACTCACACGCCGGTTACGTTGCCCGTGCACGTGCTGCACGGGGCGCGACCAGGACCTGCAATGTTCCTTACCGCGGCAATTCATGGCGACGAGCTCAATGGCGTGGAGATCATCCGCCGCGTGCTGCGCACACTGGAGCCCGGCAACATCAATGGTACGCTGCTATGCGTTCCTGTCGTCAACGCCTACGGTTTCCTGGGACGCTCGCGTTATCTGCCTGACCGGCGCGATCTCAACCGTTCGTTTCCAGGCTCGGCCTCCGGCTCGCTTGCGGGCCGGCTGGCCAATCTGCTGCTCAACGAGGTGGTGAAACGCTGCCAGATCGGCATCGATCTGCATACCGCCGCGATCCATCGCACCAACCTGCCGCAGGTGCGCTGCGCCTTCACAGGCACGGAGCGTGCCAGGGCGCTCGGGCAGGTGTTCGGAGCGCAGGTCGTGCTCGACAGTCCCGAGCGTCCAGGCTCGCTGCGCCGCGCCGCGCGCGAGGCCGGGGTCGAGGTTCTCGTCTATGAAGGTGGCGAGGGCCTGCGCTTCGACGAGTTCGCCATCAAGGCCGGCGTCGACGGCATTGCCCGGGTGATGCTGGATATCGGCATGCTGGAGCTGCCGGACGGGATCGAGGCGCCGACCGTGTCGTCACCCAAGCGCCCGGTCCTGCTCGCGAATGCCTCGCGATGGGTGCGGGCCCCGGAGGGCGGCGTGCTGCGCGCCATGAAGCATATCGGCGATGCGGTCAGCGAAGGAGAGGTGGTCGGCATCATCGCCAGCCCGTATGGCGCGGACGAGACGCCGGTTCGAGCCAGCCGCCGCGGCATCGTGATCGGACGGACGACCTTGCCCGTGGTCAACATGGGCGATGCGTTGTTCCACATCGCCTGGTCGGAAGACTGGGCAACGAAGAAGCCGGGGCAGGGCGGCAAGCCTGGAGACGCGCATCGCGATCCTGCAGAACCCCTGCTCGACGAGGACGAGATCATCTGATCGAGGACAAGATCCTCGTCTCAAAGCAGCCTTGGCGATCACGCCAGCTCACGCTGCGTTCACATCACGGTCCCAAGCTGTTGGTTTGTACGTGAGCGGCGTTCATGGGCATAGTCGGGGCATCGGATGACGCCGTGCCAGTCCAGTGGCGGCCGCCGAAAAAAGACGATCAAGCACACACGGAGATGAGCATGAAGACCTTCGTTCTGACAGCGACCCTGCTCGCATCGATCCTCGCCGCGGCCGGTTCAGTACAGGCTGCCCCCCGCGACTTCGACGGCGCCAAGTTCTGGCAGGAGCAGGCCAGCCGAGGCTGGTAAGCTCGAATGTCCCGTCTTATCCTGCGCGGGCCCCTCTGGGGCCCGCTTTCGCGTGTCCGGACGGATGCCACTCATGCCGCTGCAGAACCGCGTCACACCGGAAGGCTCAATGATCGCAACGGCCGGGCGCGGCCTTCTCATGGGCAACCGCGGCGGCATGCTGCACCGTCGTGACAAGACGCTCGGCACACGGCGCTGGGTAGGCAACAGGTGGATTTGCTGCCGGCTCTCATTCAAAGACCGCCGACGCTTCGTGATGGCGCCTGGCAGCTATACGGAGTTGTTCTTTCTCGACGAGGCGACAGCCCTCGCCGCCGGCCATCGTCCCTGCTTCGAATGCCGGCAGGAGGACGCGATCGCCTTCGCAGTCGCTTGGAACAGAGCGCGCGGGCTGCCGGGACGGGCCCGGGCCGCGGAGATCGACAGTACGCTGCACATCGAAAGGGTCGGCGAGGCCCGCAGCAAGCGCGTGTTCCAGGCACGCATCGAGGCGCTGCCGGACGGGGCATTCGTGCGGCTGGACGGCCAGTGTCACCTGCTCCTGCGCCGCAATCTGCTGGCCTGGACCCCGGCAGGGTATTCAGCGTCGCGGCCGGCGCCTGGCCAGCGCAGCGCCGACGTTCTGACGCCTGCCGGCATCATCGCCGTGCTGAAATCAGGGTACCGGCCATTGTTGCATGCAACGGCCACAGATCTCGGCTAGACAGAACCTCGGCGGAGGGGTTTCAACAGCCAGTGACCGGACAGGCATGACACGCAGAAGAACTCGATCGCACACTGAGGCGGCTCTACGTTATCCTCGGTCTGACGCTTGCTTTCTCGCTGCTCGCGAAATTCGCCGACCACATCCCGCTGCTCGACGGCACGGGACTGGAGACGGTGCTGAAGGACGGCTACGAGTTCCTGCGCGACATGTCTTTGCTAATCGCGACAGGCGGCGTCGCCTACATCACGAATATCTACCAGAAGCGATCGGGCTTCGTGGCCAGCCTGGAGACGGAATGGCGCGGGATCGTCGCAACAAAAAACGCGCTCTACCGCTTCTGCGAAACGCCTGAAACTGACGCCGTTTCATACCTCGATGCGTTCTGCCGGATCTCGGAGACGGTCGACAACATGCGCATCGTCTACCGGAACGTCGGAGAGACGGACGAACTGATCGGCCTTTATCCCTATGCGCCGTTGCACGATATGCGGCGCGCACTGCAAACGCTCGATCCGCGAAAACATCACGACCTCACGCCCGCACATCGGAAGCTGGTGCGCGATGCGATCCTGCAGAGCTTCTACGCCTTGCGCGAGAATTTCCTGGAGGAGCTGGATCTGGAGGAGCCGGTGCATCCGCTGCTGATCCACAGTGGTCGCCGCCTCAAGCTACCGGGGACCACGCGCCGCGCGCGACGTCGTCAGGACAGGCAGGCCAGCCGGCAGCTCAAGCGCGGCGAGCGCCATCCAAACTCGCGACGCACAGATATCGACCAGCTGCTGGATGAGTTGTATGCGCGGGAGCAGAACGGCAGCTGACAGATATCGAGCCGGCTACGACGGTTGCGGCTGCGGCGCAATGGCCGCAGGATAGCAACGAACCGGCCGGTGCGTGGCCGACTGACCAACCGGGGGACGAAGATGCCCGAGGGCGCCTACCGTATCGATGTGCACAGTCATTTCGTGCCGCCCGTGCTGCGCGAGGCGCTGGCCGACACGTCAAGATTTCCGATGCCGGTGCGGGCGCCCGAGTGGACACCACAAATCGCGCTCGACCTGATGGACCGCAACGGAATCGCAGCGCAGCTCGGCTCGGTCTCGGTGCCCGGCACGCATCATGGCAACGACGCGCACGCACGTGACCTGTCTCGCCGCTGCAACGATTTCGCGGCAGAGGTGGTGGCAACGCATCCAGGCCGGTTTGGTGCCTTCGCGACGCTGCCGTTGCCGGACATCGTCAGCGCGGTAGCCGAAATCGAGTATGCCCTCGACGTGCTGAGGCTGGATGGCGTGACGCTGTTCACGAGCTATGACGGCAAGCATCTGGGGCATCCGGATCTCGATCCCGTTCTGGCTGCGCTCGACGACAGGCACGGCATCGTATTCGTGCACCCCACAGCCCACCCTTCGGCCGGGGGCATCGACCTGGGGCTGCCGCCGTTCATGATCGAGTACCCGTTCGACACCACACGGGCAGCGGTGAACCTCATGCTGTCGACAGCGATGGACCGCTATCCCAACGTGCGCTTCATCCTCAGCCACGCCGGCGGCACATTACCATTCCTGGCCTGGAGGGTGGCTGAGCTGGGAGCCCGCCTCGTTGCCTCGGCGGAACTGCGCTCGCGCTATCGGGTGCCGCTGTTCGATGCGCTGGACGGCAACATCACGCCGGACATCGTGATGGAGCTGATCGGCCGGTTCTACGTGGATACCGCCAACGCAGCCGGGCCTGCCGTGTTCGGCGCGCTCGACCAGACGACGCCGCCGGAGCGTGTGCTGTTCGGCACGGACTGGCCATACGTGCCGGAGAAGATCGTCGAGGTGTCGACGCGGGATGTCGACCGATCGCTGACCGACCCGGCCCAGCGCGCCGAGGTCAACCGCGGCAACGCGCTGGAGCTGTTTCCCAGGCTGGCGTGATCGCGCCGCATGCGAGTGCTATGGCGCCATCATGCTCGGCAACAACGTCACGATCGGCGGGAACATGAACAGGAGGAACACGCCGGCCATCAGCACCGCGACGAACGGCCAGGTCGCAGCGTAAACCTCTGTCATCGACATGTTGGTCGAGGCCTTGAACACGAACATCGTCATACCAAAGGGCGGCGTCATGCCGCCAGTCGTGATGCACACCAGATAGATCATCCAGAACCAGATCGGGTCGAAGCCCGCTGCCTGCACGATCGGCACGAAGATCGGCACCGAAATCAGCATGTACTCGGTCTGCGACAGGAACATGCAGGACAGGAAGGAGACTGCCATCAGCGCCCAGAAGATCATTGCGGGGGTCAACTGCAGGTGCTCCACCAGCGCCAGCATGCCTTCCGGCGCACCCGTGTAGGACAGCAGCTGTCCGAACAGGTTGGCGCTCATCAGGATCGCGAAGATCGTCGTCGAGGTGCGCGCCGCCAGGAACATGCACTGCCAGATCATCGCGAAAGAGAACGTGCGCAGGTAAAATGAGACAAGCAGAGCGCCGAATGCGCCAGTCGCCGCCGCCTCGGTCGGGCTCGCGATCCCCATCATGATCACGCCGACCACCGTGAAGATCACGCCGACAAAGGGTATCAGTCGCAACACGGCTCCGAACCGCTGCAGCACAGTGGGGCGTACCGCGTCCGGATCAAGCGGTGGCGCCTTGCTGGGATCGATGAGAACCCGCAGCCAGACGAACGTCAGGAGCAGAAACGCCAGGAAGAAGCCCGGTAGCAGACCTGCGATGAGCAGCTGGCCCACCGAGATATTGGCCAAGGTCGCCAGCACCACCGCCAGGATGCTTGGCGGTATGATCGGCGCCAGCGTCGAGCCGGACATGATCAGACCGGCACTCATTTTGGGATCGTAGCCACGCGCAACGAGACCCGGATACATCGTGCGCGACAGGATGGCCGCATCGGCCATGGCCGAGCCGGACATCGTGCCAAGGATCGTGGCCAGCGTGATCGCCAGCGCATAGAGCTTGATTCTGATCTGGCCGATCAGCGTATCGAGCGCGCTGTAAAGCTCGTCGATGGCGCGCGACTTCGCCAGCAGCTCACCCATCAGCAGGAACAGCGGGACAGCCACCAGCGCTTCGCTGATCAGCGTGTCGAAGAGGCTGTTGGCGAACATGCCCGTGGCGGCGGCCGGCCCGAAGAACCACATCACGCCGACGATGTTGAGCAACAGGAAGCCGGTGAACAGCGGCATTCCCGAGAAGGTCATCAGAATCAGGAGACCGAAGGCGAAGCCGAGCGTGGCGTACCAGGGCAACATGGCCGATCAGCCCCCCATTCCGCGCGGCACGAAGCCGGTTGCGGTGTGCCGCAGGAAGTGCAGCGTGGCAAAGACAAAGCCGTAGACCATGAACGCGGTCAACCACCACCGTGGGATGAACAGATTATCCGCGGTCAGCACGTTCTCGTGGACCTCGCGGACAAGCTCGTGCAAGCAGATGGCAGCAGCGATGGCGCAAACCAGTGCAGACAGCAGCGACAGAAAGCTCGCGACCCACGGCACCACAGTTTCCGGCAGTACCTCGAACAGCATGGACATGCCGACGTGTTGCCCCTCACGCGAGAGATACGGCAGCATCAGCATCACGCTGGCGAGCGCGCAATATACCGACACGGACTGGGCCCAGATTGTCGGTGCCAGGAAGAAGTAGCGCGCGACCACCTCGAACCAGAGCGAGCAGACCAGGATGCCGAGCGCAATTGTAGCCAACGTGGCTCCAAAATCGGTCAACGCATCGATGGGCTTGTAGAGCAGGCGCACGTGCCCTGTCCTCCTTCGTCACTCGTCCGGTACAGTGTGTGGAGTTCGCGTGGGGCGCCGGTCCCGTCACGCGGCCTGTCAGGCCATGGCCACCGGACTAACTGCCCGGTGGCCGCTGATCTGGAGACCGGTGCAACTGCGGATCAGTTGCCCTGGTACATGATGCCTTTGGACTTCACGACATCGACGATCGGCTTGACGTCGGCCGACTGCAGCTTCAGCCCCCGCGCCCAAAGACCCTCGGCGAAGATGCGGTGGATGTCTTTGGCGTGTTGCGGCGCGAGCTGAGAGAACTGGCTGCCGCTGGACAGCATCGTCTTCTCGTCGCGGTCGGCGATGCTCTTGGGGATGTCGTACAGGAACTGCTCGAATTGCTTACCAACCTCGAGCATCGCCTTCTGGTGCTTGGGCGACAGCTTGTTGTATCGGCTGAGGTTCATCACCAGCAGATTGGTCGAGGTGCCGAACGTGGGGCGCACCAGATACTTCGCGACCTCGTTGAGTTTCAGCGACACGATCGAGTGAACCGGGAACGCGACGCCGTCGACCAGTCCCTTCTGCAGCGAGGTGTACATCTGGCTCGGCGGCATCTGAACCGAGATCCCGCCCAGATGTGCGACCAGCGGATCATAGGCCGGTGTGGTGCGAATCTTGAGGCCCTTCAAGCCGCCATCGGCCGCGATCGGGGCCTTCAGCACAAACTGGTAGCTGGTGGAACCGGCGAGGCCGAGCACCTTGAGGTTGTGCTTGGTCGAATAGTGCTTGTCGACCATCTCCCACAGGCCCGAGCCACGGCGCTTATCCTGCTCGCGGGCGACGCCGTCGATCATCATGCCGACGACCGTCTGTCCGGCGTGGTAGGCGGGGCTGGTGTAGTGCAGATCGAATGCGCCGGTGGACACTGGCTGCAACTGCTGGAACGCGGGCACCACCGACGGGCCAAAAATCTTCGCTTCGATCTCTCCGCCGGATACCTTCTTGATCGCCGCCATTATGGCATCGGCCGACTTCTTGTTGCTCTCCTGCGCCGACGTCCACGGGTAGAGAAACTTCAGCGTCTCCGCCGCACCAGCGGAGGTCGTGGTGGACGAGATTACCAAGCCGACCGCCAGCACGCCGGCCGACATCTGCATGGCACGCGTGACAGATTGCGCGTATTTCATTCTATTGATCCTCCCAGAAGCATTAGAGCGGGCATATTCTACTCGATTTTATCTCTTAGCAAGATTGCACCATGATTGCGACGGGTCATAATAGGAAAATTGCCCTGCTGCATCGGGCCAGGTCCGGCGCTAAGATGCGGCTACCGGGGTCCCCCCTTACTGGCTGGAGCACGTGAATGTCCACGTCGGCGAATCGTATCCTCACCACCCACACCGGCAGCCTGCCCCGGCCCACGGATGTGCTGCAGACAGTGCGCGCCAAGGCAGCAGGCGTGCCGGTCGACGAACCGGCATTTGCTCCGCGGCTGACCCAGGCCGTCGGGGAGATTGTCAAACGGCAGGCCGACGTCGGCATCGACATCGTCAATGACGGGGAGTTCTCGAAGGCCAGCTTCGTCACTTACGCGCGCGACAGGCTTGGCGGCTTGACGCCTCGCGAGGGGATCCGCCGGGCCTGGCGCGGATCACGCGAGCACATTGCGTTTCCGGAGTTCTATGATGCTACTTTGGGGGCGGTGAACCAGCGGCAGATGCAGATGGTGTGTACCGCGCCCATTACCTACAAGGGGCGCGCGCAACTTGATGTGGATCTCGCCAACCTCAAGTCCGCGCTTGGCGCGGTGAACGTCGAAGGCGCGTTCCTGCCAAGCATCTCGCCCTCGAACATCGAGGACTGGAACGCCAACGAATTCTACAAGACGGACGAGGAATACCTGCACGCGATCGGCGAGGCGATGCGAGAGGAATACGAGGCCATCGTCGGCGCCGGGTTCTATCTGCAGATCGACGATCCGCGACTTGTCTCCTACTACATGGTGAACCCGGACATCTCGCTGGAGGACTGCCGCACGTGGGCACGGGTGAGGGTGGAGGCGCTCAACCAGGCGCTGCGCAACATCCCGCGCGAGAAGATCCGCTATCACACCTGCTACGGCATCAATATGGGCCCTCGCGTGCATGACATGCAGCTGAAGGACATCATCGACATCGTGCTCGACATCAAGGCGGGCATCTATTCGTTCGAGGCGGCAAATCCCAGGCACGAGCACGAATGGAAGGTGTGGAAGAGCGTCAAGCTGCCCGAGGGCACGAAACTGATGCCGGGTGTCGTCACCCACTCCTCGGTTCTCGTGGAGCATCCAGAGCTGGTGGCCGAGCGCATCGTTCGCTATGCGGGTGTGGTCGGGCGCGAGAACGTGATTGCCGCCACCGACTGCGGATTCGCCACATTTGCCGGCTCTGATGAGATCCATCCATCAATCGTGTGGGCCAAGCTGGAAGCAATGGTCGAAGGCGCCCGGATCGCAAGCCGGGAATTGTGGGCAAAAGGCTGAGGCTTGCCGCGCTGGTGTCGCGGCGCGGCTGTGCCCTGGCGCTGGCAGCGGCGTAATGACCAGCGAAAGAACTCCGCCATGGCCAGCAATCTCGCCTCGATCGGGTTTCACTTCGACGACACGGAGGACTTCGCTGCGGTCATGCTCCCGCTGGCCGAGACTGCGATCGAGCGGTTGGGCTGCCCGGTCGGAGACTACGCGATCTGGCGCTCGCGGACAGGCGCCGAAATCTGGTTCCATCTGCCGCTTTTCGGCACCGAGAACGATGCCCGCGACATCGAGGGGCTGACCCCGTTCTTCGAGGGCGAGAGCGAGGTGGCTGTGACCATCACGCAGGCCGTCGCCAGGCCCGGCGACAACCCGTTCGAGGGCGCACTGGCTTGCAGAATCCGCGGCGCTCGAGGACAGGCGGACAGCGCAGAGCTCGCATTCGAGGCGGTCGATTTCGCTGTGCGTTGCGACATGACTGCCGCTTTCGAATGCCATGCCCGGCTGGTCGGTTTCGCACACGGCGGACGGGTTCTCGGCGAGGGCGAGGCGGCGAGCGGCATCAGCGCTGTCTCGGCGGCGCCGGCTGTCGCGTCGGCAACAACAATGGCCAGATCGGCGCCAAGCCTGGTGCGGATTGCCGGGCGTGTGTGCGATTGCCGGCAATGCGTCAACGAGGTGAGCGCAAAACCATTCGAATGGCTGCTGGTCGACGCCGGCTGTGCAATCGTGGACGTCGTGACGGCCCCAGGGGTCATTGGCAGCGACATCGCGAAGGGCTCTACCATCGAGGTGAACGCGACGTTATTCGGCCGTATCGTAGATTGATGCCGCTGCCACGTTAAGGGCACTCGATTTCTGCACAAATTATCATTTCCCGAATGGAATATTCGATTTGCAGGCATGCGTTGCCTGGGTGAACTAGGCAAGCCGCTCCGGCGCTGTCACAGTGACCACGAAGGTGACGCAGCGTTGGCCGCGTACTCGCAGCCGAGCGTGAGGGCCATGCTGCGCTGGCGTGAGGTGAGGCGTCTCATGAGTACCAGACTGCACGCACTGGGCTTTCCCGCCGGATGGACGCTGGAATTTGCCCAGTTTCTCATTAATGTGGCGGAGACAAGAACGCGAAGCGTGGAAGCTCCCGGCGGCACCTATCGGGTGTGGCGGAGCCGCGAGGGAGCGGAGCTTTGGTTCCACTATCCGCAAGCGCCCCGCGAACGAGCGACACCACCGGCGACTTTGCCGCCTGGTATCCGCGCCTCGCTCAGAAAACTCGCTGGTAATCCGACGACCAGCGAGCCGGCGCCGCTGGTGGTCCCGTCGATTACGCCGTTCCATCGCGGACTGTCGAACTGCACGATCAGAATCGGCCGCTTCCTCGATGTCGAACGTTCCAACCCGCTCGAGGGCTCGTGCCTGGCCTGGCTTCCACCTGCCACCGCCAACGGCCGCGAACAGGTTATCGTCTTGGAGCTTGCACCTTATGGTCTGCACCGCTTGCGTAAGCCATCGTATCAGACCGTTGCGCAGATTGTCTGCTGCGCGCATGCCGTTTGGGCGTTTGCGGACAAGGCCGCCTATGCGGCGGCGACGCCAACAAATCGCAGGATAAGGCCCGGTGCCTTCTCCCCAGTTACGGAAGCCGATGTGCCTGACGTGCGGCTGATCTACGGCAACAGCCCGATCACGCTTGGTCTGGCGACCGGCGTGGTGCGCCGCTCGATCCGTCATGTCAACCCGCTCACCGGCGCGCCATACTACTGGCTGCAGCTGGAGACCCAGCGCGGGACCTTCGATGTGGTCGCCAATGCCGAGAGCATCGAAGGCGACGTTTCAGAGGGGCATATTGCGCAGGCGTGCGGATCGTTCCTGGCGCGACTTGACGGCGCAAGGGTGTAGGCGGACCGGGCATCACGCCCGGCCTATGGATGGTGCCTGTCGGTACCATCCTCAAACTGGGCGTCACGATACCGGAACGGAGGGGGCAGTCTCGTCCGCGACAAACCGGCAAGTTGCAGGCAGGTGCACTGCACCCCCCCCCCGGGAAGCGGTCGCCTGAGGACACATAGCCTGTGAATTTCGTGGATGACTTGCCGTCGCGCCTAACCGCAGTCGCAAATCACTGCACTTCTGGAAGCACCTACCATGATCGTCGGTGCGCGTTGGGCACGGCGTACGACAGTCCTTGGGGATCCGAATGGCAACGCAGGACCTTTTTCGCATCGCCGCCGAGATCGCCGATGTCCTGACCGGCATGCGCGCATCCGCAATGCAGACCAAGCTAAGTGCGCTCGCCAAGGCCGCCGAGGCGGTGGGAAAAGCTTGGTCCGGCTCCAACATCGGCTATCACGCCACAGTCTACACTCGCGATCTCGCGCCCCGGCCACCATCGGCGCAATTCAGCAGAGAATGGGGCCTGATGAATCAGTGGCCTACCCATCAGCCGAACACGATCTGGCGCGAGCACGACGCCGATGCTGTGATGAAGCAGATCATCAAACAGGCAGGCAATCCCGACCTTGATGCGATCAACGACTGGCTGAGCCCGATCGCTGCTCGCTTCTCGCGCCTGAAGGAGGAGGCGGTTTCTATTCTGAATGCCGAGCGCGCTACGGTTAACGACCCCTACCTGAAGCGCAAACTTGCACAGATCGAAAAGTTGAACCCGCATGACGTCGCCACCACGACCCGCGCCTTATTGCCTAGCGGTCAGATTTGGAGCCGGGATACGCTGGCATTGACCCAAGGCCTCCAGGCCTCCCCTCACCAGCGTATTGCAGCAGTGCCGGTCGCTGCCTCCTCCCTGGAAGCATCTCTTGACCAGCTAGAGCGTGCTTGCCGCGAAAGTGCATCGCACATTCAGCGTCTAGATCAGCAGACAGCCCGAAGCGGTCGCATAGGCACAAACGTATTTATCGGTCATGGCCGATCGCTGTTGTGGCGCGAACTGAAGGACTTCATTGCGGATGGCCTTCATTTGCCGGTCGACGAGTTCAACAGCGTGCCGGTTGCCGGCATCTCCAACATCGAGCGGCTGTCGCAGTTGCTCGACGCCGCTGCCTTCGCGTTTCTGATCATGACCGCCGAAGATGAGCGCGCTGACGGCGCGCTCGTTGCCCGCACGAACGTGGTCCACGAGGTCGGCCTGTTCCAAGGACGCTTGGGATTTCCTCGTGCCATCGTCCTTTTGGAAGAGGGTTGCGAAGAGTTCTCCAACATCCACGGGCTTGGTCAGATCCGCTTCCCCAAGGGCCAGCTCAGCGCCGTGTTCGAACAGGTGCGGGCCGTGCTTGAGCGGGAGAAGCTCTTGGATACCTGACAATATGCCATTAGGGCTACGCAAAAAGCGCGAATAGCTGTCGGGTGCCCGTCGCTGAACCGAGCACAAGCCTCGTTAAGTTGTCGCTTTGCCCCCGAAACCGTCTTCGTTCCGTTGATGAGGCCGGAGGCGGACTGGCAACACTCGCCTAGCTCGCGTTCACAGCGGGGCCCATCGACGGCAAGTGCGGGCCTCCGCGATCGCCCTGCAACTACCGCTCACGAGATCGGCTTGTCCTCGCACGTCGCACGCTCGGCTTCGCGCCAGAGGCGGCCGTTCCACGACATCGATTGTGCCGACGGCGGATCTTTCGGCATATGGCCCCCGATCGAGGCGGTGTAGAGCTCATAACAGTTGGCCGAGTGCTTCACGAGACGGAAGCAGCCGCCCATGGTCGGCGGGGCATAGGCAAAGCAGAACAGCTCGCCCTTGATGGTCCAGCGCCCAGGCCGCGCCAGCCCATGCTCTTCGTAGACGGAGGTTCCGGCGGTGTCGATCAACTCCCGCCAGGCCATGCCGCCGGGATAAACACCCGTCAGCTGCCGGCCGACCAGCTCGCCACGCAACTGCGCCTCCTGCATCCATGCGCGCACGGCTGCGGCCGGCCCCGCGAGCCAGAGCGCCAATACCGCGCCGGCGACCAAGCCTTGTGCCGATCGCCTCATCATGCGGTGCCTTCGATTCGTGTTGCAGGTCATCGCTTCTGGCTAACTGCTCCCTGTGCCGAAAATCGGGCAAAACAAGCCGGCCGCTTAAGCATGCGGGGAACGCACGTGCGGGCCGGCTTGCGCGGCCTCCGCCCGGCGGCTAAAGCCCTGGTGTCTCAATTACGGGAGCGGGCGGTGCCCCCAGCGAGGAAGCGGCGATAAATCTCGATAGGCTGAAGCCGATATCAAAGGCCGACGTGGCGGCCAAGCGTATCATCGTGCGTGCCGATCTCAACGTTCCGGTCAAAGATGGCAAGGTTAGCGACGCGACACGCCTGGAACGTCTGGTCGAGGGTCTGAAGGACCTTGCTCAGCGCGGCGCGAAGGTGATCGTCGTCTCCCACTTCGGGCGGCCGAAGGGACGCGACGAGAGCCAATCGCTGAAGCCGGTGGCAGAGATACTCGCCAAGCTCGTCGGCCAACCGGTCGCGTTCGCCGGCGACTGCATCGGTGCCGAGGCCGCCGCCGTCGTTGGCAGCATGTCCGACGGACAGATCGCGGTGCTGGAGAATACGCGGTTCCATGCCGGCGAAGAGAAGAACGATGCTGCTTTCGTCGCGGAAATGGCGAAGCTCGGCGACCTCTATGTCAACGACGCCTTCTCGGCCGCACATCGTGCGCATGCGTCCACAGAGGGGCTGGCGCATGTGCTGCCCGCCTTCGCCGGGCCGCTGATGATGGAGGAGATCAACGCTCTGCGCGTTGCGCTGGAAAACCCTCGGCGGCCGACTGCGGCGGTGGTCGGCGGCGCCAAGGTCTCGACGAAAATTCCCGTTCTGACCAATCTGCTGGCCAAGGTCGACAAGCTGATCATCGGCGGCGGCATGGCCAATACGTTCCTGCAGGCGCAGGGCATCGGCGTCGGCAAGTCGCTGGCCGAACCCGACTTCCACACCACCGCGCGCGAGATCATGGCGGAAGCCAAAGCCAAAGGCCGCGAGATCGTATTGCCGGTCGACGCGGTCGTGGCAGCGGAATTCAAGGCTGGTGCGGCCTCGCAGGTGGTCGACATCGCAGCGACACCTGCGGACATGATGATCCTCGATGTCGGGCCGAAGTCGGTGGCGCATCTTGCAAAGGTCATCGAAGGCTGCCGGACACTGCTTTGGAATGGGCCGCTGGGTGCATTCGAGATCGCGCCTTTCGGCGAAGGGACATTCGCGCTGGCCAAACAGGCGGCCGAAATGACGAAAGCGGGAAAGCTGACGTCGGTGGCGGGCGGAGGCGATACGGTTGCCGCGCTCAACGCCGCCGGTGTCACGGGAGACTTCACGTACGTCTCAACGGCCGGCGGCGCATTCCTCGAATGGCTTGAAGGGCGCGAGCTGCCCGGCGTGGCGGCTCTGGCGCGCGACTGACATGGCTATGACGGCAGACTGGCCCCGCGCGGTTGTGTTCGACCTAGACGGAACGCTGATCGACAGCGCCGGCGACATCGCGGACTGTCTCAACGCGGCGCTCGCGGCGGCCGGGCTGGCGACGTTCGCCGAAAGCGATGTCGTGCCGATGATCGGCGGCGGGGCGCGGGTCCTGGTCGAGCGCGCTCTGACGCGGCTTGGCCGGCACAGCGATGCCGCCCTGATGGACAAGCTGCACATGCACTTCGCCCGGCGCTATGGCGAGATCGGTGCGGGGCGCAGCCAGATCTTCGCGGGTGGCATCGAGTTGCTGAGCCAGCTCAGCGATGGAGGGGTCAGGCTCGGGATCTGCACCAACAAGCCGCACCAGATCACCGTCCGCACCTTGTCCGATCTGGGGATATCGCGGTTCTTCACTGCCGTGGTGGGCGAGACGCCAGCGCTGCCGCGCAAGCCCGATCCAGCCATGCTCCTGGCGGCGATCGGCGGCCTGGGGGCGGCAGTCAGCGAGGCCGTCATGGTCGGCGACAGCGCGGCGGATGTCGGAGCGGCGCGCGCGGCGGGCGTGCCTGTGGTGGCCGTCAGCTTCGGATATACGACGACGCCGGCGGCTGAAATCGGGGCGGATGGCGTGATAGACCGCCTTTGTGACCTGCCGGCCGCGCTGGCGGCTTTGAGGCCATAGACCGAGTCGGCTGAGGCTGGGGATGGCGATATCGTGATTGCTTTTGATGGGTTCGCAGCATCGGTCTCATTGCAGCTGCGATCCGCCTCATCGTATTTTGACGATTCAGGGCCCATCTCATGGGCGGTGCCCGTTGCCAAATCCGCAGATAGCCAGAGGCGGTCTCAAGCCCGATGCTGACGGAACTCTACATCTACGCAGGCGTGATGCTGGCGGGTCTCGTCAGCTTCCTCAGCCCGTGCGTGCTGCCGCTGGTGCCGCCCTATCTCGGCTATCTGGGCGGAACCACCGTGGCGACGATGACTAGCGAAGACGGGCTCGACGATCAGGCCTGGCGGCGGATCGTCAAGGGCTCGCTGTTCTTCGTGCTTGGATTCACGACGGTATTTGTCGGCCTCGGCGCCGGTGCGTCGGCGTTCGGGCACCTGCTGCAAACATACAAGAGCGAGCTTTCAATTGCGGCCGGCACCGTTATCGTTCTGTTCGGATTGCATTTCCTCGGCATATTCAAGATCGGGCTGTTCTACAAGGAGGCCAGGTTCCGAGCCAGCATGGACGGCGTATCCCTGCTCGGGGCCTATGTCATCGGTCTCGCATTCGCTTTCGGCTGGACGCCCTGCATCGGGCCGGTCCTGGCAGCCGTTCTGACGCTGGCGGCGCAAGAGGGCAGCGTCAGCGCCGGCATGCGCCTGCTTGCCGTATATTCCCTCGGCCTGGGCATCCCGTTCGTGCTGGCGGCGATCGCAATCCGGCCATTCATGTCTTTCCTCCACCGCTTCAAGCGTCATATGGGCCTGCTGGAGAAGGCGATGGGTCTGATGCTGATCGTCACCGGGCTGCTGTTCGTCACCGGCTCGATGAACGTCATCGGGCAGTGGCTGCTCGATACCTTTCCAGGGCTGGGACTGCTCGAGGAATGGCTGACCCCATCCTCGCTCAAGGACCAGATCATGAAAAAGACGCTTGAGAACTGACAGGTGATGCCATGGCGCAACGCGAGATCACACCCCCGATTGCGCTGACCATCGCGGGTTCCGACAGCTCGGGGGAGCTGGCATCCAAGCCGACCTCAAGACGTTCACTGCCCTCGGCGTATACGGCGCGAGCGTGCTGACCGCTCTCACTGCTCAGAACACCCGCGGCGTCACGGCCGTGCATACGCCTCCGCCAGAGTTCGTCGGCGCCCAGATCGCGGCCGTGTTCGACGACCTCGAAGTCGCGGCCGTCAAGACCGGCATGCTGGCGAACGCCGGTATCATCAAGACTGTGGCCGACGCCATGGACACCAGACCCGGATTGCCCCTCGTGGTCGATCCCGTGATGGTGGCGACAAGCGGCGACAGACTGCTCGACGTCGACGCGGTTGAGATACTGAAATCGCGTCTATTGCCCCGAGCCACCCTCGTCACGCCGAATATTGCGGAAACCGCCGCGCTGCTCGACGAGGGCGAAGCGCGGACACTCGCCGAGGCCGTCGGCCAGGCGCGGCGCCTGATCGAGGCGGGATGCCAGGCGGTTCTGGTCAAGGGCGGACACCTTGGTGGATCACGCGCAACTGACGTGCTCGTGCGGTCGGATGGGACGACACTCGATATTGATGCACCGCGCCTCACCACCGGGAACACGCACGGCACCGGTTGTACGCTATCGGCGGCGATAGCTGCCCTGTTGGCGAGCGGATCGCAACTGGAGGCAGCGGTGCGAGGCGGCAAGAGCTATCTCGCGCAGGCTCTCGAGCACGGTGCAGGGCTGCGGATCGGACACGGGCATGGTCCGGTGGATCATCTGTTTGCGATAAAGCAACTGCCCCGGATCGTGTGACTCGCGCGAGGTTGTCGCTGGTTGCCACGCTGTGTGACAACGGCTAGAAGTTGGGGCGGGCGCTGCAATATTCGATTGCGGACAACTAAGCGAGGTGAGCGACTTTGCTCTGATTTCGTCCATCATTCTCAATGTCGTGCGGATACAGGGCCGCGCCACAATTCTTTTTACTTCATCCGGGACGCATTGGCCTGGACGCCAACAGACGGGGACGATCTCATGACCTTGTCGAAGCATGCCGCACATGTTGCCGGAATTGCTGCGGGTGCCAGCATCATCTGCGCGACAATGGCACTGGCGACGCCGGTTCAGACGCTGCCGGGGCGATGGGCGGGCTGGGGCAACATCGTGATGTCAAGCGGCGCGAGCGAGCAAATGCGCTGTATTGCCACCTACTTCGTCAAGGGCGGTGGCGACAGCGTTCGCCAAAATCTACGGTGCGCCAGCCAGGGCTACAAGATCGATGCCATCGCAAATCTCAAGGTCGCAAACGGAAAAGTATCGGGCGACTGGGAGGAACGAACCTGGTCGAAGACCGGATCCGTCAGTGGCGACGTCATAAATGATGGCTTTCGGCTGAATATCAGAGGGCCCGATTTCACTGCCGCAATGGCGGTCAATACGTCGACGTGCAAGCAATCCATCAGCATCACCCCGCGCGGGTTCGAGATCAGCAAAATTTCGATGGATCTGGGAAAGTGCTGAGGCTCGGCTGAGCTGCGCCTGTTCAGACGACACCGGTCATACCGGCCCACCGAAAGTCCGTATCTTTCTGGGCAGCGCAGCGGCGGGTGACGCGTCCATCGGCTTCTTGCATTCGAGCAAGCGCTCGGCCAGTGTCGGAAGGCTGTCTGCCTTCGCGGAGCCTGTTTGCATGACCTCTCCCAATTCGCCATCGATAGCGGATGTGCGCGCTGCCGCCCGCCGCCTCAATGGACTGTCGCTTCGCACGCCGCTGCTCACTCATCCTGCGCTCGATGCCGCGACTGGCGGCAGGATCGTGCTCAAGGCGGAGAACCTGCAACGCGTCGGTGCCTTTAAATTCCGCGGGGCCTACAACAAGATCTCGCAAGTCAACTCCGACGAGTTTCCGGGCGGGGTCGTGGCCTGCTCATCGGGCAACCATGCGCAGGGTGTCGCTGCTGCGGCGGCGCTGGCCGGGCTGAAAAGCCTGATCGTGATGCCATCGGATGCGCCTGCCCTGAAGATTGCGAGAACGCGCGCCTTCGGAGGCGAAGTCCATCTGTACGACCGTGTCCGGGAAGATCGCGACCTCATCGCAAACCGCTTTGCCCAGGAACGCAAGGCCGCGCTCGTGCATCCGTTCGACGATCGTGACGTCATCGCCGGGCAGGGAACAGTCGGGCTTGAACTGATGGAGCAGGCGGCCGGTATGGGCGCGGAGGTGGAAGCCGTTCTGATACCTTGCTCGGGCGGCGGCCTTGCTGGGGGTATTTCGCTTGCGGTCAAGGATGCAGCGCCTGGGGCGCTCGTCTACACGGTAGAGCCGGCGGGATTCGACGACATGGCCCGCTCTCTCGTCGCTGGCCGGCGGGTAACCAACGACAAGCTCAGCGGCTCGATTTGCGATGCCTTGCTGGCGCCAACGCCGGGCCTCATCACGTTCGAGCTTGCCCGCCGGAATTTCGCAGGCGGCTTCGCCGTGACAGAGGACGAGGTCCGCCAGGCTGTCCGTTTCGCCTTTGCCGAGTTGAAGCTGGTGCTCGAACCCGGCGGTGCGGTGGCACTCGCGGCGGTGCTCGCCGGCAAGCTGCCCACCACCGGACGCACCATCGCCTGCGTCTTGTCGGGCGGGAACATCGATCCGGCGCTGTTCGCGGACATAACGACCTCGGGCAAAGCGCGGGACGCCTAATGTGCGCAGACAAACCGTGATGGCCGGCATGAGCTTGCGGCTGTCAGTGATGTTCGCGGCGATGTTCGTGTTTCACGGCGTAGCGCTGACGTATCTGCCGGTCTGGCTCGATGCGCGCGGCCTGTCGCCGGCCCAGATTGCGATTGCAACCTCAGCGCCGCTGTTCATGCGACTTGCGCTCACGCCCACTATCGGATTCGTGGCCGATCAGGCGCAGGCTCACCGTGCAATTCTAATGGCACTGTGCTCAGCAGCTATCGTGCTGGTGGGTGCGCTGTCGCTGGTGCCCAGCCAGATCGCCATCATCATGCTGACGGCGCTGATGCTGGTCACCATTCAGAGCATGATGCCGCTGGCGGACACCATCGCGCTGTCGGCGGCACGCACGGACGCATCCGTAAACTACGGAAGAGTCAGGTCGTGGGGCTCGCTGACCTTCATTCTCGCCAGCTACGCGGCGGGCTTCGCTACAGCGACAAGCGGAGCGGGTTCCATCATCTGGCTGCTGCTGGCCGGCACGATCGTCATGTGGGTAGCTTACGCCATGTTGCCGGGCAAACCGGCTGCCGACAAGGTCGAGGGCTCCACGGCCTCGATGCCTCGCTTGCGGCTGTCGGACGTCGTCGAACTGTTGCGCAACCGCCGGTTCGCGTTGTTTCTTGCCGCGTCGGGCGCAATCCAGAGCTCGCATGCGTTGTTCTATGTGTTCGGCGTCATTCACTGGCGCGAGCAGGGGATGTCTGCCGGCTTCATAGGTACTTTGTGGGCAATTGGCGTGGCAGCGGAGATTGCCCTGTTCTGGGCTGGAAAGCAGGTCGCTGGCTTCGGCGATGTGCGGCTGATGATGCTTGGCGCAGTGACAGGCATTTTCAGGTGGTGGGCAATGACCTTCGATCCGCCGGCCGCCTTGCTGGTGCCATTGCAGGTGCTGCATGCCGGCACCTTCGCAGCGACACACCTGGGCGCCATGCAGTGGATTTCCCAGAACATCCCGGCACACATGTCCGGCACAGCCCAGGCGCTGCTGTCGACATTCACTGCCGGCATCGCGATGAGCAGCGCGACCTTGCTGTCCGGGCCGCTCTACGCCAGCCTGGGTGGAGGTGCCTACATTGCGATGGCAGCGCTGTGTGCGATGGGATTTGCGGCCGCGCTACTACTGGAGCGCGCGGCAAAGGACGCCTGATACCGGCCCACGGAACGTTCGATTCTTTCTGGGCGGCGGTGGGCCGGTATAATTTTTTCCTTGCGCAGCCGCCACACCAACCCTGCGCGCAGACACCTGAAAACCTCAGGTTTTCCGGTATGATTTAGCCCCACAGATCGGCGCCCGCAGGCATTATTCTGCCGTCGGATATTTGAAGTCCGGGTACGCGATCACGCGCGAGCAGGAGGGGGCCATCGAGGTCAGCCCAATCGGCGCCGGCGGCAACGAGAAGCGCTGGAGCCATCGACAGAGAGGTGGCGACCATCGAGCCGATCATGACCCGCAAGCCCAGCCGCCGGGCCTGAGCCAGCATGGCGAAGGCTTCGGTTAGCCCACCTGTCTTGTCGAGCTTGATATTAACTGCGCTGTAGCGATCGACCAGGGACGCGAGCCCTTCGGTGGCGTGGGCCGATTCATCAGCACACAGCGGAACAGGACTGCTGCAGGCAGAAAGGGCCGCATCGTCGGCCGCCGGCAGCGGCTGCTCCACGGTTTCCACGCCGCACTCCGCCGCTACCGCCAGAAGCATTGGCAAGTCGTCCAGCCGCCAGCCTTCATTGGCGTCGGCAACCAACCTGGCATCGGGCCGGGCCTGCCGGACCTGACGCATGCGCAAGGCATCCAGCTCCGGGTGATTGTTGTCGCCAAGCTTCAGCTTGAGAAGCGGCAGGTGAGCCATCCGCTTTGCGGCTGCCGCCATTTCCTCAGGAGCCTGCAAGCTCAGTGTGTAACAGGTGAGAATCGGCGTCGGTTCGGGAAGGCCTGCGAGGGCGTGGGCGCTCCGGCCTGAGCGCTTGGCCTCCAGATCCCACAGCGCGCAGTCGATTGCGTTGCGGGCCGCGGATGGCGGCAACTCGCGCAGCAGCCGGTCGCGGTCGGCTTCGATGCGCGATCCGAGTGCCGCTATGTCTGCCAGCGTCGTCTCCGGTGTCTGGCCATACCGCGGGTAGGGAACGCACTCGCCGATACCACGATGCTCGCCATCGCTGACCTCGGCGACCACAACGACCGCCTCACGCTTGGAGCCGCGGGAGATGGTGAAGGCGCCAGCGATGGGCCAGACCTCGATCCAGGCGCGGAGCGAAACGGCCGCCATGGCGATCAGCTTATGCGACCGCTGATATGGGCGAGAAACAGGTAGACGCGGCCATAATCAGAGACCAGATGATTTTGCGCTGTTTGTCCCGTGGGATCGCGTCGCTCGGCCTCTTGCAGCACCTGCTCAAACCCCTGGAGGTACTGGCGCACCTGCTCGCCAAAACCGGGATCGGTCTGCAGGCGGGCAACGCTGTCGTCGAACAGCGCGCGGCCTTCCTCAGTATAGATGCTTCGCACCATGATCCCGCGCTGACCGGCCCCCAGCCGCTGCCAGACTGCGGCGGCGCGAGGCGGATCGAGGGCGCGTGCGACGGCAGCGATATCGAGGCCGCCGGCACTGGCACCGGACGGCTGGGCCTGCGATTGTGGTTGTGGCTGTGGTTGTGGCTGTGGTTGGGGGTAGGGCTGCGGCTGGGGTTGCACACGATGCGTTTGCGGAGAATGGCCGGCGGGTGCGGATGGCTGTGCAGCTGGCGCGTCCTCATCTGATGCGCGTTTCAGAAGGTCTCCCAACGACCAGTTATCCCGGCCGGCGGTGGATGCCTGTGCGGATGGTTGACGCTGTGACTGAGCCTGGGGCGGAGAACTCGTGCGCTCGGCTCGGGCCTGGAGCTCGTTCGACAGCGTTGAAGACAGCGACGTGAGCGATTTCGGCGGTTCGGCCGGCGCGCTGGATGGGGCAGTGGCGACCGGCACGAGCTGACGCGGCGCGACCGGGCGACTGATGTCACGCCCGCCAGCTTCCCGCTGCGACAGGCTGGAAAGCTGGTCTATGGCACGAAGCTGATCCTGCAGGACCTTGCGCATTGCATCGGCGCTTTCGCGGGCAGTACCGGGCAGGCTCTGAGCCTGCTCCCGAAGGCGATCTTGCTCTGTGGCAAGATGCGAGGCCGCCTCCGCGGTGCGCTTTCTGGCGTCGCCGGTCGTCTCAGTAAACTGACTGGTGAGTGTGCCGATGCTGTTCGTCACTTCCTGCGTTACATTGGAGAAGCGCGACTTCAGGTCATCAAATGCTAGCGTGGTGTTCGCCTCCGCGGCGCTCTTCAATCGCTCGATGTCGGCAATGGTGGCCCGGGAGCGCTCCTCGGCACTCTGCGCCAACTCCGCGGTCAGCAAACGCGCGCGGCTCTCGGCTTCCGACATCGTGCCTTCGAGCTGGCGCGTGTAGCCCTGGGCAGCCGTGCCCAATTCGTCGGCCTTGCCGACCAGTCGATCGAGCGTCTGAGACAGCTCGGAATGACGCGCCTGCAACGTCTGGTCGATCTTGTAGTTGGCACTTTCCAGCGCATTGGCAGAGCGCAATATCTGCTGGCCCTGGTTCTCGAAGCGATGCGTGATGCCGTTGATTTGAGTGAGGAGGTTCTCCGAGACACTCTTCAGCAATTCGGACTGTCCTGCCAATCCTTCGATAGCCTTTATCGACTGACGGGTGATGTTCTCGCTAGTTCTGCGCACCGCGTTGATGCCCTGCAGCAGGCTTTCGTCAAGCTCCATCGATTGACGCGATAGAGTGTCGTTCAAGGTCTGCGCGTGCGTGTCGAGGGCAGTCGTCAGGGCCGTGGTCTTAGTGTCGATGCTCTCATCGATCATGGTCGTCGAGCGCACAATCGCCTCGTCGAACAGGCGCAGGCGCTGATTGAACGCGTCATCGAGAGCACGCGTGCGCGCCACCAACGTCGAGTTGAGTGCTGCCGTGCGCTCGCCGAACTGGTCGGAGAGCTGGCGTGTGCGCTCGCCAAGCTGGTCGTCAAGGGCTTTGGCGCGGTCTGCCAATTGCATGTCGAGGGCCTCGGCCCGGTTGCCGAGTGTGGAGTTGAGGGCGCGGGTATACTCCTCGAATACGACCTGCAAATCTCCGGTGCGAGAGGCGATCGCCGTCCCGATCGCTTCCATGCGTTGGTCGAGAGAGCCCGAAAGCGCGGCGGTATATTCCGTGAGCACTGTCTGCAGGTGCTCGGTGCGCGTGCCCAGGGTGCTCTCCAGGTTGCCGGTCTGGGTCGCGATTGCGCTCTCGAGCGCGGTGAGATTCTGGCCAGCGCCCTCGATGATCTTTGCCAGCTTGATCTGCTGGCCCGATAGCTTCTCGATCAGCTCCGGAACCTCGGTTCCAAGATGCTTGAGAGAGCCCGACACGCGCTCGCTGGTGTTGACCAAGGCATCGCGCTCGCCCGATAGCTCCTGGATGAGGCCGCGAATCTTGCGCTCGTTATCCTCGTAGGAGCGCTCGAGGGCTGCGACCTCGTTGTGGACCAGCGCTTCCAGCTCGCTCGCACGTCCAAGCGCACGGGCCACGGCATCGTTCATGAACGAGACCTGCCGGCGCACCGCCTGGCCCAGCGATGCGACCGACTGCTCGGCCATCCGGTCAGGCTCCGCCAACCTGACTGCGACTTCCGTCATGGCGCTGGAGCGCAGCCGCATCTCCTCGGCCCGGTAGGCGATCAATGCCAAGGCAAAGGCGATGCCTATCGGTCCCAGCAGCGTGCCGATCAGCATCAGCATCTCGGGACGGCCGACAAATGCGCCGAGGCCACCGCCGCTGACGATCTGGCCGCCCCAGTGGTAGGCCGCAAATGCCAGCGTCGCCAGCGCCCAGGCTACGCTGATGCCAGTTGCGATCGTAAAGGGTCGGCCGGATGGCTTCTGGTTGAGCGCATAGATCAGGCCACCAATGGTCGGCGCGTCATCGTTGGCAGCAATCTGATCGCGCGATGGGCCCGCCGCGCGGCGCCGCGCGGTCCGCCGATAAGTGGCTTCCTCAGGTGCCGGCCGATCTGCGGCTTGCTCAGCACCAGCAAACGGCTTTGCCCCGAAATGCGCATTGTTTTCGTGCGGCGCTTTGCGCTCACTCGTGCCATCCGAAGGCTGAGTAACACCGGAGGCGAGCGGAGCCGGCAGACTGAAAGGCTTGGGACCGTGTCCGGGGTCATCGGACCGACGTGCTGCAGATCGTGTTGCAGATGCCGTGCCGTCGTTGATTCCCGCGATGCTCGCACCGCCGATGCCATTGGCTAGCGCTGGCCCCAGTTCGGATGCGGCGGCAGGCGACGGCAATGGAGGCGCCGAAGCAGCGCCGGACGAAGCAATCGCCGAACTGGAATTGCCCGTGCCGAGGCCGTTTGCGGTTGGCAGCTTCCGGGGCTGCTTTTCCCTGCTCTCTGCTGTTCCAGTGACATCGGTCGCCCCCGTGACATCGGTTGCCCCAGTGACATCGGGCATCGGCAAAGATGGAGGGGTACTGGCATCGCGGCCGGTCGTGGACGGGGGCAATGGTGGCGGGCCTTTGGCCGCCCTTTTCGAACGCCCCGGCGCCGCGCCCTTGCCGGACTTCGTGGACACAGCATCACCCGGTTGAGGAGCGCTCAGATCGGCGTCCAGATCAAGCCTGGTTTCTTTTATTGATCTGTCCTGCGCCATCCGCCCGCACAGTCTCCCCACTAAGGCGCACCAGTCAAAACTCTCGTCGCGCTACCGCTACCCGACGGCGACGCCGGGAAAGGCAACCCCTTGCGATCAAGCTCCAGAGCCCCCAGCCAGAAGCCACCCCGCTCCCGGCATGTGCGCATTGAACGTGAGTTTAAGGGTCCGTTTAAGGCAAAACAAAGGTTACGACTTCATTAATACCGGACAATCTCTACCCTCGATTGCGGCAGTAATACACGGGACAATCAAGTTTTACCCGATATTATCGACAGCCAAGCTACGCTGCTCGCGACCCTTTGCTGGAGACCGACCAGATGACCACTGTCGCCAATGATCATCGAACACCTGCGGCCGCCGGTCCGGTACCTATCGACCATCAGCATCTCGCCCGCTATACGCTCGGCAATCGCTCGCTCGAGGTCGAGATCCTGCAGCTATTCGCCGAGCAGGCGCCGCAGACGCTCGATCAACTTAAAGCTGCGGACGATGCCAGGAGCTGGCACGCCGCGGCGCATACGCTCAAAGGCTCGGCCAAGGCCGTGGGCGCATGTGCCCTGGCCTCGACAGCCGAGACCGCCGAGCGGGCGGGATATGGCTCGGCCGAGCCGCAGCGGCTGATCTTCGAGGTGGAGCAGAGCCTGGTCGAAGTCCTCGACTACATCGCCCAGCTTGCACAGCCGGCCTGACCCGTCTGTTGCAGTCCATCGGCACCCACGGCACGCCATTTCGGCAGGAGCGGTCCGAATAACCGAGCCCCGCGACCTTCGGCAACTTGAAATTCCCGCCCGATACGTCTAATCGTGGCGGGTGCCGCCAATTTGCGAAGTATACTTACAAGACGCGTCCCAATCAGGCGGTCGAACCTAACGCGCAACGGCTGCACAACATCGCCCTAGTGGAGCATAGCCGACGATGGCCAAGATCACCTACATCCAGCAGGACGGCTCGAGCAGAACCGTCGACGCCGAGCCCGGCGTGACCGTGATGGAAGCTGCCAAGTTCAACGACGTCCCGGGCATCGAGGCCGAATGCGGCGGCGCGTGCGCCTGCGCGACGTGCCACGTCTACGTCGATGCGGCCTGGCGCGAAAAGGTCGGCGGGCCATCGGAGATGGAAGAGGACATGCTCGATTTCGCCTTCGACGTGCGCGAGGAGAGCCGGCTGTCCTGCCAGATCAAGGTCACGGACGAGCTCGACGGCCTGGTCGTGCGTGTACCGGAAAAGCAGTTCTGAGGATCTTGCAGAATGGATACGCCTGAGCATTCTGGGCAACCGATCGAAACCGATGTCGTCATCATCGGCGCCGGTCCGGTCGGCCTGTTCGCCGTGTTCGAACTCGGCCTCCTCGACATCAAGTGCCATCTCATCGACATCCTCGACAAGGTCGGGGGGCAGTGCGCGGAGCTCTATCCGGAAAAGCCGATCTACGACATTCCCGGCGCTGCCGGTCGTCACCGGCCAGGAGCTGACCGACCGGCTGATGGAGCAGATCAAGCCATTCGATCCGACGTTCCACCTCGACGAACGGGTCGACGAGCTGGCACGGCAGCCTGACGGCCGGTTCCTGCTGAAGACGGATGTCGGCAAGGCGTTCCTGACCAAGGTCGTCGTGATCGCCGCCGGCGGCGGCTCGTTCACGCCGAAGCGGCCGCCGCTTGCCGGCATCGAGGCCTACGAGGGCACATCGGTGTTCTACTCGGTCCGGCGGATGGAGCAGTTTCCGCGACCACGACATCCTGATCGTCGGCGGCGGCGATTCGGCGCTCGACTGGACGCTCAACCTGCAGCCGCTGGCGAAATCGCTGACGCTGCTGCACCGGCGCGACGATTTCCGCGGCGCGCCGCACTCGGTCGAGCAGATGCGCGCGCTGGTGGCGGCCGGAAAGATGCAACTTGCTGATCGGCCAGGTGACGGGCCTGCACGGCGAGGACGGCAAGCTCGAGGGGGTCACCGTCAAGACGAAGGAGGGCGAGCAACGGCTCGCCTGCGATCGGATGCTGCCGTTCTTCGGGCTGACGATGAAGCTCGGACCGATCGCCGACTGGGGGCTCAACCTGGAAGAGAACCTGATCCCGGTCGACACCGAGAAATTCGAGACGAGCGAGGATCGCATCTTCGCGATCGGCGACATCAACACCTATCCGGGCAAGCTGAAGCTGATCCTGTCCGGCTTCCACGAGGCGGCGCTGATGGCGCAGGCGGCGCATCGCTACATCTATCCCGACAAGAAGCTGCTGTTCCAGTACACGACGTCGTCGTCGAGCCTGCAGAAGAAGCTCGGCGTGAAATAGGTTCTTCAGCTGCGGCAATCAGCGATTGTACGCGCCGGCATACCCGACAACAGATGAGGCGGCCCGCTGATGCGAGCCGCCTCTTGTGCATTTTTTATCTGCTGCCGCGACCACGGCCTGCGTGTCAGAACTTGATCGTGGCGCCGGCGAAGACGACGCTGAAATCGTCGATCGGGTTCGACTTAGCGGTGTTGGCGGCGTTGTTCGTCGCCTGCAAGGTGATGTCGGTGGAGAACTGATAGTAGCCGAGGTACAGCGCCATCGCCGCCGCATCGACGTTCTGGGTGATGCCGCCGCCCCATACCGTCGAGTCGGCGCTGGAAAGATAGGCCGTCGTCCCGAGCGAATTCAGCACGTCCGTTGACGCCAACGTGCGTGCAACCGGCCCGGCTGGTGCGGCGGGTGGTCCGCCGTTCATGCCCAGACCTGTATTCGCATTCAGGTACTGGCCCCAGAAGGTCGTGTTGCCAAGCGCATTGAGCTTGGCCTGCCAGCCGGCCTGGATGTACCAAAAATCGTCGGTCTTATCGACATTGAAACCGGCCAGAGCGGCGGGCTTGTTGCGGTTGTTATCGGTCCATTCAGCCCAGCCGGCCGAGACGAAAATCCCAGTCGGCACGTGCAGGATGCTGCCGCTGACTTGGAGCGAGCTGCAGTCGGTCTGCGAGACGGCATTGGTCGCACCCGCCAGATTTGTGCAGGCGCCGCGGTCGTTGTCCGTGTACCCGCCATAGCCGATGGCCGCGGCCAGGCGGATATCCTGAAACTGTTCGGCAAAGCGCAACGCAACGCCCCAGGCGTCGTCGTGGCCCCAGCCGGTGGACAGCTGGAAGCCCGACCTCTTCGTTTGTCCCAAGAAGAACGGCGACGTGTATTTCACGCCGTTCCAAGCGGGACCATAATCATGCGAGATAATTGTCGCGCCATTGGCGGAAAACGCGCCTGTAAACCAGTTCAGTGAACTGAGACCACCATTGCCAGTGGTGCCGGCCCGGCGCATCAGGAAGCCCTGGCCAGCGTAACCGGCGCCCACTGGACCAGCGAAGCCATCCGCGTCCACGAGGCTCACGGTAGACGTGCCGATGGTGACATCGGTCTGACGCCCGACATCGAGCTTGCCGTAGCGTTCAGACTGCAGCGTCCAGTAGGCGTAGCGAAGAGAGACGCTTTGCGTGTTGAACGCGGTGATGGTTGCGCCCTGAGTTGTCGCCAGCGGCAGTTGGTTGGCCGAGGACGATCGACCGGAGCGGATCTGCAGCTCAATATTGTAGCCCGCCGACCAGTCGGCGGCGATCTTGGCGGAGCCGCGCACACCCAGGCGGTTCTTTGTATTGTCGTTCTCGAGGACGTAGACGTTGCGCTCGGCACCGTCGTCCCAGAACATCACAGCCTGACTGACCTGACCGTAGAGCTGCAGCGAGACCTTGCGATTGCCCTTGCGAACCGTGGTCGCCTCGAGCTCGGCGATTCTTTCCTCGAGGTCAGTGCAGCAATTGCCGCCAAGATCGGCGGCGGACGCCGATGTCGCGAAAAGACCAGCCGCGATAACGGCGAGAGAGCAACCAGAAGCCTTGACGTGAATATGCATTTCCGCATCCTCCGCGGCCTACTGGCCATCAGGGGGTTGAAGGTCCAAGGCCAGGAAACAAGCAGCCTTTAGTGATCGTCCTCTGGGACACTGAACGCTGGATCGCCGCGAGGCACTCAGCCTCGAGTTCGGCAGGCAACGCGTATCGGCACTTGAAAAGCCTGGAATGCAAAATTCCTGCACCGCGCGTCCGACGGCTGGCACTTTGCGCAAATCAAAATGGACCGAAGACCGAATCAACTCGCGCACTTGCCTCTGTTCTAAGGTAGTCTACGCAGGAAGCTGGCGTTATTCGTAGCTTCACCTACGCTGCACATGTCTCGGCTGTGCGTGACATTTGAGACGCGGCACATCTGAATATCTTTACAGGGATCAGATTCCGGTAGCCGGCACGAATTTGCCTGCACCAACACGAATGTGGCGTGCAATTCACTTTGGAGGTCAGCACGACGACCAATTGCGTAAGTTCGCCCGTCGCGGCGGCTCAGCTACCTGATCGCTGTTTGAACTAAAATGGCAGCGCATTGGCTTCGAGGGCCTGCGGTCAGGCTCCCCAGCGCAGCTAAGTCTTGGCATCCGCATTCGGCTGGCCTCGGAGCCACGCGTCAGGTGCGCTACACTAGCGGTTGCGCATACCCTCGGCCATTCGCCCGAATGCCGTGTCGAGGAGCTTGCGCATATCTTCCGACACGCCGCAATCGACCATCGCTTGCCGCATGCACATGAGCCAGGCGTCGCGCTCGGCGGCGCCGATGGCGTATGGTCTGTGCGCGGACATGATGCACTTGCCATTGGGTCGCTGAAAATACAGCGGGGGACCGCCGAGCCAGCCGCTCAGGAACTCGAACAGCGTCTGGCGCATCGGGCCCAGATCGGCCGCGTGCATGTCGCGGATGACACGTGCTTCCGGCGCGCTGTCCATAATGTCGTAGAAACGGTCAACGAGGCGGCGGACCATTTGCTCGCCGCCGATGATCTCGTAAGGCGTTTTTTGCGGTGGTCGGGACTTCGCCGCTGTCGCGTCTGAAGTGCTCTGTGTCGTCTCGCCCGTTGCCATGCGTACCGCCGTCAGCTTTGTCTATGTGATCCTGCTCTCGAAAGCCTCAAAGCGATACGCGAGCCACCGGGCCATCTGTTGACCTGGATCAAGCGACGGCCAGGAAGCCCGGCTCGCGCGTTCGCCCTAAGCACAGGGGGGCGGGCGGCCGCTGCGGATCAGTCGGTGCGCACGGCTACCCTGCGCGAACGGCCGGGCACCTGGCCGAGCTTCGGCACGACGATGGACAAGATACCGTTGCGGAAGTCGGCTTCGATCGCCTCGGCGTTGGCGTCCGGCGGCAGGCGGAACGAGCGCAGGAATGTGCCGTACTCACGCTCAGAGAAGAAATAGCTCTCGACCTGACGCTCGACCTCGACGCGCTTCTCACCGCGTACGACCAGCGTGCCCTCATGGACCTGAACGTCGATATCCGCTGGCTCGACGCCGGGCAGTTCTATCGAAATACTGTACTTGTCCGCCGCGACGCCGGCATCGGAGCGGGGGGCGAACCACTCCGCCACCTTCTCTCCAGCCTTCTTCAACGGCTCATAGACCGACGGCCAGAAGCCGGCCGTATGGGATCGCTCGACCACGATATCCTCCGTGTGCTGCAAGGAGCCATACAATTCCAGCGGCTCCCTGTCAGACATCACAGCGGATTGGACGGCGCGCGCGCCGTGATCTCGGTCAAATGATCAGAAGAACGCCTGCAGCCCGGTCTGCGCGCGACCGAGGATCAGGGCGTGCACGTCATGGGCGCCTTCGTAGGTGTTGACGGTCTCCAGGTTCATCAAGTGGCGCATGACGTGGTACTCGGCGGTGATGCCGTTGCCGCCGTGCATGTCGCGAGCGACCCGTGCGATATCCAGCGCCTTGCCGCAGTTGTTGCGCTTGACGAGGCTGATCGCCTCCGGCGCCAGCTTGCCCTCGTCGAACAGCCGGCCGATCCGCAGTGCCGCCTGCAGGCCCAGCGCAATCTCGGTCTGCATGTCGGCGAGCTTCTTCTGAACGAGCTGATTGGCGGCCAGCGGGCGGCCGAACTGCTTGCGCTCGAGTGTATACTGGCGGGCCCGGTGCCAGCAGTCCTCAGCCGCACCCATCGTGCCCCAGCAGATGCCGAAGCGCGCGCGATTGAGGCAGGAGAAAGGACCCTTAAGGCCTGAGACATTGGGAAGAATGGCATCCTCCGGCACGACAACGCCGTCCATGACCACCTCGCCGGTGGTGGAGGCGCGAAGCGAGAGCTTGCCCTCAATCTTGGGAGCGGACAGTCCCTTCATGCCCTTCTCGAGCACGAAGCCGCGTATCTGGTTGTCATGCGCGGCAGACTTCGCCCACACGACAAACACATCGGCCATGGGGGAGTTTGAAATCCACGTCTTGTTGCCGGTCAGCTTGTAGCCGCCGTCCACCTTCTCGGCGCGCGTCTTCATACCGGCGGGGTCGGAGCCCGCGTCAGGCTCCGTCAGGCCGAAGCAGCCGACCCACTCGCCGGTTGCCAGCTTGGGAAGGTACTTCTTGCGTTGCGCCTCGCTGCCGAATGCATAGATCGGGTACATGACGAGCGAGGACTGCACGGAGATCATCGAGCGGTAGCCGGAGTCGACGCGCTCAATCTCACGCGCCAGCACGCCATAGGAGACGTAGTTGGCGCCGGCGCCGCCATACTCGGCCGGGATGTTGACCCCGAGCAGCCCGAGCGACCCCATCTCGTTGAAAATCTCCCGATCCGTGGTCTCCTCCATGAACGCCTTGGTCACACGCGGCGCGAGGCGGTCCTGGGCGAAGCTGCGGGCGGTATCGGCGATCAGCCGCTCCTCGTCGGTCAGCATCTGATCGAACAGAAAGGGATCCTCCCATTGGAAGGCATCCGCTTTGGCCGCAGCGGCCGGTCTCGTCGTATCCTGCATCCGACTTCTACTCCCTTGTAGGTGCGCCTGTTGCGCACCGCATGATCTGAAACTGCTCGGCTGCGGCAGGAACGGGCTGGACCTCTGGCGTGCCTGCGGGCCAAATTGGCGGGTGGGGAATGTTAGCCGCGTCAAGCCTTCCCGTCGACCTCAGATATCGCAGCGTGCATCGCGATGTGCGGTCGCAATCCTTTGTCGCGGGTGTGGCATAGAGAGACCATTCAGCTTGTATATCGCGCCCGATCACGGGACGGCCGCGGGGCAGCGGCGACCAGCCGATGGTAACATAGGGGTGAAGAGAAGAGGTAGAGCAGAGGGGTGAGATGTTGAGGTGGAAGCGCATATTGCTCGGGGCCGCAGGTGTCTACATTGCGCTGGCGGCGACGGCCTGGGCCCTGCAGGGCCAGCTCGTCTACAATGTCGATCCCACCCGCGTTCTTCCGTCCGCACTGGGGCTCGAGGGTATCCGGGAGCACAATCTGGCGGTGGGCAATGGCGAAAGCCTGGTCGTCTGGCGCGCAACAGCCAAGGCAGGACAGCCGACGCTGCTCTACTTTCCCGGCAATGCCGGCAATCTTGGCCGGCGGAAGGTTCGCTTTGCTTATTTCACAGGGCGCGGGCTGGGGCTCTACGCCGTGAACTACCGGGGCTATGGCGGCTCAACGGGGCGACCCAGCGAGGCCACGATCGTGGCCGACGCCCGCCGAGCCTACGACGACCTCGTCGCCTCGGGCACGCGGCCGGCTGATATCGTGTTTTACGGCGAATCGCTGGGCACCGGAGTGGCGGCTCGGCTGGCGTCAGAAAAACCTGCGGCCGGCCTCATCCTCGATGCGCCCTATACGTCGATGGCCGACGTCGGAGCGAGGGAGTATCCGTTTCTACCGGTGCACATGCTGCTCACCGAGCGGTACGAGACCATCAACATCATCAACGGGATCAAGATGCCACTGCTTGTCGTGCACGGCACCGCCGACCCACTGGTACCCACGGACATGGGCCGTGCTGTCTATGCCAAGGCGCGCGAGCCAAAGCAGCTGGCACTGATCGAAGGGGCGGGACATTCCAATCACGGCGACTTCGGATCCTATGAAAAGATGATGGACTTCATCCGGGGACTGGGCGATGCCGGGCAGCGGCGGGCCAACCCCAAGAGCTAGTGTAGGACATCTGACGTTGGGTAGCCGGCCGCGGAATTGGCTGTAACCAGTTGCGATAATGCAGGCTGCCGCTGCAGTATCGGCGTGCCTACCCAGCTACAGGAGGTCGGCGATGGGCTCGAACCCTGTACTAGCGAAACGCGTGAGCGCTCAGATCGAAGGCGATTTCGTCATCTTCCTGATCGGGTTGCGGATCAACAAGCCGTGGAACCCGGCCAGCTTCTGGCAACCGCTGATGGCAATGGCGCCGATGCTGAAGGAGCTGAAATCAGCCGGGCCGCAGTCAGGACTGCTGCATGTCGAACGGCCGGGCCTGTTCACCTTCATCCAGTATTGGCGCAGCTTCGAGCATCTGGAGGCTTATGCGCGCAATCCGAACCAAAGCCACTGGCCGGCCTGGGTCGAATTCAACCGGCGGATGAAGGGGCGGCGCGGCGATGTCGGGATCTGGCACGAAACCTATCTGGTGAAAGCGGGTCAATACGAGGCGATCTATTCTGGCATGCCGCCCACCGGGCTAGCGGTAGCTGGCAAGGCCGCGGAGATCACCGATGCGACGGAAAGCGCCCGCAAGCGCCTTGGCCAGTAGGCGCATTATTCAACCTGCGATATCCAGCGCGCCGCGGTGCTCGACCTCGACCGGTCCGGTCATCAGTATCCTGTTGGCGGCCGTCCATTCGATATGCAGCTTTCCACCCGGCAACGAGACATCGACGGCGCGTTGCGTTCGGCCAGTGCGCGCGCCGGTCACGGCGGCCGCGCAGGCGGCAGAGCCGCACGCCTTGGTCAGGCCGACGCCACGCTCCCAGGTGCGCAATCTGATCGCGGTCGGCGAGGTGACGGTGGCGAGAGATATGTTGGCGCGCTCCGGGAAAACCGGATGGTTCTCCAGCATCGGCCCGAGCCGGGCAAGGTCGTAGGCATCGACATCGTCGACCCAGAAAACGGCGTGCGGATTGCCGACATTGACGACGGAGGGCGAATGCAGGACGGGGTTATCGATCGGACCGATCTGAAGCTCGATGTAGCGGGTGTCCTGGAACGGCTCGGCGAGAGGTATCTCCTCCCAGCCGAAGCGCGGCGAGCCCATGTCCACAGTGATGCTGTCGATGCTGTCCACCGTGACATCGAGCCGGCCGGCACGGGTCTCGAAAGCAAACTGCGACTTGCCTGTCGCCTCGCAGACGAGCCAGGCGATGCAGCGCGTGCCATTTCCGCAGGCGCCTGCCTCGGAGCCGTCGGTGTTGAAGATGCGCACGAAGGCTTCCGTGCCAGCTATGCGCGGCGGGTCCATCACCATGAGCTGGTCGAAGCGGGTCTCGGGACGCTCCGCAATGGCACGGGCCGCGGCCTCGCCGATCTTGTGCGGGGAGGAACGCAAATCGACAACAACGATCTCGTTGCCGATCCCGTTCATCTTGACATAGGGCAGGCTGGCGGCGCTTTGCATGCGCCGTTATATGGGCGAATCGGGCGAAGACTCAATGCGGTCGAGGCAACGGCCGGAGGGGCGTAATGCCGGATCAGGCACAACAGCGGACAAACGAGCAGTCACGGGCGGAGGCTTGGGTGGAACGCTTCATCGGCGGAATGCCAGCCGGCGGTCGGGTGCTCGATCTGGCGTGTGGCGGCGGCAGGCATGCCGCACTGTGTCTGTCCCGGGGCCTGAGTGTCACCGCTGTCGACCGGGATATCTCCGCAGCGAAGCGCCAGCTGCCGCAGTCGCCGCAACTGGAGTTGATCGAGACCGACCTGGAGGATGGGCGCCCATTTCCGTTTGCTGCCGCCAGCTTCGACGGGGTGATCGTCGTCAACTACCTGTGGCGGCCTTTGTTGTCGGCTCTGATCGATGCGCTGAGGCCGAGGGGATTGTTTCTCTATCAGACGTTCCGGGCCGGCAACGAGCGCCATGGCAAGCCGAGCAATCCCGCTTTTCTGCTGGAGCCGGGCGAGCTGCTTGGCGCGGTGCAGGGCCGCCTGCACGTCGTAGCCTACGAGGACATTCAACTCGGACAGCCGCCGCGTCTGGTGCAGCGCATTGCGGCGACCGGGCCTAGGCATGACTGGGTGGGTGCGCCGCCACCGATTTGAAAGCTTGCGGTCGCACACTACCTAGTAGAGGCAATGATCCAATGATGGAGCGAGGCAGGCATCCATGCGAACGATGATGCGAACGGCTGTTGCCGGCTTTGCCCTCTACCTATTGACGCTCGCGTTTCCCGCGTGGGCGTCCAAGACCCGCGCGCCGGCGCCGCAGCAGCGTTCCGACGTCAAGGTCGACACCGTGGTGCGCGGGCTGGCCTATCCGTGGGCGTTCCAGTTCCTGCCGGACGGCCGGTTTCTGATCACCGAGCGCGGCGGCAGAATGCGGGTATCGGAGGGCGAGGGTGGCAGACCGCTGCGGCTGTCGGGCGTACCGGTCGTTGCTGCTGGCGGGCAGGGCGGGTTGCTCGATGTTGTGCTCGCGCCTGATTTCGTGACGTCGAAGCGCATCTTCTTCACATACTCCGAGCCACGCGGCGGTGGGCGCAACGGCACCGCCGTCGCCTCGGCGCGCCTGGAGCTCGGCTCGGAAAGCGCCAGCCTCGCTGACGTCAAGGTGATCTTCAGGCAGCGGCCCGCGGTTGCTTCCAGCGCCCATTTCGGGTCGCGGATCGCGATTGCCGGCGACGGCACCTTGTTCGTCACCCTGGGTGACCGCTATAGCGAGCGCGAGGACGCCCAGAACCCGGCGAACCATATCGGAAAGATCGTGCACATCACGCAGGACGGCCGGGCAGCACAGGGCAATGCGCGGCGGCCGGGCTGGTCCGCTGATGTGTGGTCGATCGGCCATCGCAACCCGCAAGCGGCTGCCATCCACCCGGACACCGGCGAGTTGTGGACTGTGGAGCATGGGGCGCGGGGCGGCGACGAGCTCAACGTCCCCAGGCGGGCCGGAATTACGGCTGGCCGGTGATCACATACGGGCGCGATTATTCTGGCGCGAAGATCGGGGTTGGCACCCAGAAAGCCGGAATGGAACAGCCGGTCTACTATTGGGACCCATCCATCGCGCCGTCCGGCATGGCTTTCTATACGGGCAACCTGTTCCCAGCCTGGAAGGGCAACCTGTTCGTCGGTGCGCTGGCGGGCTCTCACCTGACGCGCCTGGTGATAAAGGACGGGGAGGTGGTCAGCGAGGAACGCCTGCTGAGCGATTTGGGCGAGCGCATTCGCGACGTGCGGCAAGGGCCGGACGGCGCATTGTACGTTGCCACCGACAGCTCACGCGGCAGGATTTGCGGCTATCGCCGGCCCCGGCCCGAAGGTGAGGCCGACCTGTCGTGCACGAAATTTGATGCCATGACAGCGCATCACCCATGTGGGGGATGCAAATGATCTCCAGACCGCTATGAAGTCGTAGCGGGCATGGTGCGAAGGGGGAACCAGCTACGTCATTCCGGTTTATCCCCTCACGATCACAAGCTCGCAGCGGGGTGAAAGCGGTTACGGTAGTCCGCAATTTCGGCGGCGCCGTAACCGTCCCCGTACGATCAAGCAATCGTTTGGAACAGCGACGCCAGGATTGCCGGCTGCGGGGTGCGGTTTAAATGCCCTACGGTCATGCCAAAACGCGCTTGAATGGTCATTGCCAACATACGGCGCGCACGGACAATAGCTTAGTTTATCTAAGTTGGTAGATGCGTTCCGGCGCATGTTCGGTAATTAACACTTAGATGACATTGCCACGGATCGACTGGTTAGTATGCAGACAGGCATTTTCTGGCACGGACAGGCTTTCGAACTCTCCCGCCGGAGTTGGCATGATCATTTTGCTAAGCCCGCGGCGAACAGATTTCTATCAATCACTCGATCAGGCGGCGGCAGCGCTGTATGTGCGCGCTTGGCACCGCTAAGCCCATTGATCAGAATGGATTTTTGCGAAAGGTTTGCGCGTGCACTCACGTGACTTGCTGTTGAGAGCCCTCGACCTCGCCCCCTCGTTCTACGCCGCAGTCCTGCATCCTGGCCGCTGGCCCGAAACACTGGCGATGCTGGCCGATTTCCTGGAGGCGCCGATGGCCCGCGTCGCAATGATGCGGAAATCAGACCGCCACCTCTATGCCGGATACGGACATGGCATCGACGAACACTTCCAGAGACTGCAGCTTGGCAGGCCGGACGTCTATCTGAAGGACCCGAGGCTCGACAAAGCGCTGGAACGGGCCGGCCAGCCGAGCCACTGCCGGGAATTCCTGAAAACCCGCACGTTGCGTACCAGCCAATTCTATCGCACCTACCTGGAGCCGTTCGACATCGAATACTCGATGGTGCTGCCGCTCGTTTATACCGACGCCGATTTCATGATGGTGGTCTCGGTCATGCGCCCTCGCGATGGCCGGGTGTTCGCGGAGCGGGATCTACAGCGTTACGAGCTGCTGGTCGGAAGCCTCAGGCAGGCAGGCGAGCTCGCAAGCCGGCTTTTCCAACTCAGCCGGGACTTCGGCACCATGCGTGCCCTGTTCGATGCCACGGTCAATCCGGTGATCCTCGTCGATCGGTTCTGCAATATCGTCAGGGCAAATCAGTCCGGGCTGCTACTGCTGGAAAATGGAGCCGCGCTCAAGCGGCACGGCAGGCGGCTCGTCAGTCCGGATGCCACGATCAACGAGCAGCTGCATAGTGCGGTTCTGGGCGTGGTTTCGACGGCCATGATCGGCCAGCCGGGACTGGTGAGGCACGTTGCGCTTTCGCCAAGCGACCAACAATGGGGCATGCAGGCGACGATCTGCTCGCTGGCGCCGGTGCTGGAGGGGGAGCTTCCGCCCGCAGGCTGGCCCGTTGGCGTCCATTGTGCAGCCGTATTCGTCAATGATCCCAGCCGGCCGGTGCGGATGAGCGAGGAGAGACTGGTGCAGCTGTTCGGCCTGACGCGGGCGGAAGCCAATATTCTGGCTGAATTCGCCCAGGGCTTCACGCCGGCCGAAATCGCAACACGCCGCGAGCGCAGCGAGGGCACCGTGCGGGGGCAGATCAAATCGATCATGGGCAAGACGCACTGTCACCGGCAATTCGAGCTGGTCCGTCTCGTCCTGTTCTCCGAGCCACCCGTTGCCTCAATCTGAGCCTCGTGCCGCGGATGGCCAACGCGGCCCCGCTACTCGGCCTCCCCTATAGCGCCTCCCCGAAGCCGGCCGCGGTGTCGGCCGCGGTTGACACACGCCAATGCATCGACCATTGTGCGGCGCAACCCGGCCATGCAGCGCCGAGCCACCATATGCCGTCCGGCTGAATTGACCGGCGATGTATGGTCAACACCCGCCAGCGAGTTTCGCCCGCGGGTGCGTTTTCGTTTGGGCCAGCCGAAACGTCTCCAACCCGGCCAGGCAGACAGCCCTGGTACAACCACAGCGGAATACCGATATCGTTAAACGAGATCAGAGGTAGAGTATCGGCCATCGTGGAAAGCACTGTGGCCTGACCAGCCGCCGAGGCGGAAAACGGGCACAACGAGATCATGTTCCAAAATCTATCCGACCGACTGTCCGGCATCTTCTCCAAGCTCACCGGTCGCGGCGCGCTGACCGACAGCGACGTGGCGGAGGCCATGCGCGAGGTCCGCCGGGCGCTGCTCGAGGCCGACGTCGCACTCGAGGTCGTGCGCGACGTTCACCGAAGAGGTGCGCAAGAAGGCCGTCGGCCAGGAAGTCGTCAAGTCGGTCACGCCCGGCCAGATGGTGGTCAAGATCGTCAACGACGAGCTGGTCGCCATGCTGGGCTCGGACGCCGAGCCGATCGACCTCAACGCCGCCCGCGCCGCTGCCGATCATGCTGGTCGGCCTGCAAGGCTCCGGCAAGACCACGACCTGCGCCAAGATCGGCTATCGCCTGACCAACCGCGACAAGAAGCGGGTGCTGATGGCCTCGCTCGACACGCGCACGCCCGGCTGCGCATGGAGCAGCTCAAGGTGCTCGGCGAGCAGACCGGCGTCGCCACGCTGCCGATCATCACCGGACAGACGCCGCTGCAGATCGCGCGGCGCGCGATGGATGCGGCACGGCTCGGCGGCTACGACGTCGTGCTGCTCGATACCGCCGGCCGCACCACCGTCGACGAGGCGCTGATGGCGGAGGTGGCCGAGGTCAAGACCGCAGACCGATCCGCACGAGACTCTGCTGGTCGCCGACGCGCTGACCGGCCAGGACGCCGTCAACACCGCCAAGGCTTTCGAAGCGCGCGATCGGGGTCACCGGCATCGTGCTGACGCGCTGCGACGGCGACGGGCGCGGCGGCGCTGCGCTGTCCATGCGCGCCGTCACCGGCAAGCCGATCAAGCTGATCGGCACCGGCGAGAAGTGGGACGCGCTCGAGGAGTTCCATCCGGAGCGCATCGCCAACCGCATTCTCGGCATGGGCGACATCGTCAGCCTGGTCGAGAAGGCTGCCGCCACCATCGACGCCGAAAAGGCGCAGGCGATGGCGGCCAAGATGAAGAAGGGCGAGTTCGATCTCGACGACCTGGCCCAACAGCTCAAACAGATGCAACAAGCTCGGTGGTCTCGGCGGCGTGATGGGCATGCTGCCTGGCGTGGGCAAGCTCAAGGGGCAGCTTGCCGACGCCAACATCGACGACAAGCGTCATCAAACGCCAGCAGGCGATCATCTCGTCGATGACGAAGAAGGAACGGCGTGCGCCGAAGATCATCGACGGCAAACGGCGGCGGCGCATCGCGGCCGGCTCAGGCACCAAGGTCGAGGACGTCAATCGGCTGCTCAAGATGCACCGCCAGATGGCCGACATGATGAAGCAGATGGGTCAAGCAACAAGGGCCTGATGGGCCGCATGCTGGGCGGCATGGGCATGGGTGGCGCAGGTGGCGGGATGCCGCAGCCGACGCCGGAGCAGCTCGAGCAACTTCAGAAGGGTCAGCTGCCCAAAGGGCTCGCCCTGCCAAAAGGTCCGATGCCGAAAGGATTGCCGGGACTGGGCGGAGGCGGTCTGCCCGGGCTCGGCGGCCCGAAGCTTCCAGGTCTGCCGGGTCTACCGGGCAAGAAGAAATGAGGAGATTGGTACGGGGTCTGGATCTCACCGGCGTGCAGCGCCTGGGTCCACCGCCCCTGACCCAAGAACACGGCGGCTCCCGGAGATCGTTGATCCGCCCTGCGCTACAAACCAGAAGACAAAAGGAAAGCGACTGAAATGGCAGTGAAGATCAGGTTGTCGCGTGGCGGCAGCAAAAAGCGCCCGTACTATTACGTCGTCGTGGCGCCCGCCGCCTCGCCGCGGGACGGCCGCTACATCGAGCAGATCGGCACCTACAATCCCATGCTGCCGAAGGATCATGCGGAGCGTGTGCGCCTCAACGAGGAACGCTGCAAGCACTGGCTGTCCGTCGGTGCGCAACCAACCGACCGCGTTGCCCGCTTCTTCGACAAGGCGAGCCTGTTGACGCGCGAGCAATCGAGCAACCCGGCGAAGGGCAAGCCGCGCAAGAAGCGGCTGGAGCGCGAGGCAGCCGAGGCCGAGCGCGCTGCAGCAGCGGCAGAGAAGGCCGCGGCCGAAGCCGAAGCGCCCAAGGCCGAGGGTGGCGAGGCGACGGCCTGACGAACGCCTGCCGAGGATCGCCTGTCGACCTGCCTGAGCGGCGATGCTCACGCAGACGTTTACAGCTGTGATTGGTTTCCAGGGCTTGCCGGCATTAACACTTCAATCATGAGACGGATTGAAGAGAATGGCATCCGGTTTCCCTCCCGTAGCTGGTTGCCCGGGCTGGCAGCGGCGCTGCTGCTGCTGGCCCTTATATTGCCCGCAATGGCCGACCCCTCGCAATGGAAAGGCGAGGGGTGGACCAAGACGGAATTTGCCAAGACCTCGATCCAATGGTCAGAGGTGATGTCGGGCGGGCCGCCCAAGGACGGCATTCCCTCGATCGACAAGCCGTTGTTCAAGACAATCGGCGAAACCCGCGAGGTCGCGGATGTCGAGCCGGTGATCGGGCTGGAGGTTGGCGGCGATGCGCGCGCCTACCCCATCCGCATTCTGATCTGGCATGAGATCGTCAACGACACGATTGCCGGCAAGCCGGTTGCTGTCACGTATTGCCCGCTGTGCAATTCCGCGATCGTGTTCGATCGGACAGTGAAAGGGCGCGTGCTGGACTTCGGCACAACGGGCAAGCTGCGCAATTCCGATCTGGTGATGTACGACCGGCAAACAGAAAGCTGGTGGCAGCAGTTCACGGGCGAGGCCATTGTCGGCGTGATGCTGGGGAGCGAATTGAAGATGCTGCCAGCGAGGCTGGAATCCTATCGGGAATTCAAGGCGCGGCATCCTGCGGGGAAAGTGCTTCAACCCGTCGAGAATGCGCGGCGTCCCTACGGCACGAACCCATATACCGGCTACGACACGGCCAAGGCGCCATTCCTGTTCCGGGGTGACTTGCCGAAGGACGTTCCAGCCATGTCCCGTGTCGTCCTCGTGCGGCCGGAGACGGGACCGCGCCGGGCCGTCCTGCTCACGCACCTGCGCAAGGTCGGCAGGCTCAAGCTCGGGGATATCGAGCTCGCCTGGACCGCCGGCCAAGCCTCGGCGCTCGACGACGCCTTGATCCAGAAGGGGCGCGACGTCGGCACCGTGTCGGTCACCAGCCAGGTGAGCGGCGCGCAGCGGCCGGTGACCTACGACGTGACATTCGCGTTCGTGGTCAATGCGTTCCATCCCGACGTCCCGATCATAAAGGAGTAACGGGGGCGCAGCATCGGTGCCGGATGGACTTGACGGAGGGGCAGGTCAGACGCGACTGTGCGCCGGCCTCCTCTTCACCCCGGATCCCATCCCTGTATGCCTGACCGTTCGCCTGCCCGCATCCTGCTCGGCCGTATCTCCGGTGCCCACGGCATCCGTGGCGACGTCGTGCTGCGCTCGTTCACCGAAGCACCGGAAGACATCGCGGCGTACGGGCCGCTGAGCGACGCGGAGGGTACACGCACATTCAAGTTGCAGGTGGTACGCCTTACCCCGAAAGGCGCCGTGATCGCGCGCGTGGAAGGTGTCAACGACCGCAACGGCGCGGAGGCCCTGGCTGGCAAGGAACTCTACATCGAGCGGCAGCGGCTGCCGGAGGCGGGGGCGGCGGAATATTACCATGCCGACCTGATCGGACTTGCCGCGGTCGACGAGGACGGCCGACACGTCGGAGAGGTTGTCGCGGTGCTGAACTATGGCGCCGGCGACCTGATCGAGGTCCAGCTCTCCGGCACGCGCCGGACGGAAATGCTGCCTTTCACCGATGCGTTCGTGCCCGAGGTCGACATCGAGGCGCGCCGCATCGTCGTCAAGATGCCGACAGAGGAAGATGGTGTAACGGACGCCTGAGGGTGCGCGACACCCGTCTTCCTTCCGCCGTTCTCACTGTGGAGCCACTGCCATGAATGCCCGTCACGCCCGAGCCGCCTTGGCGGCCATCGTCGCGGCGCCGCTTGCCGTCAGCGCACCGGGGCCGGCGTCGGCCAACGGGCCGTGCGCCCCGTTGCAGCACGAGGGCGCGCGCTACACGATCTGCCGCGCCGATCCTGCGCGCACGACCATCCGCATTGCGTGGCAACGCGGGGACGGGACGCCGTATGCCCTGTTGTCCCGGCTGCCGCGCGTCGATGCGGCAACGCGCGGGCAGCTGAGGTTCGCGCTCAACGGCGGCATGTTCCATGCCGACCTGAAACCGGTCGGCCTCTACGTCGAGAGAGGCCGACAACTCGCGCCAGCGAACACGCGCAAGGGACCGGGCAACTTCCATCTCAGGCCAAATGGCGTGTTCTATCTGACCGGCAAGCGGGCCGGCGTCATGGAGACGCGCGCGTTCGTGCAGCGCAAGATGAAGGTCGAGGCGGCGACGCAATCCGGGCCGATGCTGGTGATCGACGGCAAATTGCATCCGCTGTTCATCAGGGCCGGCACGAGCATGAAAATCCGCGACGGTGTCGGCGTCGACCGCAACGGGCAGGTGGTGTTCGCGATTTCGGACGATCCGGTCTCGTTCGCACAGTTCGGCCGGCTCTATCGCGACGCCCTCAAATGTCCCAACGCCTTGTTTCTCGACGGCGGCAGCGCGCCGGCACTGTACGCGCCGACGATGGGGCGGCTCGGGAATATCCTGCCGCTCGGGCCGATGATCGCGGTGTACGCGAAGTGATGGGGCGCTGACGGCGGCGCGTGATCCGCCGCCAGCCGCTGGTTATGCCGCTTCCTGAATGCGGTCGCGGTCGCGCTTGAAGCGGTAGCGCGGGATCACGTCGAGGTTGGTGCCGGCGACGCGGACCACCCAGGCCTTGGCCGGGTGCCAGGTCGAATGGATCTGGTGCGGACCGTAGCCGTGGGACTGGCCGACGCCCAGATCGTACTTGTCGGACATGCGCAACACCGCGCCTTCCTCGCCCACCGGATTCAGCCGCTGCCAATCCTTCATCCCGGTCAGGCCCATCGCGGTGCCGTAGACCGCCCAGGACGCCCCGTGGCTGTGCGGCGGGCCTTCCTTCGGTCCCTGGTGCACGTGGGCCAGCACGTAAAAGTCGAGATCGGGGTCGTGGTAGAGCACCTTCTTGGTAAAATCGTCCTCCGGTTTGAACGTCGCGTCCACAAATTCCTTGTTGACCAGCAGCTTGGTGAGGTGATCGGCAATCGTATCGACAGCCGCCTCGATCGGCTGGCCGGACTGCAGTGCCTTGCGGCAATCGGTGCAGAATTCGTCGAGCGTATAGGCCATCGCGTTTCTCCTATGGTCAATGCTGGACATCACGATAGCCGAAACAGCACGCCCGGCTCAATAAGCTGGTGCGGATAGCCGCGACCCGGACTGGAAGCGCGACGCGCCACATTGCGGACCGGCCCACCGCGCAATAATCTCACGCCATGAGCAAACCTATCACAGACCGTTTCAAGCTGGCGTTGGCCCAGGCCAACCCGATCGTCGGCGATATCGCCGGCAACGTCGCCAAGGCCAAGGCCATCCACGCCGAGGCCAGGGCCAGGGGAGCCGATCTCGTGGCGCTGCCGGAGCTGTTCATCGCCGGCTATCCGCCCGAGGACCTGGTGCGAAAACCTGCGTTCGCGCTAGCCGTGCGCGCGGCCACGGAGGCGCTGGCGGCTGAACTCGGGGAAGGGCCGGCGATGCTGGTCGGCACGCTGTGGCCGGAGGAGGGAAAACTCTACAACGCGGTGGTGCTGATCGACGGCGGCCGGATCGAGGCGGTGCGCTGGAAGGTCGATCTTCCGAACTACGGCGTCTTCGACGAGAAGCGCGTGTTCGATGCCGGTGCCCTGCCGTCCCCGATCAACTTCCGCGGTCTGCGTCTGGGTGTGCCGATTTGCGAGGACATCTGGAAGGACGAGGTCGTGGAATGCCTGGCGGAATGCGGGGCAGAGCTGCTGGTCGTCGTCAACGGCTCGCCGTTCGATATCACGAAACCGGATGTGCGCATGAACGTAGCGGTGGCGCGCGTTACGGAAAGCGAACTGCCGATGGCCTACGTCAATCAGGTCGGCGGGCAGGATGAACTCGTATTCGATGGCGCATCATTCGTTCTCAATGCCGATCGCTCGCTCGCGCTGCAGTTGCCGGCGTGGGAGGAAGCCATGGCGGTCACGCAATGGGTGAAAGGTGCGGACGGCTGGCGCTGCGAAGATGGGGAGAAGGCCGTACTGGCCGAGGGTGATGCCGCCGCCTATCACGCCTGCATGCTGGGGACGCGCGACTATGTCGACAAGAACGGCTTTCCCGGCGTCGTGCTCGGGTTGTCGGGCGGCATCGATTCGGCGCTGGTTGCTGCCATTGCCGTGGATGCGCTGGGGCCGGAACGGGTGCACTGCGTGATGCTGCCGTACCGCTATACCTCCGGCCACAGCCTGGAGGATGCGGCTGCCTGCGCCCAGGCACTCGGCGTGCGCTACGACACGGTGCCAATCGCAGATCCTGTCGAAGGGTTCCTGAAGACGCTGCAACCGATGTTCGCCGGCACCAAGGCCGATACCACCGAGGAGAACCTGCAGAGCCGCAGCCGCGGCACCATCCTGATGGCGATCTCCAACAAGTTCGGCTCGATGGTGCTGACGACCGGGAACAAGAGCGAGATGTCGGTCGGCTATGCGACGCTGTACGGCGACATGAACGGGGGCTTCAATCCGATCAAGGATCTCTACAAGATGCGCGTCTATGCCTGCGCGCGCTGGCGCAACGCGCATGTGCCGGCGGGCGCAAAAGGCCCTGGCGGCATCGTGATCCCGGAACGCATCATCACAAAGGCGCCGTCGGCGGAGCTGAAGGAGAACCAGACCGACCAGGACTCGCTGCCGCCCTATGAGGTACTCGACGACATCCTCAACTGTCTCGTCGAGCATGAGATGCCGCTGGCGGACATCATCGCGCGCGGACATCCCGTCGACACGGTGAAGCGGGTGGAGCGCCTGCTCTATATTGCCGAGTACAAGCGACGCCAGGCGGCACCGGGTGTGAAGATCTCCTCGCGCAGCTTCGGACGCGACAGACGCTATCCGATCACGAACCGATTTCGCGAGGATGAGAAGGCCTCGCTGGCGGCGCCGGCAGCGCACAGCGCACCTAAGGTCGTGGCCCCGCGGGCGGACGGCGGAGAGGTCAGCTAGTGGCGCCCTGGCCGGCGGGGCTCGAAATCCGCGGCAATCGCTGGTAGTGTCGCGATACGGGGTTCGGTGGTGAAACCGCCCGGCAATTGACCGCTGCTCATCTGGCTTATCGTTGCGCCATGCAGGAATTAGTCGATGCCCTGGTGCCGATCGCAGGCGAGGACGCCTGGGACTGGTTCATGGCGATCTGCTGGATGTTTACCATTGCCACAGCACTGGCGGTGATCCTCAAGCTCAGGGCGCAACAGATCCGCGAGCTGAGGCGCACGTCGCCTGCATTCTACGCGCGTCCCGGCGCCTTTTCGCGCGGCCTGCGGGAAAACACACAAGGTGCGCATCTGCCCTTGCCATCGGCCAGGCCCGTGCATGGTGCGGTTCGGGATGGCGGCATGGCATCCCACACCGCGGCCTCGCTCGCAGCAGCAGCGGCGGCGGCATCAGCGCTTGAGCGCACCCGGCGGAACGGGGCAGCCCTATCCAGGGCGGCCTCGGCCAAGCCGCAGCAGTCCGGCCACGCATTTTCCGCGCGCACGGCTCGGTCACTGTCCGCGGCTGCGGCGGCGGCTTCAGCACTTGGCCAGTCCAAGGTTGCGCGTCGCAGCAAAGAGGACCTGAAACGAATCCGGGGCGTCGGTGTCCTCGTCGAAGACGCTCTCAACGCGGAGGGCATCCTACGTTACGAGCAGATCGCGCGCTGGGGACCGCAGGAGATCGAGCGCATCGCGAGAGCACTTGGTCTCGGACGACGCATCATCAAAGAGCGCTGGGTGGATCAGGCCCGGGCGCTGGCCGGTCGTGGGGCCACGAGCTTCTCTCTCAAGTATGATCGCGGCGAGGTCGTGTGACGGCAATCAATGCTAGGGTAAATATGGATTGGCAGTGTAAAGTTGTCCTCGTTGCGGTCATATTGGCATGCTGCCCTGGGGCCGCGTACCGGCAGACAAGTGTGCGAACGAGTAGTGGATGCCCGACCTTTCACCAATAATCGAAGATGTCCTGGCGCTGAGGACCTCGGGTTGGCTGCTGCCGCTGGGATGGCTGGCGACGCTTTTGCTGCTAGCCGTCGTCGTCTCGATTCTCAAATATCTGGAGGCAGTCGACGAGAAACGTCTGAGGGCGCTCGCCTACCAGAAATCCGCCGTGCGCCGGCGCTCGGCGAGAAACGCAGTGGCAATACCACAGAGGACGACCGGGCGCGGAACTGCACCGTCCGGGCCGCCGCCTGTCCCCGCGCGGATGATGCGACCGCAGTCCTGGGGGGAACCATTGCCGCGCCTGGTCCAGGCCCAACGGCCCGGCCCGTTGCGACCGGAAGGCATCGATCCCGCCCAGCGCCGGCCGGTCGCGGAAAGCGAGGCGAGCCTCATGTCGCTGGCGGTGGCGCGGGCGGCAGCGAGGCGGCCGATTGGCTCCGCAGAAGCGGCGGATGACCTCAAGCGAATCCGTTGCATTGGCACCATGATCGAGCGAAAACTGAACGATATGGGCATTACGCGCTACCAGCAGATGGCGGAGTGGGACGCGCGCGACCTGCATCGCATCAACGGCGCATTGGGTCTGCCGGGACGGATCGAACGTGAAGGCTGGATCGAGCAGGCCAAGATCCTGGCCAGCGGCGGCTCGACAGGGTATGCCCGGCGCATCGACGAGGGCGCCCGCTACATCCCAGATCGCCGCCGCGTCTTGGCTGTCCCGCCAATGTGACGTGAACGGAGAAGCGTGTTGGCGCGACGTGTTCGCGCGACTTGAAAGCGATTGCGCGGGCAACTGGCGCGCCCAGAGATGGCTCGCCGAGGGTTGGTGGGCTAGTGTAGCGCACCTGACGTTTGGTACCCGCTTGGCGCTCGCCTCGAGACCAAACGTCAGGTGCAAAAGCTACACTAGAAACATAATCTTGCTAGTGCTCCTTATGGTTCTGACATTTGCTCTCAATGGTGCGGAACCGGGAATCAAATGTCAGAACCGGAACACTAGCGCGCCACCAGGTTGATGCCGGTCAAAGCGACACACGGCACTCTCGTAGACGTTGGTGCCCGACAAGGTCGGGAGCCCGCATGCGCCATCGTCTTCTTCCCGTTATCTCGCTGCTTGCCGCCCAGCAGCTGTTGGCTCCGGTAAATACGGCCGCGTTGGCAGATGAGGCCGAGATCAGCCGGGGCAGCAAAATCGTGCAGCAGAACTGTGCACGCTGCCATGCCACGGGGCGGAGCGACGCAAGCAGAGACCCGAAAGCGCCGCCGCTGCGCAGCCTCGCCAAGAAATACCCGTTGCACTTCCTCGCGGAAGCATTGGCGGAGGGCATCACCACGGGGCACAACGACATGCCGGAATTTGTTTTCGATCCCGAACAGATCGATTCAATCCTGGCCTATCTCGGTTCAATTTCAGAGGCCGCCAAACAATGAGCGCGCCGAGCAAAGGAGGGACGGGATGATGCGCCTGAGACCAGCGACCATGATCCTGGCCGCCCTGTTCTCGTTCCCTGTGACTGCGGCCGCGCAGGAGATCGGCGATTCGGCACGGGGGCTCGATTACGCAAAGCAACACTGTGGTGAATGCCACTCCGTTGGTGGTGATCAGAAGGCGCCGCTGGTGCCGCGTGGGCCTGCTTTCGAACAGGTGGCTAACACGCCGGGGATGACGCGCATCGCGCTTACAGTCTGGTTCCGTACACCGCATCCGTTGATGCCCAACATCATTGTTGCTCCGGCCGACCAGGACGACCTCATCGCCTACATCCTGAGCCTGAAGAAGAGCTCACCATGATCGCCGACAAGGTGGGGTTTGGCGCACTGAACGAGAGTCCGACTACGCACATAGAAGCCTGAAGGAGAGAGGGACCGATGAATCACCGCCATCGCAAAGTGCTGCACGCGCTGTTCGACCATCCAGTGAGCGCCAATATCGACGTCAAGGAAGTGCTGCATGTGTTGGAAGAGCTGGGCGGCGAGATCGAGAACAAATCCGGCAATCGTTTTGGCGTAAAGCTGAACGGGCACTCTGCGGCTTTCACGCACGCGCACCACAGCCTGCCCAAGGACGAGGTCGCGCAGATCAGAAAGTTTCTCCAGACCTGCGGCATCGACCCTGTAAACTTTCCGATCTGAGCGCCGGGGGCGGGAGGACAACATGAGGCTCAAAATCTCAATGCTGGTCGCGGCGCTGTCGGGAGCGCTCGTCGTTGTTGCGGCCGGTGCGTGGGCGCAAGGCGGCAGCCCCGGCTCCGGTCCGGATGGACGGCGGAATTTCGACTATTGGCAACCGGAATGGATGATGCGTGAGCTGTGGGGGCCAGGACGCATGTCCAAGAGCATGCAGGTGCGCATGCTCAGACATTCGACCTACATGAACTACGGCCTGCCGAAAGACTACGCCGGCGTCCGCTCGCCGCTGAAACCAGAGCCGGCCGATATCAGCGCCGGCAACGATCTGTTCCAGAAGAATTGTGCCTCATGTCACGGGAAAGACGGCATGGGCGGTGGCACTGCCGGCAACTCACTGGCACCGTCGCCGGCGCTGCTTGCCTTCATGATCAGTCGACCGATCTCCGTCGACGAGTATCTGCTGTGGGCGATCGCCGATGGTGGCGAGCAATTCAGCTCTGGCATGCCGGCGTTCAAGGGCAAGCTGACGGACAAGGAAATCTGGCAAGTCATCGCCTACATGCGGGCGGGGTTCACGTCGGCGAGTGAACCCGCGGACGGGCGCAAGTAGCCGCACGCCGCAACGGGGCGGCCGGCAATTCGGGCGGCCAGTCAGTTGGCGTTGCCTTTGCCCGGGTGTGGCGGCTGCACGAGGCTATCCAGGTAAGTCAGCAGCGCAGTCGCTTGCGCATCGGTGAATTCGAACTCCGGCATCTCGTCGTGTCCGGCGACAATGCCGGTGCGTCGCAGCGCTTCCAGCATTGCATTGGGTCCCGCCGCAGCAATCGAGCGCAGCGGGCGGACGCGCGGATGCGGGCTGACATCGTTGCGGCCCGTCGCATGGCAGGGTCCACAATTGTCCTGAACGAGTTGTCTGCCTGCTGCCACCTGATCCGCCGCCTCGATACGTGAGGCCGCAAAGAGTGTCGTCGAGACGGCGCAAGCGACCGCGACCGAGATGATGATTGCCCGCATGTGGCGCCCTCCTGCGCAAAATCGCATCGGTCCCGGCCGCGCTGCACGCGACAGCCAGGACCAACGCCTGGTCGGCGACCCCGCTCACCGAACCAGTCTCAGGGAGGTGGGTGTCAGACCGTGGCCTGCGCCTTGCCTTTAGCGGCCTTCAGCGCCTCCTTGGCACCGTCACTGAATGGCACGTCGCGCGGCAGCAGCACAGCCGCGGATCTGATCTTCTGATGTTCCGCGTCGCGCCCGGGCGGCAACTCGCCTTTCTCGGCCAGCGCACGTGCCGCTCGCATCAGGCGGTGGCGCGCCATGATGATACCGTTGTCGCAACCGACCAGATTCTCCTTCGTGCGGTCAACGATGGGGCCCATGCTCTCCTGCAACGAGGCATCCTGGATGGCGATTCCTTCGATGCCGCTGTACTGGGTGCCGGCGCGCTGCGCTGCACGGTCCATAAGGTAATCGTTGTCCTTGTTGGCGAGCGGCCGATAGGTGCCCGGCACGTACTTGGAGTGGATGCCAAAGCCATCCTTCATGGCCTGCCGCTCAGCGGCGGTCAGTGCGCGCGTGGGGTGGTAGTCATAGCTCCAGGCCCAGCAGCTCTCGTCGTCGATCGGAATCCAGAAGTGGCCGTGCATCGGATGGTCGCCGCGCGGGGCGACGGCGGTGTAGCTCGGCATCACCCACGGCGTTATGCGCCAGTAATACTGGTCATCCTCTGCATTGCGGCGCGCGCCGATGAACAACCCGCCGGGCGCTTCCGCGACCTCGAACACCGGCGCCAGATCGGCAAAGTTGTATTTGTTGCCGCCGGCGCCCTTGAACAGCGGATCGGAGACGACGTTGCCGCGATGCAGCCAGGAGACATGGCTGGAATCGATGCCTCCTTCCATCGCCTGCAGCCAATTGCACTCCTGCAGGCGCTTGGAGGTGAACGTCTGCTCGGACGGCACCGTCGCGAACTCCCACTCCGGCAACGGCGGCTGGAGCTCAGGCGGGCCCATATAGGTCCACAGGATGTCGCCGCGCTTCACCAGCGGATAGGATGTCAGCTTGATCTTGTTGGCGAAGCCGGATTCCGCCGGCTCGGACGGCACATCGAGGCAGTTGCCTTCGACGTCGAACTTCCAACCATGGTATGGGCAGCGGACTCCGCATTCCTCGACCCGCCCGAACCAGAGCGAGGCGCCACGATGCGGGCAGAACTCGTCGATCAGCCCATAGCGGCCTTCTGATGTCGCGCACGGCAAGCAGACGCTCGGACAGCAGCTTGACCCGCACCGGCGGGCAGTCGTTCTCCGGCAGTTCCTCGGCCAGCAGCGCAGGCATCCAGTAGCTCCGGAACAGGCTGCCCATCGGTGTCGCCGGCCCGGTCTGGGTCAACAGATCATTCTGCTCTTTCCTCAGCATCCAGTCTCTCCCACGTCGCGCGTCCGCGGACAGGGCATCCGCGGGCAGCCTATCTCTGTTCCGATATGCGGAACACCGTTCGTCATATAGGCACGACTGAAGCTAACCACCGTGGCGCGAGCAACGTTGATCTGGATCAAGCGCGGGCGCTCGACATGGCGTCGCACTTGCAGCTCATCTTGATCAGGATCAATGCCGCCGAGAGGCCGATACGAATGCTCGTGCAGACAAGGGGTCGGCAGCCGGCCGTAGAGGAGGCCTTCATGCAGCATCACAATATTCCGGGCACGACGCTGTTCGACGGCGACCAGGCGCAGAAGGGCTATGCGCTGAACCGGATGTGCTTCTCGTTCAACAGCGCCGACAACCGCGAGGCCTTCGTGAAGGACGAGGAGTCGTATTGCGCCAAATACGGACTGACACCTGAACAGCGCGAGGCTGTACGCAGCCGGAATGTCCTGGCTCTGATCGAAGCGGGCGGGAACATCTACTACCTGGCGAAGTTCGCCGGCATCTTCGGCCTCAACGTGCAGGACATCGGCGCTCAGCAGACCGGCATGAGCGTTGCCGATTTCAAACAGAAGCTTGTGGAAGCGGGGAGGTAGTCGTCATGGCGCAGATCATTGGCGGAGTTGGAACGACTCATGTTCCCGCAATCGGCGGCGCAATCGCAAAAGGCTTGAAGAAAGATCCGTACTGGCGCCCGTTTTTCGACGGCTTCGACGCCGTTCACGAGTGGCTGGCCCGGACCAAGCCGGACACGGCGATCGTGTTCTCCAACGACCACGGGCTCAATTTCTTCCTCGACAAGCTGCCGACGTTCGCAGTCGGAGCGGCGGCCGAGTACAAGAGCGAGGACGAAGGCTGGGGCATCCCTGTATCACAGCCTGCAGCCGGCAATCCAAATCTCTCGTGGCACATCATCAACGCACTCGTTGCTGATGAGTTCGACATCACGATGTGCCAGGACATGCTGATCGACCACGCGGTCACGATTCCGCTGTCGCTGATGTGGCCGGGCGATGAGCCGTGGCCGGTGAAAATCGTGCCGGTCTCGATCAATACCGTGCAGTACCCGTTGCCGTCGGTGAAACGCTGTCTGGCGCTAGGACGCGCGGTGGGCCGCGCCGTGGAGAGCTGGACCGGCAGCGAGCGCATCGTCGTGATCGGCACGGGCGGACTGTCGCATCAGCTCGATGGTGAGCGGGCCGGGTTCATCAACAAGGACTTCGACAAGCTCACGATGGATTCGATCGTGTCCGATCCGGACGCGATGAGCCGCTTCTCGATCGAGGATGTCGTGCGCGAAGCAGGTGCACAGGGCGTGGAACTGCTCAACTGGATGGCCATGCGCGGCACGATGAGCGGGCGCGTAACGGAGGCGCACCGCAACTACCACATCCCTATCTCGAATACGGCGGCGGCAACGCTGCTGTTGGAGCACGTGCCGGCGGCAGCACAGCGCAAGGCGGCCTGACATTCGTGAGCGGAGCGACGCGAGGCGAATATGCCTCGCGCTTCGCCGGGCGCGAGATTTATGGCCTGATGCCGACGAACTTCAGCTGGCTCATCTCCTCGATCGCCCACTTGATGCCCTCGCGGCCGACCCCGGACGACTTCACGCCGCCGAAGGGATAGTTGTCGACTCGAAAGCGAGAGGGCTCGTTGACCCAGAGGCAGCCGACGTCGAAGTCGTCGGCGAAACGGAACGCCGCCTTCAGGTTCGACGTGAACAGCGCGCCCTGCAGACCGAATGCGCTGTCATTGGCCAGTTGCAAGCCTTGCTCAAGGCCCTCGAACGGCGTCACGATGGCGATCGGGCCGAACACCTCCTCGCACCACAGCCGCGCCGCCTGCGGCACCTGGACAAGGATGCCGGGCGAGACCAGCGCGCCGTCGCGCTTCGGCTCCAGCGCGTACGTGGCGCCGCGCTTGATCGCGTCTTCGCACATCGACATGACGCGGTCGGCGGCGGCAACCGAGACCATCGGCCCGACGTCGGTCTTGGGATCCTCGACCTTGCCGACGTGGAGCGCTTTTGCCGCGGTGACAAATGCCTTCACGAAATCGTCGAGAACGGACTTGTCCACCAGCACGCGCTGGGCGGAGATGCACTGCTGTCCACTCGCCTCGAAGGCGGCACCAGCGATCTTTTTGGCCGCATCGGCGATGTCTGCATCCGCGAGCACGATGTTGGCGGCGTTGGAGCCAAGCTCAGCGAGAAACTTCTTGGCGCCGGCCACGCGCGCCAGCGCGTCGCCGCCTGCCGTGCCGCCGGTGAACGACACTGCGCGAACGTCCTTGTGCGCAACAAGCGCGGTTGCCGTCGCCTTGTCGCCCGTCAGCACCGTGAACATGCCCTTGGGCCAGCCCGCCTTGTCCTGAAACAGCTTAGCCAGCATCAGCGCGGTGCGGGTGCCGGCCGGCGCAGGCTTGGTGATGATGACGTTGGCGGCCGCGATCGCCGGGGCGACCTTCTGTACCAGGAGGTTCACGGGGCCGTTGAACGGGATTATACCCGCAACGATGCCGTACGGGATGCGTCGGGTGAAACCGAAATGACCTTCGCCCTGTGCGACCGAATCCAGCGGCAGCACCTCGCCGCCCATGACCTGGGGCAGCGTTGCAGCGACGGCTTCCATGAACTCTGCCCCGCGCACCACCTCGCCGCGGCAGACGCGGATCGGCTTGCCGACATCGGCGGAAATGACGGGAGCGACCTCGTCAACCGACGCCTTCAGCGCAGCTCCGGCGTCGCGCAGCCACTTGGCGCGCAGATGCACGGGAGCCTTGCGGTGGGCATCGAATGCGCTCGATGCGAGTTTGACTGCAGCCTCGACGCCAGCCTCGCCCGCCTCGATGATATGGCCGATCGGCTTGCCGTCCTGAGGATTGAGCCAGTCAAAGCCGCCGCTGCCGGCTGGAGCGGTTTCGCCGCCGAGAAACGAGTTGATCTTGGGGATGTCGGTCATGCCAGGCTCCAGTCAGAACGCCGTTTTGCAGGCTTGCAGTGCACATTATCATGGCGCGACATCCCTCAACGCGCAACGTCCGGCAAGCAATGGGTGCGTTCCCTAAAAATGGGGGCGGAAAATTGGGGACAGCTCCATTTTCCGACTGTGGCTGCCGGGATCGTAAGTGCCGACGCGGACAATGGAGCTGTCCCCACATTCGGTCACGCGTGCGCCTTGCGCTGCGGGTCGATGATCTGCTCGAGCTTGTGCAACGTGCGCATGCACGGCATCAACTGCTCGAGTGCTCCGTTGGGCTGGCGCTTCTCGCGGATCGCGGCGATGAACTCGCGATCCTCAAGCTCGATGCCGTCCATCGACACGTCGACCTTGGAAACGTCGATCATCTGATCCTTGCCGTCCGACAGGTCGTCGTAGAACGCCTTGTAGGTGCCGTTGTCGCAGATGTAGCGGAAGAACGAGCCGAGCGGGCCGTCGTTATTGAACGACAGTGACAGGTTGAGGATCGCGCCGGACGGCACCTTGGCGACGATGCCCATGTCCATCGCGATATTGAGCTCGGGATGGATCGGACCCTGCACCGCATAGCAGTCGGAGATTTCCTCGCCGCACTGGTAGGCGAACAGGTCGATGGTGTGGGCGGCGTGGTGCCAGAGCAGATGGTCGGTCCACGACCGCGGATTGCCGGCCGCATTGATATTCCTGCGTCGGAAGAAGTAGGTCTGCACGTCCATCTGCTGGATCTTCAGCTCACCGGCGGCGATCTTCTTGTGGACGTACTGGTGGCTCGGGTTGTAGCGGCGGACGTGACCACCCATCGCGACGACGCCGGTTTCCTTGGCGACCTTGACCAGGTTCTCGGCGTCCTGGATGCTGTCGGTGACGGGGATCTCGACCAGCACGTGCTTGCCGGCCTTCATCACCTGGCAGCCTTGCTCGAAGTGCATCTTGGTCGGCGTCGTCAGGATCACGGCGTCGGCACGCTTGATGCCTTCGGCGAGATCGCCGGAGAAATGCGGGACGCCGTATTTCTTGGCGACCTGAGCCGTCGAGTCCTGGTTGCCGCCAATCAACGAGGTGACCTCAACGCCGTCGATGCGCTTCAGCGCGTCCAGGTGCTTCTGACCGAACGCGCCCTGCCCGGCTACGCAGATTTTCATGATCGATTTCCTCTATGCTCGTGGATCTCATGCAGGCCCGGACAAGGCCGGGTACTGGGGATGGGGCAGTCGCCGTCAGGCGGAGCCCCACTGCCAGTCGGCTATGCCCTATTGCCTCGTCTTCACGCCCGGTTCTCAAGAACGATGTGGCCGACCGCTGTGTTGGAGGCCGGCACCGTATAGAAGCGGTAGACCTCTTCCACGTTATCGTTCAGCGCGCCGCGCATGATGAGCCACATCACCATCTCGATGCCCTCTGCGCCTGCCTCGCGCATGTAGTCGCACGTGCGGGATCTTGGTCAGGGCGACGGGATCCTTTGTCAGGCCATCGAGAAAGGTCTTGTCGAACTCGGAATTGATGAGGCCGGCGCGGGGACCGGAGATCTGGTGCGACATGCCGCCCGTCCCGAAGATCACGACCTTCAGGTCCTCCGGATAGCTCTCCACAGCCTTGCGGATCGCCTTGCCCAGCGTGTAGCAGCGGTTGCCGGTGGGCGGCGGGAACATGCACCACGTTGACAGCCAGCGGAATGATCGGGCACGGCCACTCGTCGACCTTGCCGAACAGCAGGTTGAGCGGCACGGTCAGGCCGTGGTCGACCTCCATCTTGTTGCAGATGGTGAGATCGAACTCGTCGAGGATGACGGACTGGGCGATGTGGGAAGCGAGCTCGGGATGGCCAGGAACGATCGGCACGGGGCGCGGGCCCCAGCCCTCGTCGGCGGGCGGGAACTCGGCCGCGCAACCGAGCGCGAAGGTCGGGATCAGGTCCACGGAGAACGCGGTGGCGTGGTCGTTGAAGACGACGATGCAGACATCCGGCTTGACCTCGGCCATCCACTTCTTCGACCATTCGTAGCCGGAGAACACGCGCTTCCAATACGGCTCCTCGGTCTTGCCGAGATCGAGCGCGGCGCCGATCGCCGGCACGTGAGAGGTGGCAACGCCTGCGACGATCCTAGCCATTCTTCTTGTTCTCCCACTCCGATTTGTACCGGTTGCCGTCCGGCGAACGTCCGCCTTTCAGCATCATTTCCGCATAGCCTTCCTGCGTGCTGCCGGTCATCATCGCGGCGACCTGCTGGAACGACAGGCCATCGGTGGCGCCGAGCTTGGCGGTGAAATAGATGTTGCCGCCCAGCTCCAGGATGCGGTTCCACTGGCGCTTCAGGATGGCGTCCTTCTGCTCCGGCGTCATCGGATACTGCTCGAGGTACTTGGCCTCGTCCGCCTTGAAGGCCTTGCGGTTTTCCTCTTTCAGAAGCGACATGCAGAACATGTTGACGTGGTAGCCCTGGCGCGAGCGCTCGGCATCGAACACGAATGTACCGGGGATGTCGTCGTACTCTTTCTTTTCGTCAGCCATTGGCTTCTCCCTGGCCTGGGTGGCCCCTTACCTCATCTCGCGCCCGCCAGCCAGCCTAGCCGTCCAATCCGCGGCGACCGCGGTGCGGGGGCCAGAGGTTAACCGACCGTCCGTTCGGCTCTACCCGGCGCGTCGAGAAGGGCGTGCCCCATATAGAGCATGGTAAGGTTAGATGTATAGCATCGTGCCTGCCCGGAGCCAGAAAACTCGCCCAGGCTGGAACCGTTTCAGGAGCTGGAGCGACAAAGAAGGGTAAACCCGATCGCTCGGCGATCGCTCAGCTGCAACGGGAGGCGATAACCATGCATATTCTCGGCATTCTTCTGGCTGCCATGGGAACGGTCGGCATCATTTTGTGGCGGCTGCACATGGCAAGTGAAGCCGCCAGGGGACTGGTGGAAACCGCAAACGACGCTCGCGGTCTGATGCGGCGGTGGGGATGGCAGCGCAAATTCGCCAAGGATCCGCTCGACCTTATACAGGACCCCAGAGAGGCAGCCGTCGCCATCATGGTCGCGGTCGCGCAATCGGATGGCGCGATGACCGAGCGCGAGCGGGCGGCGATCCTGGAAGAGGCGATGCGCCGGTTCGGCGCCAGCAGCAAGCAGGCAGAAGACCTGCTCGCCCACGGCCGCTGGATCACACGTGACGTGCGCGATCCCGACAACTGTATCCGCAAACTGGCGCCAATTCTCGAACGGCACTGCGCTGCCGATCAGCGCGCCGACGTGATCGACATGACGGCTCGTGTTGCATCGGCAGAGGGCCAACCCGGCGACATCGAGGAACGCGCCCTCGTCAAGCTGCGGCAAGCGTTGACGCGGTAGGTCCCGGCGGGCCGGGACGGTTCGCCATCAGTGTGCTGCCAAGGTGCCTGTGCCGGAACCGACCTCCGCGCCCTGCGCCTTGGCCGGCTCGTCTGAACGGCCACCCGAGGTCTTGCGCAGGATATACTCTACCAGTGTGCCGCCGCCATTCGTCGGACCGGCCGATGCCTCCGCCCGAGAGGCGCCATTCAACGGAGGATGCCCCTCGCCAGCGGCTCCTCCGGTCTTCTGCAAAATGTAGTCGACCAGCGAGCCTTTGGGGGCTGCCGGCTTCGCAACGTGTGCGCTGGCGTTGATTGGCGCGCTGCCTGCCGGAGCGGCACCCGTCTTTGCAAGGATGTAGTCCAGCAGCGACTGGCCTTTGCCGCCGGCAGCGGCTGCGGCCGCGAGAACTGGCGGCCTGAGGTCGGGGATCAGCAACTGGTAGCGCTCGAGGGCAACATCCTGGACCGCCGCGCGCATGAACTCAGGACGGTGCGGATAGGGCTGCGTAGCATCGAAGCCGACCTTGTTGCCCAGGTAGTTCGGGAAGCTGGGGTTCAGGCCGTGACCGAAGATCTCGTTCAGGACGATGATGCCGTGCCGGGGGTCCATGCGGGTGGCCATGGCCCACTCGACGTCACTGGCGTTGCGGATGTCGACATCGTCATCCACGACGGTGACGACCTTGAGCGGCGGGAAGGCGGCAAACGTTGCAAGGATCGCCTGACGCGCCCAACCGGCACGCTTCTGGTCGATCTGCACGACCGCGCCATAGAACCCGCAGCCGCCGTGATTGAAATACACGTCCTTCACGCCCGGCACCTGCTGCTGCAGCAGGTTGAGGACATTGGCCTCGCCGAGGAGTCCAACCGAATTGAAAACCTCCTTGCCGGGAAGGATGGTCTGGAACACAGGGTTGTGGCGGCGGTGGATCGCCTTGACCTTGACTTTGCCGCGCGGTGCAGCGGCTGCGTAGTAGCCCGTCACTTCCGCGAACGGACCTTCGATCTGCTGCTCGTCGTAGAGCAGCTCGCATTCCAGCGCGTACATGGCGTTGGCGATCATCTCGACATCGGAATGACGTCCCTTCACAAGCTCTACCGGCTGGCCGGTGAACTCGCTGGCGATGCCGATCTCGTCGCGGTCGGGAGGTGCGGCCTCGGCTGGCGAGGAGGCAGCGAAATGGAGGCCAGGGCCGACACCGACATTGAGCGTGAAGGGCAGGTTGCGGCCCAGTCGTTTCGCCTTCTCCAGATAGAGCTCGAGATGACGCCCGGCATCGATATTGACGCCCATGGTGTCCTTGTCGACGATCATGAAGCGCTGGATCGACGCGTTGCGGACGCCTGTCTCGGGATCACGCGCGATGACGACTGCGGCGTCGAAGTAACGGCCGCCGTCGTCCAGCGCATGGGTGGGGACTGGCAGCTTGTAGAGATCCACCTCCGGCTCTGTCACCTCCAGCACCGGCCCGCTCGTCACAACGACCGGATCGATCGGCTCACGCTGCCATTTCCTGATGCTTTGTGACACGAAGCCGGGCAGCCTGGATTCGGGCATCCGCATGAGGTCGCCGAGCAGAACGCGGGACCAGTAGAGACCGACGAATATCGGGTGATCGTAGCCCTTGACGTTCTCGAACAAGACAGCGCGATCGCCGCTCTCGAACTTCGCAGCGATGCCGGCCAGCTCATAGTCGGGGTCGACCTCGGAACGGACCCGCACCAGGCGGCCCATCGCCTCGAGGTCGTCGATGATGGTGCCGAGATCGGCCAGGTGCTGGTTCGGCATGTCCGCCTCCACGACGAACGGCGGCCCGAATAGCTGGTGCTACGGGCCTTCCGCGCGACTTCACTCGTGCGCCGCGATCACTCCGCGGCCACCGATGGCAGGCCCGCCAGCGCCATCGCCAGCTCCGCGGGATCGTATACATGATCCGTCAACTTGCCGGCGAAGTAGTCCGTGTAGGCTTGCATGTCGAAGTGGCCGTGGCCGCACAGATTGAACAGGATGGTCTCCGACTTGCCTTCCCGCTTGCAGCGCAAAGCCTCGTCGATGGCACCCTTGACCGCGTGATTGGCTTCCGGTGCAGGAATTATGCCTTCGGCGCGACCGAACTGGACACCAGCCGCGAAGATCTCGCTCTGGGCATAGGCCTTGGGGCTGATCAGGCCGAGGTCCTGCACGTGGCTGACCAGCGGCGCCATGCCGTGATAGCGCAGCCCGCCGGCGTGGAAGCCCGGCGGCACGAATGTCGAGCCGAGGGTGTGCATCTTGACCAGCGGGGTGAGGTGGCCGGTATCGCCGAAGTCGTAGGCGAACTTGCCTTTGGTCAGCGTGGGACAGGCGGCCGGCTCGACCGCAACAACGCGAACATCCCTGCCGCCACGCAACTTGGAGCCGATGAACGGGAAGGCGATGCCGGCGAAGTTCGAGCCGCCGCCGGTGCAGCCGACGATCACGTCCGGATAGTCGCCGGCCATCTCCAGCTGCTTCATGGCTTCCAGACCGATCACCGTCTGGTGCATCAGCACGTGGTTGAGCACGCTGCCCAAAGCGTACTTTGTGTCATCCCGCTTGGCGGCCATTTCGACGGCTTCGGAAATGGCAATGCCGAGACTGCCCGTGCTATCGGGCGTCTTCTCGAGGATGGCGCGGCCGGACGCGGTCTCGTTGCTGGGGCTCGCCACGCAGCGCGCGCCATAGGCTTCCATCAGCGCCTTGCGATAAGGCTTCTGCTGGAAGCTGATCTTGACCATGTAGACGTCGACCTCGAGGCCGAACAGCGCGCCGGCGAATGCAAGGGAAGAGCCCCACTGACCGGCACCGGTCTCCGTGGTCAGCCGCTTCACGCCTTCGGCCTTGTTGTAATAGGCCTGCGGCACCGCAGTATTGGGCTTGTGGCTGCCGGCGGGGCTTACACCTTCATACTTGTAGTAGATCTTGGCTGGCGTATCGAGCACCTTCTCAAGCCGCCGGGCGCGGTAGAGCGGCGTGGGGCGCCAGAGCTTGTAGGCGTCGCGGACCTGGTCGGGGATCTCGATCTGCCGCTCCGCCGACACCTCCTGCATGATCAGCGCCATCGGGAACAATGGAGCCAAGTCATCGGGGCCGATCGGCTGGCCGGTGCCTGGGTGCAGCGGCGGGGCCAACGGTTTGGGAAGGTCGGCCATGATGTTGTACCAGTGGGTCGGGATATCCCTCTCGTTCAACAGGTACTTGGTCTCGTCCGACATCCTCTATCTCCCTGGGCCGATACGAATTTGAAGTCTGTCTTACCTTCGCGCAGATTGGCGCTGCGGTAAAGGAAGCCCTATGGTTACCAGGCCGCTGCCCGACGCGGTTTGCAGCATGCAGCGTCAGGTCGGGGCGGCGCCATAGTCGCAAAATGTCAGCAGCCAGCGCGCACCTTGCGGCTCAGCCAGATGCGGCGGGCGGCTTGCTCCTCACTTGTCCCAATAGAGGCTCATGGGATTGTCGACGAGCAGAAGCTGCTGAAGTTCCGGCGTCGGCGCGATCTTCGGGATCATGTCGACGAGGACGCCGTCGTCGGGCGCCTCTTTCTTCATGTTGGGATGCGGCCAGTCGGTGCCCCAGATACAGCGGGTGGGGAACTTCTCGACCAGCGCGCGGCCGAACGGCACGACGTCGTCGTATGGCGCGCCGGCGAGCGTCATGCGCTCCGGGCACGTCACCTTGACGTAGAAGTTCTCCTTCTCGGCCATCAGGGTGTGGAAGCGCTGGTTCTCGGGGTGGTCGACACCCTTGGCCACGCTCGGCACGCCCATGTGATCGACGATGACATCGGTGGGGATGGAGCGGAAGAAGTCCTCGAAATCGGGAAGATCCTGCATCTCGAAATAAATCACGATGTGCCAGCCGAGCGGCTTCACCTTGTCGACGATCTTCTGCAATTCCTCAGGCGGCGTGATGTCGACGAGGCGTTTCAGGAAGTTGAAGCGGACACCGCGGACACCGGCATTGTGCATCCATTCCAGCTCCTTCTCCGTCACCTCCTGGCCGACGAACGCGACGCCCATCGCCTTGCCGTTGGAGGCTTCCAGGGCGTCGACAAGGGCACGGTTGTCCTTGGAATGGCAGGAGGCCTGAACGATCACGTTCTTGTCGAAGCCCAGATAGTCGCGCAGCTCAAAGAGCTTCTCCTTGGGTGCGTCGCAAGGCGTGTACTTGCGCTCTGGCGCGTAGGGGAACACAGCTTCAGGTCCGAACACGTGGCAGTGGGAATCGACAGCGCCCGCCGGCGGCTTATAGGCCGGCTTTCGCGGATTGGGGTGGAACGGGATCCAGTTGGGGTCCATGGGCATCGGCGGAGGGTCTCCTCGTGGCGTGGCCTGTCCCCGGCCGTACCGGGGCGCTCAGTGTGGTCATGATTAGCCCAAGTGGCGCAGGAAAGGCCAGTGGGGAGCGGCCAGCAGCCCCGTTGCCCGGCGACCGCAGCTTGCCGCGGGGGTATCCCTGCGCGGCGTCTGGCACGGCACTGACGAAAAACAATACCGCCTCCTGCCGGCATACAGGCAACACATGCAGCGGCAGAATTGGGGGCTTCAATTGCGTTGAAACTGCGAGGCAAACTGAAGGCCGATGTGGTCTTCAGAGCACCACACCGTTCGGCATTCGACCTGCGTGCGGTCGAGGCAGAAATAAAGCGTAAGGCGCTGCGGCAGCAAAGCGAAGAGATTGCCAGTCTTCATCGTATGGGCGGCCAAACGCAGCCGGGCCCCCGTCGCCGAAATATCCACAATGGTACCCTCAAGGCGCCGCAACCCGCCCGCGCAACTCACTTTGCCCGGAAGGCTCGACGGCATTCTCGGTGCACGGCGCTGTTCTTTCCGTTTAAGCATTTTCTTTTCTCGCGTCGTTGCGTACGGCGCGCCCGACCGGGCATGGAACTTCGGATGCCGCCCGGGGCAATCAACAGCGTCGGGCGAGTTCCGTCAGCATCTTCTCGCGCGTGAAGGCGCAATACTCCGCCTCGTTGGCATCGGCGGATTGCCACACGAACTTTCCAACCAGCTTCGAGATCTTTCCGAAGCGTTTGCCGCCACGACTGATTGTGATGGTGTCGTTTTCCGAATAATGCGCGCTCAGACCCAGCGCGACAAAATCCGCAGGTTGAAAGACGCGTCGGAGTTGATTTCGTTTTCCTTGAAAGAATAGCATGAATCTCACCTGTTGTGTTCAGAAGCTATCCATCCTGTACAACAGGTTAAGACATTTCGTAATTGCCGACTGTTTTCGCGGTTAGGGCGCAGTTAATCGCTGGCCGGCTTTGTGCCGTTTTCTGCCGTGGGAGAAAGAGCGGCACCTGCCGGCAGGCGGCGAGAAATCAACTGCCTCCCGCATCCGGGGGACTTTCGGATGGGCCGCAAAACGCCTTATAAGGGCGCACTGCTGCCCTGGCGCCGCGTGCGGCAGCGCGGCGGCGGCCGGTACGGAGAGAAGGACCAGACCCATGAATTGAACTCGTCGGAGTTCCCTGCCTCTATATGCGCGGCGGCACGTCGAAAGGGCCGTATTTCAAGCTCGATGACCTTCCGGCCGACCGGGAGACGCGCGACCGCTTCCTGCTGGCCGCGATGGGCTCTCCGGACGTGCGCCAGATCGACGGCCTGGGCGGCGCGGACACGCTGACCTCCAAGGTTGCCATCGTCTCGAAGTCGAACCGCCCGGGCGTCGACGTCGACTACCACTTCGCGCAGGTCGACATAAACCGGCCGCTGGTGGATACGAACCCGTCGTGCGGCAACATGCTGGCAGGTGTGGGGCCGTTCGCCATCGAGAAAGGTTTCGTCGAAGCCAATGACGGCAGGACGCGCGTCGTCATCTTCGATGTGAACACCGGGGCCAAGATCGAAGCAGAGATCGAGACGCCGGGCGGCATCGTCAACTATGAAGGCAGCCAGCACATCGACGGCGTGCCGGGCACTGCCGCGCCCGTGATCCTGACATTCCTCGACATTGTCGGCGCCAAGACGGGCGCGATGTTCCCGACCGGCAAGGCAATGGAGAAGATCGACGGCGTCGATGTATCGCTGGTCGACGTGTGCATGCCGATGATGCTGTTGCGAGCCGCGGACGTCGGGCTCACCGGCTACGAGGGCCGCAGCGAGATCGACGGCAACAAAGAGATGCTCGCACGCGTCGAGGCGCTGCGCCTGGAGGCGGGCCGCCGCATGGGCTTCGGCGATGTGTCGGAGAAGGTGATCCCGAAGGTTGGCCTGCTGGCGCCGCCGCGCGAGCATGGCGTGATCTCATCACGCTACCTGACGCCGCATGCGCTGCATGCCGCGCATGCGATCACGGGTGCGTGCTGCGTGTCGACCGCTTGCGCCGTGGAAGGTACCGTCGCCTTCGAGTTGGCGAAGATGCCGCCGGAGAACCCCTGCACGGTATGGATCGAGCATCCTTCCGGCATGGTCGACGTGCGCTTCGAATACGAAGGAAAAGGCACGCAGATGAAGGTGCGGGTGGGCGTGGTGCGCACCGCGCGGCCGATCATGCGGGGGAGGTGCTGGTGCCGGCCAGTGTGCTCGAGCCGCAGGGCAGACTTCGAGAGGCGGCGGAATAGGCCGTTGTCGCCAGATTTTCTGCTGACCTCGCTGGTCGTGATCCTGTTGCCCGGCACGGGCGTGATCTACACGCTGACGTGGGGGTTGGGACAAGGCTGGCGGGCCAGCATCTGGGCTGCGCTCGGCTGCACGCTCGGCATCGTTCCACATATGGCGGCCAGCATCGTCGGCCTCGCCGCGCTACTGCATGCCAGCACACTCGCCTTCCAGGCGATCCGCATACTCGGCGTCGCTTATCTCTTGTACATGGCCTGGCTCGTGCTGCGGGACAGCGGCCCGCTGCAGGTGCCTGAGGAGCGAGGGGCAGCGGCGACCGGGCGGATCGTCGGCAACGCGGTTTCTCATCAACATCCTCATCCCAAACTGTCTGCTGTTCTTCCTGGCGTTCCTGCCCCAGCTTCGTCACCTGCAACAACGGCCCGACCGGCTATTGCCATGCTGGGATTGGCAGCGGTCTTCATGCTGATGACCTTCGTCGTGTTCGTGGGATATGGCGCGTGCGCGGCCGCTGCTCGCGCCTACATCATGTCGAAGCCGGGAGCCATGATGTGGATGCGACGCGCATTTGCCGGAGCGTTTTTCCTACTCGGCCTTCGGCTGGCCCTGACCAGCCATTGAGCTCACCGGCGCACCGCTGCGCGAATTCAATTGACTTTTGCAGTGCAACATGGTCTTTGCGCTGCGTCGTCACTGTGGCGACCGACGGCGCTCAAGCCGCGTGAAGGGATAGCTCGTACCGGAAATTGCAGGACATTGACGCCCGTTCCGTACGCAGCCTCAGATCCCACCAGTTGAGCCCCCTGACCGAGTTAACCGACCGACTGCCCAGGACACGCGGGGCGGCCACGATGAAGAGCCTCCCGCGCAAGCCGCCGTCGCACAACGACGGCCGGCTCCATGCTGGTGGCTGCATAGAAACTCACACATCTCATGAATTTCGCAGACCTGGGCCTCGCTGACCCGGTACCAAAGCCCTGGACGCGAGGGCTACGACAGCCCCACCCCGATCCAGGCGCAGGCTATTCCACCGGTTCTGGCAGGCCATGACCTGCTGGGTATCGCGCAGACGGGCACCGGCAAGACAGCTGCCTTCGCGCTACCGATCCTGACCCGGCTTGCGGCCGAGCCCAAGCCGCTGCAGCGGCGCGGCTGCCGCGTCCTGATCGTCACTCCGACGCGCGAGTTGGCGGCGCAAATCGGGCAGAGCTTCAACACCTACGGCCAGTTCATGGGCGTCACGGTAGCCGTCGTGTTCGGCGGCGTCGCGATCAGGCCGCAAATCACGGCGCTGGCGCGGGGCGCCGATGTGCTGGTGGCAACGCCTGGTCGACTCCTGGATCACATCGGGGAGCGCACCATCGCGCTCAGCGGCACGGAGATCCTGGTGCTGGACGAGGTCGACCAGATGCTCGATCTGGGTTTCATCCGGCCCATCAAGCGCATCGTCGCGCAGCTTTCGGCCAAGCGGCAGAACCTGTTCTTCTCCGCCACGATGCCAAAAGAAATCTCCGGGCTGGCGGACGACCTGCTGACGGACCCCGTCAAGGTCTCGGTGGCGCCCGCGTCGACCACGGCGGAGCGCGTCGAGCAGAGCGTCATCCATATCGAGGCGGGTGCCAAAAGGACGCTGCTGGCCCAGCTATGCGCCGGCCCCGACCTGACCCGCACACTCGTCTTTACTCGGACAAAGCGCGGCGCTGACCGGGTTGCCCGGCACCTGGCAGGTGAGAGCATTCCCGCGTTCGCGATCCACGGCAACAAGAGCCAGCGTCAGCGCGAGGATGCGCTGCATGCCTTCCGCAAAGGGCGGACCCGCGTGCTGGTCGCAACCGACATCGCTGCCCGGGGCATCGATATCGACGGTATCAGCCACGTCGTGAACTTCGAATTGCCGGACGTGCCTGAAGCCTATGTTCATCGCATCGGCAGGACGGCGCGGGCCGGAGCGTCCGGAAAGGCGATCTCGCTTTGCGCGCCCGACGAGCGCGACAAGCTGCGGGCGATCGAGCGTCTGATCCGGCAGTCGATCCCAAGCGAGGATCGCCGCGGCCAGATCGAGATCACGGCGTCACGCCACGACGACGATCGACGTTCGTCCGACAATGACCGGCAGCGATCCCAAGGCGGGCGCCGCCCCGGCCCGATCAGGGCGAAGGCCGGCGGCGCTTCGAAGGCCGTGATGGTCAGCGTGAGCGGACGCCAAGCGACAAGCGGCGCGAGGGTGGGAGTGAGCCGCGTCGGGAACACCGCGGCGACGGCGAAATCCGGCGCCCAAGTCGAGACGGCGAGCGCCGGTTCGAAGCCCGCGATGGAAACCGCGGCCCACGGCGCGAGGGTGGGGAACGTCGTGGCGATAGTCGCGGTGAGAGCCGCGCGCCGAACGGCGAGCGGCGCCAGGATAGTCGCGGCGAGAGCCGCGCACCGAACGGCGAGCGGCGTCAGGATAGTCGCGGCGAGAGCCGCGCGCCGAGCGGCGAGCGGCGCCAGGATAGTCGCGGTGGTTACCGCGCGGCGAGCGGCGAGCGTCGTGAGGATAGTCGCGGTGGCTATCGCGCGGCGAGCGGCGAGCGCCGCCAGGACAATCGCGGTGAGAACCGCGCAGCGCGCGGCAACGATCGCACCGGGCAAACTGGTGGGCGTCGGCCGGACGGCGAGCGACGCTACGCGGCGCGCGACGACAATCGCGGCCGCACAGAGGGCGCGGGTGGCGCTGGACGCGGCGAGCGTCGGCCCGACAAGCGCTTCGACGAGCGCGGTCCGGGGAAACCGCGACCGCCAAGACCAGAGGGCGAGGGGCATGCTCGCTCCGAGCCGCGGACTGGCGCCCGTTTCGGCGGGCCGAAAGGCAAGCCGGGCTTCCATGCACGGAAAGGCAACACCAATGGTGCGGACCGGCCGGAGAATTCCGGTGAGGCTCGGCCAAAGCGCTGGGGCGACCGGTCGGGACCGGCCTCGAACTCAAGCGGCCGGTTTCGTGGTGGCAGCGATGCGCGCTCAGGAAAGCCCAACGGCGAGCGGCGAGATGGCCCGCCGAGGGAAAAACGGCGCGAGGACGGACAGCGGCCGCCGAGAAAAGACGGCGCGGCACCGCAGAAGCGACCCGGGTTCAAGAAGCCTCAGGGGAAGCCCCATGGGAAGCCCCAGGGGCAGCGACGGGGCGGTGACTCAAGCAGACCACCGGCAGCGTCGCGCTGAGGCGCAGCGCTCCGATCGTCACGCGCCCAGCGCATAGGCCTCTCGGCGGTGATCGCCGGCTCCGGCGAGATTGCCGGATGGCAGCCACTCGATCACCTTTGCCGACCCGAAATAGTAGGGATCGCCGGCGCGACGGGCCTTATGGCCCATCGCCCCCAGCCTCTCGACGATGTCGGCGGGATAGCTGGGCTCGACGAGGAAGTCGCCAGACTTGCGGTTGCACCAGCGCGGCGCCTCGACCGCGGCCGATACGTCGCGACCGCGATCAAGCAGCTCGGTCAGAACTTGCGATGCCGTCAGGGTCTGACTTATGCCGCCGGGCGAGGCCATAGCGAACCGCGGCCTGCCGCTGGCATCTTGCACCAGGATCGGGCACAGCGTATGGAACGGCCGCCTGCGCGGGCCGACGCTGTTGGGATGCCCTGGACGGTGATCGAAGTCCTGCATCCGGTTGTTGAACAGGATGCCTGTGTCCGGCTCCAGGAAAGTCGATCCGAAGACGTTGTAAATGCTCTGCACGATGCAGATCATATCGCCGCTGCCGTCGGCCACCAGCACGCAGGCGGTGCCGCCCTTCTCCGGCACCGCAGCGCCCGGCTTCATCGCCAGGACCGCCTCGCGCATCAGCGCCTTCATTGCATCCGACATCATGCGGGCAGGCGCATCGGGCTGCGCGGCCGGGTCGCTCACGAGCGGTCTGCCGTGTTCGAATGCGGCTTTCATCGCCGACATCTGATAGCCGACGCAACGGGCCGCATCGGCGGTCAGCTCGTCGCTGGTCAGGGCCGAAAGGCCATCGAGCTGCATCGGCAAAAGACCGCCGCAGGAGTTCGGCGGCATCACCGAAACGCGATGGCCGCGATAGACGGTGGAGACCGGTTCAACCCACATTGGCTTGTAGGCAGCCAGATCGGCAGTTGTCATCAACCCGCCGGCGCGCGCGAAACCGGCCGCAATTCGCGATGCAATCTCGCCCTCATAGAACGCCTGGGGGCCGTCCTCGGAGATGAGCTGCAGCGTGCGAGAAAGGGCCGGCTGGCGCAAGGTATCGCCCAAGGCGACGGGCTTGCCGCCAGACAGATAAAGAGCCGAACACCCCGGATCGGCGGCCAGCTCGTCATATGCGTCTGCAAACCGCGATGCGAGGATGAATGAGACGGGGTGGCCGTCGGCAATCCATATCGCGTCGTCCAGCAGCTCGCGCCAGGACAACTGACCGAACTTCCCGTGCAGCTCTGCCCACGCCCGAACCAGGCCGGGCACCACGCACGCCAGCGGCCCGTGCACCTTCATGCCATCGGCGTAAACTTCAGGCGTGGCGGCCTCCGGCGCGACGCCGGAAGCGTTCAAGGCATGCACCTTGCCGCTCTTGGCCTCATGATAGAGGACGAAGCAGTCGCCACCGATGGTGGTCGCCTGGCCGAGCACGGCTGCAAGCGCCGCGGAGGCCGCGATGGCCGAATCGACAACGTTGCCGCCGCGCTCCTTAGCGCGAAGTGCCGCCACACTGCCGGCCATGTGTCCCGTCACGGCCATGAAGCTTGCGCCATAGACGGGGGCGCGGACAGCAAGGCGAGGCGCGGTTTCGGTCATGGGGAGCTCCATCGCCGGGAATTGGGGGCCGGGAAAAATCGGGACAGCTCGATTTTCCAGCTGCCACACCTGTGCGGAAGCTTACGTCGCGAAAATCGAGCTGTCCCGATTTTCGTCACGCGATCGCGTTGGCCTCGCGCACGCTGTCGAACAACGCCGTGCGGAGCAGGAACTTGCGCGCCGCGACCGGATCTTCGGAGGTCCGCCGCAACTCGTCATTATTCTTCTGGCGCACGGCCGGGTCCTGCTCGGCCAGGCGCTTCTTGTTGCGAATGGTATCGGCCTGGGTGTGGGCGAGTGCGATGTGCCGGCGCTGGCGCTCGTAGCGGTCGAGCACCGTCTCCTCCGCCTCGCCACGCAGGATTGCAACCAGCTTGGCGGACAGGTTGAAGGCGTCATGTACGCCACTGTTGAGGCCCATGGCGCCGATCGGACTGTTCACGTGGGCGCTGTCGCCGACCAGGATGCAGCGGCCAGCCCGGAACCTCTTCGCGACACGCTGATGGACAGTGTAGAGGTTGGAGGCGCGGATGATGTAGGGCCCCTTGAAGTCCAGGAAATTGCGCAGCAGGCGATGGAGGTTCTCCTCGCTCTTGATGTCTTCCTCCGCCTCGTGCGGCTGGGTGGGGAAGTGCACGCGCCAGCGGTCGTGCGGCCCTTTCCAATGGAACAGGTTCGACCACTCGTCCGGGTCCTGGATGTAATTGCGCTCGGTGAAGCCGTGGTCGCGGAACTCGTAGCTGACCTCGATGTTCAGGGTGCGCTCGGTCTCGGTGAACCCCTCGAAGTCGATGCCCAGCTCGCGGCGCACGATGGAGCGGGCGCCCTCGGCGCTGACGAGATAGTTGCAGGTCAGCGTCTCGCGCTCGCCGGCCTCATTGACTAGAACGGCCTTCACCTCGTCCGCACCCTGCTCGAAGCTCTCGAACGCGGTGGCGAGCCGCACGTCGATCAGGTCATTGTCCTGCGCGAGTTTGAGGCCCTCCTCGACGATCTTGATGCGCTCGCACTGCAGGGCGAATGGGAACTTCGTATCGTCTTTCAGCACGCCGTGATCGAAACGGGCGATGCGCTGCCACCCCTTGCGCTCCCAATAATCGAATAGTGGGGCCTTGATGCCGCGCGGCTCCAGCTTCTGATAAAGCCCGATCGAATCGTACATTTCGAGCGTGGAGGGGTGGTTGGTGCCGGCACGTGGTATCTGCTCGAGGAAATTCTCGGGCTTCAGCTGCTCGACGACGGTCGAGCGAATGCCCTCCTTCGCCATTGCCAAGGCCAGGCACAGCCCGACGGGACCGGCGCCAATAATGAGGATTGGAGTGGTGGGCATCGTAACATCAGTCCAATTAAGCCGGGACGCGGATCATGGTGGCAGGGGTAGCGGCGGGGCTGGTCATTCTCGCTGGAACAAGTGCCCGCCCTCCGGATTGAGCAGGGACCCAGCGAACCTTTTGCGCGTAGCGCGCTTTTGCTGCGTCCTGCGGACCAATACCGTGCTGGGCCCCGCGCCTGGATGCGGTTGGGCATCACTTGCGCGGGGATGACGACTGATCGCCACCTCACCCTTTGGGCTCGACCTCCTTGACCGCACCCTTCCAGCCGGTATGGGTGACATCGAACACCATGCCGAGCGGATCCTTGTACTTGGCCTCATAGTACGAATTCGGCGACGACGGCCGGCCGGTGAGGTAGCTGCCGCCTGCCGCCTTGACCTTCTTCTCGGCCTCGTCGAGGTCGTCGACCCAGACGCCGAAGTGGAACAGGCCGACCTTCTCCTTGTCGCTCTCCTTCTTGAGCAAGGCGACGTTCATGGTGCCGTCGGACATGTAGATGCCGCGGCGCGCCTCGCCCGCCCGGGTCATGCCAAACGCGTTCTCGAAGAACTTGGCGGACTCTTCGGGATCCTCGACGATGATGGCGATGTGGCGAAGTCTGGTGGCCATGGGGTGCTCCTGTGGCGATACAGTTGGGCTCGCTGCACGATACCTTGTGCAGCGGTGGCTTCAACCGGCAAAATGGGGCCGCGACAGCATAGCAGCCCAGGAATGCTCGAAAGGCATAGCGTCCCTTCCGCACCCCCGCTGAAATGAAGTGTTACGTCGTCATCGGGGTCGGCCTGCCGCCCGCATCAGGCACGCCGGGCCGGATTGCCCCGGCCCAAACCGTGCTTAACGAACGCCAGCTGGCTGTTGCCCTTCGCCCGCCTTTGTCGCAAAAGGGGTGACGCCTTTCAATCCACCAGCGAGCCCCCATGAACAACGCCGATCTCATCGTCGCCACGCTGCACGCCGCCGGCATCCGGCATGGCTTCGGTGTGCCTTCGGGCAACGTGCTGCCGCTGATGGAGGCCATGCGCAAGGGCGGCATCGAGTGGGTGCTGACCGCGCACGAGGGCTCGGCCGGGTTCGCTGCCGACGTCACCGGCCGCATGACAGGCACGCCGGGTCTGGCGATCGCAACTCTGGGGCCGGGAGCGACCAATCTCGCCACCGGTGTCGGGTCCGCCTACCTCGACCGCTCGCCGATGATCGCCATCACCTGCACCCTGAACGAGGCGCAACTTGGCCGCCGCATTCAGATGTGGATCGATCATCACAAGATGTTCGAGCCGATCACCAAGGCCACGTTCCGACTGGAGCGCGGAAAGGTTGCAGCGACGCTGGCGGAGGCCATCCGCATCGCGCTTGCCGAGCCGCAGGGGCCGGTACATCTGGATCTGCCTGAGGACGTGTCGCTGGCGGAGGCGACGGAAGCGGTGCCGCAACTCGCTCCGCAGCAGCCGCTGCCAAAGGCCGGAGATGGTGAGATCGCGGCTGCGCTGGCGCGCATCGCGGAGGCGAAGAGACCGTTGGCCGTGATCGGCACCACGGCCATGCGATTGCGTGATCCTTCACTGCTGCAACAGGTGATCGACCGCCATGGCCTGCCGTTTGGCACCACCACCATGACCAAGGGCCTGATCGACGAGGATCATCCGCTGTCGATCGGCTGCATCGAGCGCTCGAAACGCAAGGTGCAGCGCGCGTTTATTGCCGGGTGCGATCTCATCATCGGGCTGGGCTACGACACGATCGAGGTCGAGTACGAGGCCTGGGCCGGCAAGGTGCCGGTGCTGAATATCGACATCGAGGAGGCCGACGTGGATGGCTCGGTGCGGCTGGTGGGCAACGTGACCGGCGATCTGGACCATACGCTGGCGCAACTCGCGGCCGCCGCGCCCATCGCCAACACGTGGGACCGCACCGAGATCGCGCAGCACCGCGAGATGTTCCAGGCCTCGCTGCGGCCGCCGGTCGACCGCTTCGCGCCCCATCAGGCGATCGATGTCGTGCGCCGCGTACTGCCGAAGAATGGCGTGCTGGCGTTCGATGTCGGCGCGCATACCCACCAGATCGCCAGCCAATGGACGGTGCACGAGCCGCGCCGTTTCCTCATCACGAATGGCTGGTCGTCGATGGGCTTCGGGCTGCCGGCGGCGATTGCCGCCAAAATCGCCCGGCCCGACCTGCCGGTGGTCTGCGTTCTCGGCGATGGCTGCTTCCAGATGACGTGCGGTGAGGTTACGGTGGCGCAGCGATTGGGGCTGTGCCTGCCCATCGTCGTGCTCGACGACCGTTGGCTATCGCTCATCAAGGTCAAACAGGAACGGCGCGACTATCAGCATTATGGCACCACGACGCTGGCGGAGTCCGACTTGCCGCCACCGGCCCATTACTTCGGCGTGCCTGTGGTCGGCGTGCGAGACGGCCCAGGACTGGAGGCGGCACTGGCGAAGGCGCTGGCAGCGGCCGGACCAACGGTGATCGAGGCGCGAGTCGACCCGGCCCACTACACCGAGACGGTGTTCGATTGACCGACCAGCGGGCCGTCACTTCTCGAATTCGCGGAGCACATTGCATGACAACCCGAGTCGCCATTGCTGGCTACGGATCCATCGGCAAGGTGCTGGCGCGCCGGCTTATCTCCGATGCGGCCTTCGCTGGATTCGAACTGTCCGCCATAGGCGCGCGGGACATTGCACGCACCTCAGCCATCGTGGCCGAAACGTTGGCGCGGCCGGTGCCCGTCGTGCTGTCGACCGCGCTTGCGAGCCATGCCGACGTGATGCTCGAATGCGTGCCGACGCCAGCATTCCGCCAGGTGGTCGAGCCCGCATTGGCGGCGGGCATGACGGTCATTTCGGTCAGCGGCGCGGCGCTGTTGGAAAATATGGATCTGGCGGAAGTGGCGCGAAAGGGAGGCGGCAAGTTCATCCTGGCCACGGGCGCCATCGTCGGCCTCGATGCGATCCGTGCGGCAGCCGTCGGGACCATCCACAGCGTGACGATGGTCACCCGCAAACCGCCCAAGTCGCTCGCGACCGCCAAGGACGTGGTCGAGAAGGGCAAGGACCTGATGGTGCTGCAGGAGCCCGAGTTGCTGTTCAAAGGCACCGCACGGGAGGGGGCGAGGCGGTTTCCCGCCAATGTCAACGTCGCGGCAGCCATCGCGCTGGCGGGCGCGGGGCCCGACCGAACAACGCTGGAGATCTGGACCGACCCGGCCGTGGAGCGCAATACACATCGGGTGGTGGTCGATGCGGACACGGCCAGGATCGAGGTCGCTATCCAGAACGTGCCGTCCGAGGACAACCCGGGCACCGGCCGCATCACCGCACTATCGATGCTGGCAGCGCTGAAACGGCTGGATGACCCGCTGGTGTTCGGCAGCTGAGGATAGGGGCGACTTGCTTGTCGCCCGAGACAGGCCCACTGCCGCTGGTTCTGGAACATCGAGCGTTGGCGATTTTTCGGCTATACTGTCCATAAAGACCAAGGACAGGACCGCATGCCGCTCAGCCCGGAAGAAATCCAGCGCTACAAGCGCCACCTCGTGCTCAAGGAGGTCGGCGGACAGGGCCAGCAGAAGCTGAAGGCCGCGCGCGTGCTGCTTGTCGGCGCCGGCGGGCTGGGCAGTCCGTTGGCGCTCTATCTCGCGGCGGCCGGCGTCGGCACGATCGGCATCATCGACGACGACACGGTGAGCCTCGACAACCTGCAACGGCAGGTCATGCACGATACGGCCCACGTCGGTGTGGCCAAGACCGAAAGTGCGGCAGAGACCATCAGGCGGATCAACCCGCACGTGGAGGTTATTTGTCACAACGCGCGGCTCGACGCGGGAAACGCGCTCGACATCATAGCGCAGTACGACATCGTCGCCGACGGCTCGGACAACTTCACCACACGCTATCTCAGCGCCGATGCCTGCTATCTGGCGGCGCGCACGCTGGTGTTTGCCGCGGTCGGGCCATTCGACGGCTACGTTTCGACTTTCAAGCCGCATCTGAAGGCGCCTGACGGCAAACCCTATCCGACCTATCGCTGCCTGTTTCCGGAGGCGCCGCCGCCTGACACGGTGTTCAATTGCGCGGAGGTGGGCGTGCTCGGCTCCGTCGTCGGTGTGATCGGCACGCTGCAGGCAACCGAGGTTCTGAAGGAGATCCTGGGCCTCGGCGAGAGCATGGCCGGCCGCCTGCTGGTTTGGGATGCACTCGCCGCGCGGTTCGAGGAGATACGCTACGCCTGGGATCCGGAGAACCCGCTGAATGGGGAGAGACCGACGATCCGGGATCTGTCGGAGCACACGGGGGCGGCGACCGGCATGGCTTGTGCGGCCGACGCCTGAGTCACCGCACCGGAATTTGCTGCAACAGCCCCTCTCTCAGCTCCGCTCCTGAGCCCTGCGAAGTGCCGCCGCGAGGGCGGACTCGCCTTGCGCGTCATTGGCACTCGCATTGGCACGGGGCGCATGAACCGGGCGGCTCGTCGCCTGTGGCCTGGCGCCGGGCGAGCTCTGGGGCGCAGGCGCAGAGGCCATAGAGCGGTCGACGGCGCCGGACTTCATCGTGAGTGCGATGCGCTTACGCGCGACATCGACATCCTTGACCCGCACCTTCACCACCTCGCCGGCTTTGACGACCTCGTGGGGGTCCTTGACGAAGCGATCCGCCATTTCCGAGATATGAACGAGCCCATCCTGATGGACGCCGATATCAACGAAGGCGCCGAACGCGGTCACGTTGGTGACCACGCCTTCCAGGGCCATGCCGGGCTTCAGATCCTGAATTTTCTCGATGCCGTCCTTGAACGAGGCCGTCTTGAACTCCGGTCGAGGGTCGCGGCCAGGCTTCTCGAGCTCGGCCAAGATGTCAGTCACTGTCGGCACGCCGAAACGCTCGTCTGCGAATTCGCGCGGCTTCAGCCCCTTCAGGAAGGCATGATCGCCGATCAGGGCCTTGACGGGCTTGCCTGTCGCTTTCGAGATGCGCTCCACAACCTCATAGGCCTCCGGATGCACGGCGGAGGCGTCAAGCGGGTTCGATCCGCTCATGATGCGCAGGAAGCCTGCTGCCTGCTCGAATGCCTTGGGCCCGAGCCGCGGGACTTTCTTGAGCTGGGCGCGGGTCTTGAAGGCGCCATGCTCGTTGCGAAAGGCAACAATGTTGGCGGCGAGCGTCTGGTTGAGACCGGCGACACGGCCGAGTAGCGGCGCGGAGGCGGTGTTGACGTCCACGCCGACGGCGTTGACGCAATCCTCGACGACGGCATCGAGCGAACGGGCCAGCGCCGTCTGATCGACATCATGCTGGTACTGGCCGACGCCGATCGATTTCGGCTCGATCTTGACCAACTCGGCAAGCGGATCCTGCAGACGGCGCGCGATCGATACGGCACCGCGCAAGGAGACGTCGAGATCGGGGAACTCATGGGCAGCCAGCTCGGAGGCCGAATACACCGAGGCGCCAGCTTCCGAGACCATCACCTTGGTCAGTCCCAGTTGCGGCATCTTGGCCATCAGATCGGCCGCCAGCTTGTCGGTCTCGCGCGAGGCGGTTCCGTTGCCGATCGCTATCAGCTCGACCTTGTGCTTGCCGGCCAGAGCCGCCAGGGCCGCGAGCGAGCCGTTCCAGTCGCGGCGGGGCTCGTGCGGATAGATCGTGGCGGTATCAAGCATCTTGCCCGTGGCATCGACGACGGCGACCTTGACGCCGGTGCGGATGCCGGGATCCAGTCCCATCGTGACGCGCGGTCCTGCCGGTGCGGCGAGCAGCAGGTCCTTGAGATTGCGCGAGAATACGGCGATCGCCTCGCCGTCTGCCTGATCCTTTGTCTGGGTGGTCACATCACCCGACAAACTCACGTGCAGCCTTGCCTTCCAAGCGAGACGGACGGCATCAGCCAGCCATTTGTCGGCGGCACGAGCGCGGTTCTGGAAGCCCATAGCCAGCATGATCTTGCCCAATGCCGGATGCGAAGCCGCATCGGCCGTCGGCAGATCGATGGTGAGGTCCAGGATGCCTTCATTGCGACCGCGCAGGAGCGCCAGGGCCCGATGCGACGGCAACTCCCGGATCCGCTGCGAAAAATCGAAATAGTCGGAGAATTTCGCGCCTTCGCTCTCTTTGCCCGCGACCACCTTGGAAACGACGACGCCCTCGCGCCAAAGCGAATCACGCAGCGCCCCGACCAGCTCAGCCTTCTCACCGATGCGCTCAATAAGGATAGCGCGTGCGCCTTCCAGCGCGGACTTGGGGTCAGCCACTCCGTTCTCTGCCGAGACGTATTTCGCCGCTTCCGTCTCGGGATCGAGGGTGGGGGTCCCGACCAGGGCGTCGATCAGCGGCTCCAGGCCAGCCTCGCGAGCGATCTGGGCGCGGGTGCGCCGCTTGGGCCGATAAGGTGCGTAGATGTCCTCCAGAGAGGTTCGGGTCTCCGCAGCGTTGACGGCCGCCGCCAGCTCCGGCGTCAGCTTGCCCTGCTCTTCGATGCTCTTCAGAACCGTGGCACGCCGGTCCTCCAGCTCGCGCAGCTGCCCGAGACGGGTCTCAAGTGTGCGCAGCTGCGTATCGTCGAGCCCGCCTGTCCGCTCCTTGCGGTAGCGGGCGATGAACGGCACGGTGGAGCCTTCGTCCAGCAGCGATACCGCGGCAGCAACCTTTTCAGTGCCTACGGTCAACTCGTTCGCGATGCGAGCAACGATCCTGTCCATACGTCCTCCCCGGAGAATTGGCGCACGCTAGCACCCGGACAATGGCAGAAATAGTGCGGCAGCGCTGCAATCCTCGCCCGGATAAGCAACGCAGCGGCGGCCCGGATGCTTGCCATTGCGGTTGCGATTGGCGAATCATGGTCGCGCACGAGAGGGTGGGAGGCAGATATGAACGACGAGCTCAAGTGGCATCTCGATCCGCGCAACGGTCCGAAGCGCATTCTGGCCCTCGACGGCGGTGGTGTGCGCGGCCTCGTCGCCCTCGGCATCCTCGACAACATCGAGCGTCTGCTAGCCGCCCGCAGCCCGAAGCCGGACGATTTCCGCCTCAGTCAGTACTTCGACCTGATCGCGGGTACCTCGACCGGCTCGATCATCGCAACAGGTCTGGCGCTGGGCTGGAAGGTCAGCGAGATAAAGACGCTCTATGAGGAAATCGCGCCAAAGGCGTTCAAACCCCGCGCCAAGGGTTTGTTCCGGGCGATGTTCGACCATACGACCGTGGAATTGATGTTGCAGAAAGTGCTCGGCAGCGAGCAGTTGCAGTCAGACAAGCTCAACACCGGATTGATGATCTGCGCCAAGCGCATCGACACCGGCAGCCCGTGGGTGCTGACCAACAATCCTAAGGCAAAATACTGGGAGAGCCCGGACCAACGCTACAAACCGAACAAGGAATACGAGCTGTGGAAGCTCGTACGGGCGTCGACCGCCGCGCCGTTCTATTTCGATCCGGTCGAGGTGACGATCAACGAAGCCGGCGGCATCTACGAGGCGGACACCGGCATGTTCATCGACGGTGCCGTGGGCGGACACAACAATCCCAGCCAGCAGGCGCTGCTGGTGGCCACGCTCCCCTCCTTCGGCTTCAACTGGGCCAAGGGCGCAGACAACCTGTTCATGATCTCTATCGGAACGGGCTACTGGCGGCCGCGGATCACGGCGAAAGAGTACCAGGACAAGTACAATTACGAGAAAGCCGTCGTAGCTCTGACCGGGCTGATCCAGGATACGGTGGTGCACGGGGTCACTATGATGCAGGCCATTTCCGCCTCCAGAAAACCGGCCAAGATCAACAGCGAAATCGGGGACATGCGCGGGGAGCGGATCGTCGACGAGCCGCTGCTCTCGTATCAGCGCTACGAGGCGATCATCGACGCCAACACCGTGGCGCGGGTGTGCAACCTGCGCAACCCAGCCAGCAGCGAAGTTGCCGAGCTGCTGGAGGAGCTGCGCCAGATCGGCAACACCGATAAGAAGAACCTGGCGCGCCTCTATGCCATCGGCCACGACGTGGGCAACGTCACGGAGCCGGGACGCAACGGCATCGAGCCGGAGGATTTTCCGAGGCGGTTCGATCCACTGGTGTTTGCCGCTGAGGAGCCGGTTGCGGCGGCGGAATAGGAACGGGGCGCAGACGCTTTATTCCGCTTGCCGACGATTATCCCCGCGACATCCATGCCTGATCGATCCTGACCGCCGCAACGGGGGTCGGTGTCACGCACGTAACTGTGTGCCTGCCCACGCCGCATTAATCAATCCTGGCAATCAAACTTCATGCGGCCTCAAGCTCCAGGAGACATCATCATGGCGAAGACTGATTTCATCGAAGACACCGGCTGGGTTCCAACCGGGCCTGCAAGCAAATATGCCGAGCAACCCGACAGCGAGCCGGTTTTCTCAACGGCTGCCGTCGGGGAAGAGGACGGCTCGAGTGAGCCGATTTCCACTGAGCCACCACCGCTCGGCGGCGGGGAGCCGGAGGTCACGACGCTGGCGCTCGGCGAAGAGGACGGCGGGCTGTTTCCGGAAATTGGCGAGCCGATCGTCGATCTTGGCGGAAGTCAACTCGATGAGATCAGCGCCCTGTTCGAGCGCATCGAGTTGGCGTTGTCGGACTTTCCGTTTCCGCTGGGCGGGCCTGCGACGGATCCCGTTGCTGAGCCCGAGCCAGGTACCGGAGTGGCGTACGGCGGTCCAGGCACGGACATGATGGGTGAAGAAGAACTCCAGCGAACTGATCGAGCCGGCCGCATTCGGTGAAGCGCCTTCGGAACCTATCTCCGAGCTGCCGCTTTACGACCAGCCGTTCGGGATATGATCCTGCGACCAACTTGAGGTAAAGTCAGTCTCCGGCTTCCGCATCCGGACGATCACGTCCGGGATGCGCGACAGCCGGAGGCGCTTCACGTTCTGCCGGACCACCCGGCAGCAAGGGGAATAAAGGCAATGACGCTCGATCCGAACGCGGTAATCCTGATCGCCGGCGGAGCCGGGGACATGCAGCTGGAGCGCCTTGCACGACGTGCCGAGCAGCGCGGGATACGACTGCGGCGGCTCTTGCATTCGCGCGAGGACGCGCCATTGCTGACATGGGATCCCGAAACTGGGACGCTGTCCGACGACAGCGGACCCATCAACGTCACCGCCGCGTTCGTCAGGCAAGACGTATTCAAATACCTCCGTTCCAAGCAACCTGCCGATCAGGCCGATGCCAGGGCATGGAAGATCCTGATCGATGGCTGGCTGTGGTCGAACCCGGCGATTCGAATGTTCAATCGCGGCTTTCAAATGCGCGACCAGGTCAACAAGCCGCTGGCCCTGGTGTGGGCGCGGGACTGCGGTCTGCCGGTGCCGAGAACGACCTTCACGACCAGCAAGGCGACGGCTGCCGCATGGGCGGAGCAAGGGCCGGGAATTTACAAGCCGATCGGCGGCGGCGACCTTTGCCGGCCTTTGGAGCGCGCAGCAATCGATAAATTGCAGACCTCGCATCTGCAGCGGCCCTACATTATCCAGGAAAGGCTCGAGCAACCGGAAATGCGGATTTTCCGAGTCGGCACGCGCCTGTTCGGGTTCAACGTCACCTCAAAGGCGCTCGATTATCGGGCCGAGGGCTCGAACGTGGCGGTCAGCCCGTGCGAAGTCCCCGAGGCCTTGGCGGCACCGCTGATGCGCCTGACCGACCGGATCGGCCTTTCCTACACCGCAGCCGATTTCAAGACCTGCCCGGAGACCGGCGACCTGAAGTTCCTGGAAACGAACTCCAATCCCATGTTCGCGGCGTTCGACACGGCGTCCGAGGGGGCGCTTTGTGATGGGATGCTCGATTATCTCACGCAATCGGACTGAGGCGGCCTACAGTTTCCACCCCGAGTGAATTGCGGCTATGCCACCGGTGAGATTACGGTACGACACGCGCTCGAAGCCGGCGTCGCGGATCATCGCGGCGAAACGCTCCTGATCGGGAAATTTGCGAATGCTCTCGACCAGATACTGGTAAGGCTCGGCCGCACCTGCAGTCAGCTTGCCCAATCGGGGAATGATCTCGAAGGAGTGCAGGTCATAAAGCCGATCGAGCATCGGCACCTGACACTGCGAGAACTCGAGACACAGGAGGCGGCCACCAATTTTCAGCACGCGGAAGGCCTCGGCCAGCGCCTTATCGATATGGGTCACATTGCGGATGCCGAAGGCAATGGTATAGGCGTCGAAGCTGGCGTCGGCGAACGGCAGGTTCTCGGCGTTGCCCTGAACGATGTCGACCTGGGCGGCGCGGCCAGCCTTGTCGACGCGCCGGCTGCCCACCGCCAGCATCTCCTCGGAAATATCACACAGGACCACGCGGCAACCGCTGCCGCCCCGCTCAAGTGCCTTGAGCGCGACGTCGCCCGTGCCGCCGGCGACATCAATGAGCCGCCACGCCTGCTGGCCGCGCGGCGGATTGAGCTGGGCGATCAGCTCGTCCTTCCACAGCCGGTGCAGGCCGCCCGACATCAGGTCGTTCATCAGGTCGTAGCGCTCAGCGACCCGGGTGAACACCTCGTTGACGAGGCCCTGGCGCTCCTGCTCGGGCACATCGCGGTAGCCGAAAGAGGAGGTTGCGTCGCCAGTGGCAGCCGGACCGGCGGATTTCGATGTTGCGTCACTCATGGGGCCAGAATAGCCGGGGCGGCTCCATCATACCAGCGCGATCGGACGCTACGGTGAGCAGCCTCAACCGTGGCGCGGATGCGGCTTTCTGGTGTATGTCGTATCGACGCTCACCATCCAGCGTTCGAAAGCGTTTTTCAGATTCGAGAGTTCGGCGGCGACGGTGGCGGCGGATTCGGCGGCATCGTCATTGCCTGACCTCGCAATGAGGCACAGGCGCTCATGCTGTTCGGCGATACGCTGCAGCTCCGCCTTGATCGAGCCGCCCCATTTCCCCTCATCCTGAATGCGCGCGCGATGGTGCTCGATCTCGGCGCCGAGCCGCTCCAGGCGGTCCTGCAGTTGGGCATCATCGGTGGGTTGCATGTTGCCGCTCCACTTCAGTTCAGATCATGAGAACGCCCCACACCATCCCTCGGTTGCACGTCTGTGGCCTTGCCTTCCATCAAATTGAGGGCTTTGCTGAGAGAACGGAGATGCCGGCGGCTCGGCCGCGCAATTGCGAGGAGGGATGCTCAATGGCGAAGGGTCCGAAATCCAGGACGACAGGGAAGTCCGGGGGCGGCTCGGCGGCTGGGGCCAAGGTGCTTGTGTTTGCGCCGCACGAGCCGGGCAACTTCACCGCCAACGAAAAAGAGCTGGCGGCGGCAGGTTGCGAGCTGGTCCAGGGATTGCCCGCCTGGCATACGCCGAACAGCAACAAGGGCGCGGAGATGGCCGCGATGACGGCTGGTGCGGACGCGCTCATGGGCACCTCGATCCGCGTCAATCCGATCACGCGGCAGGTGATGGAGGCATCAGAGAACCTGCGGATCGTGGCAAAATATACGATTGGCTACGATGACATCGACGTGGAGGCGGCGACCGATCTCGGCATCATCGTGACGCACAGCCCGACCGAGGCCAACTGGGGCGGTGTCGCCGAGGGTACGATGGCGATGATGCTCACGCTACTGAAGAAAGTGCGTGAGCGGGACGAGGCGATGAAAGCAGGCACCTGGCACGACGCCGCGCTGACCGGCACCTACGTGGGCATGCGGATGCAGGACGGCTACGACGGAATTACCATCGGGATCATCGGCCTGGGGCGCATCGGGCGACGATTGACCGAGCTGTTGAAACCCTGGCGGGTGCGTATCCTGGCGTGCGATCCGTATTGCGAGATCGCGAGATTTACGCTTTCGGGCGTGGAGCGATGCGACCTGGAGACCGTATTGCGGGAGTCGGACGTGGTTTCGGTCCACTGCACGCTGAACGAGACCACGCGAAAGCTGATCAACGCCAAGACACTGGCCATGATGAAGCCGACAGCGATACTGCTCAACGCCGCACGCGGTGGCATCGTCGATGAGGACGCCGTGGCGGAGGCGCTACAGAAGGGTACCATCGCTGCGGCCGGCCTCGATGCGTTTGACCCCGAGCCGCTGAAAGCGGGATCGCCGTTACGCGGGCTGGGTCACAAAGTGCTGTTGTCCGCGCACAATATCACCCAGAACTATCGCAGCGGCCTGCATCCAGGCGCGGTCTGGGCCAAGCAGAACGTGCTCGCGGCGTTGCGCGGCGAGCTTCCGGAGAACATCGTCAACCCGGACGTGCTGCCACGCTGGAAGCAGCGGTTCATTGCAAAGCCTTTGATTTGATCGGTCCCGGCCGCATCCAGAGCGACTGCTCAAGGGAAGCAAAGACAACGGAGCAACTGATGATCGTCACCATCGTCACTTTCAACCTGCAAACCCCGACAAGTGTTTCGGAGATCAGCAAAGTGTTCCAAAGCACCGCGCCGAAGTATCAGAGCGTACCGGGTCTTCTGCGCAAAAACTACTGGCTGAGCGAGGATGGGAAACGCGCGGGCGGGATCTACGTCTGGGAGACGAGGGCCGATGCCGACCGCATGTTTACGGATGAGTGGAAAGCCTTTGTCGAAGGTAAATACGGCGGACCTCCGGGCATCGAGCACTTGCATTCGCCGGTGATGGTCGACAATCGCGAGGGCAAGATCAGTACCGCGGCCTGATCTGGATCAACGCCTGACAGCCGGCGTCTCGACCGGCAGGCCCGTCGCCCGCCATGCGAGATAGAGTTCCAGCGCGCGATGCTCGTCGGAGCCGTGCTCGGGCGGGGTTGCGCGTACCGAGTTGAAGCACCCTCGCAGGCGACGATACAGCGAACCGATGGTCTGCCATTCGAGCCGATAGGTGGGATAACCGTTGCTGTGCCCCTGGCTCACCGTTTCCGCGTAGAGCTTGCGGCCCCAATTCTGCTCATGACAGTGCGCGCAAGACAGGTTCAGCTGACCAAGGCGCATCTCATAAAGGCGACGGGCAGCGTCGAAGGGGGCGCGGGCCGGGCCGGCGATCGACACCGACACCGGCAGCCCGCGCGATTGATGTGCGACCGCAGCAGACAGCGTCAACAGCGCATTGGATTCGGGCTGCAGCGGCTCGGCCGCCTGGTTGGCGGTACGGCAGTTCTGGATGCGCGTCTCCAGGGTTTGCACGACGCCGGCCTGCGCATCCCATGCCGGATAGCGCGCCGCCACGCCCTTCATGCCGGCAATATCGCCATGGCAGGACTGGCATGACTTGCCGGATACGCCGGCAGGCTTTTTCCACAGCTCCGCTCCTTCGTCGACCCAGAGCATGCCGGGGTTGGCAGCGAGGTCGTTCTGGCGCGCGCCGATATAGGAGGCCATGAAGGCAGCACCGGACTTTCGCTGCGCCGGTGGAATGGCGTGGACGGGATCGGAGGAAGCCTCGCCGGCACTACGAGCCGACTGGGCGACCGATGGGGCGACCGATGGGGCGACCGATGGGGCGACCGATGGGGCGACCGATGGGGCGACTGCCGGGGCGCGCATGTGGCCACCAGCGCTCAGACAACCTGCGACAAGCAGCACGGCGATCGACGTCTTCCGCCTCACGGTGTCCTACTCCTTCAGTGTCAAAAGGTAGGCGACCACATCCTCGACCTCGGCGGCAGTCAGGACAGGTTTGCCGACAAACTTCGCGCGCACGCGATTGAGTCCCTCCAAGCGGTAGTAGGGCGGCATGATCGTCGCGGCGTTGATGCGTGTACCATCAACAACGCGCAACCTGATCTGTCCGGCATCGAGGCGCGCGGCGACACCTGCCAGGGGCGGACCAACGTCGCCCTGAAAGCGCGCCTTGCCGCCGGGAAATGTGTGGCAGATACCGCAATTGCCGCGTTCCGGTTCGAGCATGACCGACAAGCCGCGCTTTGCATCGCCGCGCAAACCGCCGAGCGGCTGGGGTATGCGGTCGCCGTCCACAACGAACGGCACGAGGTCGCGGCCTGTCGACTGTGCATGGCCAGGACCGGCAGGGGACACCGCGACGGCAAAAACGAAAATCGTCAGGAGGCGGGCCGGCGAGGTCATGTGCGGGCAAGGTTGTGGTGCTTCAGAGGCAGCGAGCGGATGCGCTTGCCGGTCGCAGCGAAGATTGCATTGCACACCGCTGGCGCAATCGAGGGCAGACTTGCCTTGCCGACGCCGCCCCAGCCATCGAACGATCCCAAGATGTGGTTCTCGATCGGAGGCATGTCGGCCAGACGAAGCATCGGATAGGTGTCGTAGTCCGTCTCTTTCACTCGGCCGCGTTCGATCGAGATCTCGCCGTGGAGCATCGCGGTCAATGCCATGGCCGCCGCGCCAGTCAACTGATGGTCAATGCCGTTGGGGTTGACCACGTGTCCGCAATCGATCGCGTTGACGATACGGTGTATCCGCAGTGTTCCGCCGGGGCCGACGGATACCTCGGCCACGCTGGCCTGGGCAGTGCCGAACGACTGCTCCAACGCGATGCCGCGTGCTACGCCCCTGGTCGGCGCGCTGGACCAGTCCGACTTGTCTGCAGCCATCTCGAGAACCCGTAGCGGCCGGGCAGCCTGACCTAGCAATGACTTGCGGAACTCAAAAGGGTCCTTGCCGGCCGCGGCCGCGAGCTCGTCGATGAAGCACTCGCGATAAAAGCTGTTCTGGCTGTAATTCTGCGAGCGCCACCACCCCACCGGAACATGCGTGTTGCGCATTGCCACCTCAATCCGGCGGCTGCCGATCCGGTAGGCGAAATCCTCGCCCAGGAAGCCATTGGCCTGCTCGCGATCCAGCCGACCTTCGAGCAATCGCGGACGATGCCAAGCATTGATCGACTGGCCCGCGATCCTGACATAGAGGCCGGTGACATTGCCCTTGTCGTCGAGCGCTCCCTTGAAGCGCACATGAGAGGCCGGCCGGTAGAGACCGTGCGTCATGTCCTGTTCGCGCGAGAAGATCAGCTTCACGGGTCGGCCGCCTGCCCGTTTCGATGCCAGCACAGCAAGGCGCACGACATCGTCGCCGAGGCCGCGCCGACCAAAGGCGCCACCCATGTGCATGCGATGCACGTAGACGCGGTCGTGATCCACGCCTGCGGCCTTGGCCGCTGCGCCGAGCGCAGACTCCGGATCCTGGGTGCCGGCCCATACCTCAACGCGCCCGTCCCGGACGCGGGCCGTGCAGTTCATCGGCTCAAGTGCGGCCTGGTGCAGGAACGGCGTCGCATACTGAGCATCCACGATGCGGTTTGCCGCAAGAAGCGCGGCGACGGTGTCGCCGCTCTCGTAGGCTATGGCGGCATCGTCCGCGACCAGCCCCGTGCGCTGCGCGGCGTCGATTGCGGCGCTATCGACTTGGGCATTCGCACCTTCGTCCCAAGTCACGGGAAGGGCGGCCAACGCCGTCTTGGCCTGCCAGAACGTGTCTGCGATCACGCACACCGTGGCGTCGTCGAGTTGCACGACATGACGCACACCTGACCGGCCTTCGATGGCCTGCGGCTCGATCGCGGCAATCTTGCCGCCGAACACGGGGCATCTGGAGATTGTCGCGTGGAGCATTCCCGGCAGGCGCACGTCAATTGCATATGTCAGTGTACCATCGACCTTGGCACGCGTATCGAGTTGGCGCGTCGGCTTGGCCGCCAGTTTCCAAGCCTTGGGATCCTTCAACTGCACCTGTGTTGGCGGCGGCAGGGCGGCAGCGGCTCCAGCAACGCGCGCGAAGGTCGTCTTGCGGCCGCTTTGAGCGTGCGTGATGACACCTGCGTCCGCGGTGCAGTCGAACGCGGACACGTTCCAATCCTTGGCGGCTGCCTCGATGAGCATGGTGCGAGCAATTGCTCCAACGTGACGCAGGTAGAGCTGGCTGTCCGCGATCGATCGTCCGGCGTTCGTCGCCAGCGAGCCCCAGTGGCTGGTCAGCGTCTCGGCTTTGGGCGCGCCTCTCAAGAGACGTTCCTGCCACGCCAGATTGCGGCGCAGATTTTCCGAAGGCGGCACGAATTCTACGGAGACCTTCGACCAGTCGCACTCAAGCTCTTCCGCAACCAGCTGCGGCAGTGCGGTGAATACGCCCTGCCCCATCTCGGGGCGCGCCAGGCGGATCACGACAGAGTTGTCGGGCTGGATTACCACCCAGCATGTGATCTCTGGATCGCCGGAGGAGAACCCGGAAGCCTGCGCGGCAAGGATCTGTGCTGACGCCCGTTGCGGCATGAAGCCGAGGCTCAATACGCCAGCGGCCGCGGCGGCGGAGACAAGAACGGCGCGCCTGCTCGGCTCGACTGCGCGCGGCTCGTCATCGTGTTTCGACATTGTCACCGATCAAATCCCAATTCGTCAGCCCGCCTTGATCGCCGCAAGGATCGCCGTCCTGATCCTGGGGTAGGTTCCGCAGCGGCATATATTGGTCATTGCGTCGTCGATGTCTTTAGGTGTCGGTTTCGGTTTCGCCTTGATGAGTGCGGCGGCTGCCATGATCATGCCGGACTGGCAGTAGCCGCATTGCGGCACGTCGACCGCGATCCACGCCTTCTGGACCGGATGGCTGGCATCCGTGGACAAGCCCTCGATGGTGACGACGCGCGATTCGGCGGCCGCCTTCAGGGGGACCTGGCAGGCACGCGCTGGCACCCCGTCCAGATGGACTGTACAGGCGCCGCATTGCCCGACGTCGCAGCCGTACTTGGTGCCAGTCAATCCAAGCGTATCGCGCAGCACCCACAACAAAGGTGTATCAGGATCATCATCCAACACATGCCTGGTCCCGTTCACGGTGAGCGTGATCGCCATCTCCTCGTTCCTCGACTCAGCTGCGGTCTCGTCTGCGGTTCACGTTTGACATCACTGCCGAGGCTGCGCCCGACAGTGCTCACTCAGTCCAATACCCCAAGAACGCAGCATGATTGTGTTGCCATGCTTGGCTGCACACTATCGCCAGGCGATCACGTGCTCGCAGGCGGTGGGTATCAGGCACTGCGTCCGGTGCCGGCAGAATGCGCATCAGGCTCCTCGAATTCTGTCTACGATCGCATCGGGACGATCCGGAGCGCGAGCCCCGCGCCAGGCTACATGGTAGTCCGGCCGCACCAGCACCAATGGCTGCTCGTAAAGGCGGGCCGCCTCCTGGTCCGTTACGACCACTTCGCGCATCGGCACGCCCCGAGCGGACGCCGCTTCCAGCAGCTTCGTCGTATCTCCTTGCCCGTCGCCGAAGCGCAGCAGGACGAAACCCTCGCCGAACAAATCGATCGTGGAGCGGTCCGGCGCAAGCCAAGCATGAGGCGCGCGGGCGCCTGGCCGGCTCGAAGGCATCGGCTGGGGGGGCGCGACGGGTAAAGCCGGCGAGCCATCGTCGACGATAATCGGCGAGTCTACCAGCACCGGGCAGGAGCGCACGTGGTCGGGAATGGAGTATTTCGGCAACGTCGTGGTTTTCCAGGCCGTCTCCTGGTCGGCACGCGAGGCCGGCGGAATCGAGCGCAGGGCCTTATATGTGACGGTGGAAAGATCGATGTTGCGCTGGGCAATGGGGCGTCGTTCGGCCTCGTAGGAGGCAAGCAGCCGGGCACCGCCCCAGCCCTTGAGCGTCGCCTCCAGCTTCCATGCAAGATTTACGGCTTCCTCCATCCCGGTATGCATGCCGGCGCCGCCTGTCGGAGAGGACTGATGCGCGGAATCGCCGGCGATCAGCACGCGGCCCGACTGATAGCGATCGGCAACACTGTCGCGACGCTCCCACACCAACGTCGAGAGGATCTCGTGCGGAAACTCCATTCCCGCCATCCGGCGGAGCGCAGCTTGCGGGTCATGCTCGTAGCGGCCATCGTCGAAAACGGTAAGCCGCCACAGCTCGGCACCGTCGATCGGGATCAACTCGGACCAGCAGCCCTCCTCATCGATGGAACGATAAATGCGGGCCCATCCTTTCTCGTGCAGACTGACAAGCTCAGGAGAGCGAAAGAAGATATTGATCGAGTTGGCGAGCGCCCCCTCGCCGAGCAGCGGGATGTCGAGGCCCTCGCGAACGGTGCTGGAGGCGCCGTCGCAGCCCACCAGATAGCGGGCTCGAATCTCACGAGTGCGACCGCTTTCGGCGGCCTCCACCGTTGCCGTCACGCCGGCTTCGTCCTGCTCGAAGGACTCAAGCCCCGTGTTGTAGTGGCGCGTCACGTTGCCGAGGCGGCCGACGCGATCGGCCAGGATGGGGTCGAAGTAGATCTGCGGACACTGACACATGCCTTCCGGCGTCCATGTCTGGGCTTTTTCCGCGTAGGCGGGGATCTTGATCCGCACCAGCTCGCGCCCCTTCAAGGTCTCCATATAGACGAAGTCGAGCGGCCTGTTGGCAGACCAGACCACCGTGCGCACCTGCTCGGAGATGCCCCAACGGCGGCAGTATTCCATGGAGCCGGCGCTGACGAGGCTCATTTTCGGCACATGCAGCTTGCCGTCCCGCTTCTCGACGATCGTGCAATCGATGCCGCGCAGCCCCAACTCGCAGGCCAGGGCCAGTCCTACCGGGCCAGCTCCTGCAATGAGAACGGAGGTATCGAAGGCGGCAGAGGTCGATGCAGTCACGACGATGGTCTCCAGACGTGGCGTCGGTCGGCCGATCGGCAAGACAAGGCGCAGAATGCATCGTCACCGTTCGGCATCCTGCAATGTGGAACGGCAGGCTGGCCAAAGCAAGCTGACGAACAGCCGCCGTCGGCCATCGAGCGAGAATGAACCGCCTGGCGCGCAGTCCGGGCTTGTTCCCCGGCTGCATTTGCTTTCTATTCTGCGTGGGACGGAGGACTGCTCCGGCTTTCCAGTCGGATTGCAGCACCCACAAAAATGGGGAGAGGAGGACAGCACATGGCTCGGTTATCCAGCTGGGGTCGCGGCGCATCAGTAGCGCTTGCAGGTCTCGTATTGTCGATGAGCGCGAACGGTGGTGCCGCCCAGGATGCGGCAGCCTTCTACAAGGGCAAGACGGTACGGTTCATCGTCGGTGTCGGTGTCGGCGGCGGGTTCGACACCTATGCGCGCATGTTGGCTCCCCACTTCGGCAAAACGCTCGACGCGACGGTGGTGGTTGAGAACCAGCCGGGTGCCGGCGGCATCATTGCGCTGAACGGCATTGCGGCGGCTCAGCCCGACGGCCTGCGGATCCACATCGCGAATGGCACGCCGCTGCTGCTCGGCCAGATTCTGGAGACGAAAAACGTCCGCTACGACATGCGTAAGCTGTCGCATCTGGGCGCGGTCAGCAACGAGCCGTGGGCGGCTCTGGTGCGGCTCGATCTGCCGATCAAGTCACCGCAAGAGCTGGTCGGCTACGGCAAGCTGATCCGCTGGGGCGCAACAGGACCGACGGGGGGACCTTCGGACGGCGCGGCCTTGACCTGCGAGGCCCTGAAGCTGCAGTGCCGGCTGGTCACCGGCTATCGCGGCAGCTCCGAGATCGCGCTGGCCATGCAGCGCGGCGAGGTGGATGCGCTTTACGTGACCGATGCTTCCGCGTTCCGTTATCAGCAGGGCAAGCAAGCCCGCGTTGTCGGAATCGGGGCGCGTGAGCGCTCCAAACTGATGAAGGACGTTCCGACGTTCCACGAAGCGGTGAAGCTGTCCAAGGAGCAGCAGTGGTGGCTCGATTTCCGCGCCGAGTTGAACGACTTCGGCCGCATCCTCGTGACCTCGCCCGGCGTTCCGGCTGACCGGCTGGCATACCTGCGCGCTGCCGTCAAAAAAGTGCTGACGGACCCGGCCGTGATCGCGGAAGCAGCCAAGAAAAAGAGAGACCTCGCGTACCGCGACCCGGAGACGCTGCGCAAGCTGGCCGCCAAGCTCTTGGACAGCGTCACCGAAAAAGAGCGGGCGAACGTGCGCGAGGTGGTGTTGAAGAAGTACTATAGTAAGTGAGCGGCGCGCTGCTCAGCAGCGATCCGAGCCGTAGGCTCGCAGTCGCTGCGCCAAGAGCGGGCGAGGCGGCAGCCGGCGGGTTCATCCGGTCAGCACGACGATAACGCCGGCGACGGTCAGCACGACGCCGGCAGCCTGCGCTAGGCTCAGCCGAAGACCGGGAATCATGACGTAGCTGATGAGCAGCGTGAACAGCGGCTGCGAGGCCACGACGGGTACCACCAGAGATACGGGGCCACGCGCCACCGCCTCGATACCCGCCCACGTGGCCAGCCCGTTCAGCACGCCGACGAACATGAACCAGGCAATGCCCTTGCGTGAGAAGCGGGCGCCCAGCGCCTGCTTGCGCATCAGCCCGACAATAATCACCACGGTGGCAGAGCTGATGTAGCACAGCAGCGTCGCCACCCGCGGATTGTTCCAGATCTCGAAGCCGACCTTCAACAACGGCTGGCCGAGCGCGCGGAACATCGAGGCGGAGAACGGTAGGATGATCGCCCACAGCGGCCAGTTGCCACCGCCGACATCGCGCCTGGTCGTCAGCACGCTGACGCCGAGGATCGAGAAGGGCAATGCCGGCATATTGCTGCAGGCCAAGCACCTCGCCCAGGATGAACACGCCGATCATGACGGCATAGACGGGCGTCAGGTTGGCGAGCGCGGCGGTGACGCTGGGGCCCAGCACACGGGTTGCCTCGAACGTGATGATGGTGACGGCGGCCGGGTAGAACAGACCCGTCAGCGCGAAGATCAGTGCGGCATCGTTGTTCCAGCCCTCGAAGCTGGCGGTCCACGGCGATGACAGCCAGAACAGCACGCATGCGGTGGGGATCGAGATCATCGAGCCCAGCGCCGACGGCATGTGACCGACGCCGATGCGCGTGAAATTCAAGGCGAGGGCGAAGCCGATGGCGGAGGCGAAGGAGAACAGCCAGGCGGAGAGGGGCATGCGGTGTTTGCGGCTCGTTGGATGGACGCTCCCCCGTCATCCTCGACCGAAGTGAGCCGCAGGCGAACGAGCGTCGGGGACCTTGCAAGGGGTCGTCGATGATACCTTACAATGCGACCCGCAGACGTGTCTTGTGCCGGTTTCCCGACTGGCTCGCGCCTTTAGGCAGCACTCATCCGGTCGAGATTGACGTTTAGGCCATCCCGATCAAAATTCGCTACGCTTGCGGCAAACGATCGCCATTCCGCGTCATGGCCGCGCCGGACCGAGGCGACGAGCCGAGGCCCGGGAAACGGCGCCATCCACGGCAATTCGCGGCGCCTGCCTGTCCAGCGGCCAGCCGCGTGGATGGCCGACAGGGCCCTCGCTCGCGCTATCGCGCGACCTCGGATCGGCCATGACGGCGGAATGATAGCAAAAAATTCAATTGGTTGTGTTGCGGCCTATCCCCCGTCTACCGCATCAACTCCCGCATCGCGCGGTCGAGACCGTCGAGCGTCAGGGGGAACATGCGGCCGTCCATCAGCTGGCGCAGCAATCCGATCGAGGGCGTCCAGCCCCAATGGTCCTCGGGAACCGGGTTGAGCCACACCGCACGAGGGTAGACGCGCAGTGATGCGCTGCATCCAGACGGCGCCCGGCTCCTCGTTCATGTGCTCCACCGAGCCGCCTGGGACACTGATCTCGTAGGGGCTCATCGATGCGTCGCCGACGAAGACGACTTTGTAGTCGGAGGGGTAGGTGTGCAGCACGTCCCAGGTCGGCGTGCGGTCGACGTGGCGGCGGTGATTGTCGCGCCACAAGCCCTCGTAAGGGCAGTTGTGGAAGTAGTAGTGCTCCAGGTGCTTGAACTCGGAGCGGGCGGCGGAGAACAGCTCCTCGGCAACCTTCACGTGCCAATCCATCGAGCCGCCGACGTCCAGGAACATCAGCACCTTCACCGCGTTGCGCCGCTCAGGCCGCATGTGAATGTCGAGGTAGCCCTTGCGGGCGGTGCCGTCGATGGTGCCGGGCAGGTCGAGCTCGTCGGCGGCGCCCGTGCGGGCGAACTTGCGCAGGCGGCGCAGCGCCACCTTGATGTTGCGGGTGCCGATTTCGACGTTCGTCGTCGAGGTCCTTGAACTCGCGCTTGTCCCACACCTTGACGGCGCGGAAGTTGCGATTCTCCTTCTGGCCGATGCGGACGCCGGCCGGATTGTAGCCGTAGGCGCCATAGGGGCTGGTGCCGCCCGTGCCGATCCACTTGTTGCCGCCCTGGTGACGGCCCTTCTGCTCCTCGAGGCGCTTCTTCAGCTCCTCCATGATCTTGTCCCAGCCGCCCAGCTCCTCGATCTTGCGCTTGTCCTCATCGGACAGGTGGAGCTGGCGAAACGAGGCGCAGCCATTCCTCCGGAATATCGGCGTCAGCACGACTCCGACAGCGCTTCAAGGCCTTTGAAGACATGGCCGAACACCTGATCGAACTTGTCGAGGTGGCGCTCGTCCTTCACCAGGCAGGCGCGGGACAGATAATAGAACTGCTCGACGTCGTGCTCCGGCAGCTCCGCCTGCATGCCCTTCCATCAAGCGCGAGATATTCCTTCACCGTCACCGGCACACCGGCGGATTTCAGCTCGCGGAAGAAGGTGATGAACATCGAACATCATCCGATCTTGGCTGCTTCGGGCCCGAAGGTCCGGCATCGTCCTGTTTTCAGTATGACCTCGGCAAGCCCAGCACGCCATGGCCGAGATAGGCCAGGATCATGTTGGTCGATATCGGCGCGATCTTCTGGATGCGGGCATGGCGCCACTTGCGCTCCACGTCGTATTCGCGGGCGATGCCGAAGCCGCCGTGCGTCTGCATGCAGGCTTCCGCCGCGTTCCAGCAGGCATCCGCCGTAAGCAACTTCGACATATTGGCCTCCTCGCCGCATGGCTGGCCGGCCTCGAACAGCGCGGCGGCCATGCGCACGAAGGCATCGGCAGCGCGATATTCGGCATGGGCGCGTGCGATCGGGAACTGGATGCCCTGGTTCTGGCCGATCGGGCGGTCGAACACGACGCGCTCCTTCGCATAGGCTCACTGCCTTGTCGATGAAGAAACGGCAGTCGCCCAGCGACTCGTGGGAGATCAGGATGCGCTCGGAATTCATGCCGTCGAAGATGATTGTTCAGGCCCTGGCCTTCCTGCGCCGATCAGGTTCTCGGCCGGCACGCGCAGGTCCTCGAAGAACAGCTCGTTGGTCTGATGGTTGACCATGGAGTCGATCGGCCTGATCGTGAGGCCGTTGCCCAGCGCCTCGCGAATGTCGACGAGCAGAATGGAGAGGCCGTCCGTGCGCTTGGCGCATTGCTCGACGGGCGTCGTGCGGACCAAGAGCGTCATCAGGTCGGAGTGAAGGGCGCGCGAGGTCCAGACCTTCTGGCCGTTGACGATGTAATGGTCGCCGGTCGCGCACGGCCCGCGTCTTGAGCTTGAGCGTGTCAGAGCCCGTGGTCGGCTCGGTCACGCCGAACGACTGAAAGCGGATCTCGCCCCTGGCAATCGCCGGGCAGGTACCTGCGCTTCTGTTCCTCGCTGCCATGGCGCAGGATCATCTTCATCATGTACATCTGGGCGTGGCAGGTCTCGCCTTCGCAGCCGGCGGCATGCACCTCCTCCAGAATGACGCCCGCGGCGCGCAGCGGCATGCCGGAGCCGCCATACGCCTCGGGCACGAGCGCGGATAGAAAGCCCGAAGTCGGTCAACTCACGCACGAACTGGGTCGCATAGCTGCCCTCGTCCTCCAAGCGGCGCCAGTACGAGCCCGGATAGTTGCGGCAGATCACCTGGACTGCATCGCGAATCTCGGGGAAATCACGCCCGATTGCCATGGTGGGCAGATCGTCGGTCTCGGTCATGTGCTGGTCCTGGTTGTGATAATGCCGGTGTGCTGCGCCCAGCGCAGGCGGCGCGCGCTCGAGGGGAGGACGTTCGCCATCGAAGGACAGCGGCACGCCCATCAGTTGCATCACGCCATCCGGCGTGGGCTGCAGCATGCCAAGTGCCTCGGTCTGCGGATGGGCGGCGACCTGATCGACGGTCTGCAGCCGGGTCACCGGCACGTCGACCGCTTCGAGAACCGCTAGCCAATGATCCACCGTGCGGGTCTGCAACACGTCCTCTATCGCCACATTGAGCGCTTCGCGATTGACGACACGATCACCGTTGGAGGCAAAGCGGGGGTCGCCAATCCATTCGGGATGCGCCAGCGCGCCGGCCAGACGCTTGAACAGGTTGTCGTTGCCGCAGGCAACCATGATCTCGCCGTCGGCGGCGCGATAGACCTTGTACGGAGCGAGACTGGGCTGCTCGGAACCGTGTCTGCCGGGGACGCGGCCGGTGGCCAGATAGCCGGCGGTCGATGAGTTCATCCAGGACAGCGCCGTCTCGAACAGCGAGGTATCGACGACGCAGCCTTCACCGGTTGCAGCGCGGCGGTGAAGTGCGGCAAGAATGCCGATCACCGCCCACATGCCGGCCCCCTGATCGATGATGGACGGCGCGACGCGGATGGCCGGGCGGCCGTCCTCGCCGGTGATGCTCATGATGCCGGCAAAGGCCTGCATCAGCGGATCGTAGCCGGGCCGCGACACCAGCGGGCCTTTCGCTCCGAATGCGGACAGGTTGCACCAGATCAGCGACGGCTTGCTGGCGCGCAGCGCGGCGGCGCCGAGACCCAGCTTGTCGAGCAGACCGGCGCGCATGTTCTGCAGCACGATGTCTGCCTTCGTCGACGATGAAGCGCTGCAACGACGCGCGCTGCGCCTCGTCCTTGAGATCGACAGCGGCGGACAACTTGTTGCGGTTGATCGCCTGGAACATGGACGAGGCGCCATGCCAGAACGGCGGCCCCCAGCCGCGGCAGTCATCTCCTGCGCCGGGCTTCTCGATCTTGACCACGCGGGCGCCGAGATCGGCCAGGATCTGGCCACCGAACGGCGCGGCGACGCTGTGGCCGAGCTCCACGACGGTGAGGCCGGCGAGCGGCCGGCTGGTTGGTGAAGTCACGCCGGATACGGTCATGCGCGCATCGCCTTTGCCTGTCGCAGGCGCGCCAGGGTGCCACCCTTCATGACACAGCCCGGCAGCGGGTGGCCGACAATATCCTCGGCAAGGCGCGCGGCCGCGATCAAGGCATCCAGGTCGATGCCCGTGGCAATGCCCATCTCCTCGCACATGAAAGCAAGATCCTCCGTACACACGTTGCCGGCAGCGCCTGCGTGCCCCGCGAACGGGCAGCCGCCCAGCCCGGCGACTGCCGCATCGTAATGGGTCACTCCCATCTCCAGCCCGGCATAGGCATTGGCGATACCCAGTCCGCGCGTGTCGTGCAGGTGCAGCGAGATGTGCAGATCAGGCAGGCGCGTCCATACCGCATCGAGCACGCGCTTGATCGCAAGCGGGGTGGCCCAGGCCATGGTATCGGCGAGCGACACACGTTCGAGCGGCATTTCATGCTCAGCGGCAATGCCGAGCGGCGATCTCCGCCAACTCGGCAACGCGGGAGGGTGCGACGTCGCCCTCGAAATTGCAGCCAAAGGCGGCCATGATGGTGGCGCGCTCCAAAGGCAGGCCCAACGACTTGTATCGAGCGACGATGTCTCGGGACGCGGAGATCTGCTCGGCGATGGTACGGTTCTGGTTGCGCTTCAGAAACGTTTCGGAGGTGGCCAGGCTGATGGAGCCGCGCAGGTCCAGGCGGCCGGTCGCCTTCGCGCGCTCGAAGCCTTTCGCGTTGAGCCACAGGCCACGATAGCTCACGCCCGGCTCAGGTGTGATGCCGGCGACCACGGCCTCCGCGTCCGCCATGCCCGGCACGAGCCCGGGGTGCACGAACGACACGACCTGGATGGAGCGAAGACCGGTCCGGGACAGGGCATCGATCAGCTCGATCTTGCGGGCCGTGGGGATCGGCCCCGGCTCGATCTGGAAGCCCTCGCGCGGGCCCTCTTCGGCGATCTCGACACGGGCGGGCAGGGACGACACGTTGGGGGCCTCATGGATTTCCACAAAATGGGGACAGCCACCAATTTCCACTCAGCTTCAGCCCTGTTGCAATAGCAGCATTCGAAATTGGTGGCTGTCCCCATTTTCGACTATCCTCCCGGCAAAAGGAGGACAAGTCCATGATCGACATGCCAATGAAGGGCCGGACGGCGCTGGTAACCGGCGCCAGCAAGGGGATCGGCTACGCCATTTCCGCCAATTTTGCGATGGCGGGCGCCAGCGTGGCCCTGGTGGCGCGCACCGGCTCGACACTGGGCGGCGCGCAATCGCAGATCGCAAAGCTGGCGCCGGGGGCCAAGCTCGTCGCGATCCCCGCCGACGTCAGCACGGCAGAGGGCTGCAAGCAGGCGTTCGAGGCCGCGGAAAAGGAGCTGGGCCGCATCGACGTCGTGGTCAACAACGCAGGCATCTCGGCGGCAAAACCGTTCGCGGAGGTGACCGACGAGGAATGGCAGGACGATCTCGACCTCAAGCTGTTTGCGGCGATCCGTCTGTGCCGTCTCGCTTTCCCGAAAATGGTGGAGCGCAAATGGGGCCGGATCATCAACGTGCTCAACACCGGGGCCAAGGTGCCGCGGGCGAACTCGACGCCGACAAGCGTGTCGCGCGCAGCCGGACTGGCGCTGACCAAGGCGCTATCGAACGAGGGCGCGGCGCATAACGTGCTGGTCAACTCGGTGCATGTCGGCCTGATCGAGAGCGATCAGTGGGTGCGCCGCGCCGACCGGCTGAATAAGCCACTGCCTGAGCTCTACGCGGACATGGGCAAGAACATCCCGATGGGCCGGCTGGGCACGGCGGAGGAATTCGCCAACATGGTGCTGTTCCTCGCCTCCGACGCCGGCAGCTACGTGACCGGCACCGCGATCAACGTCGACGGCGGCATGACGCCGGTGACGTGAAGCCGGTGACGTGACGGTCCGCGCGTGCGGCCTGCTCGCAACAGGCATTGCGTCACATCAAGGCTCCGATGCGCCCCGCCAGGTATGCGGCGGGGGCAGCGCGATTAATGGAGCCCGGCATGGATGCGAGTAAACGCAGGCAGATCGTCTCCATCATTGACGACGTGGACGACTTGACGATCGCCACGGTGCGGGAGGATGGCTTCCCGCAGGCGACCACTGTCAGCTACGTCAACGACGGCCTGACGATCTACTTCGGTACGTACGAAGGCTCGCAGAAAGCTCGGAACATTCTGCGCAACAACAAGGTCTCCTTGACCATCAACCGGAGCTACGCGGGCTGGGACGACATCGAGGGCCTGTCGATGGGGGCAACGGCAACGCGCGTCACAGATGCAGCCGAATCGAAAATGGTCGGCGAGCTCATGTTCAAAAAATTCCCGCAGATCCAGAACTATGCCGATCCCACTTCGTCCTGGGGCGAGCTGGTGCTGTTTCGCGTCGACCCGCTCGTGATCTCGCTTCTGGACTACAGGCAAGGCTTTGGTCACACCGAGCTTGTGGACGTCGGCCAACCCGCCTCGGCCTGACCCGGCGGGCCTCAAGCCCGGAGCTTGCTCATGCCCCACAGGTTCAGCGTGCGCTCCTCGTGCGGCCAGGTGACCGGCGGGCGATCGTAGATGATCTCAAGCTCGCCGGAGATCTCGATCCAGTTGCCGTCGGGATCGGTGATGAAGGCAAACAGGTTGTTGCCGGGCCCGTGCCGGCCGGGGCCCCAGTCGAGTTTGATGTGGCGCTCGCCAAAGCGGTCGCACCAATCCTTCATCACGCCCCACTCTCCCGCCTCGAACGAATAGTGGTCGACGCCGGTGCGGTCCTGGAAGAATACGCCAATGGTGTGGTGCTCGTGGTTGGAGCGCATGAACACCGTCATCACCTTGCCGTCGGATTGACGCACGACGTAATCGGACACGGCATAGCCCAGCGTCTCGACGTAGAACTTTTCAAACGCGGCGATGTCCTGGGTCGCAAAAGTGATGTGCTGGATGGGGCCGCGCAGGCCTGTGCGAGGCTCGTCGACCGGCGCATAACCGAATACGATCACGTTGCCGTCCGGGTCGGCTACCGAGAAAGCTCCGGGGCCGAACAGATCGGTCTCGTACGGCTTGGGCGCGGCGCCGCTGTCCTCGGCCCGGCGCTTCAGATCGGCCAAGGCGTCCAGGTCGCGAACGCCCATGCCGGCGTGCACCAGGCCGTTCGCCGGCCCCTCCGTCAACAGCATGCGCCGGCCCGGCCCAAGGCACAGCCAGCCGTTGCCGTGCTTCTTTGCCGTCATGTCCATGGTGTCGGCATAGAATTCCGCCAGCCTGGCTGGGTCCGGGCTGGTCAACGCCAGATGATGCAGGTAGGCGGCGGACTTGACGGCGGTGGGCGTGGTCATGCTCTGGCTCCGTAACACTATCAGCCCCATAGGCCGCTGAACCTTGCTGCTGTCAATGCCCGGGATGGCCGTGTATCGTGATAGGCCAGTTGGCCGATCAGGAAGCCGCCATGACAAACGCCGCATTTGCTGACGCCCTGCAATCCCGCGCCGGGGACGTACTTGATGCCTGCACGGCCTGTGGCAAGTGCTTCGAGGCGTGCCCGATGACGGAGCCGGCCGGGTTGGCGGGTGAGGACGCAAGGGCGGTCACCTCGGCAATCAAGAGCATGATCGCGGGAGGGGCCGGCGACGACGCGGCCGGCAAATGGGCGTCCGTCTGCTCCGGCTCCGGCTTCTGCATTCCTGCCTGTCCGGAGGGCGTCAACCCGCGCTTCATGCTGACGCTGGCGCGCGTGGCGATGGCGCGCATGAAGCCGGAGGAGGCGCAGCGGCAGGATGCGGCGAAGAACTTCCGCAAGATGAGCAGGTCCGTTCGGGTGCTCTCGCGCATGCAGTTGGCTCCCGACGTGCTGGCGCGGTTCGGCGATGTCGACAAGGACGAGGAGGAGACGCAAGCCGATGTGGTGTTCTACACCGGCTGCAATCTGCGGCGGACGCCGCATATCGCGCTTCTGTGCTTCGACATCATGGACCGGCTCGGCATCAGCTACAAAGTGATGGGCGGACCGCAGATGTGCTGCGGCATCATTCAGACGCGTACCGGCGACCTATCGGTGGCGGAGAACGTGTCCTACCGGACGACAGACAGGTTTGCCGACGCGCGGCCAAAGCATGTGCTCGCGTGGTGCCCGACCTGCCATATCCAGTTCTCCGAGACGGTGCTGCCGGGCAGAAAGGCTGCCGAGCCCGACCGCTTCGGCTTCGACATGAAGCCGTTCGTCGTTTTCCTCGCCGAGCAGATCGAGGCGCTGCGTCCGCATCTGAGGCAGCGGGTGGAAAAGCGCGTGGCGCTGCACGAGCATCCCGGCGTGGCCGGCGTCAGCGAATCTGCCATCGCGCTGCTGAATGCGGTGCCGGGCGTGCAGTTCGTCGACACGCAGCAGCCGAGCGTCGGCTACATGTGCAACCAGCTCAATTCATTGCCCGCATACAAACGTCAACTGCACGAGCAAGCCTTGCAGGCGGCGGCCGATGCAGGCGTCGATACGCTGGCAGGCGTCTATCATGTGTGCCATCGCGAGATGTGCAGCCACGAGCGCGACTGGCCGTTCGAGGTGGTGAACTTCCTCGAGCTCGTCGCCGCCAGCATGGGGATCGCACGCGAGGACCAGTTCAAGCGGCTGAAAAAGACCCAGGACGCCGGCAAGATCATCGCCGACGTGGCGCATCTCGCAGCTGAGCACCGGCTGTCGCTGGATCTGGTGGAAGACGTGGTGCTGGCTGATCTGCTCGGCGAGCAGCCGCTGGCGTTGAAGGGGTAGTCACACCGCCCGTGCAATGAAGGCCACGGGCGCATTGACGCCGGCCTCGAGCGCCTCGGTGATGTTGCGCTGCCGGTCTTTCACCGCAGCCCCCATCAGAATGTGCTGGCCGAGCGGTGGAGGATTACCGCTGGACACAGCTGCCGCGCGTTGGCGGGCGGCCTGCTTGCACATCTCGGTTCTGTCGTGGACTGCCTCGACCTCGAAACCAGCTTCGCGCAGCAGTCGTTGATAGTCATCCGGGGCGGCGACAAAGCTGGTCTGGGGCACGCTCGACCACGGCACCGGATAGTTGATGCGCTCGGGCTCGCACGACGTCACGTCATACACGCCGAACCTGCCGCCCGGCTTCAGAACTCGCCGTACCTGTTCGAACACGCGTTTCTTGTCCGCAATGTTCATGCCGACATGCAGCATGATCGCGGCATCGAAGGAAGCGTCGGAGAACGGCAGGTCGAGCGCGCTTCCGGCCACAAACGATGTTTTATCCGCAAGGCCGCAGCGCGCCGACAGCGCGTTGGCGACGTCGACATACTCCGGAGTCAGATCGATGCCGGTGACATGGCAGCCAAAGCTTTCGGCGAGGTGGCGCGCCGGACCGCCAAGGCCGGAGCCGACATCGAGCACGCGCATGCCGGCGACCAGCCCGAGGTCCGCCGCCAGCGCCGCCGTCGCCTTGCGGCCGCCCTGGTGGAACTCGTCGACGCCGGCAAGGTCGATCGTCGCGATGTGCTCGATATCGCGGCCCGCGGCGGCGAGCGCATCGAGGATGGCGGCCAGCAAATTGCCGTGGCCATAATGCCTGGACAGCTCGACGTCAGTGGTCATGAAGGGCTCGTGACGGGGACGGCCGCACGCGGCTGTCCCCGATCCTCTCCTATTCCGCAGCCTTGGGCGGGAGATCCGCCAATTCGGCCTGATAGAACTGGTCCATCTTCGGCTTCAGGCCGTGCTTGGCGAGTGCATCGGCAAAGAGGGTGCGCACCGCCTCGCCTCTCGTCGGCATAATCGATCTGGTCGCCGCCGATGCGCGCGGAGATCCACGCCTTCGGCACGCCCTGCGCGTTGCGGACGGCGACGCCCTCGTGCTTGAAGGCGAGATAGCGGGCCGGCGTGGTGCCGGTGTTGAAGTGCTGGTGGAACCACATGTTGGGCGGCACGATCATGGTGCCGACCTCCCAGTCGATAGCGCTTCGGCTCCTCGCCCTCCGGCCACATCAGCGAATAGCCTTCGCCCGACAGGATGATGACGTGCGCGCCGGGGCCGTGGCGGTGGCCCTTCTTGTAGGTGCCGATCGGGAACTGCGAGATGTGGCCGTTCATCGAGCCCTTGGCGATGTTGAAGCGGATGTGGCCGCCGCCGGCGCCGCGCTCCTTGGCGGAGATCAGCGGCAGGTTGACGGCATCGGGCACGAAGTTGGTGACCAGCTTGAAGCCCTGCGTGCTCGCCCTTGGCGGCGAAGTAGTCCGGCTCGCCGGTGAAGCGGTCCTTGAAGTCGTAGCGGCGTGTTGAAGACGAACTCGAGCTCCTCGTAGACGTTGATGACCGGCGGCGCGTTGGTCACGGCAACGAAGCGCGACGGGCTCCTTGCCCGACCGTTGAAGTGCTGGTGCCAGGCGTTGAGCGGAATCGCGAACAGCGCGCCGGCCTTCCACTCGAAGGTGATCTTCTGCCCGTGTCGTTCCACACGGTCGTCGAGCCGCGGCCCGACAGGATCATGATCATCTCCTCGAAGAGCTGCGCTGCGGCGCGAGCTTCTTGCCCGGCGCGATCTCGCAGACGTAGCAGTCGTTGGAGGTGCGCGAGGCGTCGTGGTTGATGTAGACGCCCTTGCCGCCGCGGCGCGCCCAGGGCTTCAGCTCGACCGTGTGCAGGTTCGGCACGTAGATGCGCGTTGATGATGTCGAGGCCCTCGTTGCGCACCCAGCGCAGGTAGGGCGTGTCCTTCTCGGTGGCGAACTTCTTGGCGAGCTCGTCCGAAACAATTGCGTCCTTCGCCATTTGGTCGTCCGTTGACTTCAAGGCGGTGCACGCAATTCGGCTGCTGCCGGATGGTTGATGCTCCTTAGATCTGTATTCGGGCCTGACAATGCCCGGCCCGTGCCCGCTTCTGCTGGGCTTGCATGCCGAATGGCCGTGGCCGTGGCCGTGGTCGTGATGTGTGGTCGTGGCCGTGGCCGTGATGGTGGCCATGGTGATGATGGTGATGCCATGGCGTGGCCGGTTCTGCTCGTGCTGGTGATCGATGTCCGTTCGCGCGCGGGACGCGCGGATCATCGCTGAACACCAGCGACTTGATGGTGACCGGCACAGTCTGCGAAGGCAGGCGGACCTTGCCGAGGTCGATGTAGTCGAAATCCCACAGCACCACGCCGTCGATGACGAGCACCTCTCCGGCACCTCCAGCTCGTCCTTGCAGGATATGCGCCGAGCGACTGCGCGATGTCGCCGTCGAGCATGATGTACAGCGGGTTGCCGGCCGCGATCATGTCGTCGAGGCCCTGCGACCAGGCCCTGCGCGAAGGCTGCCATGCGCTCGTAGGACGGCATGCCGCTGCCAGCGAAACGACAAGGGCGATCTCGTGCTCGTCGTCGTCGACCTCGAACGTCTTGCGGTGCGCCTGTGATGGCCTGCGCGACGTCCTCGGCGATCGATCTCCTCTGGCCAGTCGTAGGGCGGCTGGATCACCTGCAGGTTGCGGCGCGGCAGCAGGCTGCCGTGGTTGGAGATGAATGCTGGTGTTGCCGGAGAGCTGGACGGAGTATTCCGACGCGCCCAGCGCGGTGGCGCGGATGCACTCGCGAGCGGGCATCAGCGGCCACGGCAAGCGCGCCGGCCTCGAGCTTGCGAGCGAATGGCCTGGCCCAGGCGCCGGCCCATGTCGCCGAAGTCGCGCGCCTCGCGGTCGTAGACGTACTCGGCGACGCCGCCGGAGAACATCACACCGTCGATGTCGCCCCAGTCGACGATCGGATCGGTCAGATAGAGGTGCTCGATGTCGTGCGGGATCGGGCGCAGGATCAGCGCCTCGATCAGCGTGTCGGCCATGGTGTCGGCGACCTTGTCGAGTTGCTCGCCAGTCGACCTGATCGCCTAGCTACCAGTCGAAGCCGGCGCGCGCGCGCATGCGTCTTGCCGGCGGGATCGAGCCGCACGATCCGGCCGATCTCGTCGACCACCTGCAGCCGGCCGCCGACGTGGACGGCCGCCGTCACCTTCACCTGCCCCTCCTCCAGGATCGCCAGCTTCGCCGTGCCGCCGCCGATATCGACATTGAGGATGCGCTTGCCCTCCTCCTTGGAGACCTTCGCCGCGCCGGAACCGAACGCGGCCAGCATGCTTTCCATGTGGTGGCCGGCGGTGGCGCACACGAAGTCGCCGCCCTGCTCGGAGACCGTGGCCGCGATCGCCTGGGCGTTCTCGCGACGCAGCGCCTCGCCGGTCAGGATGACAGCGCCGGCGTCGATGTCGTCCGGGCGAGACCTGCAGCGGCATAGGCCTCGTCCAGGATGCGGCCAAGCTCGACATCCGATATGCGCGTGGCGCTCTCGTAGGGTGTCAGGGCCACCGGGGACTGGAACAGCGTCTCGCGGCGCACCACGAAATAGCGGCTCGACATGTCCTCGGCCATGCGCCGCAGGTGCAGGCGGGAAAAAATGACCTGCGTGCCAGAAGAGCCGACGTCGATGCCGACGCTCGTCAATCGGACGTTGTCAGCGATCCAAAGTGGATTCTGATCGAGGGGCACATCCTCGAAATCCTCGTCGTGGTCGTGGTCGGCATCCCCATCGTGCTCGTGGAAGAAGACATCGCCCATGGTGTGGTCGCTGAGCGTGTGCCCGGTCGGCTCGGCCGACTCCTGGGCCTGCTCCTGGGCCGGCTCGACCGGGTTCTGGGCCGCCGCTCTGGGGCCATTGTCATTACGTTCGTCAGCCTCGGACATTCACATTTCCCAGCCTTGCTGCCGCATCGGTTTCTCAGCTTGTCGCGCATAGATGCCACAAACGTCGGACGGAGGCAAAAGCGCCTCGGAGACGTAGTGCGCCGTATGTCTCTGTGGGCCGTGGACGCGGCTACGCAGGGTCAACGCCGCGTCGGATCGGGCTCGTCGGGGTCCGGAGCAGGAGGTTCGCCCGGAGCAGGGGTGCGTGCCAGCTTCGCCAGGCTGGCAGCAATAGCCGGCGGCAGCGTCGACAAGTCAGGCTGCGGCCGGGTGGCAGAGTTCTGGCCCGGTGGCGGACCCGCCGGTGGAGCATGACCGTTGGCAGCACCGTTATGGGGGCTGTTGGAGGCTGCGTGCCCGTTATGGACCGCAGGCGGGGCGCGAGCAGGAGCTGACGGTGCGCCGGGCGGCGGTGCTGCGCTGGCTGGCGGCGCGGTGGCTGAGAACTGGGAGCCTGGCGCCGGAGGCGCATTCCCGGTGGTACCAGGCGGCACGGCGGAGGACAGATCGAACGTGGCCGGCATTGGTGGCGGATTGGCCGGCATGGGCGGCAACGGAGCAGAGTGGGGCGGCTGGGCCGGAGGCGGGCGGCCTTTCCCGTTCGGCACGCCGTGACCATTTGGGGTCAACGGTGGGGGCATAGCTGCGGTTGCCGGTCCAGGGGGGTGGAGAGGCTCGGAAGATGGCTGGGGCGGAGGCTGGGGCGGTGGTTGTCGCGGAGGCGATACGCCTGGCGGAGTGGCTGACCTGTTCAACTCGGCTGCACTGGGTCCCTGGCGACGCGCGGCATCAGGGGCAGGCATACCTCCGTGTGCGATACCGTTTGCACCCGTAGGCCCTATATTTGCCGCAGCCGCGGGCCGCGGGCGTGTCTTCATTCCGCCAGGGCGTGTCTTCGCCCTACCGGTTGCGCGGGCATCGTCGACAGCAGCCTTGCCGTTGACGGCCGGTCCATTGGAACCGGCACCGGGACTGGCCTCGGCCTCGGCAGCCTCCCGCTGTTTTTCGGCGTTACTCGTCTTCGTCTTGGTCTTTGTCCGGAAGAAGCCCACACTCTGCAGTTTGGATTCGGAATTGCGGATCTTGCGAAGCATCTTCTCGGCCTCGCGCGCGGACATCGGGCCACCGTAGTAATAGCCTTGTGCGAATTCGCATCCGATCGAGCGCAAGAAGCCGACGTCGGACTGCATCTCGACACCTTCTGCGACGACCTTCTTACCGAGCTCGTGGGCTAATGCCACGATGGAGCGGACAATGGCGTTGCCGGCGCCATCCGCACCGCTGGCCTGCACAAGATCGCGATCGATCTTGATGGTATCGAATGGAAAGCGCTGCAGGTAGGACAGCGAGGAATAGCCGGTTCCAAAGTCGTCGAGCGACAATCCGGCACCGGCTGCCCGCAGGGCTTCGAGATGATCGATCGCCCGTTCCGGATTTTCCATCACCAGCGATTCGGTCACCTCAAAGCGCAGCGCGTTGGGCGGAACCAATGCGCGCCCGACGATGAGTTCAGCTCTTTCAGCAGATCCGACCTGAACAGCTGACGAGAGGAGATGTTCACCGAAACGAACACCGGCTTGTCGGCTCGCGGCAGCAGCTTCTGCCAGACGGCCGCATCCTCGACGGCGTGCTGCAGCACATAAGTGCCGAGCTGGACGATGAGATCGCCCTCCTCAGCAATCGGAATAAAATCATCAGGGCTCAGCAGACCAAGGCGCGGATGCTTCCAGCGCACCAATGCCTCGAAGCCAGCCAATTGCCCGGTGGAAAGCTGGATAATCGGCTGGTACAGTACGAACAGCTGCTTCCTCTCAAGCGCAGCCCGCAACTCGCTTTCGATGATCACCCTGTCGTCGATCTCGGAACGGAACTGTGGACGGAACACCTCTATTCGGTCGGCACCGCTGCGCTTGGCGCGGTACATCGCGATCTCCGCCTCCTTCAACAGATCCTCGGCACTGGAAACTCCGACGTCGTGGACCGCAATGCCGATGGCGCCGGTGAGCACGATCTCCTGGCCGCCAAGCTTGATGGGGGAGCGCAAAGCACGGCGCAAGCGCTCCGCGTACTGCAGCAACTCGCCTTCGGGGAACGGGTGCACCGTCATCAGTGCGAACTGATTGCCGCCGATTCGTGCCAGGGTATCCTGCGGTTCGAGGTGTCGCTGAAGTCGACGAGCAAGCGTCAGCAGCAGGCTATCGCCAAACGGCAGACCGAAAGAGGCGTTGACACTCCTGAACTTGTCCATGTCGACGATCAGCACCGTCGGACACACAAGCGGATCCGCCTTGGCACGCGTGACGGCAACGCCTAGGCGGTCCAGGAACAGCTCGCGATTGGGCAGGCCCGTGAGGCTGTCGTGAACGGCGTCGTGCAGCAGACGCTCCTGCGCGCGGCGTTGCTCGGTGATCTCCCGAATGAGCCCGACGCAACGCAGGACCCGGCGATCGTCATTGGCGACGGGAGCGGCCTCGAGCTCGAACCAACGCATCGTATTATCCGCGTGCAGCATGCGGAAGGCGACGCGAAGCTCACCTCCTCCGCGCTCCTGCACCGACCACAACAGCATGCGGAAGCGCTCGCGGTCCGCCTCGTAAAGATGGCTGCAGAAGCTGTCCACTTTTGTCGTCAGCTCGCCCGGCGCAAGACCAAGCGCAGCTTCAACCAGCGGCCCAGTCTTGATCTCCTCGCGCCGCGCATTCCACTCCCAGACTGCGGCGCCTGCACCATCGATCGCCAACGACCGCACCTGCTGCTCAGAGGGGGCAGCACCATACAGCGGCTCCAATGTCCGGAACGCGAACTGGGTCACGGTAAATCCAAGCAGGACCGTGATGAGCACCAATCCCGCGGTCAAACTCGAGACGACAATCTCGCCGGACAACCGCCCGGTCAACGTCAGGCCGGCAGCAAACACCCAGACAAGAAAGAGAACCCAGGTGGGCAGCAGCGACAGCGCGCGATCCTGGCCGCGCAAAGCCAGATAGAGCGCGACCAGCGCCCCGAAACCGCCGATCGCGGCAAAGGAGGCACGCGCGAACGTCGAGGCCAGCCTGGCGTCGATCACGGCGACCGCGATCAGAGCCAACTGAGCGATCATCCAAACGCCCAGCAGCATGCGCGTGATGCCGTGAGAGGCTGTCAGACGCAGGAAGATATACGTGAAAATCAGAAGACTCGCAGCCATCGACGCCTCGGTCGCGGCCCGATAGACGGCGTTGTCCTCCGGCCTGAGCTGGAACAGCTTGTGCCAAAAGCCGAAATCCACGCACAAGTAGGCCAGCACGCACCACGTGACCAGCGCAGCAGAGGGGAAGATCGGCTTGTGGTTGGCGGCAAGAATGGCAGTCAGGAATATGCCCAGGACGCCTGTGATGCCGAGCAGAATGCCATTGAACAGCTGGCGTTCGCGTGCCTTCAGCTCGTATTCCAGCGGTTTCCATAGATAGATGCGCGCCATTCGGTCGGAGGCGAGCTCGGCGACGAACGTAACGGTTTGTCCCGCCTCCAACGTGATGCGAAAAATGTCGGCGCGATCGCTCTTGACGCGATCGGGCAGGAAGCCCAGCGATGGCGTGACCGCCTCGATACGCCGCGCATCCAGGTCGGGCCACACCACGCCAGAGCCTATGACGTTGTAGCGCTCGGCCGTAAGCCAGCGCTCCACCGGCCGGTCGGTGACGTTGGTCAGTGCGAACACGACCCAGTTCGGGCTCAGGCCAGGGGCAGAGGCCTTGACGCCCATGCGGCCGGCGAGGCCGTCGCGTCCGGGTGCCGTCTCGACCTGGATATTGTCGCCGCGACTATCGAGAAACTCACCCTTGTCCGTGACCTCGATGCGTCCCTGCTCGGAACCAACGGGGATCGCCTTGAGCGCGGCGGCCGGCTGTGCGATCAGCCACGAAAGCTGGATCAAAAGCAGGCCGAGCAGGACGCCCGCTAACTGCGCACTCCGGACGGAGGGCCATGGCGAGCTGTTGGCCTTCATCGCGACCTGCCTTCGACAGATGCGTCTGTGACCACCTCGTCGTCTATGAGGCAAGCGAAGAGGAGATGATCCTGCCAGACGCAATTTATCTTCAAGTAGCGCCGCGCCAATCCTTCCTGGGTGAAACCGGAACGCTGGAGCACGCGTATCGACGGCGTATTCACCGGCAGGCAAGCAGCTTCGACCCGGTGCAGGCCAAGGTCCTCGAAACAGAACCGGGTCGCGGCTCGGACCGCAGAGGTCATATGGCCCCTGCCCACGAAGGGCAGCCCGAGCCAATAGCCCAGCGAGGCGCTCTGCGACACGCCGCGGCGGACGTTCGATACCGTGAGACCACCAACCAGCAGATGATCGGCGCTGCGAAAGATGAGAAAGGCATAACCATGATCGTCGCGCGCCTCGCGCGCGTAGTGGCGCAGCCGCCTGCGAAATGCCGAGCGGGTGAGCTCGTCTCGAGCCCACTGCGGCTCCCATGGACGCAGATGATCGCGAGACAGCGCGCGCAGCTCGGCCCATTGCGCATAGTCGGCCATCGCCGGTGCCCGCAGCCATACACCCTGGCCACTAACACTTAGATTATACTCGGAGCCAAAGCCGGTCTTCAAAAAGGCCATGGCGCACGGGCCCTCCGATCACTGTGCCAGGCTGGCGTGCGCCAGCTCGGCCCAGTCCACTGACCGCTCGCCAGCGCCGACGACAGCCACCGATGGCGCAGCCTCGCCCAACAGGCGTGCCGCGAACTCGCGAATCGACGCCGGGGTCACCGCGTCGACACGTTCGACAAGCTCCTGCGGAGTGACGATGCGCTCGAAGGCCTGCAACTGCCGCGCCATCTGCTCGGCGCGGGCGGATGAACTCTCCAGCCCGATCATCAATCCAGCCTTGAGCTGTGCCTTGGCCCGCGCGACCTCGCCCTCGTCGGGCTCCTTGAGCATCGACGCTTTCAGCTCCTCGGCGACGACATCGATCAGCTCCTGCATCAACTCCACCCCTGTCGCTGCGTGAACTGTGAAAAGGCCACCGTCGGCCATGCCCCAGGCCGAGGAATAGATCGCGTAGCAGAGGCCCCGCTGCTCTCTCACCTCCTGGAACAGGCGCGACGACATACCTCCCCCCATGAGGCCCGAGTAGACTTGCGCTGCAAAGTAGTCCGCCGTGCCATAGGCAGGCCCTTTGAAGCCCAGCAACAAATGGCTCTGCTCGAACGATCTGTCCGACCAGCGCACGCCGCCAACATAGCTGGCCTGCCGGCAGCCCCCAACCGGGCCACCATTGAGGGCTCCAAATAGGGCTCCAGCATGGCCGACGAGCACATCGTGGCGGACGGCGCCGGCCGCCGATATGACTGTCGACGGGGCCAGATAGCGCTGGTGCAGAAAGCGGCGCAGGTCATCGGCGCCAAAACGGCGAACGCTCTCGGGGGTGCCGATGATCGGCCGCCCGACCGGCTGGTCGGGAAATGCGGCGTCCTGCAGGAGATCATAGACGATTTCGTCCGGCGAGTCGGAGATGCCGGCAATCTCCTGCAGGATCACCTCCCGCTCGCGCTCCAGATCCCCTGCCGCGTAGGTCGAGCGCTGAAGGATGTCCGACAAGATGTCCAGCGCCACGCCTTCGTCGCCCTTCAGGACCCTGGCATAATAGGAGGTCGACTCCAGGCTGGTCGCGGCATTGAGCTCGCCGCCAACCTGCTCGATCTCCTCCGCGATCGCACGGGCGGAGCGGGTCGCGGTCCCCTTGAAGGCCATGTGCTCGAGCATATGCGAGATGCCGTTCTCGTCGTCGCTCTCGTGACGCGCGCCGGCGGCGACCCAGACCCCCAACGAGACAGTCTCGAGGTGCGGCATCTCGTGCGAGACGACGCGGATCCCGTTTGGCAACGTTGTAACCTGCGGCGTCATTCGCCACCTCCGGCGGTGATACGGGCATTGGTGGCGATGAATCGCTCAATGGCCGACTGGTCGTTCGGCTGCACACTTATGCGCTCAGGGTCCGACATCAGGCTGGCGAGGCGGGGCGGCAATGGCGGGCGGCGGCCGGCAATCGTCTGCATCGCATCGGGAAATTTCGCCGGATGGGCGGTGGAGAGAACCACCCGCGCGCCGGACAACGCCGCATCGCAAGCGTGGGCGGCGTAGATGCCGCAAGCCGTATGCGGCTCTGCCAGGTAGCCCGTCGTTTGCTCTGTCGTCCGGATCGTATCGGCGACGTTGTCCTCGTTTGCTGCCGCGGACTCGAAATCCTGGCGAAGGTGCTCGCGCTGCGCGGTGGTCAGCTCGAAGCGCCCGGATTGGGCAAGAGCCGCCATCTGGCTGCGAACCTGAGCGGCGTCGCGGTCGGCGGCCTCGAACAGATAGCGCTCGAAGTTGGATGAGACCTGGATGTCCATCGAGGGGGATGTCGTCGCGACGACGCCACGTGTCTCGTAGACGCCGCTGCCAACGGTGCGCGGAAGAATGTCGTTGGCATTCGAGGCGATCACCAGCTGCTTGATCGGCAGTCCCATCTGGCGAGCGACGAAGCCGGCCAGAATGTCCCCGAAATTGCCGGTGGGCACCACGAACGACAACTTGCGATGCGGTGCGCCGAGCGCGGCGCCGGCGGCGAAATAGTAGGGAACCTGGGCAACGATGCGCGCCCAGTTGATGGAATTGACTGCCGAAAGTGCCAAGCGATCGCGGAAAGCGTGATGATTGAACATTGCTTTGACCAGCGCCTGACAATCGTCGAACGTCCCGTCGACAGCAAGAGCGTGGACGTTGAGCTCCTTCGGGGTTGTCATCATCCGGCGCTGCACATCGGATACCCGACCGTTCGGATACAGGATGAACACGTCCACGCGCCGCGATCCCCGAAACGCCTCCACTGCGGCACCGCCGGTATCACCGGACGTGGCGCCGACGATCGTGGCGCGCTCGCCGCGTGCCTCCAGGATGTGATCCATCAACCGGGCCAGGAGTTGCATGGCCACATCTTTAAAGGCCAGGGTCGGACCGTGGAACAGCTCAAGTATCCACGTGTCAGGACCGATCTGAACCAAGGGCGTGACCGCAGGGTGGCCAAAGCAGGCGTACGCATCTCGGGCCATCGCAGCAAGCGACGTGGCGGCGATCTCTCCCCCGGTGAACGGCTCGATCACGCGCACTGCAATCTCGTGAAACGGGCGGCCCGCCAGGCCTGCGATGGTCTCGGCGGCCAGCACAGGCCAGGTCTCCGGCAGATACAGGCCGCCGTCGCGGGCAAGGCCTGCCAGCGTCACGTCGGCAAAGCCCAGGCGCGGAGCTTGTCCTCTGGTAGATACGTAATGCACAGCCGATTTCGTGCTCTCGAAGGAGTTGAGGCCGGAAGGATAACCCAGGGTAGTGGCGACGCTCGGCCCGAACAAGACCAACAGAACGCGCGCCCGAAACTACGCACATGTTGTGCAGCGGATTGTGGGCGAAAGGCTGCTGGGCAGATAGCGGAAAGCGGAAAACAGTGTTCCGGCACGTAAAGACAGGGTTGCTACGGCCGATTGTCAGGGGTGCCGACGTCCCCGCAGACGCGCGGCTGCAAATGCCACATAGACACCGATGAGCGTCAGGGCAAGCCCATACCACGTCCCCGCATACTCGAGGTGGCGATTGCTCAGCTTAAGGTTGGTGGTGCCGCCGCGCGGCCAACCGCCGGGATTTCCGGGCGAGGCGTCGGCATCGATGAAGACCGGCGCTAGCGGCCCTATGCCGCGCTTCTGCAGCGCGAGGCGCATCCCGGCCATATCCGCGAAAAAGTAGAGGCTTTTCGCCGGCTCGCTGGGCGGCGTGAACGTGCCCGCCTCGGCCGGCCGGCGCATGAGCCCGGTCAGCTCTATCTGGCCCTGGACCTGCCCTGCTGCACGGCGGGCCGGATCCTTCAACTGGTGAGGAACGAAGCCGCGATTGACAAGCACCGCCGGGCCGCCAGCTCGCTGGAGGGGCGTGTAGACGTGGTAGCCCTGTCCGCCGCTTACCGGCACATAGACGTGCTGCTCCGCCTCATGCAGGAATTTGCCGCGCACGGACACATGCAGGTACTCGATGTCCTGGCCTGCGCGAAACCGTCGCAAGGCTGCATCCAGCGGCTGGGCCGGCTGGTCAACTCTTGCCCTGATCTGCGCCAGAAGTCCGTCCTTCCATGCCTTGCGCTGCAGCTGCCAACTGCCAAGCGCAATCAATACCGCAAGCACCGGAATGCTCAGCACGGTGGGCCACAACAGGCCGGCACGGAGGAACTTGTCGAGCACAGGCCGCTATTCTCCGTCGGGCCGGCCCTGCTCGGCCTTGTTGTGATACTGAAGGGCAATCATCAGCGCCTTCAACGGCCGCAGAAGCCCCAGCGCAACAAAAAGGGTCACAGGGCCCCAGATGATCACGTGCAGCCACCATGGCGGATGCAGCCTGAACTCCACCAGGAGCGCGGCGCCAAGGATGAGCAAGCCCAAAATCATGATTGCGAACACGGCCGGACCATCGCCGGTATCGACGAACTTGTAGCGCAGACCGCATTCGCTACACGCCTCGGCCACGTCGAGGCCGAAGCTGGACGTGTAGAGACTGCCTTCGCCACAGCGCGGGCAGCGGCAGGCGATACCGGCAGCGAACGGATTGGCTGCATGTGGCGACGGGCTCATGGCAAACAGCTAGTGGGCGGCGGCAGTCACCGCAAGGCGGGCTTTCGTCGCGTGCTGGAGGTCATGATTGCCGGACGAGGTAGCCGATGCGATTGGACGAACGAGCGCGATAGGCCTCGAGCTCGATGAACACCTCGTGGGGGTGCAACGGCCTGCCGCTCGCCTCGATGCTGCGTACCTCCAACGCCTCCAAATGCTCCAGAATAGGCTGCGCCGTCTTGTGCAGCATTGCGATGGCACCGATCGTGCTCGTCGTCATGTTGGATGGGATCTTGGGAACGCCGAGACGGGTCAGCGCCTGCTTGACGGTGCTGGGCAGCCAGCCAGAAACCCGTCCCAACAGCGACATCGCCGCAATCCCGAAATCGGGCTGGAAGCGGTAGTCGTGCTCGTCCATCCAGTCGAACAGCTTCGACATGATGAGGTCCTGCAACCGCAGGCTCGATGTGACGCGGTAGTCCCGCCACTCGGCGACGACGTCGAAGCCCGGCTCGACTTCCAGATCAGCCGGCGCAAAAGTCTCGCTGGCCGTGACGCCAATGCGATCGAAAAAGTCGCGGTTGCGCATGTCCAGGCGGGTCTTATGCGTGGGCAGCTGCAGCTCCCCGTCACTTGCAGCGCGATAGGCTTGGCGGATCAACTTGGAGCAGTAGAGCTCGTCGTCGCCTTCGAGCTGCATCGTGAAATCGTAGGGGATCCATCGGCCCATCAGGCCGCGGGAGACTGCGACACGGTCGAACATCGCGCTCGACGCACGCGCGGCGAGCTGGCGGTCGCGGTAGCGCAACAACAGGGCGCGGCCCAAACCATGCTCGAGTGCATCATCGAGTGCGGTGATCGTCGCGCCTTCCTCGATCAGCGCCTCGACGAGCCAGCGGCTGCCGTCCTCGGCGATGTGCACCATGCCAACATGGCTGAACTGGGAGTCGACATCACCGATGCGTGCGATGGCGGCACTGTTGTGCAGGCGGCCACGCACGAGGAGCACATCCCCGGCACGGAAGTAGAGCCGTTCGCCCAGCTTGCGCGCCGGATGGGCCTGCGTCCAGGAGGGCGGTCCCTGGAACGCCTTATAGGTGTCGTCGCCCGCTGGCAGGCGTTGAAAGCGGCTGGCGACCTCACCGACGATATCCGCGGTGTAGCGAAGCACCCTGATCGCGTTGCGGGCGGCACGCGCGGTGTCCGGATGCATCAAGCCCTTGGCGTGCCATTCAGGCAGGCGGTCGCGAATGCTCAAGCGGAGATCGAAAAGCTCCTCGGTCAGCAGATGCGCATCGGACTGCACTGCATCGACCTCGAAACCCGAGAAATCGCTACCGTAGACAGCGGCATAGAGCGCCTGAAGATTGGCCAACAACTCGTCAGATGTGTCGACGGGTCGGTCGACCAACCGGCGCCAGTCCTGCACCTTGGCAGGCAGCGAGGCGGATGGTGAGCTGGGGGTTTCGACAGCAGACTGCGACACGGCGCGCCCTCCCCTCGTTAGCGCTTGTGTTGGCGACCGTCCGACACGGCCCCGATCAGCCGAACGCATGTCGTTATAACAGGAAATCTCGGGTTTGGCGCGTCGCGGCTGGATGTAACGAGAAGGGCGGCCGTCGCCGGCCGCCCCACCTTACGATATCGCTCGAGGATTCGCCCCTGCAGGGCGGCACGCCTCAGTGGCCTGCGCCGGCGCCGGCTCCCCACACGTAGATGGCGAAGAACAGGAACAGCCAGACCACGTCGACGAAGTGCCAGTACCAGGCGGCCGCCTCGAAGCCGAAGTGCTGCTTGGGCGTGAAATGCCCGGCGAGCGCCCGGAACAGGCAAACCAGCAGGAAGATCGTGCCGATGATCACATGGGCGCCGTGGAAGCCAGTCGCCATGAAGAACGTCGCGCCGTAGATGTGACCTGAATAGCTGAACGCGGCATGGCCGTATTCGTAGGCCTGCAACGCTGTGAAGAAAATCCCGAGCACAACTGTGCAAAGCAGGCCCCAGATCAGCCCTTTGCGATCGTTCTCGAGCAGAGCGTGGTGAGCCCAGGTGACGGTCGTGCCTGAAAGCAGCAGCACAAGCGTGTTCACCAGCGGCAAGCCCCAGGGGTCGAATGTCGAGCGGAAGTTGCCGCCATCGGCAGTTCGCTCAACGGGGACCGGCGGCCACTGCCCACCGGTGAGCGTATCACGATCGATCATGCCCAGCTTCGACACCTCGGAGGGCGTGACGGTGCCATCAGGGGCAAACACGGGGAGTTGCCAGACTTGTCCGGGGAACAGCGCCGCATCGAAATAGGCCCAGAACCAGGCCACGAAGAACATCACCTCCGAGGCGATGAACAGGATCATCCCATAGCGAAGGTGGAGTTGCACAACCGGCGTGTGATCGCCCTTGTGCGCCTCGCGGATCACGTCGCGCCACCAGAAATAGGCGACCGCGACGACCGCTGCAGCGCCGACCGCAAAAATCGTCGAGCCGCGCAGAAGCATGCCGAATAGCTTGAGGCCGCTCTGCGGGTCGGTCGGAATCGTCTTCATCCAGGCGATGGCCCCGATCGCCATAATGAAGGCGCCGATGGAGGCCAGCACCGGCCATGGGCTCGGATCGACCAGAGTGATAGTCGTGGTGTTTGGCGTGGCTGTCGGCCATGACTGTCGTTCTCCCGGTCCCCTGTCAGCAGTAGCGATTCAGCAGTAGCGATATGGTGTCGATCCGGACCCAGGGCCCGCGATTGGTGTGAGCGTGCGCGGTGTCTTTCATCCGCCCTTCGAGTTGACGTCCGTCCCCTTCACCTCCGGCGCACCGACTTTCGCCTCGGTGCTCGGCTTGGCGACAGGATAGAACGTATAGGACAGCGTAATCTCGGACACCTTGGTGGCATCCTTGTCGTCAACAAGCGTCGGGTCGACGAAGAAGCTGACCGGCATATCGATGCTCTCGCCGGGCGCCAAGGTCTGCTCGGTGAAGCAGAAGCAGGCCAGCTTATTGAAGAAGCCACCGGTAATCTCAGGTGTCACGTTGAAGGACGCCGTGCCCGTCGATGGCTTGTCGGACATGTTGGTCGCGCGGTAAAAGGCCAGCGAATTCTCGCCGATCCTGACATCCATTCGCGTCGCGACCGGCTCGAACTTCCACGGCAGTCCGTTGACGTTTGCATCAAAGCGGACAGTGATCTTGCGATCCAGAACCTTTGTGGAAGAGGCGGTGGCGCGCTGCGTGGTTCCGCCGTAACCGGTCACCTGACAGAATATCCGGTAAAGCGGCACGGCCGCATACGACATCCCCAGCATGCCCAACGCGACACATGAGAATATGAGCGCAACCTTGCGGTTGCCCCGTATCGCTTCATCCGAACTCGTCCGCTGCTGGCTCATTGTGTGTCGCTATCCGCCGAATCCAGTTCTCGTCTGCCTCTAACCTCGTCCCAATGAGCCTACGCGGCTCACGTCATCGCTTCGCTGCCTCACATCGGCCGGTTGAACACGTTGCTCCCCAGCCGGACGATCGTGGCAACGTAAAACAGCACCACCAGACCAACCAGGGCCAAGCCTATCGCCAAAGAACGCATGCGGCGGCGGCGCTCCCACTCGCGCTGGTCATCATCCCCGGCTGCCAAACGGCCCTCCACACTTTTCCACATCAGCCGCCCAGTCCGGCACGCATGCCGATCACCACCCGCTCGATCAGCAGTGCGGCGAACAAAGCGAACAGATAGACGATCGAGAAGCCAAACAGTCTGCGCGCCGTCGCATCGGCCTGCTGGACCGGTGCGCGTGCGATAGACATCGATCGCCAGCCACAGGAAGACCGCGCCGAGCAAAGCGGCAACAACCAGATACGCCGTACCGCCCAGACCAATCAGCCCCGGAACGACGCCGAGCGGCACCAGGATCAGCGAGTAGACGACGATCTGGCGCCGCGTCTCGTCCGCGCCGGCCACAACCGGCAGCATCGGAACGCCGACGCGCTCGTAGTCGCGGCAGCGGTACAGCGCAAGCGCCCAGAAGTGCGGCGGCGTCCACATGAAGATGATTGCAAACAGCAGCATACTCTCCACGCTCACGCTGCCGGTGACCGCCGCCCAGCCGATCATCGGGGGGAACGCGCCGGCCGCACCGCCGATCACGATGTTCTGTGGCGTGCGCCGCTTCAACCACATCGTGTAGACGACGATGTAGAACGCGATCGTCAGCGCCAGCAGTGCTCCTGCTGTCCAATTGACCAGGATCCCCAAGGTCATCACCGAGAACACGCTGAGCACAATGCCGAACGCCAGGGCCTCGCCGGGTGTCACGCGGCCGCGCGGAATTGGCCGGTTGGCGGTGCGCGACATACGCGCGTCGATGTCGGCGTCATACCACATATTGAGTGCACCGGAGGCGCCGGCGCCGACGGCGATGCAGAGGATGGCAATGGCACCGAGCACGGGATGGATATGGCCTGGCGCCGCGACCAGCCCGACAAGCGCCGTGAATACCACGAGGGACATCACGCGCGGCTTCATCAGCGCGATGAAATCGCCGACGGTTCCGCCACCTGCAACGGCCACCGGCGCGTCAGCCGTGCGGTCGTTCATAACCTCGCTTCCGGTCGCTGCTCTCGCCATTTACAATCCCGCAACTCCTAAGCTGCTTCCGAGACTTTCCGCTCGTTGGCGCTTCTTAGCCCTTCGCCTGGTTGCTGCCCTCATGTCCGTCACCCGGCCATGCAGGCGGCGGCTTCAGGCAGTTGCGGCTGCACCGTGGTGCAGCCGGTATCCTGATAGCCCGCGCGCCTGGATACTCGGCAGGCCCTTCAGTTCCAGAGCCTGTGGCTCTGGGTACGATACACGGCGGGCACGTGCCCGCCGCTTATCAATGATGCTTCGTATCCGCGATGCGCGGCAGCGTCTCGAACGAGTGGAATGGCGGAGGCGACGACAGCGTCCACTCCAATGTCTTGATGCCCTCGTCGACGCCCCAGGGATTGTCCACTGTCTTCTTGGCGCGCACGAATGCCATGACCACGCCGATGAAGAACACGATGGTGCCGAGGGCGGTGATGTAGGATCCGATCGAGGACACGTAGTTCCAGCCGGCAAACGCCTCCGGGTAGTCGGCATAGCGACGCGGCATGCCGGCCAGCCCGAGGAAGTGCTGCGGGAAGAACAGCACGTTGGCGCCGATGAACGTCAGCCAGAAGTGCAGCTTGCCGATGAACTCGGAGTACTCGTAGCCGAACATCTTCGGGAACCAGTAGTACCAGCCGGCAAAGATGGCGAACACGGCGCCGAGCGACAGCACGTAATGGAAGTGTGCAACGACGTAGTAGGTGTCGTGCAGCGCGCGGTCGACGCCGGCATTTGCAAGCATGACGCCGGTGACGCCGCCGACCGTGAACAGGAAGATGAAGCCGAGCGCCCAGAGCATCGGGGTGCGGAACGAGATCGAACCGCCCCACATGGTGGCGATCCAGGAGAAGATCTTCACGCCGGTCGGCACCGCGATCACCATGGTGGCGAACACGAAGTAGGCCTGCGTGTCGACGCCGATGCCGGCCGCGTACATGTGGTGGGCCCACACGATGAAGCCGACGAAGCCGATCGCGACCATGGCGTAGGCCATGCCCAGGTAGCCGAACACAGGCTTCCTGGAGAACGTCGACACGATGTGGCTGATCATGCCGAAGCCGGGCAGGATCAGAATGTAGACCTCCGGGTGCCCGAAGAACCAGAACAGGTGCTGGTAAAGCAGTGGGTCACCGCCGGTCTTGGCCTCGAAGAACGCCGTGCCGAAGTTGCGGTCGGTCAGCAGCATGGTGATCGCGCCAGCCAGAACGGGCAGCGACAGCAGCAGCAAGAAGGCGGTCACCAGCACCGACCAAACGAACAGCGGCATCTTGTGCAGCGTCATGCCCGGTGCGCGCATGTTGAAAATGGTGGTGATGAAGTTGATGGCGCCGAGAATCGAGGATGCGCCGGCAATGTGCAGCGACAGGATCGCGAAATCCATCGCCGGACCAGGGTGTCCAGTCTTGGACGAGAGCGGCGCGTAGACCGTCCAGCCCGCGCCGACGCCGTTTGCTCCGGCGGGTCCTTCGACGAACATCGACAGGAGCAACATCGCGAATGCGACCGGCAGCAGCCAGAACGAGATGTTGTTCATGCGCGGGAACGCCATGTCCGGCGCGCCGATCATCAGCGGCACGAACCAGTTTCCGAAGCCGCCGATCATGGCCGGCATCACCATGAAGAACACCATGATGAGGCCGTGGCCGGTGACGAACACATTGAAGGTGTGCGGGTCTGCGAAGATCTGCATTCCCGGTTCCTGCAGCTCCATGCGCATCATCACGGACAGGAAGCCGCCAACGACGCCGGCGAACATCGCGAACACGAGGTACATCGTTCCGATGTCCTTGTGGTTCGTCGAATAAAGCCAGCGGGTGATGCCGTAGGGCGTGTGCTCATGCCCGTGGTCGTGGCCGTGCGCTGCAGCCTTGTGAGCGTTGTCTGCCATTTTCAGATCCAGACCCTTATCCTGTGTTCCCTGCCCCGGCTCCCATCCAGCCGGGAGGCCTTCATCACCGCGAGGTCCCTGCCGCGACCTTCAACTTGCTTGCCCGCTCGTCATCGAGTGCGGCCTGCTGCAGGACGTCCTTGGCGCGCTTGAGAAGCTCGCGGCGCTGCGTCGGATTGCGCTCCGCCTTGGCATCCTTAAGCGCCGTCGCCCACGCATCGAAAGCCTGCTGGCTGACGACGCGCACAGCTATCGGCATATTGGAGTGGTCGCGACCGCACAGCTCCGAGCACTGGCCGTAGTAGATGCCCGGCTTCGTCGCCTTGAACCACGTCGCCGTGACGCGACCTGGAACGGCATCGAGCTTGGAGCCGAACGAGGGAACGGTCCAGTTGTGGATCACGTCACTCGACGTGACCAGAACGTGCACCACCTTGTTGACCGGGACCGCGATCTCGTTGTCGACGGACAACTGGCGCACACGCTTCTGCTTGGCCCACAACGGCTGAGCGTCAATGTAGAGGCGGCGCGAGCGGGCGAGCCCCTCCAGCTTGCCGTAGCGCTTATTGAACTCATCGGCGCCAAGCTCCGTCTTCAGCACGTCCTCATCGCGCACCATGGTGGATGCCACAGTGAAGGCACCATGATCGGGATATTCGTGCTCCCAATACCAAGACTTGCCAGTGGCTTTGATGGTCAAGTCCGGTTTCGGATAGGCGTATTGCAGGTAGAGCAGCTTGAACGACGGGATCGCGATGCCGATTAGGATCAGGATCGGAACCACCGTCCACAAGACTTCAAGCGTCGTATTGTGGGTGACGCGTGAGGGCGTGGGATTGGCCCGCTCGTTGAAGCGCAGAATCACGATCGCAAGCAGGATGAAGACAAAAATGGTGATGATGGTGATGACGACCGTCACCACGTCATGAAAGATGCGGATGCTGTCCGCCACCTCCGTGACCGGGCCCTGCAGCCCATATTGCCAGTTGGTCGGCTGGCCGGTGCCGGCAAGAGCGGCGGCTGTCGTCGCCGCCAGCATGGCCAGGGCTATGCCCAACCCGCTCCAGATCCTCGTAAAGCTCATCGTCATGCGCTCATCCCACAAGTATCGTCCCGCCTGAGCCGTCTGCCACAGCCCGCCAGCCCGTCGCTGGCATTGCCCGAACATCCTACATCCAATCGCGACATGCCGCACACCACGGCTGCACCTCGCGATCCGTTGCGCGGTCCCCTGCCGGACCAGAAGAAATCTTCTGACGACCGCGCAGCCACGATGCCGCAGCGGAGACCATCGAACCTGTTTGTGCTGTCACAGAGCACGAAGCCTGGATCGGTCTCAAGCAGGCACTCTGCCGCATTGGCCAGGAATACCGGTCGGGGCGAAGAATTTCGTGCAGCGAAGGACCTGAATTGCGCCGCGAACCGCGGCCATACATGGTCTTGCTCCGGGTCCCAAAACGGCCTAATTCGTCGGGAAGAGAAAGCCGGGTCCGGTACCGGATGCAACCGGCTGCAGGGGCGAAAGCCAGGATTAGGAGCCGACGCAGTGGGGAAAAACGCACGCAGCTTATGGTTTAACCGTATAAATTTGCTCACCTTTGGGCTCGTTGCAGCTCTGACCGCCGGAGGCCCCGTGATGCAAAGTGCCGCGGCCCAGCAACCGCGGCCCGACGCTGGCAAGGCTGCACTCGTGAGCCCCCGGCCCGGCAGTGTCGTCAAGGCTCAATACGGTTTCTGGAAGCATGAATGCACCAGACCGCCGGGCGCCAAGAACGAGCTTTGCGCCATCACACAGGACGTGACCGACGAAAGAAATAATGACATCGGCGTCAGCGTTCATGTGCAGATTCTGCCTGGCGGGCAGCGGATCCTGCGCGTGATCGCACCGCTGGGCGTCTTGCTGACCCACAATCTGGCGGTGAAGATCGACGGCGACTATCTGGGAGAGGCTCCGTTCTCGCGCTGCTACGTGCTCGGCTGCCAGGCGCAGATCGAGATTGACGATAAGCTTGGCCCGCGACTTGCCAACGGCAAGACCGTGCTGCTGGTGATCCATCGGACCCAGGAAGAAGGGATTGGTATTCCGATCTCTTTGAACGGCTTCGGGCAGGCGATGGCAGCACTCGGCGGCGGAAAATAGTGGTCGCCTAGATGTGGTGCCCCAAGAGGTTGTTCCCGGTTAGGATACCGCGCCCGGCGGATAGCGCGCACCCAACTTCGCCAAGGCTTGGGTCTGGACCTGTTTACCCAAGTGATCGGCAAGTTCTAGGTTGAAGGAGGCATTTGTGTAGAAGGGCATTCAGATCAAAGGGTTGATGAGTTGCCTGCACAGTTGTGCAGGAAAGCACCTCCGAGGTTTCGCCACTTTGTCGCATTAACCATTCGTCCAGCGAGGTGTGATCGATGCGACACAATAAAAAAGACCAGACTTGTTCCGCTTTGAGCTCTGGCCCGGCTCAGTACCACGAGGACGAGCGCCGGCTGCGGCGGCTCGATGCGTTCGCCCCACCGGTTCGCGAGGCCGTATGCCAGCTGGCCAGCGCAGGATCGAGGCTGGAGGAATTAGCCGAAAGCTTTCCGGCGCTGCTGTTTGCGCTCGCGACCGGCTACGGAACCTCGGCCAAGCGTCGGCAAACTATCGAAGCCGTTCTGGCTGGCCGACCACTGCGCGATGCGGCGAGCCAACTGGGTCTGCCGTTCTGGCTACGCAAACTGCCACCGCAAGCCCTGCTGCGACCGCTGTCCAATCTGCCCGACGATCCGGCAGTCACGAACCGGCTCGCCTCTCTCGTACCGCTGCAGCCCAGCGCAATGGGGCCGTGGCTGGAAAGAGTGTCGCTGGCTCACTTGTCGGGCAGAGCCGACATCACGGTCTGGACAGCGCAGCAATATCGCGGCACCACGCCGCAGCCGGTCAGCGACGGCTTCCTGCGGACGCAGGCTTGGTGCTGGTTCGCCGGCCAGCCAGGTCTGCGCGGGGAGCAATTGCTGGCGTCCCGCTGGAAACCTGGAATTGGTGCGCGGCGGGCGGCACAGGAATCGGCACTCTGGCTCCAGCGCATTGAGCTCGATGCCTGTCTGGGTCGCGGCTTGCGAGATTCATGGCTGGCGGAGGGCAGCGTACAAGGTTTCGACTTCGTCGCGCTGCGCAATGCCGATGACTTCATCGCTGAGGCGCTGGCAATGGACAACTGCCTCGACCGATACGCCGACCGGCTTACTAACCGTGCGGTGCGCATTTTCTCGATCCGGCGTGACGGGCGCAGCGTGGCCGACGTGGAAATCTCCGGGCATGACCGGGAATTGGGAATGCCTGCTGTCGCCCAACTCAGGGCCGCACGCAACCGGCGTGCGACATTGGAGGTCTGGCAGGCCACCTATGCCTGGCTCGGGAGCCAACCTGTCCGGCCCGTCGAGCCCTCGCTCACCGTGAAAGCTCCTCCGTCGCGCAGGCGCAAACGGCTGGTAGCGATCTGGCAGCCCTATCTCGATTTACTGCCGGTCGATGTTCGCCGCGCGTTCGAAGAGGCCATGCTGCCCACGACAGCGCGGCGCGGCGAAGGGCCGAGGCGGGGCCGCGCCACCAGACGCGGCGCCCCTGCAGAGAGTTGACAACCAACGAGCGTCGCCAGCCGCCTGCCTGCGACGCCTCACTTACCATCGCGACGCGCATCGTCGAGACCGATATCCACGGCCTTCGAAGATTGCGTTATGCGGCCCACCGAGCAGAAGTTGACGCCACTCTCGGCCTTGGCTCGAATGGTATCGAGATTGATGCCTCCGGAGGCCTCCAGAGGGATCTTGCCCGCAACGATCTTGACTGCCTCGCGCATCATGTCCGGGGTCATGTTGTCGAGCAGGATCATGTCGGCGCCGGCTTCCAGCGCCTCCTTCACCTGATCGAGGTTGTCGCACTCGACCTCCACCTTGGTGAGCACGGGTACCATCGACTTGGCGCGCTTGACCGCTGCGGTGAGGGAGCCGAACACGGAAATGTGGTTGTCCTTGACCAGGATGCCGCTGTCGAGGGCCAGCCGGTGATTGCGGCCGCCACCGCACATCACTGCATGCTTTTCCAACATGCGCAGACCCGGCGTCGTCTTGCGCGTGTCGATCAGCTGGCAATCGAGGCCCTTCAGCTGCTCGACATATTGCGCGGTCTCGGTGGCGATACCGCTCATGTGCTGCAGCAGATTGAGTGCGGTGCGCTCGACGATGAGAATGGCACGCGCATTGCCGGATATCTGCATCAGGCACGTGTTCTTGCCGACATGCGTGCCATCCTTGACGAAGATATCGATCTGCAGGTCAGGGACGCCGATTTCGAACACGATACGGGCTACGTCGATACCGGCAAGCACCAACGGCTCGCGCGCGTTCACGAAGTAGGTCGCGTTCAAGTCGGCATCGACCATGATATTCGACGTCAGATCAACGTGGCCAACATCCTCCGCGATAAAGCGGACCACCTGCTCGCGAACCTGCATGTAGTCCAACATGGTGTGGCTCCTTTGACTGGGGTGCACATTGACCGCAGAAAACGCCCGCCGGAAGCCCAAGTCAATGCAGCCAACGGGCGGGGGCGCATCCAAACCGGTCGCCGCGCGCGTGCACCGCGCATCGGCGAGGGGCGGCCGGCCCGTGGGCCGGAGCATCGAGCACCGTCGCGTGGCGTCAATTAAAGCTAAGCCCGCCATCCGGCTCGAAGATCTGGCCGGTCATATAGGCGGCCTCGTCAGAGCAGAGGAACAGCATCGGTTTCGCCAGATCCTCGACCGTCGTCATGCGCTGCAGGCACTGTTGCTGGGTGAACCGCTTGAACAACTCGTCGTTGATGGACGGCCGCGGCACCTCCGTCTTGGCGACGCCCGGCCAGAACGTGTTGACCGTGATGTTCCAGGGCCCCAGCTCGCGCGCCATCGAGCGGGTCATGCCGATCACGGCGGATTTCGACGTGATGTAGTGCAGATAATTGGCAGATCCGAGTGCTACGGTGCCGGAGGTCACGTTGACAATCCTGCCCCAGCGCTGCTGCTGCATGGCGGGCACCACGGCGCGAGCACAGTAGAAGGCTCCGGTGATGTTGACCTGCATCGCGCGGTCCCACTCATCGAGCGGCAACTCCCAGAACGGGGCCATCGTGATCTGCGAGAAGACGGCGGCGTTGTTGATCAGCACGTCAATTCGTCCGGCCGCCTTCAACGTCGCCTCGGCCATGGCCGTCACCGAGTTGAAGGAGGCGACGTCGGTCTGAAAGGCCAGAGCCCGTCCGCCAGCAGACTTCGACCTCCCGCTTCACGGCCGCCGCCTTGTCACCGTTGATCTCCGCTATGACGGGGATCGCGCCCTGCCGCGCGAAATGGTGGGCATAGCCGCGCCCAAGGCCCTGGCCACCGCCAGTGATGATGACGACGCGGTCCTTCAGGCTGTCGTAGCGCGCGGTCACGGTGACTTCATCATTCATCTCGGCACTCCCTGCGGGTCGATCGATCCTATTCGGCAAGCTCATCAGCAAGGTCTTTGTTGCGACGAACGGCGTTCGCCGGCTCAGCCGCCGAGAAGCCGAGCATAGCCCTGGGTCGTCGTCTCGGCGAGAAGGGCCGCATAAGCCGCATGCTGAGCATGACCCGGCTCGATCTCGCCGAACGCGACATCATCGAAGGCGTTGTGCTTTGCATAGACGATCGGTGCGCTGACCGGCACCAGCATCGCCCCCTGCTTGTTCAGGGTGGTGATGAGGCCGCGCATGTGACCGGTGCGGTCGAGCTGGGACACGATCACCATGCGCATCGCGCCCTTGGTCAGCGATACGAGATGGATGAACATCGACGAGGCGGGGATATAGAGCCGTCCACGGTGGGCATAAGCGGCGTCCGGCCGCTCGTCCTCGGCGAACAACAGGCTGGGCCAATCCGGATCCCAGGTGATGGCGGTGCGATAGGCGACAATCCCGCCGGGGACGGAGAACGAAGGACGGACCGTCAGATAATCGCCGATGTAGTCGTCCACCGCGGCGCGCGTATAGGCGCCCATGTAGACGGGGGCGACCTCTTTGCTCGCCGCCGGCCTTCCCGGCTCGTCACGCCCCTGCGTCTGGCCCGACCACTCCGCCTTGACCTCGTCGAAGTCGAGCCCCAGCACCATGCAGACGTCGAACAGGGTCTGGTCGCGTACCGGGCGGCCATTCATCAGGTTCTGCACGGTCTTCTCGTGACAGTCGGCAGCATCAGCAAGCTCGGCCTGCGTCATCTTCTTCTCGATCATCGCCGTCTTGATGCGGGCGAGGCCAGCATTGCGGTCGGCAGCGGACATCGAGGCCATCCTCCGTGCGGTTCAATTCCTGAACTTATCTGAATTTGCCGGGTGGTCCAGTCGTGCTGCGTGGCCTTTCTGCCGACACGATCGCGGCTGCCGGTTGATGCCGCCGCATGCCGCGCGATGGGATGCCTTTTCGCGGCGATGCAGTGCAAGATCAATTCATCGATCAACGGCGCTGTCTCCCCCCTCCGGCGCCAACGATCCAAGAACGACGGATTGGTCACAGACCTCCGGCATTCGTCACCTGGGCCCCTTCCCCCTCCTCCTTCCCCCGGGGGTCCTCGCGACGAAGTCGGGCGGCGACCGGCAAAGACCCTGCAGCAGCCGGACCGCCGCCCGACACCTCTTCTTCCCGCCCAATCCATGACCCAAGATTACCCCATGCTCCGGCTGTGCTTCGCGCGCTGCGAGAACGCAATCCTCCTCAGCATCGTCACGAATCTGGTGTCTGGTGCAGGTGGCGACGGATTTGCCCGCCGCCTGCGTTCAGCATTGACGAATGGCCAGCGGAAGCCTGACGCATGACATCGAGAGACGCCTCACTTGCAACCCGGCGATTCGGCCTCGGTCCCCGTCAGGGAGATCTCAGGCGCATTGCGGGCGATCCGCGGGGCTACGTCCTTGCCGCGCTCGCGGATCCCAGCGCTGCCCGGATCACCGACCCGCAGCTGAGACCTTCGCATGACACGCTCAGCGAGCTCAGGGACGCTCGCAAGGACCGTCGGCTGGCGCGGAAGGCCGTGGCGGTCCCGGCTAGCGACGAGAGCCGGCAGTCGATGGCCGGCGAGGCTGGCGCCGCAGCGCCGCAGACCAGAGCGGATGGCCGCACGCCGAAAAACCCGATTGCCGACCTCAGGCGCGATACGTTTCGCGCCGAAGCGGCGGCTCGGCTGGAGCGGGCGCGGACGACGGATGCGCCGTTCCTGGAGCGGCTCGTCATGTTCTGGTCCAGCCACTTCACGGTTTCCGCGCTCAAGGGCGGCGCGCTGGTGGTGACGGCGGGCGCATACGAGCGCGAGGCGATCAGGCCGCATGTTCTCGGCCGCTTCGCCGACATGCTGAAGGCGGTGGCGCAACACCCGGCGATGCTGATTTATCTCGACAACGCACAGTCGTTCGGGCCGGGAAGCAGGGCGGGGCAACGCCGCAAGCGCGGACTTAACGAGAACCTGGCGCGCGAGATCCTGGAATTGCACGCGCTGGGGGTGGACGGCGGCTACTCGCAGGCAGACGTGACGAGCCTGGCGCGGATCATCACGGGCTGGTCGGTCGCGCCGCCGAACGGCCGGCTGGGCGAGCCGGGGCGTTTTGTCTTCAACGCCAACGGACATGAACCGGGGGCGCAGACCGTGCTCGGCAAACGCTATGAGGATCGCGGTCTGGCGACCGGAGAAGAGGTGCTTGCCGACCTGGCGCGCCATCCGGCGACAGCGCGTCATATCGCGCGCAAGCTGGCACGCCACTTCGTCGGCGACAGCCCGCAGCCTGCGCTGGTGAGCCTACTGGAGCGGACGTATCGCGACAGCGATGGCGATCTCGGGCAGGTGGCACGCGCCCTGGCCAGCGCACCCGAAGCCTGGCAGGCGCGACCGCGCAAGGTCGTCCCGCCCTACGATTTCGCCGTTGCGCTGATGCGCGGCTTCGACCTGGCACCGAAGCCCCAGCAGGTGGTGCGGCTCGCTGCGGCGATCGGCCAGCCATTATGGCGTGCGCCCTCCCCTAAAGGCTGGCCGGAGGAGGATGGCGCCTGGATGGGGCCGTCCGCGGTGCGCGAGCGTCTCAGGATCGCGGAAATGGTGGCGTTGCAGATCAAGCCGACGCTGGACCCGCGGGCTGCCGCAGCCGATCTGCTCGGCGAGGCGATGTCGGCGGAGACACGGCAAGCCGTGGCACGGGCGGAGACGCGCCAGCAAGGCTTCGAGCTTCTCATCATGAGCCCGGAATTCCTGCGCCGGTAGGCGAGCGGAGGTTATTGGCATGAGCAAACACAGTGAGCCGGCGGGATGCGCGGAAGCGCTCCGTCTGTCGCGGCGGCACATGCTGGCCGGCGCCACCAGTCTCGTGCTGTGGGCCGGGATGCCGCGCATGGCATCGGCTGCGGGCGCACGCGATCCGCGGCTGCTGACGATCATCCTGCGGGGCGGCCTTGACGGTCTGGCGCTGGCGTCGCCGGCGGCTGATCCCGATCTCGAGCGCCAGCGCGGGCAACTGGCCGTGCGGGCGACGGGTGAGGGGGCAGGGCTGCCACTCGATGGCTTCTTCGTGCTCAACAGCGCGATGCCCAGCCTGCATGCGCTGTACGCCAAGGGGCAAGCGGTGATCGTGCATGCGGTGGCAACGCCGTACCGGGCGCGCAGTCACTTCGACGGACAGGACGTGCTGGAAAGCGGGCTCGCCGGCGTCGGCAGATCCGAAACGGGCTGGCTCAATCGCGCCCTGTTGAAGATGCCAACGGCGGGGCAGGCATCGGCGAAGGGACTGGCGTCGCGAAAGGGGCTGGCGGTCGGCGCGGTCGTGCCGCTGACGATGCGCGGGCCGGCGCCGGTGCTGTCGTGGATCCCCAAGACCAGCGCAATGCCGTTGCGCCACTCGACGGTGGAGCGGCTGCGCGATCTTTATGCGCATACGGATCCAGAGCTGGCGCGCGCGTTCGAGGAAGGGCTGTCGATCGACAAGGTGGCGGGTGCTGACGGCATGACCGAAGCCGAGCCGGCGGCGTCGATGATGGGGAGCAAACAGTCGCGCACGCTGCCGCGGGGTCAGCTGAAGCAGTTCGTGGAGACCGCAGCCGCGGCGGCGCGGCTGATGTCGGCGGCGGACGGTCCGCGCGCCGGCGTGCTCGCCTACAATGGCTGGGATACGCACGCCAACGCAGGCGCGGTCAAGGGCCAACTCGCCAACCGGCTCGGCGGGCTCGACGCCGCCATTCAGGCGTATGCGGATGGCATGGGTGCTGCCTGGAAGGACACCATCGTCGTAATCGTCACCGAATTCGGGCGCACCGCGCGGATCAACGGCACCAACGGCACCGATCACGGCACGGCAACGGCTGCACTCGTGGTGGGCGGTGCGGTGAAGGGGGGGCGCGTGATCGCGGACTGGCCGGGTTTGTCGGACGCGGCCCTCTATCAAGGGCGCGATCTGAAGCCCACGCTGGATCTACGCCGTGTGCTGAAAGGCGTGCTGCGCGATCACCTCGGCGTGCCGACTGGCGTGCTGGCGGAAGCGGTGTTTCCGGCGAGCGGCGGCGTGAAGGCGATGGACGGGCTGGTGGTGTAGGGGCGGCGTTGGGCAACTGCGGGAAGAAGCCAGCGGGTCGCGGCGGCTGCGGCTTGCGCTTTCGCCGATCGTCTGATGTGAGAGCGGAGTTTGTCGTGGAGAACAGTCCTCGGCGATGGTTAGCCGATCTGCCCCCCGAGAACTCACATCCACTGCTTTTTGGTGCGGGATAAAAAAACAGTAGGGAATGGGCGATGAGCAGAATCACGCGACCTACGCGACCGAGATCCCAATTGGGTTTAGCGCGATGATGTCACATGCATTCTTTATGTCGTAGGCAATTAATATGCCAGGATTGTTCTGCACGTATAAATTCAACTCCCTGCGGTGGACATCCACAACCGGTTCAAGGTAACTTGGATAGGCAGAAACAATTCCTGCCAAACAAAATTGGTTTGATCCGCCAATCGCGCGTCCATGCGGGACAAATACTACGGGGCCGCCACTGAACCCCGGATTGTTATGCCCGTCGACCAAGAATTTCCCGGTATTAGCGTCAGGATCTGCAAATGCACTGAGCACACCTAACTTCACTAGAGGCAATGGAAAATTTCTATTGACCTGCGCAGCGATGTTTTGCCTTTGACCGTAGGGAAAACCCAAAAAATACACGAATTGGCCCAATACCATGTTTGCCGTTGTTGGTTCTAGTGGATGGGTGGGTGAAAGTTGAATGTTGGGTGCGAGTACCGCAATATCGACTTCGCCGCCGCCCAAACCTACCAACGTGCACGAAATAGCTACCCATCTACCGTCGTGGAAAATCTCCAGTGAGCCACCAGCAAAGCCGTCCACAACGTGTCGTGCCGTGACTAAGTACTGTTTGCGCCCAACGTCGACCGTAACTGCTGAAGCCGTTTTGTTTCCATGCATTATTTGGAAAGTGCGCTGAAGCACATTGGCGGTAAGCATGATGCGGCTCGGACACAAAAATTGAAGGTTAGCCGATGCTAGATCGTGGGAGATGCGGCAACTCTCAACCAAGGGCTTGAGGTTCCGAATCCGTGACTTTGATTGATTTTATCAGGCCGCCGACGAAAGGCAAAGTGGATAACTGGTCATCCCAAGTCCCTCTCTGCCCATCTCAACGTGCGGGCAGGGCCGGGAATGGACGCAAGCGAAAGGGACTGGCGCGCGCAGGCAGTCAGACCGGGCCAGATCGTCCTTGCTCGGACGACGCTTCCAGCCGATCAGTGCGCCATCGACTTGCCGATCTCCTCGGTCATCTTCTTGGCGTCGCCGAGGACCATGATGGTGTTGTCGCGGTAGAACACGGAGTTGTCGATGCCGGCATAGCCGGATGCGAGGCTGCGCTTGTTGAACAGCACAGTGCCCGCCTTCCACACCTGCAACACCGGCATGCCGTAGATCGGCGAGGACTTGTCCTCCTCAGCCGCCGGATTGACCACGTCGTTGGCGCCGATCACGTAGACTGCATCGGTCTGGGTGAACTCCGAATTGATGTCCTCCAGCTCGAACACCTCGTCATAGGGCACGTTGGCCTCGGCCAGCAGCACGTTCATGTGGCCGGGCATGCGGCCGGCAACGGGGTGGATCGCATACTTCACCTCGACGCCGGCAGCCTTCAGGTGATCGGCCATCTCGCGCAGGGCGTGCTGAGCCTGCGCAACGGCCATGCCATAGCCCGGCACGATGATGACCTTCGAAGCATTCTTCAAAATGTAGGCCGCGTCCTCCGCGCCGCCCAGCTTGACCGGCTTCTGCTCGCCGTCGCCGGCCGGGCCCGCGACCTCGCCGCCGAAGCCGCCGAGGATGACGGAGATGAAGGAGCGGTTCATGCCCTTGCACATGATGTAGGACAGGATGGCGCCAGAGGAGCCGACCAGTGCGCCGGTGATGATGAGCGCGATGTTGCCAAGCGTGAAGCCGATGCCGGCTGCCGCCCAACCCGAGTAGGAGTTCAGCATCGAGACGACCACCGGCATGTCGGCGCCGCCGATCGGAATGATGATCAGGATGCCGAACAGGAGTGCTGCTGCGGAGATCGCCCAGAACAGCTTAGTCGAGCCGCCGGAGATGCAGAAAAGGTAGATGAGATAGACAAGACCGGCAGCCAACGCGATGTTGATCAGATGGCGTGCCGGCAGGATGATCGGCTTGCCGCTCATGCGGCCCGACAGCTTGGCGAATGCGATCACGGAGCCGGTGAAGGTAATCGCGCCGATCGCCGTGCCGAGCGACATCTCGAGCAGCGAGATCCACGGTATCGGCTGGCCCGCCTGGCCGATGATGCCGAAAGCGGCAGGGGCATAGAGCGCGCCAGCGGCCACGAACACCGCCGCCAGACCGACCAGCGAGTGGAACGCCGCGACCAGCTCCGGCATCATCGTCATCGGGATCTTGCGGGCGGTATAGGCTCCGATGCCGCCGCCGATCACGACGCCCGCCACGATCAGGCCGATCGTCACCGGATCATTCGGCGCGCCGAGCAGGAACAGCGTCGTGCCCACCGCGATCGCCATGCCGAGCATGCCGTAGAAGTTGCCTTGCCTCGATGTCTCCGGCGACGACAGGCCACGCAGCGCCAAAATGAACAGCACGCCTGAGGCGAGATAGAGCAGGGCGACGATGTTGGGGCTCATTTCTTCTCGATCTCCATCGTGCCGCGTGGTAATTCCACGCCGCTGAATTCCGGATAGGTCTCCTGCAGCATTGAGACCTGCTTCAAATCGGAAATGCGCAGCAGATACCATTTGCCGCCATCAAGATGAGCAAGCGTGTGCGAGGTCTGCACGATGCGGCCACGGCTGCCCCCGTCGATCACGGTTCTGGTCGGGATCAATGAATAGGGCTGGCCGTTCTTCAGCTCGCGGTGCGTGGCCTTTGCCAGCTCCATGCCGAAGCTTTCCAGTTGCGCCTTTTGCATGAGCCCGCGGGTTTGCTGGATCACGAAAGCACGAAGCTTGTCGGCCGGCGCGTTTGCCTTCTTTGCCAGCATGGCAAACATGCGCGGCGGGATGCTGAGGTCGATGACCTTATCGTAGTCGGCAGTGCGCATCGCGTTGTCGAAGGCGGCTACCGTCGCAGAAAGTGCGGCACCCTCCTGATCGCTCAGCGACCGCGCTGCTGCCGGTTGGCAAGCCAGTACCAGCAAGGCGAGCAAGGCAGCTATGATTTTGAACATTGCTGGCGGCTCTTTCGTAGTAGTCGGGTCAGCGCACTGATCGAGGGGCGCGATGCCCGACGCGTACCGTGCTCACTTCTTCGGCTCTTTTTTCTTGTACATCGCCAGCATGCGCTGGGTGACGAGGAAGCCGCCGAAAATGTTCACGCACGCCATGACCAGCGCCAGGAAGCCGAACAGCTTGGCGAGCCATGCGCCCTCACCGACCATCTGCACGCCGACCGCCAGCAGCGCGCCGACGACAATCACCGAGGAGATGGCGTTGGTCACGCTCATCAGCGGGGTGTGCAAGGCGGGCGTCACGCTCCAGACGACGTAGTAGCCGACGAAGATGGCGATCACGAACACCATGAGCTGGTAGATGGCGGGGTCGACTGCCCCACCAAGCCCGACTGCCGCCTGCGCCGTGCCTGAAAGCCCCACCGCGAAGGCGGTTGCGGCGGCGAGGGTCGACACCAAAGATCTCATCTCAGGTCCCCTTTTTCTGCAGGCTCGGGTGAACGAGCTTGCCGTCCTTGGCGATCAATGTCCCGGTCACGACCTCGTCGTCCCAGTTGATCGCCAGCGCCTTTTCCTGCTTGTCGAACAGCGTCTCGATAAAGGTCAGCAAATTCCTGGCATAAAGGCTCGACGCATTGACCGGGACGGTGCCTGCCAGATTGATCGGGCCGGAGATCCGCACGCCGCCGGCATCGACGACACGGCCCGGCTCCGTCAGCTCGCAATTGCCGCCACGCTCGGCCGCCAGATCGACGATCACCGCGCCGGGCTTCATGCTCTCGACCATGGCGCGGGTGATGAGGCGCGGCGCCGGGCGACCCGGAATCAGCGCGGTCGTGATGACGATGTCCTGCGCCTTAATGTGGGAGGCGACCAGCTCGGCCTGCTTCTTCTGATATTCCGCAGACATCGGCTTGGCGTATCCGGCAGCCGTCTGGGCCTGCTTGAACTCCTCATCCTCAACCGCGATGAACTTGGCGCCCAGCGAGGCAACCTGCTCTTTCGTGGCGGGCCGCACGTCGGTGGCCGAGACGATGGCGCCCATGCGACGGGCGGTCGCGATCGCCTGCAGGCCGGCAACGCCGACGCCCATGATGAAGACCTTCGCAGCCGGCACGGTGCCCGCCGCCGTCATCATCATCGGCATTGCCTGCTCGAACATCGCGGCCGCGTCGACCACAGCCTTGTAACCGGCAAGGTTGGCTTGGCTCGACAGCACATCCATCGATTGTGCGCGCGTGATGCGGGGCATGAATTCCATGGTGAACAGCGAGGCGCCGGTGGCGGCCATCGTCTCCAGGCCCACGGTATCGCTGTAGGGATCGAGCATCGCGATCACGAGGGCATGCGCCTTCAGCGCCTTCACCTCACTGAGCGGCGGCCGGCGCACCTTGAGCAGGATATCGGCGTCAGACACAGTGTCTTGTGCGGACGGTGCTATGGTGGCCCCGGCGGCCCGATAGGCTTCATCGGCAAAGCGCGACCGCTTACCGGCACCAGTCTGAACCTTGACGGCACAGCCCAACCCGACCAGCTTCTTGACCGTATCGGGCGAAGCGGCAATGCGAGGCTCGTTCGCCTCCTCGGCCGTGACGGCGATCGTGACCATCTTCGCTCCCTAGACGTTTGTGACCACCGCCTTGCTCCAACAAGGTACGGTGTCGAGGCAGATCGTGACGCGTCGGCTGGGGCGTACATTGCAACTGAGAACCAGGACGCCTGGCAGCGCAAATCGCATTATGCCGCGCAAGTGCTTGCGTGCCACTTCTCGTCAGGTCGCATCCCAAGGCTTTGCTACGTGCAATCGGACCAGCAAGCAAGAAACGATGCAGTGAGCGGACCAAAGGGACCGGGTACGGCTCCGTGCTCCGGGCAACCCGAAAATCAGCGCCGGCAGCTTCAGACCAGGAATGCCGCCATCAGGATCAGCAGGATCACCAGCGCGATCACGCTCGCAATCGTCAGGCGAATGAAGCCCTTGTACGTTCGAAAGTGCTCATGATAGTCCATCGCCGGGTGGCCGCCGCTGGTGTCGAGGTTCATCGCTCATCCCTTTTTTGACGGAAAGTGGCCGGTGTCCTTTTGCCCGGCCGACAGCATGACCCGAGACCAATTGGCCCCGCTCCCACAAGCCAGCGAGCGTCGAGCTTGGTAGCTGAACCGGCCGTCCGCATCAAGACGTCGAATCGTCCATCCCCCCTGGATCCAATGGAGCCTGCTTGGTTCGCTGTTGCCTTCAGGAACCATCCGCAGCGGATTCTACTGGTCGGATGCACCGCTCTGCCGGTGGTGGCACGATTCCGACGCAATTGGCCGCCAATGGCGCGCGGCGGAAGGACGTCAAGCCTTGGCGTCGACGCATACCAATCACTTTTTCCGCTCAAGAGGGGGCACTATTCATGCTAGGGGCACGCAGATTGATGTTCACGTGCGGCGCGGCGGCCGGCTTGGCAGCTGCGGCGGCTGGGCCAGCAAATGCGCTGGACGAGAAATCCGAGGAGAGGGCACAGCTCAAGGCCTGCGAACGGCAAATCTGTACCATGCTGGTGAAGAAAGAGACGGCAGGGCCTGATTTTTCCTGCAAGATCGCCAAGACCTGGTCGAAATCCAAGATCGAGGAAGGCATCAAGAAGAAGAAGCTGACGTGGGGATTCGGCGATGCGCGCTGCACGGTGGACGTGAATGCAAAACGGGCTTCACTGGTCGGAGCCGTGATCAACGGCGAGCACACGCTGCAGTTCGATCCTCACACGATCAAATGCGAGGTCGAGCGTGAGAACAGTGTGACCGCGATCAACGTCACCCTGGCGCCGAAGATATCGTTCAAAGGCGGCAAGGCGCACAAGGCTTGGGTCGGTCTCAAAGCTATCGAAGCGCCGGCAGTGGTGAAAGGCGCACTTTGGACGGTGGCGCAAGTGGAAGACAATTTCGGATTGTTCCACGGCGACATGATCTCCGAGATCAATGAGTTCGTCGCGCAGAAGTGCCCGAAGGCCGTGGCCTCGAAGTAACAGCACCGCGCTTCATACCGGTCAGACACCTGCCGCGGGGACTGGACGGCAGGTGCCTGATATCCGGCGGTGCTGCCCTGCAGCCGTCGATGCCATCCAGTCCGGCTCTATCGGCGATGCGCCAAGAACCGCGACAGATGCGAGACGACCGCGCGCGGCGCCTGCTCCGGCGGGACGTGATCGCAGCCATCGAGCACTGCCAGACGCGCCTTGGGGATCTCGCGTGCCAGCCTGGTCCCGCTCGAGAGCGGCACCACCTGATCGTCGCGGCACCAGATCACGAGGGTCGGCTTGGCGATGCGCCGGTAGCCCGCGACCAATGCCTGGATATTGCGCGGCACGATGTTGCGGGCGGTGGCGATGAGGCCATGCGGCCCACCCGGCGCCAGCAGCGGATCGGCATAGATCTGGATATCCTTGGTCGTGAGCCTGTCGAAGCCGACCTTCTCCATCATGAAGGCCAAGGTCGTCGGCAGCTCGGGCGGGACAACGCTCAGGGTCAGATAAGGCAGTACCGGCATGCGAAGGAAACGCACCGCGGGGGACAGCGGCTGCGGATAAGCCGGTGCGTCGATGATCACCAGGCGTGAGATTTTGCGCCCTGGCAGGCCGCGATCGGATGCCAGCATCAGGGCCACAAGTCCGCCGAAGGAATGACCGACCAGCGTCACGCCGGACAATCTGCGCGCATTCATGAAGGCGCGGACCACGGCGGCATGATGATGCGGAGAATAGGCCTGATCGAATGGCTTGTCGGAGCGGCCAAAGCCCCGCAGATCGATGGCGATCACGCGATTGCGCCGGGCCAGAGCGGGCGCAACCATGCGCCACGTATAGCTGGAGCCGCCCAGCCCGTGCAGCAGCAGGACGGTTGGGCCACGGCCCATTTCCTCGGCGTAGAGTTGTAGCGGCGGCATGCCGCGCGGATGGACCTGAATGCGATAGTTCTGAGGCCGCAGCTCATCGCCTGCCTGGGCCGATCCAGGCACCAGCACCCCAAACACCATACCAATCAGCAGCAGCACAAAACGCAGCCGCACAGATACAGACATGCCACCCTCTGAAACCCGAACAAGGACGGATAATGCGGGCGACACTAAGCGCGGCATGGTTGCCAGGGACTTAACCGGAGCCCCGAAAGCAGACGTCAGTCGTCTTTTCCGGCGCCCGGCAGCTGCCCTCAGAGAGCACTACCGCCGGGGCCGCAATGAACGGGTCCACTACTCGGTGCTGATCGCCCAGCGGGCCTTGTCCTGCACGGCCTTCGGCGCCTTGATCACCTTGCGCAGCAGCGCGGCGACCTCGTCGCCGGTGCGCGGGGAGACGTCGAGCTTGGCCTTGGTGATGGCGGCGACGTAGTCCTTGTCCTTCATCGTCGCCTCGAAGGCCTTGCGCAGGGCGGCGACGCGATCCTTCGGCACGTTGCCGTGCACGACGTAGGGCCGGCCGAACTCCTGCACCGTCGCGATCAGCTCCATCGCCTTGCGGTTGTCGGGGTCCTTGACGAAGTCGAGCGCCATCGGCACGCCGGCCTTGGTGGCTCCGGGGTGCGGCTTCAGCGTGAGCTGATTGATGATCTTGACGACCTTGTTCTCGATCGAGGTCGGCGCCGCGTGCGAACAGCGATGACCAGGCGTAGCCGCAGAAGCCGTCGATCTCCTTGCGCTTGACGGCGAGCACGAGCGGGGACGGTGCCCTTGTAGCCGGTGATCAGCTTGATCTTGGCGTTGGACAGGTTCCTGAACATCAGTGAATGATCGTAGGTGGTCGACCCGATCTGGTCGCCGCCGAACACGGCCTCCTTCTCGTCAGCTCCTTGTAGGACTTGACCTTGCTGTCGGTGCGGACGAGGCAAAGCGAGGTGAAGGCCTCGGCGCTGCCGATGTACTGGAAGCTCAGCGGGTCGTAGAGCGACCTTCGTGCGGTCTTGCCGAGGATCTGCTCGACGAGCGAGCCGGGCTGGGTGGCGAGGATGACGGTGCCGTCCGGGCGGCGACGTTGTCGCCATGTAGGTGGTGGCGTTCTTGCCGCCGGCTCCGCCCATGTTCTTGATCACGAACACCGGCAGTGCCGGGAATGTGCTTGCCCATGTAGCGGGTGATCGTGCGCGCGTAGGCATCGAAGCCGCCGCCCGGAGGCGCTGCAACGACGACCTCGATCTTCTTGCCCTTGTAGAAATCGGCGGCGACAGCCGGGCCGGCGATGGCGAGGGTTGCCGCAGCATTGGCGATTACGGCCCAACGCAATGATTTCATGCGCGTTTTCCTCCAGGTGTGTAGACGTGTTCTTGGTTGAGAACCCGAACTTATCACGACACCTTGCGCGAACAAGGCGGAATGGCGCGGAGTGGCTGGATTGGCTGGCATCGTATCGCAGCGATTTACGGCTGCGCTTATCGACGTGGTGGATCGCTCAGCGATGCGAGGGCCTGCGCGGCCCTCGCGCTCCCGCGCCAGGGGCTGGCCCCTGGACCCGGTGATTGGGGGCGCGTGGCTAGACTGGTGCTCTGGCTGCGTGGTTCCTTCGCCAGGAGGCCGAACCCTGACGGATCGGGCAATGTCGGCTGGCCCCCTGCTCAATGCCGTGAGCGGACGGAGTGGTGGGGGTCAGCTGCAAGCGTGGTGCACTGATATTGCGCATCGCACCGGTGTCATCCCGGTGCTTGTCACCGGGACCCATCGTGCCACGGACTGCGAGCGTCGAGGCTGACCTATTCCGCGCTTGCCAGACTGCAGCTCACCACCACAATAGCGAACGGTTCAAGGGAAGGTCTCCATATTCGCCGAGCAGCGCGCAAAATTGGAGCTGTCCCCAATTAAGGGTCCCCAATTAAGGACACCTATGACTTCTGCTGTTCCTGGGAAATGCGAACCTGCGCGGTATCGGCGGCGATGAAGAAGGCGCCCCCGAAGCCGGCGATGAGGCATCCAACCCACAGCAGCAACAGGCTATCCCGCAACTTCCCGATGCGCTTGACGATGCCCTTGATGCCGGCATAGCCGGGCAGGGCGGCGATGGCGATCATAACCCATCCAGCGATCCGCAGTTCGCCCGGCATTTCCGGAGTGGGCACGACATAGGTCTTTGTGAAGAAGCTCATCGTGTAGGGATCGAATAGCCATGCCTTAGACCATGCGGCCCAGACCAGGAGCGGAAGAAAGACGAACGCGATTAAGATCTGCATCACGGTGGTGAGCGGACTGTCTGACATGCGGACTAACATGAGGGATTCCCGATGCGCAGTAAGCGGCGCTGGCGCGCATCACTTGGTGGAAAACAGGTGATCGGAACAGCGTGGCAGCCCGACGATAAAGAATGCTTACGTCGGAAGTTTCAATTGCGTGTCGGGGTGTGCGGGAATGGGATGTTGGGGGGTAGTCGAAACCCAAAGGCGCAGCTATCGCTCGGGCACGAGAGCAGGATCATCAGAACCGGAAAGTCGGCGTTCGTCGCTCCGGGTCAGAAGCTACGATCACGCCCAGCGCCAAGCACGACAGCTCCGCCACCCGAAGCCGCCAAGCCGAGCACGCACCGCGTCGCAATCGACCAGGATTTCAACCGACACTGAACCTTGGCCATGGCCATTGTGCCCCCAGTCTGCGCAACGGGCTGTGGGACACGGATCGCCATAAGCGTCCGCGATATGCCGGTGAGGCGCCGGTTGCTCTACTTTCTCAGCGCCTGTTCCAGGCGGACCAGAGCATCAACGGCGCCGCGACCCGCGACCTTCACGGCCTTCGCCTCAATCGCGGCCACAGCCTTGCTCGCCCGGCTCACCACCGCCTGGCCTTCGTCCGTCAGCGTCACAGCGTACGCCCGCGCATCCAGCTTGGTGCGTTTACGGGCGATCAGTTTGTTTTTCTGCAGCCGTCGGACGATGTCGGCCATTGTCGACCGGTCGATGCCAGTCATGTCGACGAGCGCGGTCTGGGAGCCGCCCTTGGCCCGATCGATGGCCTGCAGCACTACAACCTGCCGTGGCGTCAGTCGGCGATCCGCTCCCAGCGCCTCGACCATGGCAGCGTCGAGGGCCTGCTGAAGGTGGTGGACGGCGAGCGATAACGACGGGGCGGTGGCAGTCAGTTGCTTGGCCATGACGGAAACCTTTCTACGATTAGTATGATTTCTGGACATTTTTCCGAGAATTCGAAGGAGTGCAAGCGCCGGCCCTATCAGTGGTAGACAAATCCTTTCGCTGCTGGGTCAACGAAAGCTTATCGGCGCTCCAGCGGACACTTCCGCCGCACAGCCCGTCACGAGGGAAATGTTGGCGCACATCACACGCTAAGCCGATCGGTTGCACGTGACGCAACGCAGGTGTTGCGCACCAGCATGATGCGTGCTTTTGCTCGCCCGTGCCAGTCATGTCTGTCTGAGAACGGATTGTTTGGCTGCGCAAAGCCGATGCGGCCGGCGCTGTCGGCAATCGCAAGCCTTCCCCGAAGTGCGGCTGGCGCGCACACAGGGCAGGCAAGCTCCGCCTTACACCTGCTTCACCCAGAACTGCATCGGGTGTGCCGTCTCGGTGGATGCGTCGATCTCCTGCCAGTCGTAGCTGCCAACCATGCCGGGCACGGGGGCGAAGCCGCGTTTCCTCCAGAATTCGTCCAGGGGATGATAACCAGCTGGGGCGCGGCGGTCGTTGGCATCGCGGATGACGGCGCAGAACGCGGCAAAGGCATACCGGCCCGCCGGGGCCACGCAGGTACGGGCGTGCGCCTCACGGTGGTCGAAGAAGGCATGGCCGATGCCGCGCCCGCGATAGGCGGGCAGCAGAACTGACTCGCCAAAGTAGAAGACGCGGTCCGGATCATACCCGCCGGCTGCCAAGATCGGTGTGAACTCCGCACTGTGGCCGGACAGCGGGGCGGCGGTCGCCGCGCCGATCACCTCGCTGCCGTCATAGGCGGCAACGATGAGGGCATCCTCAGCGCGGCTGAAGTCTGCGAGATAGTCGCGCTCGTAGTCTAGCGTGCCAGCGTAGAGATACGGCCACTCGCGAAACACGGCGATGCGCAGCCGGGCGACTTCGGGAATGACGGCGGCCAGCCGCGCGCCGGTGAGCGCTTCTATACGGACGGAGCCGGCGACACGCGGCGTCATGCTCTGGCGTTCCCCCGTCAGGCGTCGACAGCGCTGACCTGCATGATCCAGTCGGTCAGGTTGTAGTAGGTCGTTATACGGGCAATGAGGCCGTCGCTGACGACGAAAAAGGCCCCGGCCGGCAGGGCGTAGCGCTGGCCTTTCGCGTCCGGCAGGCCGGGCTCGGTCTGCAGGTATGAGCCAATGACATTGAACTCGGCGGCGGCGCGGCTGCCGTCCGCCGATACCATGACCGCAACTCCGTCCAACTGCTCGCGATAGTGGTGCGCCATGCGGGCACAGAAGGCATGGAAGCGGTCCTTGCCCTGGCGGCGTTCGCCCTGGTTGACGTCATGCACCACATCGTCAGCGACGCAGGCCAGCATGGCTTCGATGTCGCCGCGGTTGAATGCTTCATAGTAGCGGCGGATCAGGGCCTCGGAGGCGGCGGCGGTCATCAGGGCTCCATTGCGTTCGGCGATACCTACACGGCGGTGGACCTCGCCCAATCGGTATGCTTCGGGGCAGGCCGCGTTGGCAACCGGCTAACCTTGCGAACCGATTCGCCAGGGCAGATACACCGGGGACCATTCGCCCTCGTGACAGACGCCGCAATCCATGGCAAGGGGGCAAGGAGAACCGGCCAACCCGGCCCATCCTTCTCACCCTATGCACGTTTTTCGGTGTCCGCTCCACCAGCGCGGCACTCGAGCGCTGATCCGACTGAAGGAGTTCGCCTGCGATGAAGCTCAGTGGGGAAAATCATATCAAGGCCTCGCGCGAGGAGGTGTGGCGCGCGCTGAACGATCCGGATGTCCTGCGCCAGGCGATCCCGGGCTGCCAAAGCCTCGAGAAAGTCTCCGATACCGCATTCAAGGCCACGGTGGTGACCAAGATCGGGCCGGTGCAGGCCAAGTTCAACGGCGAGGTGGAGTTGCAGGACCTCGACCCGCCCAATGGCTACACGATCTCCGGCAAAGGCTCAGGTGGCGTCGCCGGCAACGCGCGCGGGGCTGCGAAGGTCAAGCTGGAGCCTGACGGGGATGGCACCAAGCTGATGTACGATGTCGACGCCCAGGTGACGGGCAAGCTGGCCCAGCTCGGCTCGCGCCTGATCGATTCCACAGCCAAGATGCTCGCTGGTCAGTTCTTCAACAAGTTCGAGGCGATCGTCGGCGATCAGGCAGCGGCTGCCGCGGCGCCAGCAGCCAGCACAGGTTCAGGCACAGGCACGGGCACCACCACGGGCACCAGCGCGTCCGCTGCATCTGCCGGGGCCGAGACCAAGTCCCCTGGCAATGACGGGTCGGCATGGAAGGCTGAGAACAAGGGCGTGCCAGCGTGGTTCTGGGCCGTCGTGATCTCGCTGCTGATCGTGCTGTTCGCCTACTATTTCAAGCGTTAGTGTTCAGGTGCTGACACTTGCTACCCGATGCGGGAGTGTCCGAGCAAATGTCAGAACCATAAGGAACACTAGCAACTCTGTGATTCCAGCGTAGCTTTTGCACCTGACGTTTGGTTTCGAGACCGGCCGCACCCGGGTGCCATACGTCCAGCGCGCTACCAAGCGTGCTACTCTGGCCCATCACATCATCGGTATGCAACAGAGAGGCAAGGGGGCTGGAGTGGGCGACGGTAAATCAGGAACGGTGTCTCGGGCGGTCGGCAAGCCGATCAAACGCATCGAGGACCAGGCATTATTGTCGGGACGCGCTCGCTTCATCGATGACCTGGCCTTTCCGGATACGCTCTATACCGCCTTCGTGCGCAGTCCATTTGCGCACGCGCTGATCCGCAATATCGACACGAGCGCGGCCTGCCAGGTCGCAGGCGTGCATAGCGTTCTGACGCTTGCCGACCTGATGCCGGTGCTGTCGGCGCGCCGGATCCCCTTACAGTTCCCGAACAAGCAACTGCCGGACGATGTGACCCCGCTGGTGCTGGCCGATGAGGAGGTCTCGTTTGCCGGTGAAGCCGTGGCCATGGTGCTGGCGACATCACGCTACATCGCGGAAGACGCGGCCGCCCTGGTCGATGTCGAGTACGATCCGCTGCCGGCGGTGTGCGACTGCCGCGCCGCCCTGGAGCCGGGCGCTCCGCTGGTGCGGAGATCGCGCCGCTCGAACCTGCTGCAATCACTGGGGCAGTCCTACGGCGATATCGATGGCGCATTCCGCGATGCGCCGCACACGGCCTCGGTGTCGATCAAGCAGCATCGCGGCTGCGCCCATTCGATCGAAGGCCGTGGCGTGGCCGCCGTGCTTGACCCTAACGCCGATCTGCTCACCGTCTGGGCTTCGACCCAGATGAGCCACGAGCTTCGCGCCATGCTGATGAAGCTGCTTGGCCGCGACGAAAACCAGCTGCGCGTCGTCGCGCCGGACGTCGGTGGAGGGTTCGGGGCGAAATTCATCATGTATGCGGAGGATGCCGCGGTGGCCGCTGCCTGCCTCGTCGCCGGCCGACCGGTGACGTGGATCGAGGATCGGCGCGAGCACTTCCTCTCCGCCATCCAGGAGCGCGACCAGTATTGGGAGCTGGAAGTGGCGTTCGAGGCCGATGGCCGGTTGCGCGGCATTCGCGGCCGCATGATCCACGACAACGGCGCGTTCACGCCGCAAGGCACCAACCTGCCCTACAACGCGTCCACCGCGGTGCCAGGTCCATATCTGCTGCCCGCCTACAAGATCGACGTACAGGTCGTGGAGACAAACAAGGTCGCCGTCGCGCCAGTGCGCGGCGCCGGCTATCCGGAAGGCGCATTCGCGATGGAGCGTGTGCTCGATGCGGTGGCCGACACGCTGAGCATCGACAGAGGCGAGGTTCGCCGCCGCAACCTGGTGAAGCCGGATCAGCTGCCATTCGTGACGCCGATCAAGACGCGTGCCGGCACGCCGGTGACGCTCGACAGCGGCGACTTTCCGGCTTGCCTCGATATGGCACTGGAGGCAATCGACTATGCCGGTTTTGGCGCAGCGCCAAGCCAAGGCGCGCGCGCAAGGCCGCCATATCGGCATCGGAATCGGGATCGGCTCCAAGGGCACGGGGCGGGGGCCGTTCGAGTCCGGCATCGTCAGGGTCGGGCGGTCGGGCCGGGTATCGGTCTATACCGGCGCAATGCCGATGGGCCAGGGCATCAAGACGGCGCTGGCGCAGATCTGCGCCGAACAACTCGGCGTCGATACCGACGAAGTCAGCGTGCTCGCCGGCGATACCAACGTGATCCCTCACGGCCAGGGCGGGTTCGCCAGCCGGCAGACGATCACGGCGGGCTCGGCCGTACACATGGCCGCTGTGAAGGTGCGCGAGAAGGCGCTCGATATCGCGGCATTCCTGCTTGAGACGTCCGCGGGCGACCTGGAGATGCGCGACGGGCGCATCGAGGTGAAGGGCGTGCCGGGCTCGGGCGTGACGCTGAAGGAGGTCGCGGAGGCTGTGTCGGGCGTGCCCGGATACTCGCTGCCCGGCAACTTCCAACCCGGGCTGGAGGCGATGGAGAACTTTCTGCCAAGCGCCCTGACATACGGCTTCGGCTGTCACATCGCCGAGGTTGAGGTCGACGTGGAGACGTTTGCAGTCACTATCCTGAACTACATCGTCGTCAACGACAGCGGCAACCTGATCAATCCGATGATCGTCAAAGGGCAACTGGTGGGCGGGGCGGTGCACGGCATCGGCAACGCACTCTACGAGCTGATGGTCTACAATGATGAGGCACAGCCGGTATCGACGACGCTGGCCGAATACACGATGCCGACGGCGACCGAGTTGCCGAACCTGACGGTCATTCACGCCGAATATCCATCGCCACTGAACCCGCTGGGCGTAAAGGGCGTCGGCGAGGCCGGCTGCGTGCCGGCGGCCGCAGCGGTGGTGTCGGCTGTCGAGGTCGCGCTGAAGCCTTACGGCGTGCGGGTGCCGGAATACCCGATGACGCCGTCGCGTATGTTCGAATGGGTGAAGCCCAGGCAGGCGAGCTGAGGCGCTATTGTGCCTTCTACCGGGCGACCCGGGCGTTGGCTCGGCGTTGTCCGGCATTCGCCGCTGTGAGCCCGCGCTGGCTCACTTCGATCGCGTGAAATGCGCGATGAGGCCGAGCACGGTGGCGCCGATCACCCAATAGACGAGCACGACCATGCTGCCGAGGCCCGCCACGACCTCTGCCGCCTCTCGCGCGGTGGGGTCGGCGATAGCGGCGACCTTACGGGACGCGTTGCGCCAACCGACGACGAGCGCGACGGCCATGAAGACGTTCCAGGCCCAGAACGCAATCAAGGCAGCCCAGCCGATACGGCCGCGCGGGGGCTTGCCGGCTGGTCTCTGCCGCATCCTCGTCACCTCCATCCGTGCTGCCTGTGCCGCGATCTCCGATTAATTCATTAAGCATCTAGCTATGTTGCGCCTACACGCTCATATTAAGGTTTAGCGGGGTGGGATGTTCGGAGCACTCGTCATGTCTTGCGTACCAAGAGTTATTGCGGCCGCGCTGGCGGCTTGCGTCCTGCTGCCCGGCGCGGCCTCGGCGGACCTGTTCGTGGAGCGGCTGCTGGCTGCCTCGCAGCAGCGCCCCGCCGGCTGTCCGCCGCGGCATGTGGCGAGCCTACCGTGCCAGGAGGCGCTGGCCTACTCGTTTCCGGTCTGGCGCGCCTACAGAACGCCGGGGACCGACTGCGACCACTACCGAGTGGTCTCGCCAGTGGGCGCGCAACCAGCGAGCGGCACCTATCGCCTGATCCGCGGCTGCCGGTAGGCGCACCGTTCAGCGTCCGACGAAGCCGCCGAGCGTACAACAGCAGATGAAGGCGGGCTTCTCCGGCGGCGGGGTCTGCTGGCTGCGTCCGGCGATCAGCGGGACACCATCGACCAGGATATGGGAGATGCCGGGCAGGTCGCCGTGCGCGATAGCGTCGGACAGGGTCGAGCCGGCCGAGCCCTTGACGGGACCGCACACAACGATGTCGGCGGGGCGGCCCGGCGCGAGGACGCCGACATCCAGCCCATGGGCCTTGGCCGTGTTGCCGGTGGCCACCGCCACCGCCTCGCCGGGCGTGAGGCCGCACATCGAGGCCATGTAAAGCACGTTGCGCAGCATGCCGCGCGGAATGACGCCGGTGCCGCCGGGGGTGTCGGTGCCCAGTGTCAGTCGGTCGAGCTGGCCCTTGCTCTTCAGCCGCCGGACGGCACGCTCGGTTGAGCGGTAGTTGCCGGACGAGCAGACCTCGAGAGCAAAACTCGTCTGGTCGATAACACGGTCGAGATCGTCGTCGCTCATGGGGATCGGACCGCCGCTGACGTGGGCGGCCACGTCGGGCTGCAGCCAGGAGAGGATCTCATAGCCGCACACGGCGCTGGCGCCGGAACGGGAGACGCCGCCGGTGTGCACCTTGACCAGCATGCCGCGCGCGCGGCTCCACTCGACATAGCGGCGGGCTTCGGCCGTGTCGGGACCGAAAGGATAGAGCAGGAACTTGGTGAAACGGGTGCCGGCCTCCTTGAGCCGGTCGAAATGCGCTTCCGTCATGCCGGGCACGAGCAGGACGGTGCCAGCAATGACCTTGACGCCGGACCAGCGCACGCGGCCGGTGGTCTGGGCCATGACGACGGCGAGAGACGTCACGAACTCCGGCGTCAGATTGTTGTAGTCGATGCCGGGAACATGCAGTTCGCCGGCGGAGACCATGGTGGTGGTGCCGCCGTGCAGGTAATTGCCGATCCAGCCGATGGCGTCCTGCGCTGGCGTCCATTCGCCGAAAACCGGGTGGACGTGACCGTCGACGAGACCCGGCAGCACAGCACCACCGGCGGCGTCGACGACGAGGTCGGCGCCGCTATCGGTGGCGACGTCCGCCGCTTCGAGCGCAGCTATTCGACCGTCGACAATGCGGATGGTGCGGTGCGCAGACGTGGGCGTCGCCAGGTCGCCGGTAAACAGCTCGCCGATATTGGTGATGATGACGCTGGTCATGAAGGTGCCCTACTGCCGCCAAGACTGGAGGCTGGCAGTGTGGAGGTGCGATGCTGTCCAGGCAAGCGCTTCAGCGATGGACAGCGCTTCTGCCACGGGCTTCTGCGACGAGACGATCGGCAACTCGTCCCGAAATTTAAGCGGGGCAGTTGCGCCGTCGCGATGGGCCGACTGCCGAAATCAAAAGCACCACCACGCAGCTACCGCTCATTTCACAGCAGTGCGTTCGCGGCCGAGCGTCGACTGTCGGAGCGGAACGTCATCAGCGGCTGGGGCCTACTGACATTTTCCGTTCACAGGCGGCTTGCCGTTCGGACATTTTTTTGCGGCCTTCTGCCGGGCGATAGCGTCGGCACGCGCCTTGTCAGCCTGCGCCTTGGCTCTGGCTACGGCAGCGGCAGCCTGAGCTTTCTGCCGGGCAATGGCGTCGGCACGCGCCTTGTCAGCCTGCGCCTTGGCTCTGGCTACGGCAGCGGCAGCCTGAGCTTTCTGCCGAGCGATGGCGTCGGCACGCGCCTTGTCGGCTGCCGCCTTGGCTCTGGCTGCAGCCGCCGCCTGTGCCTTCTGCCGAGCGATGGCGTCCGCACGCGCCCTATCGGCCGCCGCTTTTGCCTGCGCGGCAACCGCCGCCTGTGCCTTCTGGCGAGCAATGGCGTCGGCACGTACCTTGTCGGCCGCCGCTTTCGCCTGTGCGGCAGCCGCAGCCGCCTGTGCCTTCTGGCGAGCAATGGCGTCGACGCGCGCCCTATCGGCCGCCGCTTTTGCCTGCGCGGCAGCCGCCGCCGCCTGCGCTTTCTTCCGGGCAATGGCGTCGGCGCGCGCCCTATCGGCCGCCGCTTTTGCCTGCGCGGCAGCCGCCGCCGCCTGCGCTTTCTGCCGGGCAATGGCGTCGGCGCGCGCCTTGTCGGCTGCCGCCTTCGCCTGCGCAGCAGCCGGCACAGGCGCATTGTTCGTCGGCGGAACCGCAGGCTGCCCCTTGGCCCCTTTGAAGATGGGCTGGCCCGCGATACGTCCGCAGATCCCATTGCCAATGTTTGTGAGCGGTGAGCGACACGTGCAGCCGGTGCTGAGGCGCTGGCCTTCGACGCAGGCCCGCGGCGGCAGGTTACAAACGCCGGCCGGCAAGACCTGAAGCGGCGCTGCGCAGTTGCAGCCGCTGGCCGTATTCTGGCCAGGCTTGCAGTTCGGCGGCGCATTAACTGGTTTCGTCGCGGTCGCCTTCACCGGCTTCTTAGCACCTGGCGTTCCGCAAAGCCCGCCGGGGAGAAAGCGCATTGGGGGTCTGCAAATGCACTTGGACTTGTTCATATCCTGGCCTTCGGCACAGACAGACGTGGGGCCGGGTCTGGGCGGCGGCGCACCGACTGGAGCTGCGACGGTCGGTTTTGCGGCCACGCAGGAGAAGTTCGGCGCCGTCCCAACCCGCGTCGTGCCCTGCGCGCAGACACACCCGGTCTTGCCGACGAGAGAGCCGCCCGTGCAGGTGACTGTTGCCGGTCGGACTTGCTTGACCACTGGCGGGGGTAGAGGCGCAGCGGGCGAAACCGCTGGCGGCGGAGCCGTCGCGGTCGGCTTTGCGGCGACGCAGGAGAAGTTCGGCGCCGAGCCGATTTGCGTTGTGCCCTGGGCGCAGACGCACCTCGTATTGCCGACGATGAAGCCGCCCTTGCAGGTCACGCTTGCAGGTCTGATCGGCTTCGGTTGCGGCGGGGCTTGAGGAGCATTTGGAGCAGCGCCCGGCGGTGGCGTGGCAACAGGAGGCCTGGTCGCCGGTGGCCTTGTAGGCGGTTGCGGCGACGCTGCGGGTGGTACAGCGGCCGGCGTAGCCGGGGGGCGTCCACCCCCCTTGATGGCGCCGCCGCCGGGTCGAACCTGAGCAGGCGGGCTGGCGAACTGTGGAGTCGCCGGCTGCGCATTGCTGCCTCCCGGCCGGCCCGGCCGATTGTTTCCGGGTCGATTCCCCTTGTTGATCGCATTCTTCAGCAGTGGAACAATCAAAGGCACCAACAGTGCTTCTGCCGGCACTGCGGTCCGGACGCAGCGAAAATTCGGAAAGTCTCCCCATAGCGCCAAACCCGGCGGGCACTCGCAGGAGGCATGACCGCGTCTGGAGACGCGAACGGACCCGCCGCGGCATGACAGATCGGCCTGGCAATAGGGCGGGCGGCCCGACATCCAGGGTGGGCATTGGCGACCATTGCCACCGTCCCACTGACACTCGCCAGCGTCTTCCGACCAAGCCCAGCCAGGTCCGCAGTCGCGGATCGGCGCGCGCCTGTAGGCGCGGCAGGACGAGCCGGTCCAGTAGCCACCCAGGTCCTGGCATCTGGCCAGCGCTGTCTCGTAAGCGCGATAGCGATTGTCATCGCGTGGTCGCGGCGCCGCCACCGGGGCCGTGGATGCAGGCTCGATCGGGTTGATCAGCCAGTGAGTCGACCTCGCGGTATCAGGTTGGCTGACGAGCTCCGGCTTGCCGCGCCGCAGCACTATGTAGCGCTGGCTCTCCCGATTTCTGAACTGCACGTAAGGAAGACCGTCGACGGGATCGATCGACCAATGCGCGTCCTCGTCATCAGGGTCGGCATCCCGGACCCTCAGGCGGCCGCTGTCATCTTGGATAAACGTTTTCTTCCAACGGTTCTTGATGCGGACGAACTGGGTTCCGGCAACCTCCTCGAACTCCCAGTACGCGCTTTGCCAGCTCGGCCTGACGCTCACCACCTCAGGGCGACCGGAGGCCAGATTGTTGAAGACCTTGTCCTCATCGGAGCGCGTGGCCAGCCGGAAATAGCCCTGCAATTGATAAGCCTCGATGGGCGAGACCTCGGGGCCGGCAGTTTCGGGGGATGCCTGTGGTCCCTGGTCAGCCGGCGCCGCCTCTACGACAACGGGAACGCCCGCCGGCACCGGCGATGCAAGCGGCACCTGCACGCCCGGAGGCGGCGGCGCAATGCCGGCAGCGGCAGCTTGCCCGCCGATATCAATGGCTGAGGGCTGGTCCGGCGCAACCACAACCTGCACGCAGCTCTCGGCATCGTCGGTGAGCACCCAGTAATGCCCAGGCGGTGATGCCTGCTCCTGCGCAGTGCCCGGCTCGATCACCCCATAAAGCTTGCGCCGACCATCCGGGTCCATCCAGTACAATCGCTTGCGTTCACTCGACAGATTACGGAAAGACTGCTGGATCGGCGCACCAGGCGCCATCGAGCGGAGTCCAGCCTCGTCCGCGCAACTCTGTGCTGCAACACCTGACGGCAGGGCGAGAGCGGCCACAAAGGCAGTCGTGATCGCAGTCACTAGGCGGTGAAGCATCAGCGAGCAGTTCCTTCTTTACGTATAAACACTTATTCTGAAATGTACAGATTCGACACGACAATATACGACGTTCAATGAGGCGGGAAGCGGCTTTCCCCGTTGACGCTTAAACGAGCACATGAGCCGATTTAAGCAGCTATCTGAGCGTAGATCGATTGCGGCTTCGGCAGCCCTCAATCCCGAAAGTGCTGGTTGCGAATGTCGGCTATACTAGTGTAGCGCACCTGACGTTTGGTACCCGCGTGCGGCTGGGCTCGAAACCAAACGTCAGGTGCAAAAGCTACACTAGTCTCATGATATTGCTAGTGTTCCGGTTCTGACATTTGCTCGTAGCCTTGCCGCACAGGGAAGCAAATGTCAGAACCGGAACACTAGGTGGCGTCATGCCGCTGAGTAGCGCGTTCGCGATTGGCGCCAAGCAAAAAGCGCTGCTGCCTAAAGTCCGACATCCGAAAAATGTTGGAGGCCACGCCCGGAATTGAACCGGGGTACGCGGATTTGCAGTCCGCTGCGTCACCACTCCGCCACGTGGCCTTCCTGTCGCGACGAGATGGGTCGCACGACGTGCCGGGACAAGGGGGCACCCCTTCCGGCCGGCAGAGAGAGGCGCATGTAGCACAGGCGCAGGTCAGGCGCAATGAAGTGAGTGTTTTTGTTGGCGCGCTGCGACTCCCCTGTGGTTTCTTCTGGCTCGGCGACTGCGGTTTTGCACGCCGGATCGCTGCCGAGCGAGCCGGCCGCAGCGCGCGGTGGTCTGGCCTCAGCCCTGTGCCGCTCGTTCCGCCCGCACGCGCTCCAATGTGCCCTCGAAGAAGGTGATCGGCGGGTAGGCCTCGGGGTCGGTGTCGACGTCGATCAGCGTGGTCTCGCCGGAGGCCATCGCCTGTTTCAGCGCGGGCAGGAAATCGCCAGCGTTCTCGATGCGGACGCCGCGGCAGCCGCAAGCGCGCGCGATCGCAGCATGGTCGACGGGGGCGAAACGGCAGGCGCTGGTGTGACGGCCGAATTTCACGTCCTCGGCGTCCTTCTGGTAGGCCAGCACGCCGTTGTTGAGCACGATCAACGTCACCGGCGTTTGCGTGCGCAAGCAGGTCTCCAGCTCCGACCAGACATGGCCGAAACCGCCGTCGCCGGCCAGGCACACCACCGGGCTGCCAGGCCGTGCGACCTTGGCGCCAAGCGCCATCGGCAGGCCCCAGCCGAGGCCGGCGATGCCGCGCGGCGTAATGAAGCGCATGCCCGGCAGAAGCGTTTGCAGATAGCAGGCGACCCACAGCGTCGAATAGCTGGCGTCGGCGACGACAATGGTCTCGGGCGTCAGCACGGTCTGCAGGTCGGCCATCAGCCGTTCAGGGCGAACTGGCCCTTGGTTCGAATGCAGCACCGGCTCGATGTCGGCCAGCATGCCTGCTGCGGCCTTCGGCGATGCGCTTCTCCAGCGCTTTCTGGGGCTTGCGCCTGCCCGCCAGGCTGGCGTTCAGCGCTTCCAGCGTCAGCCTCGCATCGCCGACCAGGCGCAGGGCCTCGTAGTTGCGGCCGACCTCGGCGCCGTCGATGTCGATATGGATGTAGCGTGCGCCATCGGGATAAAGCTGCCAGGAATCGGTGCCGTTCTGGTTGGTGCGGGTGCCGATCAGCAGCACCACGTCCGCCTCCTCGATGATGGGGCGCAGATGGCGGGCTGGCGCGAGCGGGCCGAGATTGTAGCCGGCAACGCCCAGCGACAGCGGATGGCGCTCGTCGACAACGCCCTTGCCCATCACCGTGGTCATCACCGGCAGGTGGTGCTCGACTTGCAGGCGCACGACTTCATCGGCCGCCTGCGAGAGGTGCACGCCGCCGCCGGCCACGACCAGCGGCGCCTTGGCCTTGGCGATCAGGTCGGCGGCCTCGCGAATGCGGGCGGGATCGGCGGTAACGCGGTCGAGCGGAATGTGTCCGAGCGCGGCGCGACGGTGTTTCGGCGTCGGGTGCCGGCTCCAGCAGCAGGTCGGCCGGCAGCATCAGCACCACCGGCCCGGGGCGGCCGCTGGTCGCCTGCGTGAATGCCATGTCGATGTAGTCGGCGACGCGCGTCGGCATCGGTGACGCGCCGCACCCACTTGGTGACTGCGCTGGAACATGCCGATGTGGTCGGTGTCCTGGAACGCGTTGCGGTCGGTCTGCGGGCGGTTGACGTCCTGCACCAGGGCGACGACCGGGATCGAGGCTTTCAGCGCCTCGGCCAGCGGCGGCGACCAGCAGGTGGCGGCCGGACCGTTCTGGGCGAGCACGACCGCGACCTGGTTGGACATCCGCGGGCGAAGCCGTCGGCCATCGCCCCGCCGGCGTTCTCGGTGCGGTAGGTGAACTGGCGGATGCCGAGATCCTCCACCGCGAGCGCAACCGCCGTCGGCAGGCTCTGCGAGAACACGACGGTGATACCGTGGCGCTTGAGCGCCTGGGCGATGATCTCGGCAACGGTGGGGGCAGCAGACTTGGCGGTCATACGGGTGGGCTCCAAGGAGGCAGGTCGGGCGCACGAGCGGCGCCCGGCACAGTTGCCCGGCCGTGGCGATGGATCAAGCCTCCAGCGGCCCCGATTTTTGTCGCAGCCCCATCTTCTGCAGTCGCGGCAGCACCTCGGCGGCGAAATACGGCAGCTCGGTGAGGTAGTTCACAAACGAGAAGCCGATGCCGGTGAAACCGGCGCGGCTGATGCCAGCCAACGCGTCTGCCACAACGTCCGGCGTGCCGACGATAGTGAAGCCCGACTGGCCCAGCACCAGGGCGCGGCGCAACGTGTCGTAGCGAACCGGATCGGCGTCGCGCGTGATGTCCTTCAGCGACAGCATGTACTCGGCCGCCCCCCAATCCGCGGTCTCCTCGGTCCAGTAGCGGAAGAAGTCGTCGGCTTCGGCCTGCGTCGGGCGGCAGACAATCTGGCCAACCGTGTAGACGCCGATGTCGCGCCCCAAGCCTTGAGCGGCCTTCTTCAGCTCGCCGATCTCCCGGCTGGCGGCATCCAGCGTCACGAAGTGCTCGGCCGTGAACAGCGCATCACAGTTGCGCAGCGCGAAGGAGCGGCCGGCGGGCGAAACACCGGCGTTCATCAGCAGCGGACGAGAACCGCCGTAGGGCTTTGGCTTCAGGCGCAGGCCTTGCAGATTGAGATAGCGCCCCTCGAAGTCGAATTCGTCCTCCGGGCCCCACATGCGCAGCACGGCGTCCATCCATTCCTGGCCGTAGGCATAGCGGGCTTCATGCTGCTCGAGCTGCTCGATGCCGAACATGCGGAACTCGCTGTCGTTCCATCCGATCACGACGTTGAGACCAAAGCGGCCGCGGCCGATCAGATCAGCCGTCACGAATGCCTTGGCTGCCAGAACGGGATTGACGAGCGGAGCGTGAACGGTGGCGAATACGGTGATGCGGCGCGTGCGCGCCAGCAGCCCGGCGGCCCAGGTTATCGTCTCCAGCGTCGTGCCCTGATGATCGGTCTCGCCGCGGTAGCCACGCCAGCGGGCAATGGGCAGCAGGAAATCGATGCCGGCTGCATCGGCGAGCTCGGCCATCTTCTCGCAGTCGTCCCAGTCAGCCAGCCAGCGCTCGGGCGCCTTCGTCATCGCGCGTCCGTTGGAGCAGTTGGCGCCGAACAGGCCGAGCTTGAGCCGGTTTGCATTGTGCATCGCGATGCGCGAGCTCATGTCTGTCATGGCGCCCCTCACGTTTGCCGCGGACAGGTTTCGGGATAGGCTGACAGAATTGCCCGCCGATTGGAATGCCGGCACAATTCGGCTCGCCAGCAGATGCCAGCGGCGAGCGGCCGTTGTGGCTGACAAGGAACGCGAGGAGGATCGCTCATGGACCAGGCTCGCACTGCTGGGCGCGGCATCGGTGCGCCCGTTCCACGCATCGAAGACAAACGACTGCTGACCGGCGGCGGAAAGTATACGGACGATCTCGCTCCTGAACGGGCCTGCCATGCGGTGCTGGTGCGTTCGCCGTATGCGCACGCAAAGCTGGTCGGGATCGAGAGCCACGTGGCGGCGACGATGCCCGGCGTGCTGGCGGTTTTGACCGGGGAAGACCTGGCAGCGGACGGCGTCAAGGACATTCCACATCGCCCGCACTGGGAAGGCCCGCCGGATGTCGCACTGCGACTGGCGCCGGACTTCGAGGTGCTGATCACGCCGCATCCGGCACTGGCGCGAGGCTTCGTGCGTTTCGTGGGCGAGCCCGTCGCGATGGTGGTGGCCGAGACACACGAGGCAGCGACGGATGCGGCCGGATTTGTCGAGGCGGCCTACGAGCCGCTGCCTGCGGTAGCACGCGCCAGCGATGCGCTCGTCGACGGCGCGCCGGCGGTCTGGCCCGAGCGGCCGTCGAATATCGCGCTCGATTGCGAGGTCGGCGATGCCGCCGCCACCGCGGCAGCCTTCGCTGCGGCGGCGCATGTCGTCAGATTCCGGACGTGGATACAGCGCGTAACCGGCAGCCCGATGGAGCCGCGCGCGGTGGTCGGCGAATGGGATGCGGGTTGGGACGCGGGCGCCGGCCGCTATGTCCTGCACAGCGGCTCGGGCGGCGGCGTCGTGCGGATCAGGGCACAACTGGCGGAACTGTTCGGCGTCGAAGAAACAGAGGCGCGCATGCTGTGCGGCGACATGGGCGGAAACTTCGGCACACGAAATACCTTCTTCCCGGAATATGCGCTGATGCCGTGGGCGGCACGCAAGCTCGGGCGGCCCGTGAAATGGAGGGGGGAACGCTCGGAATGCTTCCTCAGCGACTACCAGGGCCGCGACCTCACGGTGGACGTCGAGCTTGCTCTGGATACTGCCGGAAATTTCCTGGCGTTGCGCGGTACCAACATCAGCAACATCGGTGCGTATGCGACGCATTTCACGCCATTGCGCAAGGGTCTCGGCATCATGCAGGGCGTGTACCGAATCCCGGCCGTTCACGTTCGCGGACTCGCCGTGCTCTCGAATACCGTGCCGACAACGCCTTATCGCAGCGCAGGACGGCCGGAGGCGATCTACATCATCGAGCGGCTGGTCGATCTTGCTGCGCGGCAATGCGGTTTCGACCGGATCGAACTCAGAAGGCGGAACCTGATTGCGCCGGAGGCAATGCCCTATACCAATGCGGTCGGGATCACGTACGACAACGGCCAGTACGAGAACGGCATGGACGCCGCGATGGCATTGGCGGCGTGGCCCGACTTCGCCGAGCGGCGGGCGGCCTCCGAGAGGCGCGGCATGAAACGCGGCATCGGCGTTGCCAACTACATCGAGGTGACGAGCGGTGCGCCGCGCGAGCGGGCCGAGGTGACGGTCGGCGGCGACGGCACGGTGGAGCTGGTGCTCGGCACGATGAATAGCGGACAGGGGCATGAGACGAGCTTTGCGCAACTGCTGTGCAGCTGGCTGGGCGTCCCGATCGAGGCGGTGCGGTTCGTTGCTCACGACACAGACCGCGTCAAGTCTGGCGGCGGCTCGCATTCCGGGCGGTCGATGCGGCTGGCAAGCCTGGCCATCAGCGAGGCGGCAGATGCGATCATCGCAAAGGGCCGGCTCATCGCAGCCCATCTGTTGCAGTCGACCGACGATACCATTTCGTTCGGAGACGGACGCTTCATTGCCAAAAGCGGCGCCAGCGTTGGCCTGATCGAGGTTGCGGCGGCGGCGACGGGCGAGACCTTGCCACCGGGATTGCGCGGCGCGCTGTCGGCGGCGGGCGATGTGAAGACGGCGGTTGGAGGCTATCCTTCCGGCACCCACGTTTGCGAGGTGGAGGTCGATCCGGAGACGGGGCACGTCGAAATCGTGGGCTGGGCGGGGACTGACGATGTCGGGCTGGCGGTCAATCCGCTGATCCTGCACGGCCAGACGCATGGCGCCGTGGCGCAAGGCGTGGGGCAGGCGCTGATGGAGGACTGTCACTATGACAGGGAGAGCGCCCAGATGCTCGGCGCATCGTTCATGGACTATGCCATGCCGCGAAGCGACACGCTGCCCAGGATGAACTGCCAGCTCGTCGAGATCCCGGCGACCTCGCACAAGTTCGGGATCAGGCCAGGCGGCGAAGGCGGCACGACGCCGGCGCTGGGGGCTGTCATCAATGCGATCGCGGATGCGCTGGCGGATCTGGGCGTGACGCATGTCGAGATGCCGGCGACCCCTGAACGGGTGTGGCGGGCCATCCAGGACGCGAAGGCGCTGAACGGATAGAGAAAGGGCCAGACCGGCGAGGTCTGGCCCTTCACTGCGTCTCAATGCACGTCGCGCGTCAGAGCACGTCTAGCCCAGATGTCAGGCCGTGACGAGATTGCCGAAGCGCTCCAGGTTCTTCTTCTGGGCCTCGTTACGCGGCGGCAGCTTGAACAGGCGGGCGGCGGTGCCGCCGAGGATGTTGTGCTTGGCCTTTTCGGTGAGCCACGGACGATCCCAGATGGTCACGGGCGCATCGAAGTCCCAGTGCGGATAGTCGGTGGCGAACAACAGCTGCGTCTCCGCATTCATCATGCGGAACGTCGTCTGCAGCGCCTCCTCGTCCTGGATCTCCATCGGCTGCGTCGAGTAGTACATGTCGCGCATGTAATCGGACGGCTTCTTCTTCAGCAGCGGCGCCTCGGACGGGCGCAGCATGTACTCGTGGTCGATACGCTGCATGACGAACGGGATCCACGACAGGCCGGCCTCGATCCAGACCACCGGCAGCTTGGGGAAGCGCTCGCCCATGCCGTTCACGACCCAGTTGCAGCAATGCAGGATGTTGTACCAGCTGAAGCCCAGTGCGTGCGCGGTCAGGAAGCGGTTGCAGGTCTGGAAGGTGTGATCGCCCCAGGCCGGACCGGAGTGGAACGACAGCACGAGGCCCCGCTCCTCCATCGCCCGGTAGGTCTTCATGTAGGCATTGTCGTAGACCGCAGTCTTCGGGCGCACGGTGGTGATCATGAAGCCGCCCACGCCCTTGCGGCCGCCGAACTCGCAGACCTGGCGATAGGAGGCTTCCGGATCATTGAACGGCAGGCACAGCATGGAGAAGAAGCGCCCATTGGACTCCGGCAGCACCTTCTCGGTCAGCCAGCGATTGTAGGCCCAGCACAGTTCGGCCTCCATCTCCTTCTGAGGGTGCAGGCCGATCGACAGCATGCCGGTCGGGAACATGCAGGAGTAGTCGACGCTCATGGCGTCCATCCAGCGGTGGCCGAGCTGAACGTCGCGATGCGATTTTTCATCGGTCTTTTCGGAGGACCGCAGCGGGTAGCGGGTGACGCGGCCGCCCATGTCCTGGTAGCCGACGCTGGAGGTGCCGATGGCATTGCCGCGGCCGCCCTTGGAGCGGGCCGACATGGCGAGCTGCTTCAGGACCTCGTTCTCCATGAACGGCAGGATCTCGCTCATGTGCTCGCTCTCGTAGTGGTGAGCGTCGACATCGACGATCAGCACGTCCTCGAGCTTGCGCTGTTTTGCCTGCTCGGCCGCGTGCGCCAGCAGCTTCGTGGTGTTCAACTCTTCGACCGTCACACGCCGGCCGCGATCAGCAATCAAATCCATTGCTCGTCTCCTGTTTGCTCGATGCAGCGGTTGGGCTTGCTCTCAAGGCCGAAGCGAGGATGTCTCCACATCCCCGACCAGTCACCGCACCATTGCTCTTGCCAAATGCCTCATTTCAACGACCGGTCCAACTCTGCCACATGCCGAGCTCGAACACGGCCAGGTTTGCTGCCTTCAACAATCCGCTGGCGGTCACCATGACGTCAGTCGGCGTCACCGGATTCTTCTGCGAGAACGCATCGTACAGCTCGCCGCGCTCGATGTGCCGCGAATAGACCCGGCTGGCAGCCGCAAGCAGCGCCTGCACCGCCGCTGGGTCGAGTGCCGCATTCAGCTCGCCGCCACGTAGTGCCTTCTCGATTTTGTCAGCCAATGCTTTCGCGTCGGCAGACAGCTCCTTTTCGGACGCCGACAGCTGCAGAGAGGACGGCGTCTCGGCTTGCGGTGCCGGTATGATTCGTACCGTCTCCACCGCCGCTCGCTTTGCCGCACCCTTGGCCTTCGCCTTCGCCTTGGGCTTGGCTGGCTTGCTTTTTGCCGCCGACTTAGACTGAGACATAAAGATCGTCGCCTTTCTGGGAGACCTTGTACTTGCGCAGTTTCATCTTGCGGTCGGAGACGCACTCCCCGGTCTTCATGTCGTATTCCATGCCGTGCCAGGGGCAGACGAAGTTCATCTGCGTGTCGGAGAAGAACAGGCCCTTCGAGGTCTTATCGGGGTTCAGGTGCTCTTCCACCGCCGCGATGGTAAGCCCCTCGCAAGCCGGCCCGCCCTGGTGCAGGCAATAGTTCGAATATGCGAAGATCTCGCCCTTGTGGTTGAAGATACCGATCTCGTGGTTGCCGATGCGGACGATACGGCGATCGCCGTCCTTGAATTCGGCTGCCTTGCAAACGAACTGCTCAGCCATTCTTTGCGTCCTCCTGATCGGGCCCTATTAACGGAATTGGAGCGCGCAAATTCGGACCTGCGGCGAAGATTGTGAACCTCAATTGAGGGAAATACCGTCGTTCCCCGTGACACAATACCGCAAAAGCGTATGATCGGGGCTGGAAACCGACCGCGCGGTTGCGGCCCACCGACCGGACACGCACATGAGCTACCTGAAGGACATCGCCGTTTTCACCCGGGTCGTGGAGCTGAAAGGCTTTGCGGCAGCGGGTCGGGCGCTCGGCCTCACGGCGCCGTCGGTCAGCAAGCAGATTGCCCGGCTGGAGGCTGAGCTCGGGGTCGCACTGCTGCATCGCACCACCCACAACCTGTTCCTGACCGATGCCGGCCAGGCCTTTTATGACCGTTGCGTTCGTGGCCTGACCGAGATCGAGCAAGCACGGGCGGAGGCGCTGGCGCACAACGATCTGCTGCAGGGCCGGTTGCGGGTGCATGCCACGCTCAGTGTCGGGCAGGCCTTGGTGGCGCCCGCGCTGACGGAGTTCATGATCCGCTACCCCGATATCCATGTGGAGCTTGAAACGGGCTCAACGGCCATCAACCCGATGGAGCATCAGACCGACATCGCCATTCGCACCAAGACGTCGCGCCAGACGAGCCCGGGACATATCAGCCTGGGCCAGCGCATCCTCGCCGATGTGCGCCAGGTTGTGGTCGCGGCACCAGCCTATCTGGAGCGTTCAGGCATGCCGGACTCGATCGAGCAGATCGCAGAGCGAAGCTGCCTCCTCTACATCACACAGACGACCTCCTCAGAGAACTGGCAGTTCAGGCGCGGGCGGCAGGACCTGACAATTAAGATCACCGACCCGCAGCTTCGTTCCAACAACTGGCTGGCAGTGCGGCATGCGGCCGTGAGCGGGCTGGGGCTGGCGAGACTGCCCGACTTCACCGTGCGCGAAGAGATCGCCGACGGCAGATTGATACCGTTGTTCGAGGGGCTGGTACGGTCCGACCAGCAGGTGCAGGCGCTGTTCCCGCGAAGTCGCCGGATGCCAGCCAAAATGCGACACCTGCTCGATTTCCTGGCTGCTCGCCTGGCTGCCTCTGGAGGCAAGAGCAAAGTGGCGTCCACTACTCCGGCGTGCCAACAAACGGCACGGGTGAAAGGCTAGCAGGAGCTTGGTCTGGCTGGCGGCTTCCTACCTTGGCAGGTCAGGCAAAACTCAACTGGCAAAACTCAACTAAGGCAGCCGGTCATCGGCGACCTCCGGCGGTCCAGTTTTCGGGTTTGCAGCCTCCAGCAGGAGGCGGCGTTGCCGCACGGCGCAGGCTCAGGCAAGGTGACGGGCGCGTCCACTGCAACGGTTGAGGGCTCTTCGTGCGCGGACGTGGAACCGTCATCGATCGCGGATCAATCCATACCAGACGAAATTTCCGGGAGGAGCAACATGGCAAAGACAGTGACGGACAAGGCTCTGGCCAACAACGCCAAATACGCTGGCGGAGCGACGATCCACAAGGCTAGCCATCCCGGCAGACAGAAGATCCGACCGTCGTCCAGACTCTCGGTCGTGGCGTGCATGGATGCACGCATCGACGTGGAGGACCTGCTGGGTCTGCAGACGGGCGAGGCGCATATTATCCGCAATGCGGGCGGCGTCGTGAACGAGGACGTGATTCGCAGTCTGATCATCTCGCATCACCTGCTCGACACCAACGAGATCATCCTGATCCACCATACACGCTGCGGCATGCTCGCCTTCACGGACGATCTCCTCAAGGCCGGGCTGGAGGGCAACAAGGCGGCGGCCAAGCTGCTGTCACAAGCGACCGGGCGAAAATTCGCGAGTTGCAAGACGCATTCGACATCGCCTGCGGCGTTCCATGCATTTCGCGGCCCGATCGAGGCGCTCGACTTACCACGCGACGACAGCAACATCGAGCGACTGCAATGGGACGTCAGGCGGGGCATGGCGGCGATACATTCGCATCCGTGGATCCCAACCAGGGGCCCCGATGCGGTCAGCGTGCGCGGCTTCATCTACGATGTCGATAGCGGCAAGCTGGAAGAGGTCAGCACCCCAGGTCCAATGGGCTCGATCGGCTGATGTCCTGCTCGCCGGCCGCATTTCTGCCTGCAGCGGGCCCACGTCAGGCATCGCCCACAAGGGGCTATAATCTTGGCCTTATATGCGCACGATGCGGTATATGAGGCGGCATATGACGGGCAACACGCGGTGCAGGGTGTAGCGGTGGCAGGTGTGGACAGGCGAGGCATGCTGCTGTCGGGTGCAGGCTTGCTGGCCGGAGGGCTGCCTCTGGCGGCGGCTGCCGAAGCACCGGAAAGCGCGAAGATTGGTGCAGCGGCGTTCTTCAAGCGCCAGCCGTTGCGGCTCATCATCGGTGCGAGTGCCGGCGGCGGCTACGAGGACCTGGCACGCGTGCTGGCCCCGCATCTCGGGCGGAGACTTGGCACCACGGTCGAAGTCGCAACCGAAGCGGCAGGCGGTACGGCCAAAGCGCTTTCCGTTCTTCGCAGCCGTCCGGCAGACGGCACAACGCTGGTGCTGGTCAACGCAGAGGCTGTGCTGGTGCGCCGGCTCCTCGTGGCGGCAGGCCCCGGGGAACCGGATGCAAGCGGCCTGCAGTGGCTGGCCGGTGTGTCGGCTGCGCCCAAGCTGTGGTTCGTGGCCGAGCGTTCCAGACTGAGGACGGCGCGAGATGCCCTGGCGGCAAAGCAACTCAGTTGGCCGGCGGTGGCGCGGGCCGACACCATCAGCGACATGATCGCCATCGCTTCCACCGTAACGGGGCTCAAGTCGACGGTCCGAACCGGCTACAAGGGCGCCGGCGACATGGCGCAAGCCGTGCTCTCGGGTAAGATGGATTGCGGACTGCTGCCTGCAGAGACTGTGCATCCGCTGCTGGCGGCCCGGAAGGCGCGCGCCATTGCCATGTTCGCGGGGGTTCGAATGAAGGCGATGGCTGATGTGCCAACGCTCTCCGAATCACTGCCCGTCGCGGGTGATCGCAAATGGCTTATCGATGCCCGGCTGGGTCTTGCCGAGGTCGGACAAGCGTTGGCGACGGCGCCGGGGGTGCCAGCGCACCGGGTAGGCTACCTTCGACGGGCGATTGCAGACGTCATGGCGAATGCGACATTTAAAGCGGAGGCTGAAAAGGTCAGCCGCAGCCTGGCGCCACGCCACGGTGACGCGCTGCAACGCCATGTCGAAACGCTCATCGCTAACCTCAGCGGCGAGCGTATCGCGGAGTTTCGCAAGGCTGCGGTGATGGGGATCGGTTGAGGACGGTTCCGTCGCCGTGATGCGAACGGGTGCCGCAGAACCGAGCTGGCCGGATGAGGGACGATGGATGGGTCGGCTGAGGCGTCATGCTGGATGCCGCAGACGCGCCAGCTGCAGTCCTAGCTACAAGTGCCTGCAGACGTCAGCGAATTGCTGCCGTGCGATTGTTGAGCACGGTTTGCGCGCGCCGGTTCTGTGACCAGCACGAAATATCGTTGCAGACCGCAACCGGCCGTTCCTTGCCGTAGGATACGGTGCGCATCCGCTGGCTGGGAATACCATTGCGCGTGAGGAAGGTTCTGACCGTGTTGGCGCGCCGCGCCCCGAGCGCAATATTATACTCGCGCGTGCCGCGCTCGTCGGCGTGGCCCTCAATGGTAATCGTATACTGGCCGTACTGCTGGAGCCAGCGAGCCTGCTTGGACAGGATCTGCTGAGCCTCCGGCGTCAAATCCGTACTATCGGTTGAGAAGTAGACGATGTCGCCGACGTTCTGCGCGAAATCCCGGGCAGACCCAGGCGTCGCGGGTGAACCGTTGCCGTTCTTGCCGTTCAGGCTGGCAAGCTCGGCCTGCTGCTCCTTTGCGCAGGCGGCAACCGATGCGGCCAGCACGACGGCTATGCAGACTCGAAGTGCTCGAGACAGTATGGTCTGACTCAACATCGTCCTATCCCCTGTGGCTTCCAGATCGCCCGAGGCGGTGATCGCGTTCTGCCCGTCGTCGGCAGATTCTTGTTTATCCCGTGCACCGCACGGTGCAACCTGCTGTTGCCGTCTTTCGAGCCGACCTTCCCGAAGAATTGTGTCGAAGCCCTACCGTATGCTTCAGCGGATGACGCAAAAGTGTGGCCGAGGCTAGGCGCATTAGTTATTTTACCACAGAAATCCTGCCCTAACGACGGCCCACCACATGGCTGCCCCGGAATACGCTAGCTAAGCCTGAGCCGAGACGACCGTCGTGACTGCCAGCGACTTTGACCGATCTCGTCTCGCGCAATCCCATCCCCGGCCGTGCCTGAGTTCGCCGATCACTTCGCGCGACTCATGCTTGAGCCATACGGCATTTGTGGGGCGCCCGCTCAGCTCCAGCATGTTGCACGAAAGACGTGAGAGGCTGCTTGGGCGCGCGCCAGCAATCGCTTGAGAGCTTGAGCGCACTGGTCGCGGCGTGCCGAGAGTCGGGCTGCGGTGGTTGGAGTACCAAGCCCCCCTCATCGCAACCTGCGTTGTGAACGATCCACTCCCCTCAGCATCACGCCAGCCCTAGAATCACGCAAAGCGCCGCGCAACTCCACAGCCCTCTTCAAACGCAACAAGGTCGCCCTACACAGAATTCACTGTGCAGCGCGACCTTGACTGAGAAATTGCGCGAGTATCCCCGCGTATTTCTGTCCGCTTTTAGCGGATGGCCTGGGTGGCAGCCGGAACCTCAGCGCCGAGCTTGAGCGGCTTGTGCTCAACCTCACGGCGGCAAGCCCCCAGAGCAACCGCAGCGATCACAGCAGCGATAACGAGTGCGCCCTTCATAGCCTTTTCTCCTGTTGAATTCCGACGCGCCGAAGTCAATCAGCGAGTCACCTCTGCAGCCGGAACCACGGCCCCCAATTTCAAGGGCTTGTGCTCGACCTCACGACGGCACGCGCCAAGCGCGATTGCCGAGATTACGGCCGCGACAACAAGTACGCCCTTAAAACCCTGCATCGGTTTCTCCCATTCCGTTTCGGCAGTCGCCAGTACGTGGGTACCGGTGGCGCGGTCGCAGATCAAGAAGAGAGGCCTCGTTGCCGCTGCTTTCCCGACTTGTTGATGCAATTCTGCCACTGGATGATGCGCCAGCTCACAAGTCCAAGCTCTACGCGAGTACGAAATCCACAGGATTTGTCAGTCTGGATCTTTGAAGAGAACCAACGGACGTTCGCTGGTCCGGACTCACAATGCACCGCGACGATTACCAGAGCATTAATAAGTGTTACGAATTGATTCTGATAGAGCTTACATGCGCGCCAGATCGTTTCCGCCTAAGGCGGAATCGATCTGGCCTTGGCGCTCACGGGCCGCACCGGCCTTCGGCCTGGCTCTCCGGGGGGGCGGCGCTGTTGTTGATGGCCCCGCGACTGCGCCGCAGTTATTGGGGGCGCTCCGGGCAACAGCCCGACGCTTCGCGGCGGATCGCTGCTGGGCCCGCCGGGCCGCAATTCGCGGCCTGGTGCGCTTCCATCCAAGTCGGAAGCGCCCTAGGAGAGCAGCGGGGACCAGGCTGGGTCGGATGCGAAAGCCGGCGTGGGCACGCGGCGCTCGTTGTGGCCGGTGACGTCTATCGAGTAGAGGCGCGGGCCGGCATTGGCCCCCTGGTGCTCGCGAAAGAACATCAGCACGCGACCGTTGGGCGCCCAGGTCGGCCCCTCATTGTGAAAACCGACTGTCAGGATGCGCTCTCCGGAGCCGTCGGGCCGCATGACACCAATGAGGAAGCGGCCGGATTGTTGCTTCGTGAAAGCGATATAATCCCCGCGTGGCGACCAGACCGGGGTGGAATAACGGCCCTCGCCTGTGGAAAGGCGGCGGACGCCGGCTCCATCGTAGCCCATCAGGTAGAGCTGCTGCGACCCTTCGCGGTCCGATTCGAAGACGATCTGTCGACCATCAGGGGCGTAGCAGGCACCGGTGTCGATGCCCTGCGCATTCATCGGCGTGAGCTGGCGCGCCTGACGGGAGCGCAGATCCATCTCGACGACCTGCGTCGATCCGCCCTGGCCGAAGCTCATCAGGATGCGTTGGCCGTCCGGCGAAAAGCGCGGTGCGAACGTCATGCCAGGCAGGTTGCCGATCGGCTGCGGCTGGCCGGTGGCGAGGCTCATGACCATGACCTTGGGCGTCTGCCCGACATAGGTCATGTAGGTAATCTCTTGATTTACAGGGCTGAAGCGTGGCGTCAGGACGAGCTCGCCGCCACGGGTCAAAAGCCGAACGTTAGCCCCGTCCTGGTCCATGATGGCGAGGCGCTTGACGCGGTTTTCCTTCGGCCCCGTCTCGTCGATGAAGACGATCTGGGTGTCGAAGTAGCCCTTCTCGAGCGTGAGCTTCGAATATACCTGATCGGCCACGATGTGGGAGAGGCGGCGCCACTGACCGAGCGTGAACCGCTTGCCGTCGATGTTCTTGGAGAGCACCGTGTCCCACAGGCGATACTCGACCTGGGTGCGCCCGTCGCTGGATGGCGTGGCGCTGCCGACGACCAACGCCTCGGCACCTGCCGCAGCCCAGTCACGGGTCCGAGGTGTCTGGTTGACGGCGCTGAACCGCTCCGGGTGGGCGGCAACATTGACGGGCTTGAACAGCCCGGAGCGCTCCAGATCGGCCATCAGCACGCTGGCGATGTCGGCGCCAAGTCGCGGGTCGGGCGAGATGAAGTCAGGGATCGCGATGGGCCGTGGACGAATGTTGGCTTCGTCGATGTTGAACTCGCGAATGCCCGACGTAGGCGCAGCGCCGCCCTGCCCCTGCGCGTATCGTTGCGCGAATACGCCCGGCGCGGCGGCGGATGCCACACCGGCTGCCGCAAGCCCAAGCGCGCGGCGACGGCTGATACCTGGATTGGAGTTGTTGTTACGGCTCATGTTGAACTCTTGCGACCGGATTCGGGCATTATCAAGCCAAACCCCCAGGGATCATATGGCCAGTCTCCGGCCATATGATCAGCCTAGTGTAGCGCACCTGACGTTTGGTACCCGGTTGCGGCTGGGCTCGAAACCAAACGTCAGGTGCAAAAGCTACACTAGTGAGGCGTCGCGCCTTAATTGACATCAACCTTGCCGCACCCATCGGTCAATTAAGGCGCGACGGGCCACTAGAACATTCTGCGTGGATCGAACGTCCATATCGCCTGATCCCAACCGCCCTTGTAGAGGTTTTTCGGGAAATCGTATGGACCGCACTGCTTCACGGCTCGAATTGCGCTGAGGGCGGTGTCGGCAAACAGCGGGCCGGGCGATGAGTTGATGACACGCGGCTCGCGCGCCAGGGTGCCATCGACATTGAGCTTGACCTCGACCTTGACGACGATGTTCTCGATGCCCTGCGCGCCGGTATTGATGTTCCAGCAGCTCTTCACCGCATCCTTGATCAACAGCCCGAGCATCGCATTCTGACTGGCCGTCAAGCGCGTATCGGTGCCCTCGGGCGCACCGGCGGTCGGCCCCCGCTTCGTCGCGCTGGAGGTCGTGGTGGCACCACCGGCGGGTGCGGCCTTGCGGGTGGGATCATTATCCTTCAGGGCCTTCTGCATCTCGGCGAAGAAGTCTTCCTGCTTTTGCTGCTTTTTGCGCTTCTCGGCTTCGCGCTTGCGCTGCTCTGCCAGCTTCTTCTTGCGTTCGAGCTCCCGTCGCTTCTTCTCGGCCAATTCCTTGCGCTTCTTGTCCTCCGCCTTCTTTTTCTCGTCAGCCTTGCGCTTGGCCTCCGCCTCTCTGCGCTTTGTTTCCTGCTCGGCCTTGCGCTTGGCTTCCTCGGCCGCCTTTTTCTCGGCTTCCTGCCGGGCGAGTTCCTCAGGTGAAGGGCCTTGCGGCACGGGGGGCAGCATCGCGAGCTTGTCGGCGATGGGGTCGGCTTGTTTCTCGGGCGGCGGCTCGGCCTTTTTTTCCGGGGGCGGCGGCGGTGGGGCCATCTCCGCGGCCGGCGGCTCCGGCTCGGGAGGCGGTGCGGCGGGCTCCGGCGGCTTCGGCCGGTTGACCGGTTTCTCGGCCTTGCTGTCAGGCGCGGGCGGGGCCTCCTTGGCCTCCAGCAGCTTGGATGACCTGTCGCCCTGACGCAGCCGCGTCAAGCCATCCTCGGTGATGATGGCGACCTCTACCGGCTCAGGCTCGGCGACCTTGAATGGCGTCGGCGAACCGATCGACAGCATCGCGTACGCGAGCAGCGCACCGTGAGCCAGGAACGAGATCGGAAGGCCAGCGCGCACGGGTCGTCAGCCTCCCTGCTCGCCCTCGATCACGATCGAGACTTTCGCGAAGCCGCCCTGCTTGATTCGAGCCAGCACTTTTGTCACCAGGCCATGCTGAGCCAGAGTGTCACCTCGCAAAAAAATCGTGTCGTCCTTCGCGCCGCGCGCCTCCGCGATCGCCTTCAGCTTGGGCACGATCTCGTCGAGCGACAACGGTGTCTTGTCCTCCTGTCCGAGGAAGACCTTGCCGTCCTTGGTCACCGAGACGACCACCGGCTCCTTCTTCTGGGCCTCGATCGCCTGCCCCTTGCCCTGCGGCAGGTCGAGCGGCACGCCAGCCGTCAGCAGCGGCGCCGCGACCATGAAGATGATGAGCAGCACCAGCATCACGTCGACGAACGGCGTTACGTTGATCTCGCTCATCGGCATGTGCGCGCCACGGCCGCCGCCGCGCCTGCGCCGCCGGCCGCCGCCGCTGCCGCCCGTCTTGATGTTGGCGCCCATCTGTCAGCTCTCCCGCTCGGCACTGCGCACGCTCTGTTGAGGCGCACGCCACATCGATCTGGCGCGAGACGATTGCCGAGAACTCGTCGGCGAACGCTTCCAGGCGCTGGCCCAGCCGGGCCGCGTCGGCCGAGAACTTGTTGTAGAAGATGACCGCCGGAATGGCGGCAAGCAGTCCGAGCGCGGTGGCGAACAGCGCTTCGGCGATGCCGGGCGCAACCACCGCGAGGCTCGTGTTCTTCGAAGCGGCGATCGCCTGGAAGCTCGTCATGATGCCCCAGACGGTGCCGAACAGTCCGACGAACGGCGCCGTCGAGCCGACCGTCGCCAGGAACAGGAGCCGCCGGTCAAGCCGCTCCATCTCGCGGCTGATCGTGACGTCCATGACCTTTTCGACGCGCATCTGGATTCCGCCGAGCGCGCGGATGCTGACCCTCCACCGATCGCTTCCACTCGCGCATCGCGGCGACGAACAGCGCGGCGATCGCGATCGCGGGACCACGCGACATGCCGCTGTAGAGCTCCTCCAGCGACTGGCCCGACCAGAACATCTGCTCGAAGCGGTCGGCCTCGATGCGGGCGCGCCGAAACGCGAACAGCTTCTCGATGATGATCGCCCACGACCAGACGGACGCCAGCAGCAGCCCGACCATGACGATCTTGCACGACGATGTGCGCCGCCAGAAACAACTCGATAAACGATGTCCCGCTGCCAGACGACGCCATCGCTCCATGCAGAATATCGCCCATAGCCCGTCCCGTCTTTCCCGCAACCCATGCATCACGACCGCGTGCGCCAGATTCACATAGAGCAACGCAAATCAGCCGCTTTCGCGGCCGCATTCCGGCAGGCTCGCACAACACCCATTGGACCGTGGATCAGCGGCGCCGCCACTTCCACGGTGCAGTGCTACCAACCATTACATTTCCCCACGCTGTCGTTGCGCCTTCTCGACGGGTTTTGGGGCGAAACTACGGCTCACAACCCGGTCAGCGCCAGAGGCGGTGTGCGGCTTATTCACCGAAATGCGGCGGCGCTCGCAGCAAATGCAGAGCGCAGCGCGCTCGAAAGACGCAGAGGCTTACCAGACACGCTGACTAGGACCACTGTCACGAGAGCGGTGAACAGCGACAGCCCGTCGCGCTTGATGGTCTGGTCGAGCACGAGATGGGCAGCGCCGATCTCCCTCACTCGCGTCTCAATCTCCAGCACCTCGTCAATGCGCGCCGGCTTGAGAAACTCGAGGGACATGCGCCTCACGACGAAAGCTGCCGGCTCGCGTCCGTCGCTGCCATCGATAAGGCCACGGTGATCATTGCCAAGCAGGCGCAGGAAATCGGACCGGCCGCGCTCGCACCAGCGCACATAGGAGGCGTGGTAGACGAGGCCGGAGAAGTCGGTGTCCTCGAAATAGACCCGGACGGGCAACCGATGGCAGGGCCGCCCGTCGTCATCGAACAGGCGGCCGGATAGGTCGGGCCATGTCGGGGCCGGTTTGTCCGGTATGGTCATGCCGCGGGTTATACACCCATCACTGCGTCGCTGCCCACGACATCGACGGTCACGATCTCCGGCGGTACGCCTAAGCGCAGGGGTAGCCCCGAGAAGCCCAGACCGCCGGATACGACAAGATGACGGTCATGCTCGACAATGTGGCCGTAGGCATAGCGGCTGCCAAATGCGCTCGGGACGACCGGGATCAGGCCGAACGGGCGGACCTGACCGCCGTGCGTATGCCCGGAAAGCGTGAGCGAGATACGGTCCGGGGCAATGGCAAAGATGTCCGGCTCGTGGGCCATCATGATCACGGGGGAATTATCGGTGATCCGGGACAGGGTGCCTGGCAGATCCTCGACGCCGTGGCTGTGATAGTAGCCGATGTTGCGATACCGGCTGTGCCTGGCGTGGAAAGCCCACTGGTCGCCCAGACCGGCAAGCCAGAATGGGTGACCGTCCTTTCGCAGGCGAACCACGTCGTTCTCATAGACGGGGATGCCGGCTGCTTCCAGAGCCAGGCGAGTGCGGGTCGGACCGCGCCGCCTGCTCATGGCGTCCTCGTCCTCCCACCAGTCATGGTTGCCGAGAACGGCATGAACGCCCAGCGGCGCGCGCAGACGGCCGAGCTCGGCAGCCCAAACATGGTCCGGCACAGCTCGCGAAAACCGGCTGATGCTGCTGCCGGCCTGATAGTCGCCAAGAAGAAGAATGGCATCGGCGCCCAGCGCGTTGGTGCGGTCAACGATGCCGCCGACGCGCTCCAGGCCCATCCACGGCTCGCAGACATGAAGATCGGCAATCAACGCGAGGCGCAGGGACAGGCCAGCCGGCCAGCCGCCCGGCGACACCCGCCAGGTGGTGGTCGTGAGAGTGGCACCCTCAGCGGCGGCGTACCCGGTAAGGCCCACGCTTCCCCCGATGAATGCAGACGCACCCTTGAGCATTGTGCGACGAGATAACACCATCTTAGCCTTACGTTCGGATACCGATCCATTTCACCGAGCAGGCGATGGACTATAGCACGCGCGCTGCAGCACCAAAATTCTTCACAAAATCGTGCCGCGACATGAAGCGCGGAAGGTAAACCACTGGTGCGCCAATTTTGCGGCGCTGCCCGATGGTTTGCCCTGCCTTGGTTAAGCTTAGCCTGACGCACCGCGATCTTTACTTCGATCCGGTGGCAAATCGGCAAGGGGGTCCTCCTGCCCGACCTCGAACAGGCCCATTTGAGGGCCGGCTGTCCGCGCCGGGCCGGATAGCCCGAGATGCCGGTAGGCCCGCAGCGTCAGGATCCGGCCGCGCGGCGTGCGACCGATAAAGCCCTGCTGCAGCAGGTAGGGCTCGACGATCTCTTCCAGCGCATCGCGCGGCTCCGACAGCGCCGCCGCGATCGTCTCGATGCCGACCGGGCCGCCATCATAGTTCTTGGCGATGCAGTTGAGGTAGCGGTGATCGAGCGCCGTCGAGGCCCTCGCTATCGACCTCCAGAGCGCGAAGCGCCTTGTCGGCGACGGCGGCATCGATCGCCGGGTCGCCGTCGACCGCTGCGAAGTCGCTCACGCGGCGCAGTAGGCGGCCGGCGATACGAGGGGTTCCGCGCGCGCGACGCGCAATCTCGCGAGCACCATCCGGCGTCATCGGTGCGCCCAGCACGCGCGCCGCCACGCTCGACCACGAGTTGCAGCTCATCCACCGTGTAGAAATTCAGCCGGATCGGGATGCCGAAGCGGTCGCGCAACGGCGTCGGTCAGCAGGCCGGCACGCGTCGTGGCCCCGACCAGCGTGAATTTGGCCAGATCGATGCCGAACGGAGCGCGCCGCCGGTCCCTCGCCGATGATGAGGTCGAGCTGGATAGTCCTCCATCGCCGGATAAAGGATCTCCTCCACCGCCGGACTGAGGCGGTGGATCTCGTCGATGAAGAGGACGTCGCGGTCCTCCAGGTTGGTCAGCAGTGCGGCGAGGTCACCGGCCTTGGAGATGACCGGGCCCGACGTCGCGCGAAAGCCGACGCCCAGCTCCTTCGCCATGATCTGCGACAGCGTCGTCTTGCCGAGGCCGGGCGGGCCGACGAACAGCACGTGATCGAGCGCATCGCCGCGGGCGCGGGCGGCCTGGACGAACACCTTCAGATTGGCGCGCGCCTGCTCCTGCCCGATGAACTCGTCGAGCGACTGCGGGCGGATCGATGCCTCGAAGACGTCCTGCTCGCGTTTCGCGCCGGAGATGAGGCGGTCGTCGGACATTAGCTCGCGCCGAATCAGGGTTGCCGCTGCACGCTCCCGTGTGGCGCACCGGGGCCGGGTTGGCAAGGATTCGATTGCGGCCATGCGACCGCGACCATCGATCGGTATGACCACGTAGCACTCCGGACGGGCGCGAACCGTCGCTTTCGCACGAGGCTGTGTCTTCCTGGTTCTGGACTTGTTGGAAATCTGTGGATAATTGGAGTTTGGATAATATAGACTTCGCGGGGTTGGCTGTGCTGATGCGGCATGCACGGAGCTTCGTGTTGGGGGGCGGGCTATGCGTGCTCCTTGGCACATTTCCTGTCCAGGCAGACGACTGGGCTTCCCGTGCCTTCGGGGAAGGTCACAGCCGAACCGACGAAAGCTTGTCGTCCGCGCGTGGCGCGAAATCCAAGTTGCGCGCCAATGGCAAACGAAGCCGGGTGAACAACCTGGCGAGCGCCGGCGAATTGGACCCGGATGGTATTGTAAGGTCCGGCAAAGCGCCCAATGTCCTGCCCCGCCCGACGCTGCCGGCGAGCCGGAGCAAGTGGCAATGGCGAATCTCGAAGTCCCAATGGTCTGACGAGGACGAACGGAAGTTCGCCGCATTCGTTACGGCGATCGGCGAGAGCGACTGCAAAACGGTGCACGATTGCATCGTCTCACCGGCAGCGAATCCGGACTACCACGCAACGAACCCGCCGCATCTGAAATTCTATTCTGACTGCGCCGACCTGCCGTATTTCCTGCGTGCCTATTTTGCCTGGAAAAACGGCCTGCCGTTCTCGTTTTCCGTTCGCTACGCGGCGCACCCCAAGACGCCCGGCAGCACCCCGAAAATTCACGGCAACAAGATTGTCGAGCGGTACGATATCGTCGGCCCCGGGCCGGACGGGCGCCTGGCGGTGGCAACCGTCGGCCGGTTCGTTTCGACCGAGCATTTCCGCACCCCACCGCATTACAATGGCAACAAGCTGCCGGACTACTATCCGGTCCGGCTGACGCGGGAGAGTATCAAGCCCGGCACCGTCATCTTCGATCCGGACGGCCATATCGCCATCGTCTACAAGGTCACCGACAACGGCCGCATATTCTATATCGACTCGCACCCCGACAACTCGCTGACCCGCGGCGTTTACGCCCGCGATTTTGCGCGCGCCGAGCCACAGATGGGTGCCGGCTTCAAACGCTGGCGTCCGCAAAAGCTCGTCGGTGCGAAACGCGCTGCAGACGGTTCAATGATCGGCGGTCAGATCGAATTGACGGCCGACAAGGACCTGTCTGACTGGTCGGACGAACAATTCTACGGTAATTCCGGCGTGCGCCCGACCGACTGGCGCCAGGGCAAGTTCGTGATCGGCGGTCAGGTCGTGGACTATTACGACTACCTCCGCATCAGACTGGCTTATCCCGGTTTCAAGTACGACCCCATCGACGAGGTCAGAAGCACGATAAAGGGCCTGTGCGAGGACCTGCACTACCGCGCCCAGGCGATCGAGCTTGCGATCCAGGCCAGGGTCCACCTAAGGCCGCAGCCGCCGAGACTGCCCCGAAACATCTACGCCACGCGCGGCGATTGGGAGACCTATTCCACGCCGTCGCGGGATGCGCGGCTGAAAACCACGTTCGAGGAACTGCGCGAGGAAGCCGCCAGGTTCCTGCGGCTTTACGAGAAAAAAAGCGGCCTGCTCGATTACAGCGGCAGCAATCTGCGGGCGGATTTGCTTGCCGCCTATCGGGAAGAGACCAAGGCCTGCACGGTGACTTACACCAAGAGCGACGGGACCAGCAAAACCCTTGGCTTCGAGGAGGTTAGCAACCGGCTGTTCGACCTGTCGTTCGACCCGCATCACTGCGTGGAACGGCGCTGGGGGGCGACCGCGCCGGAGGAATTGGCAAGCTGCAAGGACGACCCACTGAAAAACGAATGGTACAAAGCCCAACAACGCCTTCGTTTCCAGGTCACCCGGACATATGGGGAGGTCATGGGTTGGGGACTCGCCGAATTGAAGAACCCGAAATTGGATATTGGTATTCCAGAGCCTCCCGATGTCGACACGTTAGCAGTCCTGGTCGGCCAACAAGAAGTGGCGTCCACGGACTGGGTGCCTTGAGGTCGTCGCCAATGCGACATCTAACCGACGAAAACGTGACATAATTTCCTCAGTAATTGCCACAATTCGATGTAAACATGTCACATATTGTCGCGTAATCACCGTAATCACTCTTAGCAATTGCAGCCACTTGAAACTTATGGAATCTGGCCCGTTGCCCAGCTGCAATTTGGCTTGAATTCTCAAGTCTGAGGTTAGCGTGTGGCCGTCGTCCCGAGCGTTTTTGTGGCGCGCTCGGGCTATTCGATCGAGGCGCCACTCGAGACTAAAGACATGGCAGATGCCTCGGGGGCTCTTGGCCCCTCTCGCCTGATCGGGCCAAACCGCCCGGATCTCCGCCACGACGAAACTCTGACGGACATCTTCTCGTCGACAGCCCGCCAATTCCCCGAGAAGGCAGCCCTCGGGCTCGCCGGCAGCGACTTCGTGATGAGCTACGCAGAGCTCGACAGAGACTTCGTCGCGCGTGGCCGAGGCGCTCCGCGCGCAGGGGATCGGCGAAGGACAGTTCGTCGGACTGTGGCTGCGGCGCTCGCTCGATCTGCATGTTGCGATGCTCGGCATCATCAAGTCAGGTGCGGCCTTCATCCCGTTCGATGCGGATGCGCCCGCGGAACGGGTCAATGCCAGCCTCGTGGATTGCGGCTCGTGCGTGCTGGTTTCGCACCGCGCCATGGGAGACCGGATTACCGGGATCGGCGCCGCCGTCCTGTATGTCGAGGATCTGCTCGCCAGCGAGGAAACCGTCAGCGAGCTTCCCGCTACACATCCCGACAGCCCGGCCTATGCGATCTACACCTCCGGCTCGACGGGCAAGCCCAAAGGCATCGTCGTCACGCACCGCAACATCTGCCATTACCTGAGGGCTGGAAACGAAGCGCTCGGCATCAACGCCGACGACATCGTGCTGCAGCAGGCATCGGTGGCGTTCGATCTCTCGATGGAAGAGATTTTCGTGCCGTATCTTGTCGGCGCTACGCTCAAGGTTGCCAGCGAGGATACCATCAAGCAGACGGACCGGCTGGCCGACGTCCTGGAGGCGGAAGGCATTACCGTCATCGACACGGTGCCGACGCTGCTTTCGATGCTGGAGCGTGATGTCGACAGCATCAGGCTGATGATCGTTGGCGGCGAAGCGTGTCCGCCTGCCATCGTGGAGCGGTTCGCTCGTCCGGGACGAAGACTGGTCAACACCTACGGACCGACCGAGACGACCGTGGTGGCAACGACGATCGATCTGGTGCCGGGAGAGCCCGTGACCATCGGGCGCCCGATTGCCAACTACACCGCCTACGTGGTCGACGAGCATATGAACCTCGTCGCCTCTGGCACGCAGGGGGAACTGTTGGTCGGCGGGCCCGGCGTAGCGGCGGGCTATATCAACCTGCCGGACCTCACGGCGGCCAAATTCATCGGCAATCCTTTCGCATCGGACGGCCGTGATCCGGTGCTATACCGGACCGGCGATGCGGTCAGCATGGACGAGCAAGGCCGGCTGGCTTTCCACGGGCGGATCGATGCCCAGGTCAAGATTCGAGGCTACCGGATCGAACTGGGCGAAATCGAGGTGCTCATCGCGGATCAGACTGGCGTCAAAACCGCAGCGGTAGCGGTTGCCCAGCATCCGGCGGCCGGCGACATGCTGGTCGCGCATGTCGTGGCGGCACAGGAAAGCGGTTTCGATGCCGCAGCCGCGAAGTCCGCGCTGACGGCCAAATTACCTCCCTACATGATCCCGCCGGTGTGGCAGGTGCACGAGGACGATCTGCCCCGGCTGGCGTCCGGCAAGGTCGACCGCGGTGCACTGGCCAGATTGCCGATCGTTGCCTCGGTCGGGGATGGCGCGGAGCAGGAAACGCCCGGCTCGATCACGGAAGCGCACCTGCTGAAGGCTGCCAAGGACATCCTCGGGCTGCCGTCGGTGGCGTTCGATGCGGACTTCTTCAACGACCTGGGAGGAAACTCGCTGCTGGCAGCGCGGTTCGTGTCGGAGGTCCGCAAGGTGCCGCACCTGTCGGGGGTGGCGCTGCAGGACGTCTACCAGGAGCGGACTTTGCGCCGGCTTGGGCAAACGCTCGATCAGCGGGCAGCAACGGCGGGCAATGAGCGAACGGATCTGTCGTTCGAGCCACCGCCCTGGCGCAGACGCTTCCTGTGCGGTCTGGCGCAAGCGGCCGCGCTGCCGTTCATTATCGCGATCGTGACGGCGCAGTGGATCGGGCTGCTGCTGTCATCGATCTACCTCGTGCGCGAGGACGCTCCGCTCTGGAAAGAAGTGCTGATCCTGTGCCTGATCTTCGCCGGCCTCAACCTCGGCACGAAGGTCGTCGTGGTGGCGCTCAAGTGGCTGCTGATCGGCCGCGTCAAGCCCGGCGTGTATCCGCTCTGGGGCACATACTATTTTCGCATCTGGCTGATGCAGCGCATCGTGCACCTTACCATGCACAAATTCCTGCAGGGCTCACCGCTGATGCGGATCTATCTGCGGTGCCTGGGGGCGAAGATCGGACGCGATGCGATCATCAACGAATTCGAGGAAGGGACCGTCGACCTGATCTCGATCGGAGATCGGGCCACCCTGGGCGCGAAGGTCAAGCTCGCAAACATCGAGGTGATCGGCAACGAAATGCACATCGGCCGCATCACAATCGGTGCGGACGCCTATATCGGCAACGCGGCGGTCATCGGCCATGATGCGGTGATCGGCGAGGGCGCGGAAATCGGCGACCTCACGATCGTTCCGGCAGGCGCGCATGTCGGAGACTGGGAGAAGTGGGACGGATCGCCGTCGCGGTGCGTCGGTCAGGTCGACCGCGCTGCCTTGCCGGCCCATCCCGAGTTGGGGCCGCTCGCTCGCGGATTTCAGACGGCCGGCTACTTCCTGACCTATAATCTCGTGATGATGGTCGGCCTGCTGCCGATCTTCCCGGCGTTCTACATTCTGTCCCACCTCGACGAGCTCACGTTCGGGGAGCGCGACAAGGTCGTGCCTTGGGAATGGGTGTTCCTGTTCGCGTGGCCGGCGGCGCTGACGCTGGTGTTCGTCTCGATGGCAGTCGTCGTGGTGATGCGCTGGACGCTGTTCCCGCAACGCGTGAAGCCGGGACAGCACACGATCTTCAGCTGGTTCTACTTCCGCAAGTGGACGTTGATGCTGGCAACGGAGACGATGCTGGAGACGCTGAACTCGCTCTATGCCACCGTGTTCATGCGTAACTGGTATCGCATGATGGGGACCAAGGTCGGCAAAGGCACCGAGATCTCCTCCAACTTCGCCGGCCGCTACGACCTCATCGAATTGGGCGCCAACAATTTCCTCGGCGACGAACTGATCATCGGCGATGAAGATGTGCGCAGGGGCTACATGCGGCTCGACCGCGTCAAGACGGGAGACCGGGTGTTCTTCGGCAACCTGGCTGTCGTTCCGATGGGCGCAGTGATCGAGGACGACGCACTGATCGGGGTGAAATCGCGGCTGCCAGACAGCCTGCATGTCAAATCCGGCGAGACGTGGTTCGGCAGCCCCGCAATTCCGATGCCGAACCGGCAGAAGGTCGAGGTCGCGAGGAACTGGACCTATCGGCCACCATTGCGCATGCGGCTTGGCCGCATGACATTCGAGGCGCTGCATACCTCGTTCCCGACCGCGGTGCTGATCTCCATGGCCTACATCATGGCCGACATGCTGGAGTTTCCGATCGACCGCGGGGACTGGACGGGTGCAATTCTGCTGTTCCTGGCGGCAGGCATCGTCACCTCGTTCATCATGTTCCTGATCTCGGTGGTCGTGAAGTGGGTGTTCATGGGCGTCTACAAGCCCACGATGAAGCCGATGTGGTCGTGGTGGGCGATGCGGACGGAAGCGGTCGCGGTGCTGTACGGCGGGCTGTCCAGCAAGGTGCTGCTCGACTATCTGCGCGGCACCCCCTTCATGCCATGGCTGCTGCGGCTTTATGGGACGAAGATCGGCCGCGGCACCTGGATCAACAACGCGGACATCACCGAGTTCGATTGCATCACAATCGGCGACTATGCCGTCATCAACATGATGGCCAGCCCGCAAACCCATCTCTATGAGGACAGGGTGATGAAGGTCGGCGATATCGAGATCGGACGCGGCGTTACGATCGGTACGGCGGCAATTCTGCTGTACGACACCAAGGTCGGGGATTTCGCCCGCATCCAACCGCTTTCGGTCGTGATGAAGGGTGAGACGATCCCAGCGCATACGGCCTGGGCCGGTGCGCCGGTGCGTCGCGTTCCGATCTCCCCGCAAAGCGATGCCGTGCAACAGACGGAGCAACCGACGCTACAGGCTGCGGCGGAGCATGCATGAGGGTGAGGTGTTGCGGATCGGCACAGCTTGCGCTGTGCTGATCGAGGGTGTCGGCGGGGACCGGGAGGAGCATACGCGGCGCGCCAACGAGCAGCTCGCCGCCAATACCGGGCACACGGATCTGGTGATCGGCCGTCGTGCGAGCGGACGGCCGCGGCTGGCGCCCCCTTTCACGAACTGGGCATATCGCTGTCCTACCGAAACGGTGTCCTGCTGGCGGGGTTTGCACCTGATCGGGCCGTGGGCGTCGACCTCGAGCCCGATGATGCCAAGGCGGTGCCTGATCCTGTCGCGTTGGCGCGCGATCATTTCGCACGCGCGGAGGCTGCCGCTGTCGCCGCGCTCGAGCCGGAGCAGGCGCGCGCACTCTTCCTCCGCTTGTGGGTCGCGAAGGAAGCCGCGCTGAAGGTGACGGGGCGCGGCATCGCGGACGGCCTCGGGCTGCCTGATTGCAGCGGCCACATCAAACTGCTGTTGCGCGACGGCTCGGTGTTCGAGGCCGCGATGGGCGATGGCTGGCCGAGCGTGGAGATCGTTACCAGACGGATCGCGCCAATAGGTGGCGGAGCCCTCTACTGTGCGCTGGCGGTAGACGTGAGCGCGCCGGCTTGCTGACGCGGCTCAGTGCTCGATGCGGCCGTCGACAAGGCGGACCTGACGATCCGTGCGCGCGGCCAGGTCCAAGTCATGGGTGACGATGATTATGGCGCGGCCGGTTTCGTCGACCAGCTTGCGAAAGATTTCGAGCACCTGCTCGCTGGAGTGCGTGTCGAGATTGCCGGTCGGCTCGTCGGCCAGCAGCACCATCGGGTCGTTGGCAAGGGCGCGGGCGATGGCGACACGCTGGCGCTGGCCGCCAGAGAGCTGGCCCGGCCGCTTATGGGTATGACCTTCCAGACCGAGGGAGTGCAGCAACCGGGTGGCGCGCTGGCGTCGTTGCGGCTCGTCCAGCCGGGCAAGCGCGCGCATCGGTAGCATCACGTTGTCGAGGGCGCTGAACTCGGGCAAGAGAAAATGGAACTGGAATACAAATCCCAGCAGCTCGAGCCGCAGCCGCGCGCGGGCCATCTCGTCGAGCCGGCTGGTGGCGCGCCCCTGGACGAGCACCTCACCTGAAGTCGGGACATCCAACAATCCGAGCAGATAGAGCAGCGAGCTCTTGCCGGAGCCGGACGGGCCGATCACGGCGACGAACTCGCCGGGCATGATCTTGAGATCGATGTCGCGAACGAGCGTGGTGACGATCTCGCCGTCGATGGTCTTGGTCACCGACCTCGCCTCGATCAGCGGCGTTTTCGCTTCGCCGTCTGCCATCACGATGCGCCCCGGATGATCTCGACGGGCTGCACGCTGGCGGCCTTGCGGGCGGGCAGATAGCCGGCAATAGCAGATGCCGTCAGGGCGACGGAGGCGGCGAGCAGATAGTGCACGGGCGTGTAGAAGATCGGGATATGGGTCGAATCCATGAATGGACTTTTCAACTCGATGGAGCCCACCGCAACACTCAGAAAATAGCCCAGCACCCAGCCCAGCACGGTGCCTGCCAGGCCAATCAGCATCGCCTCGAGGAGGAAGATCCGGCGCACCGTGTGGGACGTGAAGCCCAACGACTTCAGGATCGCGATGTCGCGTGTCTTCTCGTGCGTGATGGTGGAGATGATGTTGTAGGTGCCGAACGAGGCAACCAGCAGAATTGCTCCGACGACGGTGTACATGATGATGTTGCGAACCACGAGCGCAGACAGAAGGTCCTCGTTGGCTTCCTGCCAGGACACCGATTTGTAGCCCGTTTGCGCCTCGATGCGGGATGCGGTCTCACGCGCGGCCATGATGTCGGAGGCGCGGATCCTGAGCGCGTTCACGAGACCGGTCTGTCCGGCCAGGATCTGGGCTGTCTTGATGAGGGTGTAGGCCTGCGTCTCGTCGCTTTGCGAGATGCCGGTGTGCAGCATGGCGACAACCGTGCAGGACAGTATCTCGCCGGTGCCGGAAACGAGCACGATATTGTTGCCGACGCGCGCCCCGATCTTCGCTGCCAGTTTGTCGCCGAGGATTATCGCGTTGGACGCCTTGTAGAGATCGTCGAGGACGCCCTGCCGGATCTGGGTGGGCAACTTGGAGACCGTGCGTTCTCGACGCGGATCGATGCCAATGACGCTCGCGGCGGTGTCGCGGCCGGCATAGCGGATCACCGCGCGCGCCTGCACGGAGGGCGCCACGGCACCGTCAAGCCAGCCCTCCATCGAGGACATGATCGCGAACGGATTCTTGATGCCGGGCCGCGTCACGGGGGTGCGCAAGCCGGCGAACTCCACCGCCTGATAGAGATCCTCGGCGGGCTGGCGCGGCGGCTCGCGGCGCTCGTCGCCGACCGTGATATGCGGCAGTGCATCGACGAGCTGGGATACGAAATCGCGCTGCGAGCCTTCCATCAGTGCGGCCATCATCACCGAGAAGCCGACGCCCATCGCTACGCCCAGCATACCGACCAGCGTCTGACGCAGGCGGGATGAGACATGGGTCCAGGCGATGTCGACGATCAGGCTCACAGGTGCTTGCTTTCCGTGCGCACGCGCTGGCCGGCTTTGAGGTCGGCGCGGATCGGCGAGATGACGGTTTGCCCCGGCATCAGCCCGGACAGGACCTCGACCATTCGCGTGCCCTTGATTCCGATCTTCACCGGCACATGGCGCAAGCGGCCGTTCTCGACCACCTGCACGGCGCCGTTGGCGACCGCCTCGGCCGGCACAAGCAGGGCGTTCTGTGTCTCGCGCACAATGACGTTGGCCTCCACGCTCATGCCGACCTTCAGCGGCGTATCATCCGGGAGGTCGAAGTAGACACGGAAGGTCTTGGTCCTGGGGTCGCCCTTGGGGGTTATGGCGCCGACCTCGGCGCGCAACGGATCACCGCTGTTGCCTTCATGGCGCAACAACACGCTCTGGCCGGGGCGAACCCTGTTGATGTCCTCCTCGTTGACGTCGGCGACCACGCGCAACGGCTTGGGCTTGCCGACCCAGAACAGAACGTCCGCGCTGGTCGTGCCGACAATCTCGCCGACCTCACCGTCACGCCGGAGCACAACGCCGTCCATCGGCGCCTTGAGCACGAGGTCGTTGATGCGGTCATTCTGCGCGGCGACGCGAGCCTCAAACTCGCGCACTTGGGTCAGCTTCTCCTCGTGGGTCACGCGCGAGGTGGCGTTGCGGTCGACCAGGCGCTGCAGGCGCTCGGCATCGGCTCTCAGTCTTTCAAGCCGCGCCTCCAGTTCGCGCAGAACGGCTCGCTCCTCGACGCTGTCAAGGCGCGCCAGAACGTCCCCCTTCTGTACCTGCTTGCCTTCGCAACGGCACATGTCGACAATGCGCTTGCGGGCAGGTGCCGCGACCTTGGCCCAAAAAACCGGCTCGACATTGCCGGTGGCGTAGACCACCTCGGCAGCGTTTCCGCGCGTCGCCAGGTGGACCTTCACTTGCGGACCGCGGCCCCAGTACCACCAGGCGGCAGCAGCCAGCAGGACGGCCAACACGGCGAATGCCGCGAGGCGAAGGAACCGGGCTTGATCTTTCGAGGCGGGCAATGTCGTGCCTTGAGCTAGGTAATGTCATGCCCCTATCTGGGCACAAGCTCTGACGCCTGCAACTGCGAGTCTGAAACGACGCAGACGTTGCGGAGCAGTCGGGCCAGATAACACGCTCCCGGTCTGTGATGGAAATCAAGCCCGGATTTGACCCGTCGCCGAATGGCCCGGCATACAATCTCGGGTGGCGTAGCCATGCGGTTCTGCCGGGCCAATCATTTCGCGACCAGCCAAAAAATTTACCATCCGGGCGGAGTTGCTGCCGGGAACACCTCCGCCGCGAGCGGCAGCCTCACAGCAGAGCGGGATAGGCGCCGCCGTCGAGATGGATGTTCATGCCGGTGATGAAGCCGGCATGCTGGGAGCACAGGAAGGCGCAGGTGGCGCCGAACTCGGACGGCTGGCCGTAGCGGCCGGCGGGAATCTGCGAGACCTGGTCGGCGCGGGCCTCATCGCGCGTCCAGCCTTTCAGCTTCATCATGCGCTCGGCGAGCTGCTTCTGGCGGTCGGTATCGAACCGCTCGGGCAGCAGGTTGTTGAAGGTAACGTTATACTTGGCGAAGTCGCGGCTCATGCCCTTCATCACGGCTGTCAGACCGGCGCGGGCGCCCGAAGACAACGCCTGGTGTGCGCGCGGTGTCGTGACCATCGCGGAGGTGATGTTGATGATGCGGCCGAACTGGCGCTGCTGCATGGTCGGCAGCACGGCCTGGGTGAGCATCAAGGCGGCGACCATGTTGCTCTCGACCACCCCCATCCATTCCTCGTGCGTGGTCTCCAGAATCGCCTTGGGCGAGGGGCCCTTGTTGTTGTTGACGAGAATATCGGGGTCGGCGCACACGCCCAGCAGCTTGTCGCGGCCGTCCTTCGTCGTGATGTCGGCCTGCACGGCTTTTACCTCGACCTTGTGCCTGGCCTGCATCTCTTTCAGCGTGTTGGCCAACCGATCGGCATCGAGGCCGTTGATGACGACGTTGACGCCCTCGGCGGCCAACGCCTCGGCGCAGGCGCGCCCCAGTCCGCGGCTCGATGCGCACACGACCGCGGTGCGGCCGGCAATGCCAAGATCCATGACGAATACCTTTCCTCGTCGATTGAGAGGCCGGCCTTGACAGGGCCGACCGTGATCCTTGACCCTGAGCTTATCGCGCCCGGAGGCGCGGCAACAGTGCAGTAGAGGACTCTTCTCCATGCCCCTGCCGCTAATCCCCACCACCGTTGTCGGCAGCTACCCGCAGCCGGACTGGCTGATCGATCGCAAGCTGTTGATGTCGGGGCCGGTGCCGCGCACCAGGCGCGCCGATCTGTGGCGGGTGGGTGAGGAATGGCTGGCCGAGGCGCAGGACGATGCGACGCTTATCGCGATCCGCGACATGGAGCGGGCCGGCATCGACATCATCTCCGACGGCGAGATGCGGCGCGAGAGCTATTCCAACCACTTCGCCACGGCGCTGGACGGTGTCGACACCGACAATCCGGCAATGATCGCCGCGCAGCGCGCTGGCCGCTCCACCGCGGTGCCGCGCGTGGTCGGGCCGATCCGCTGGCCGGGACCCGTGGAGGCGCGCGACGTCGCGTTCCTGCGCGCCAATACCGACCGGACGATCAAGATCACGCTGCCGGGGCCGTTCACGATGGCGCAGCAGGTGGTCGACGAGCATTATGGCGACCTGGAAGCGATGACGATGGATTTTGCGGCGGCGGTGAACAGGGAAGTGCATGCGCTCGCCGCGGCCGGCGCTGCCGTGATCCAGCTCGACGAGCCATGGCTGCGCAACAACCCTGAGGCGGCGAAGCGGTTCGCAGTGAAGGCGATCGACATGGCCCTGGAGGGGCTCTCGGTGACGACCGCGGTGCATCTGTGCTTCGGCTACGCGCAACTGGTGAAGGAAAAGCCCAAGGGCTATGCGTTTCTGGCCGAGCTGGCTGGCTCGGGCGTCAATCAGATCTCGATCGAGTGCGCACAGCCGGACATAGACCTGGCAGTGCTGCGGGACATCACCGATGCCGGCAAGGACGTGATCCTCGGCGTCATCGACCTGGGCAGTGAAGCCATCGAGACGCCGGAGACGGTGGCAGCGCGCCTGCGGGCGGCGCTGCAGCACGTGCCGGCAGAGCGGCTCGTGGCGGCGCCCGATTGCGGGATGAAGTACCTGCCGCGCCCGACTGCGTTCGGAAAGCTGAAGGCGCTGGCGGACGGCGCAGGCATCGTCAGGCGGGAGATCGGGTAAGGCCTTGCCCTGGCGTTGCATCAGGGTGCAACCTGCAAGTGGATGTGTGAGGAGATCACGGCAATGACGATGACAGCCGACACGCTGCGCGCAGGCGGCTCCCAGCCATTACAGATCCGCACATTGTCGCCGGCTATCGGTGCGGAGGTGATCGGACTGGATCTGTCCCAGCCGCTCGGTGACAGCACGCTCGCAGCGGTACGCGCGGCGTGGCTGGAGCACCAGGTGCTGCTGTTCCGTGGGCAGACACTGACGGAGGCCGAGCAGGTCCGCTTCGCGTCCTATTTCGGCGAGCCGGTCGGCTCTCGCTCGGCGGTGCGGGTCGACCAGCGTCCCGATGCCGATCCGCGGGTCATGCTGATTTCCAACGTGCGCGAGAACGGCAAACTGATCGGAACGCTGCCTGATGGCGAGCTGCAGTTCCATGCCAATTCCGTTTTCCTCGAAAAGCCGCTGATGGGCGCAACGCTGTTTGCGGTGGAGCTGCCGGGCACGGGCGGAAACACGATTTTCGCCAACGCCACCACGGCCTACGATGCGCTGAGCGAAGCCGACAAACAGAAACTCGACGGGCTGAAGGCGATCAACGCGTTCGACTACGCCACGCAAGTGCGCACGGGGCGGTTCGATCCCACCTCCGGCCCGCACGCCGTGCATCCTGTGGTGCGCACCCATCCGGAGACCGGGCGCAAGGCGATTTTCGTGAACAGGTTGATGAGCCAGGACATCATCGGGCTGGACGCGCGGGAGAGCGATGCGCTGCTGGAGCGGCTATGGGCTTTGTGCGAACGTCCCGCGTACAGTTACGAGCACGTGTGGCAGCTGGGTGATCTGCTGATCTGGGACAACCGCTGCACGCAGCATGCGCGTACGGACTTTCCAGCCGGCGAGCGCCGACTGCTCCGCCGTGTGGGCATAGAAGGGGATGTGCCGTATTGAACGAGAAGGCCGACCGGGGCAGACATCTGCATCTGGCTGCTCAACGCCCGATGCCGCCGGTCCACGCGTTGGCCAATGCCTGGAGGAGGAGAGCATGTCCAAGCAGTCCGACCACATGAAACTCGGCATGTTCTATTGGCCGGGTGGTGGCCAGCACATGGCGGCGTGGCGCCATCCCGACGCCCGCCCCGACTTCGACGCTGACGTCGGCTGCATCGTCAATCTCGCGCAACTGGCAGAACGCGGGTTGTTCGACATGTTCTTCATGGCCAATTCGCTGACGTTCTGGCGCGGGCCGCTGGAGGCGATGAGCCACGATGCGGCGGGCTCCTGGATCGAGCCGATGACCGTGATGGCGACGATAGCCCAGCACACGAAGCATATAGGCCTCGTCTGCACCTCCAGCACGACCTACGACCAGCCGTATTTCCTTGCCCGCCGATTTGCCGGCCTCGATCTCGCCAGCGGCGGGCGAGCCGGCTGGAACCTCATCACCACCAACAACAAGAACGCCGCGCAGAGCTTCGGCCACGAGGAGCACGTCGAGAAGTCCAAGCGCTATCGGATGGCGTGGGAGTTCGCGCACGTGGTGCGGGGGCTGTGGAACTCCTGGGGCGAAGGCGCCTACGTGCGGGATCCGAAGTCAGGGCAGTTCTTCGATCCGGAAAAGCTGTTCGTGCTGGAACACGAGGGCGAGTTCTTCAAGGTCAGGGGGCCGCTCATCGTACCGCCGTCGCCGCAGGGCGAGCCGGTGATGGTGGAGGCCGGGGCGTCGGAGGATGGCCGCGAGCTGGCGGCTGCGACGGCGGAGGTCATTTTCGCCGCGCAGCAGCATCTGGAGAATGCTCAGGAATACTACGCCGACGTCAAAGGCCGCATGGCGGCCTATGGGCGGCACCCCGACAGCCTGAAGATCATGCCGGGTCTGATGGTGCAGGTGGCGGAGACGCGGGCGCAGGCAGAGGCCGAGTTCGAGGAGCTGCAGGATCTCATCGATCCGGTGATGGGGCTCGCGTTGCTGTCGCAGCGGCTGGACTACGATCTCTCGCGGCATCAACCCGATGATCCGGTGCCTGAGCTTCCCATCACGGCGCGCGGTGGCAGCCGGGCCCAGCTGGTGAACGAGCAGATCGCGAAGACGCCCGGCATCACGCTGCGCCAACTCTACAAGCACTTCGCTGCCGGTCGCGGCCACGGCATTGTCATCGGATCACCGACCGACGTGGCCGATCATATGGAGCACTGGGTGAGGGAAAAGGCCTGCGACGGCTTCAACGTCATGCCACCCCTTTATCCGCGCGACCTGCAGCGCTTCATCGACCTCGTGCTGCCCGAGTTGCAGCGGCGCGGGCTCTATCGCACGGCATACGAGGCGACCACGCTGCGCGGCAATCTCGGGTTGCCGCGCCCACCCTGGTCGCCGGCCGGGTTGCGAAAGATCAACGTCGCGGCCGAGTGAGGCGAACAAGTCCGGCCTGGCAAAACCGTAGCCTGCGGGGCGGGCCAATTGCGCCGCGGCCTGCGATCACCTAGAAGTGCGCGAGACCAAGGGGGGTACGGGCGACAAGGCCTGGCCGGCATTCACGCATGCAAGGACTGGGCGCGAGGCGTAGCGATGACCAACACCGATTCAGCGCCCAAGATCGATCTGCCGCTGCAGGCGGACGAAACCGGCAAGTTCAGGAACTTGCCTGGCATGCTTGGCGTGCTAGAGACCGCGTTGGTGATCTCGATCACGCTGCTGGGTGCGGCGTGGGCAGTGGAGCTGCAGCACTTTTCGCCCGTGCCGCTGTTCAAGGAGCAGTTCCTCGCGCTGATCATGACGCTGTCGCTGGTGGCAATATTCATCGGCGTCAAGGCCTGGAGAGGCGAGAGCAGCCGTAGCGTTCCCTGGCACGACTGGATCGGGGCGGCGTTATCGCTCGTCGCGGGCGGTTATGTGGCGGTGTTCTATCGCGAGATCGTGTTCGACATGGGCACGCTGCACCCGGTGCGCTACATTCTGGGTGGGATTGCCGTGCTGCTCGTGATCGAGGCAACGCGGCGGATGACAGGCTGGACACTGATCATCCTCGCACTCCTGGCGATGGGCTATGCAAAGTTCTCGCACCTTTTTCCGGGACTGCTGAATGTGCCATCGCCGTCCTGGGAGCGGCTCGGCATCTATCTTTATCTCGATTCCAACGGGATGCTGGGCACACCGCTGGCGGTTACGGCGACGATCATCATTCCGTTCATCCTGTTCGGCCGCGTGCTGTATGCGGCGCGCGGCGACCAGGCGCTGACCGATTTCGCGCTGGTGACGATGGGCAGGCTGCGCGGCGGCCCGGCCAAAGTGGCGGTGATCGCCTCCACGCTGTTCGGCACGGTGTCCGGCAGCGCGGTGTCCAACGTGGTGATGGATGGGCCGATCACCATTCCCATGATGAAGAAGAACGGCTACCCGTCCCACCTCGCAGCGGCGATCGAGTTCGGTGGCTTCAACGGGTGGTCAGATCATGCCGCCGGTGATGGGCATCACCGCCTTCCTGATCGCGGACTTCCTGCAGATCAGCTACGCGGAGGTGGTGCTGGCGGCAATCGTGCCGGCGCTGCTCTATTACGTTGCGCTGTTCACCCAGGTCGACCTGGAAGCCGCGCGGCGCGGCATCAAGGGATTGCCGGCCGAGGCCATTCCTGGGTGGGGCGTGGTGATGAAGACCGGATGGGTGTTCGCGGTACCGATCATTGCACTGCTCTATACGCTGATCTGGGAGGGGTGGCAGCCGCAGGAGTTTGCCATGCTGGCGGTGGTGGCGACAATCTGCGTCGGCATGCTCTCGAAGGCGACGCGTCCGACGCTGGCGGGCCTCCTCGACGCGCTGCGGTATACCGGGCGCACGATCCTCGACCTCGCCGCGATTACACTGATTGCCGGCCTTGTGATCGGTGCACTGCAGATCTCCGGGCTGTCGTTCAATTTCTCGCTGCTGCTCCTGGAAATCGCCGGCAACGTGAAGATCTACCTGCTGCTGCTGACGGCGGTGGTGTGCATCATCCTGGGGATGGGGATGCCGACGGGCATCATCTACGTGATGCTTGCGGTGCTCGTCGGGCCAGCGCTGTCGGAAATGGGTGTGGTGCCGATCGCTGCGCACCTGTTCCTGTTCTATTTCGGGATGATGTCGATGGTCACGCCACCAGTGGCGCTGGCCACGTTCGCTGCCGCATCGATCGCCCAGGCAGACCTGTGGCGATCGGGCTGGACGGGCGTCAGGCTCGGTATCGTCGCCTATGTCGTGCCGTTCGTCATGGTCTATCAACCGGGGCTCGTGCTGGAGGGCTCGGCGGTCGAGATCGTCGGGACGATCATCAAGTGCCTGATCGGGGTCATGGTGCTGTCGTGGGGTGCCGTGGGCTTTCTATTCGGTCCCGTCGGCCCGCTGGTGCGGGTGTTTCTCGTCGCCTCCGGCGCGGCGATCATGCTGACGCCGCTTGCCGCCGATACCGCGAATCTGTCGGTGCTCGCAGCAAGTATCGTGGCGGGCGCTGCGGCTATCGGTCGCCAACTACGTGCGCCGCCCCGCGACGTCGTGACAACGTGTTGACACGATCGGCCGCGCCTTACCAGGACGGCCAGCCGCTGCTGGAGACCGTTGCCGGGGAGTGGTCTTCACGAAGCCGTCGTTCGTACTGCCTGATCCAACATTATCTTGGATAAGTTCCCGGATCGACTTGACTCGCTGGCGGCTCTGGGCAGCATCGCCCGGTCGGTAGCCACGCGGCTCGCACGCGGCATGCGCTGCAGCAATTATCCACGGAGAAGTCATGTCGGCCGATCGTGCCCCTAAGCGGAACTTCGTGACGCGCACCCTGGACCACTATCGGCTGCGCGAGTATCAATTCGACGAGATGATCGCGTGGAATTGGCACGCGGTACCGTTCAACAGGGTGGCTCTGGTCAACGCATTGGTCAGCCGCACGCCGAACTGCGCCTACCTGGAGATCGGCTGCGCCGACAACTCGCTGTTCAGCGCTCTTCCGATTACGGACAAAACCGGCGTCGATCCCGTCGAGGGGGGAACGCTGCGCATGACATCGGACGCGTTCTTTGCGCAAAACACGCGCAAGTTCGATGTCGTGTTCATCGATGGGCTGCATACCTATGAGCAGGTCAGGGCCGATGCGATCAATGCCATGGCCAGCCTGAACGATGGCGGCTGGATCGCATTCCACGACATGCTGCCCTCCACGTGGCGCGATCAGCACGTTCCGCGCCTCAAGGACAGATGGACAGGCGACGTCTGGAAGCTTGCCTTCGAACTCGCTGCAACCGATGGCATCGACTTTCGCATCGTACTGATCGACCATGGATGCGGCGTATTTCGCGTAACAGGCAAGGCACCGCAACTGGCCGATATGCGCGCGACACTGACGGCGGCGAAGTTCGACTATTTCTACGCCAACCACGGCAAGCTGCCGCTGTCCGACTGGGATCGCGCAATGGCCTGGATCGATGCGTGCGAGCCGCGCCTTGGTTCTCTGCCGCTGGGAGCTGGAGCTTCACGGTTGCAGGGTGCTGCATCATAGCCGGGTCACACCTCAGCTTACGATAAAAGCAGAGCAATGGGTGCGTATCGGCGCGCAGGATCATCCTGGCTCGTCTAGATCGTTTCCGCCTCAGGCGGAATCGATCTGTTCTTCTCGCTCACGTGCCGTGCCGGCCTGAAGGCCGGGCACTCCGCGGGGGCGGCGCACCAGCGCCGGGCCGCAGTCGCGGCCTGGAGCGCTTCCAAATAAGTCGGAAAAAGTCTAAGCGGGAAGATAGCGACCGAGCCAGTCGCGGATCAGGTTGGCGACGCGTGAATCGCCTTCGCCGAACATGAAGTGGTCGACACCTGAGACAATGGCGAGGTCGGCCGGCTGCGGCGCGGCGGCAAACAGATCCCAGGACCCTTCGGCGTGGATCACGTCGTCGTCGGCGCTGTGGATGAGCAGGATCGGCCGAGGCGCCATGCCGCTGATCTCGTCCGCCGCATTGAATGCGAATGTCTCCAGCCCGGTGTCGATGTGGAATTCGAAAATCGAGCGCGGATCGATGTTGTTGCGCAACCGGTCAGGCACCGGAATGAGATCATAGCGGTGCGCGGTCATCGTATCGTCACCCGCGGCCTTGCGGCGTCGGCCTTCCGCCAACAGAGACTGAAATCTCTCCCAGGCTGCCGGCGTCCGGTGCAGGCGCCGGAACATGCGCTCGCCGTTGCCCCAGCCGCCCTGCGCGATGACGGCAGCAATACCGGCTTCGCGTGCTGCCGCGGCGACGGCCACGGTAGCGCCGTAGCTCGTCCCGCTCAACGCGATGCGATTGGCGTCAATGCCAGGCTGGTTCGCGAGAAACCGAAAAGCGGCGATCGCATCAGCGACCTCCTCGCGGGGGACAATGCGGCCGCGACGGCCCTCGCTGTCGCCGCAGCCACGGAAATCGAAGCGCAGCGTCGCGAAGCCGAGACTGCGGTAGAACGGTGCGGACCAGCGTTGCTGCGGCCCGTCCTTGTGGCCGCCGAAGCCGTGCATCACCACGACAGCCGGGTGCGGTCCGGCCGAGCCTTGCTCCGGTGGGCCGAGCAGGCCCGCCAGGGTGAGGCCATCCGACTGGAATGTGATGGTTTGTTCCATGATGCCAGCAAGCTGCGGCCGAGGGTCGGACCTGCCCGATCCGACCCTTGGCGCGTTCTATTTGGAGACCGCGTCGTTGGCCTTCTGGGCCGCTTCGGTCCACAGACCCTTGGACTTGTAGAAAGCGATGGCGGCGGGATGGTAGGGGATCATCGGATTGGTGGTGACGGCTGCCTTCTCGGAGAAGCCGCGCAGGCCGCGATGGATCTTCTGCAGCTTGGCGAAGTTGTCCCACACAGCCTCAAGCACCGCCTTGACGTCGCCGTCCTTCAAATTCGCATTGCCGGCGAGGTAGGCATCGTAGTTGATGAGGTTGATGTCCTCGGGCACGCCAATCCCCGGGTTCTTCTTCACCGACACGACGTTGACGCCGGGGAAGATGATGGTGCGCATTTTCGAGATGGCGTCGGCAGAGTTGGGAACGGTGAGATAGCGCACGCCCTTCTTGGCATGCAACTCACGCACCACCGGCTGGCCGAGCGAAGCCCATGAGGCGTCGACGCGGCCATTGTCCATCGCCTTGACGCCGTCATTGGCACCGGTAACCGGCACCGCCGTCACGTCCTTCCACGCCAGGCCCACAGAGGCCAGTGCACCAGTGATGGACCGGCCGATCACTGCGTGGCCGCCGAAGTCGCTGGCGACGCGCTTACCCTTGAGATCGGACAGCGACTTGATGCCGGAGTTCGCCAGCGTGGCAAAGCCAACGAACAAGCCGCCCTGGCCTGCGAGCACAAGACGAAGATTTGTGTACTTCTTTTTTGCCTTGTTCTTGCCCAGCCGCGCGACATACGCGGTGGAGGACGAGAACGTCGCAAAATTCAATTCGCCTTTATCAAGCTGATCGATATAGGCGTCGGGACCGGCATGCGGGCGCACGATGACGCGCAGCTTCTTGGTCTCGGTAATGGTCTTGGCGAAGCCAGAGCCGACGGCGTTGTAGGTTGTACCAACGTTGTCGGTGGCAAGCGTTACGGTCTGTGCGGCGGCGGAACCGGCACCCAATGCGGCCACGGATATCGTGGCGATGAGGATGCGCGCGAGGCTGGTGGTCATTTCTACCCTCCCTTCGGGTGCTTACTATCCCCGCTTCCTAACCCACCTGGGCCTGCATCGCAACGCCGGCTCCAGAGGCCTGCACTCGCGCCAACCTCAGCCTCAGCCTCAGCCACCACCGCCGCCGGCATCGACCTGGCACACCACATTCAGCAGCGCCTGGCGCTTCTCGACGGTCACCGCCTTCATCGCGCGCTCCAGCGCCGGCATCATCTGGCCCGGGTCGGTGACCTGCTCGCCATAGCCGCCCGAAACCTCGACCAGCTTCTCGTACCGCTGATCGACTGAAGTATGTGAGCGGCGCGCGGTTGGCCTTGGCCGCGTAGCCATCCGGGTTCAGTCCCAGCGTGGCGCCGCGCACCGCCTGCCAGCGCTGGTTGTTGAACACCACCCACAGCACGGGCGCCTCCTGCTCGGCGGAGACGTAGTGGGCGGAAACCGGCACGTTGAACATGTAGGCTCCGTCGCCCTCCGTGCCGATGACGACACGATCCGGAGCCGCCAGCTTGGCGCCGATGGCAACGCCCATGCCGTGGCCCAGGCCAGAAGCGGCGCCAGCGTTCAGCACCGTGCCTGGCTCGGTGATGTCGATATACTGCGTCTGCAGCGGCGACTCCTTGACGATGATGGAATCCTTGGGCCGGATCTCGTTGATGCAATGAGAGATCCAGGCCGGATGCACTGGCGATCCATCCTTTGCATCCTTGAGCTTGGCCGCCCAGCTTTCCTCGAGCTTGGCGTGATGAGCCGCACACTGATCCCGCCGCCGGCCGATGACGACGTCGTTGCCCTTCGCATGTGGCGCCATTGCCTCGGCAAGCATCCGCAGTCCGAGGTCGGTGGCGCACGCCAGCGACAGGTCGGCGCGAAGCCGCGGATCGGCACGAACTGGTAGAGCGGGTCGGGCGCCATGTGAATGACCTTGCAATCCTCTCGCGGGGCAACGTGGGACGGCAGCCACGGCACGGCCGTGTCGATCACCAGGATGGCATCGGCCTCCTTGACGTAAGGGTCCGGATTGTTGCCGGCCATCATCGGGTGGTGCGTCGGCATCGCGATGTAGCGGTTGCGGTATTCGACGACCGGGATTCGCGTAGCGCTCGGCCAATGCCGTCAGTGCCGGCATCACGCCGAGGTTGCGGCCGCCCCAGTTGGTGATGATGACCGGGTGCTCGGCCTTGGCCAGGATGCTGGCTGCCTGATCGAGCGCCTCAGGCGAGGGAGCGCTGCGGCGCGACCGGGTTGCATGCGCGTCGGGCTCGTCATAGGAGAATTCCGGCAATCTCGAGCGCCAGCACCTCGCGCGGCAGCGACAGATAGACCGGTCCCTTGGGATCGCTCATGGAGACCGACAGCATGCGGTCGATAACCGTCTCGAGCTGCTCGGCGTTCCTCAGCTCGTAGTCCCACTTGACGCTTTCGCGCGTCATGCCGGCCTGGTCGTACATCTCCTGCGTCCAGTGGATGTCGAGCGAGCGGTGGCCCTTCAGCGTGTCCTCGTTGGTCGGCGTGCGGCCGGCGGTGAACAGCATCGGCACCTGGCCGCGCGCCGCGTTGAGCAGCCCGTTCAGCGCGTTGGCGGTGCCGACGTTGACGTGATGCATGGTGAGCTGCGGCCGGCCGGACACGAGGAAATGGCCGATCGCCATATGCTGGGCGGTGTTCTCGTGCGGGACAGGTCACCGGCTTGGGATGCGGCATGCCCAATGCCTGCGCCTTGGCCAGCGCCTCGATCATCGGCGCGAAATCGGTACCGGCATTGGCGAACAAGTAGTCGACGCCCCGGTCGGCGAGGATCGCGAGATAGGCGTCCGCAACCGTCACATTCTTCAGCGTCTTTCGTGGCATGGGGATTTCCTCCGTTGCGCCGCCGCATGCCGGGCGGAGCCTCGACATGTCGATTTGGCGAAACGATAGGGCGCGGCCGCGTGAGCTGGCAACGCCAAAATTTGCCGACCTGGAGGCGGCGAGGTTGAGAAGCGTTTACGTCGGCACGGCGCCAACCACGGCCGATCCCTTATTGCGCAGCACTCGCAACATGGCGAAACTGACCGAAAATCGCGCGAGCGTTAGCGTATCTGCCCTGCCCGCGCCTTTAGGGAGAAACGACCTCATGCGCCACTCATGGACCGCTGTTTCACTTGCCGCCGGCCTCGCGCTGGGTGCCGGGACCATTCAAGCCAACGCCGACCCGGTCGCGGATTTCTACAAAGGCAAGACCATCACCATAATCATCCCGGTCAGTGCTGGCGGCACCTACGACTACTACGGCCGGCTCGCCGCAAAGATCATGGAGAAGCATCTGCCGGGCAATCCAACCGCGATCACGCGCAACATGCCCGGGGCAGGGGGCGCGCTCTCGACAACCTACGTCGCCAATGTCGCGCCTAAGGACGGCACCGTGCTCTTCAGCCTGCATGCCAGCGCGCCGCAGAACCAGGTGCTCGGCATCACCGGAAACAAGTACGACGTCGGAACGTTCCTGATGATCGGCCAATTCCTATCGCTTCCCTCGGCGCTGACCGTGTGGCGGGCAACCGCGCCGGCGCTGACGATCGAGGACGCAAGGAAAAAAGAGGTCATTCTGGGCGCGACAGGCTCAGGCTCCTATCAATATCAGCTTCCGGCACTGCTCAACGCGTTCGCCGGCACCAAATTCAAGATCGTATCGGGCTGGAAGGGCGTTGCGCAGCAAAACCTGGCAATGGAGCGCGGCGAGATCCACGGGCGCGGCGGTACGCTGGTGAGCTGGGCCATCACGAAGCCGGAGTGGGTGAAGGAAAACAAGATCGCGCACCTCGTCCAGATTGGCTCCAAGCGTGCCAAGGGCTTCGACAATGTGCCCTTGGCGCAGGAGCTGACCGACAATCAGGAACACAAGAAAGCGTTCCTGTTGATGGGCTCCACCGCGCAGATGGGACGCGCACTCGCTGGCACGCCTGGCATCCCGGCCGACCGAGCGAAGGCACTTCGAGCCGCATTCGAAATGGGGCTCAAGGATCCGGAGATGCTTGCCCAGGCCAAGACCTGGAAGCTTGACCTCGACCCGGCGAATGGCGAGGAGCTCGAGGCGCTCGTCAAAGACATCCTGGCGACGCCGAAACCGGTCGTGGATCTGATCAAGAAGACGATCGACGTCAATCCGAAGAAGGCTAAGAAGGCGAAGTAAGGCCTGCCGGCTACATCCGGATCAGGGCCCCGGCGATCGAGCGCGCGCGCTGGCGGACACGACCGCCATCGTTGCCGGACAGCACGATCCACATGCCGTTGGCGGCGCGGCCGACAATCTCGCCGACGTGATGGCGCCAAACCACGATGGCACCGACCTGCGGTGCCGCAGGACTGCCGTACTTGCGCCAGTTCCAGGCGACGTTGAATTGCGGACCGCCGCCGTGGCGCGTGCGCATGTACCAGCCGCACCATTTGCGCGGGCGCGGGCCGATGCCCGAATTCGACGGCGGCCCGCCGAGGTTGGCGCTGCGAGCCGTGCCGCGGTCACGCGCGGCGAATACGCCGGAGACCCAGTCGCCCGTGACCGGGCTGTAGCCGCCGGCACGCTGGGCTGCGGCGGGGGTGGCTGCGGCAATGATCCAGACAAGCGCGATCGCTGCGCCAAGAATTCTGCTCATGTGAAGCCCCGTTCGACTGATGCTCATCCGTCGGCGGGCGTATGCAGCACTCGGACCTCGCATGGACCGACTGGCATCCCAGACCGACACGAGGGTATACGCGACGCTCACCTTGTCTCGACAAGCCTGGAAGGCATTTATCGTTACCGTGCGGCCGGCCTGAAACCGCCAGCAGCCTTGCATCACCACCAGACATCACGCTGAACGCTGGCAGTGGCGAGGGCGTTTCGCTATACTGTCACCTTCGATGGCCCTGGCCCGTAGCCGGGGCCAAATCATGATTGGAAGGCGAGATGGCGAACGTCGTGGTTGTCGGTGCCCAGTGGGGCGACGAAGGCAAGGGCAAGATCGTCGACTGGCTGTCGGAACGGGCCGATATCGTGGTGCGGTTCCAGGGCGGTCACAATGCCGGCCATACGCTGGTGATCGGCGGGGTGACGTATAAGCTTTCGCTGATGCCATCCGGCGTGGTCAGGCCCGGCAAGATGGGCGTGATCGGCAACGGCGTCGTGATCGACCCGTGGGCGCTTGGGCGAGGAGATCGAGCGGCTGAAGGCTCAGGGCGTGGAGGTCACGCGGGCCAACCTGCGCGTCGCGGAGAACGCCACACTGATCCTGCCGCTACATCGGGAGCTGGACCAACTGCGGGAAGTGGCCGCGGGAAGAGGAAAAATCGGCACGACGGGCCGGGGCATCGGGCCAGCCTACGAGGACAAGGTGGGGCGGCGGGCGATCCGCGTGCAGGATCTGAAGAACCTCGACACGCTCGGGCCCAAGGTCGATCGCATCCTGGGGCATCACAACGCGCTGCGGCGTGGCCTGAACCAGCCCGAAGTCAGCCGCGACGAGCTGATCGCACAGCTCGACGGAGGTCGCGCCGCAAGATCCTGCCCTACATGGACGTGACCTGGGATCTGCTCGACCGCGAGCGGAGGGCGGGCAAGCGCATCCTGTTCGAGGGCGCGCAGGGTGTGCTGCTCGACATCGACCACGGCACCTATCCGTTCGTGACATCCTCAAACACGGTGGCGGCACAAGCGGCGACCGGCTCGGGCATCGGGACCTGGACATATCGGATACGTGCTTGGCATCGCGAAGGCCTACACCACGCGGGTCGGCGTCGGGACCGTTCCCGACCGAGCTCGACGACGAGATCGGCGAGCGGATCGGCGAGCGGGGACACGAGTTCGGCACGGTGACAGGACGCAAACGGCGCTGCGGATGGTTCGACGCCTGCCTTGTCCGGCAAGTCGCCAAAGTCGCTGGCATCGACGGCATCGCGCTCACCAAGCTCGACGTGCTCGATGGGCTCGACGAAATCAACGTGTGCACTGGCTATATGCTCGACGGTGAACGGATCGATCGCCTGCCTGCCGGCCACAACGCACAAGCTCGCGTCAAACCGATCTACGAGACCTTCAAGGGCTGGAAGCAATCGACGCAGGGTGCGCGGTCATGGGCTGAATTGCCGGCCGAGGCGGTCAAGTACGTCAAGACACGTCGAAGAGATGATCGAGCGGCCGGTGACATTGCTATCGACCTCGCCGGAGCGCGACGACACGATCCTGATGCGCGACCCGTTTGAAGATTGAGTCTTTGATTGCGACGCGCGACTCCCCTTTCGGGGAGCCGGCCGCGCGTCGCGTGCCCGAGGCGGGGAGCCAGAGGGGTGCCGCTGCCAATCCCTGACGCGCGACTCCCCTTTCGGGGAGCCGGCCGCGCGTCGCGTGCCCGAGGCGGGGAGCCAGAGGGGTGCCGCTGCCAATCCCTGACGCGCGACTCCCCTTTCGGGGAGCCGGCCGCGCGTCGCGTGCCCGAGGCGGGGAGCCAGAGGGGTGCCGCTGCCAATCCCTGACGCGCGACTCCCCTTTCGGGGAGCCGGCCGCGCGTCGCGTTCCCGAGGCGGGAAGCCAGCGGGGTGCCGCTGCCAATCCCTGACGCGCGACTCCCCTGCGGGGAGCCGGCCGAGCGTCGCGTTCCCGAGGCGGGAAGCCAGCGGCAAGCCGATCGGCGCTCACAACGGATTGCCCAGGAACATCTGCACGAGAGCGGGAAGGATCGGCCACAACAGCGACCCCAGCCAGGCGGCGACCACTTTGATCCGAATACGGTCGATCTGCGCCTGGATCACCTCGCGCTGATCGCCAGCAAGGTGGGCGACAACATAGCCAGAGCCGATCCCGAACCGGCGCTGGACAACGCGAAAGTTGCGCGCGTCGGCCGGCGATTTCTCGGTCAACAGGCGCAGCACCTGCTTGCGCCGGGCGCGAACCCAGAACCAGGCCAGCACTAATCCGAACAACCAGAAGATCAATAAGATGCGCACTGGGACCTACTGGGCTTTGAGGGGGCCGCGCGACAGCACCAGCTTGGAAGATGATACGCGCGAGAAATCCCGACAGCTGGATGGTGGCACGCGGCAGCCCTTGCGGCGCTCGAGCCGCCCCAGCGATTTGGCGTTCTGATTGCCGATCTCGGTCTTGGCGGCGTCGACGTCAGGGCTGCAGGTGTTCTTTCCACTTTCGAAATAGGCGTAGCCGAGCGGCGTGTAGAAGCAATAGCCGTCGCGGTGATAGATCTCGTTTCGCGCGACCCAAATCGTCGGACAATTGAGATCGCGCATCTCCTCCCACTGCAGCCTGCGCACGGAGCTCTCTTTGAAGATCGGCTTGGCATCGTCATAGGCGTAGATGCACTGGGCGCGGGCGTCATAGACGATCTGGTAGATCGCAGTGCCCAGCGATACGACCATCACGACCAGGAAAACGCCGACCACCCATTTCGCCATCTCGCCGAGCTTGTACATCAGCCCGGCCGCCATGATCATGATGACGATGATGATTTGATTGGCGTGCTCAATGCCGAGGAAGTCGAACACGTTGAGCAGCGCGTTCATCAACAGATCCATAGCGCTTCCCCCCGATGGAGCTTCAAGCCGGTGCCGGTTGGGCGCCACTTCCCAGCTTGCCCTTGTCTCGGTCCCTGTGCGGCCGCCCCAGCCGCCACAGCAGATAGGCCGCGATCGAGCCGTTCAGAATGTTCCAGGCGATGCCGTTGACGAATGCCCAGTAATAGGTCCCGGTCAGGTCGAAGATCTGGCCAGACAGCCAGCCGCCGAACGCCATGCCGATCAGCGTGGCAAACAGCACGATGCCGATACGGGCGCCGGCCTCTCTCACGGGGAAGTACTCGCGGACGATGATGGCGTAGCTCGGTACAATGCCGCCCTGGAACAACCCAAAAAGCGCGGAGACGACGTAGAGCGAGGCGAGCCCATCCGAGGGCAGAAACATCAGCAAAGCCACGCCCTGCAGGATCGAGCCAGCCAGCAATGTGGCCAAGCCGCCGATACGATCGCAAATCCAGCCCGAGAACAGGCGGCTGACGACGCCCATCGCCATCATCAGCGACAGCATCTCGGCGCCGCGCGCAGGGCCGAAGCCGAGATCGCCGCACAATGCCACGATGTGGACCTGAGGCATCGCCATGGCGACGCAGCACGAGATCCCGGCGAGGACCAGGAGCGCCATCAGCACGTTCGGGGACATACCATGCGTGGAGGCGCGCCCGGCATGCCAGCCCAGCGATGGACCCGCCTCAGCTACCGGCCGTGGCTCCATGCTGGGGGCCGGCGGGCGGCGGCGCATCATCAGCGCCAGCGGCAGCATAGTGACGACGCAGACGACGCCGATACCGAAGTAGGTCGTGCGCCATCCGACTGTCTCGACGAAGTGCTGGATCAGTGGTGGCCAGATGGCCGCCGCGGCGTAGTTGCCGCACGCAACAATCCCTACCGCCAGCCCGCGGCGGCGGGAGAACCACTGCGATATGTCGGACAACAACGGCCCGAACACCGTCGAAGAACCGAACAGACCGATCAGCAGGCCTTGCGCCGCAGCGATCTGCCAGACGTTCTGCGCCATCGATGCTGCGGTGAAGCCCGCAAACAAGGCCACGGCCCCGAACACCAACGGCCAGAACACCCCGATGCGGTCCGACAGCCGCCCCATCAGGATGTTGCCGAAGCCAAATCCGATCATGCTGGCGGCATAGGGAACCGACGCCCAGCCGCGGTCGACGCCGAAATCAGCCTGCACCTGCGGCAGCACGACGACGTAGCACCACATGCCGACGCCGCCGATGGTGTGTGCGATCTGAGGCTTTGTTAGTAGATGGGTTAAAATCCCATACATTTGTACTCAATGTTATGTGAGCTGGCTGGTTAGGAGATTGGTAATCGAATGCCAGAAGCCCAGCAGGATATCGCCGTGATTTAGAAACTCAACGACGGATCACACAGATTATCACAAGTTTATATGGTTATCTGCCAAGAGAACTGATGGAATAAAATATCGTAACGTAGGTTGAGTAGTAGCACAAAAGGCAGAAAGGTTAACCAGCTGGACTGGAGTTCCCTTTGCTACCGGTATAAAGTCAGAACCTAAGTAAACATGATGTACTAACAAGGAACAGAGTAATCCATTAGCGCTCCTAAAATAAGCTTCGTACTTGTAGTAGGTAGGACCACTATATGCGCAACATGGAAAGGATGCATCAAAAAGCTAATGCCTAACATGAGAACATGTATTGCCCAGAAGGAAGGGGTAACTCCCAGGATATGCTGACGTGATGCAGGAACTTAAAGAGCTTAAGAACAAAGTAAGGTTAAACTCAACATGGAAAACATAAATAGCTGGAAAGATATTCAATGGCGTGCTATTGAAAACAAAGTCTTCCGCCTTCAACTTCGTATCTATAAAGCAGCGAAAAACGATGAATTTGAAAAGATGTATAAACTGCAAAAGCTTCTAATTTCCAGTAAATATGCCAAATATCTTGCGGTTCGTAAGGTATCTCAGGAAAATGCTGGTAAAAAGACTGCAGGGGTTGATAAACGTATTATAAAATCTCCAGCGGAAAGATTTGCTTTGGCAAATGAACTTTCGCTCAATGGGAAAAGCTCCCCAATTCGGAGAGTTTATATTCCAAAATCAGA
>CAWGUF010000011.1:0-393455 GCA_963825625.1 uncultured Alphaproteobacteria bacterium | reverse complement strand
GATCGCGGGCTTGAGATGCTGCCATTCCCCCTCAGCCTTTGTCACCGAGATGAAATCAGGCCCCAGGAACACACCCGTCACCCCGTCCACCTCGAACAAGCGTGCTGCCAGCGGAGACGCTGCCCCCTCCTCCTTCGATCGGTAGTCGGTGGTGCCGGCCGCCAATATGGCTCTGCCGGGCAGAAACTTCAACGTAGCGGGATTTGGTGTCGGTTCGGTCTGAATGAACATCGTCTGATCTCCGGCCTGGCACGCACCCCAGCCATCCGCCGGAGCGCGTCTTTCAACTCTAGCCATTTAGATGGACTTCATCGACGCAATTGTCGAATCCTGTAGTCGGATTAGCGCACCGGCCCGACCGTACCGGCCGGAGCCGATTGGACCGCACATCATGCAAGCGTATGCAACTCCTCGACGGGAATATCGCCTGGCACGATCACGATCGGGATTAGGAAGGTCCCGGCCGTCTTTCCCGTGGCCAGGGACGACACCAGCGGCCCCGGCCCCTTGGTATCCGGCGACGCACCAAGCACCAGAATGGCGATATCCTCGTCCTCCTCGATCAGCTTGACGATTTCCTCGGAGGTCTTGCCCTCGCGGATCACCTCTTCGGTCGAGACATTTTCGAAGCCGTCCCCGTTGAGCTTGCGCCGCATCAGCCGGAACAGCGCCTTGGCCTTGTTGGTCTCGTCCTCGATGTGCACTTGCCGCACGTCGAGCCACGTCTGGAAATCCTCTGGCTCGATCACATAAAGAACCACGATGACCCCGGACGAGTGCGCAATCCGGTTGGCGCTGAAGAACAGCGCCGTCTCTGCCTCGGGACTCTCATCGACGATGACCAGCATCTTGCGAAGATGGCCTTCCTCGAAAGATCGGCGTTTGCGTTGGGTTGTCATGCGGCGACATTGCCACGATGCGAACGCCCGGGCAATATCGCTGTCGCACGCCCCACAGGTGTGAGCGCCGCCGCCGTGGACCTCAGCGGAAATCGGTCGTCAGGCACGTATGAACCCGACGATCTCCTTCACCTGCCGCATGATGGGCTCGGCAATTGCCGCCGCTCGCCTGCTGCCGTCCGCCAGCACGCGGTCGATCTCCGCCGGATCCGCCGTCAGCCGCCGCATTTCCGCGGTGATCGGCGAGATGCGCGCCACGGCTATTTCGGCCAGCGCCTTCTTGAAGGCCGAGAACTGGCCGCCGCCGAACTCGGACAGCACCGGTGCCTTGTCCTGGTTCGTCAGCGCCGCGTAGATGCCGACGAGATTGTCCGCCTCCGGACGGTTTTCCAATCCCTTCTCCTCCGACGGCAGCGGCTCGGGGTCCGTTTTCGCCTTCTGGATCTTGCGCGCGATGATATCGGCATCATCCGTCATGTTGATGCGCGACAGGTCCGACGCATCCGACTTCGACATCTTCTTGGTTCCGTCGCGCAGGCTCATGACCCGCGTCGCCGGCCCCTGGATCACCGGTTCCGGCTGCGGAAAGAAGATCGCCGGACGCCTCACCGGACGCAATGATCGCGTCCCGGTAGTCGTTGTTGAACTTCTGCGCGATATCCCGCGACAGCTCCAGATGCTGCTTCTGGTCCTCGCCCACCGGCACGTGGGTGGCCTGGTAGGCAAGGATGTCTGCCGCCATCAGTGTCGGATAGGCGTAGAGCCCGACCGAAGCGTTCTCGCGGTCCTTGCCGGCCTTCTCCTTGAACTGGGTCATGCGGTTGAGCCAGCCCAGCCGCGCCACGCAGTAGAACACCCACGCCAGCTCGGCATGCGCGGTCACCTGGCTCTGGTTGAAGATGATGCTCTTTTTCGTATCCAGCCCGGCAGCGATATAGGCGGCGGTAACGTCGCGGATCGCCTGCCGCAGCTCGGCCGGATCCTGCCAGACGGTGATCGCGTGCATGTCGACGATGCAATAGATGCACTCGTGCGTGTTCTGCATCTCCACCCAGCGCTGCAGGGCGCCGAGATAGTTGCCCAGATGCAGATTGCCGGTCGGTTGCATACCGGAGAAAACGCGGGGCGGAAATGCGCGGGTTGGAGGCGCGCCGTCAGTGGCAGGAGGCATGGTGTGGGGTTCCTTGGCTCGTATTCGTGCCGAGCCTTATGACCCGCGATTGTGCACTGCGCAAGGCCGGTGAACGGGCAGTCGGTCGACTGGGGTCTGAAGCTCGTAGGAATAGTTGCCCCAGCGCATATCCGCGCTATTCTGCCCTCATCATTTCAAGGGGGCGGCCGGCATGCCGGGCAAGATTTTTGTCAATTACCGACGTGACGACGTTCCCGACGGCGCAGCGCGCCTGCGCGACGGGCTTGCCGCGAAGTTCGGCCGCACCAGCATCTTCATGGATGTCGACAATCTGCTCGCCGGCCAGCGCTTCGATCAGGAGCTGGCCAAGGCACTTGATGCCTGCGATGTGCTGATCGCCGTCATCGGCGCACGCTGGATGGAGCAGCTCGCGGGGCGTGTCGACACCGGTGAACGCGATTACGTGCGCGAGGAGATCGGCGCCGCGCTGAAACGCGGGATCGTCGTGATCCCGGTCCGTGTTGGACGCGATGGCCAGATGCCGCCACTGCCGCGCCCGGACGAGCTGCCCGACGACATCCGCGATCTCGTGCATTACCAGAAGCACGACGTGGCGCACGAGCGGTTCGCCCGTGACGTGGATGACCTTGCCGCCGCTATCCGTACAGTACGCATCGCAGAGCGACGGCCAAAGTCACGCGCAGCTCTAACCGGCTGGGCTCTGGCCGGCGTAGTCGGATTGCTGGCCGCTGGTGGCCTCGGGGCGTACTACGCCGGGCTTCCCTTTCCGGGCCTGACGACGAGTGGTGGGAGCGATACCCTGAAGGCCGCTGCCATCGCGGATGAGAAGGCGCGGGTGGAGAGGGAGAATAAGCGCCTTGCCGCCCTGGAGGCAGAGAACAAGCGGCTGGCCGCTGCAGCCGCCAAGGCTCAACGCGACCTCGAAGCGCGGCAGAAAGCGGAAGCCGAGGCCAAACGGAAAGCAGAGGAGGCCGACCGCAAGCGACTGGCAGCCCTGAAGGCGGAAGAGGCCAAGCGGAAGGCCGAGGCGGAAGCCCGCAGGCGCGATCCTGCGCTCAGCGTGCAGGCCGGCTCCGGCAAGGGCTTCCGCGACTGCGCTGATGGGTGCCCGGAGATGGTCGTGGTGCCGGCCGGCACGTTCATGATGGGCGAAGGAAGCAGTCAGCGCAGAACATCGATCGCGCGGTCGTTCGCGGTCGGCAAATTCGAGGTCACGTTCGCCGAGTGGGAGGCGTGCGTGGCCGGCCGCGGCTGTGCGAGCAACAAGAGCCCTTCGGACCAGGGTTGGGGCAAGGGCCGCCGTCCGGTGATCAACGTGTCGTGGAACCACGCGAAGGAGTACGTGAGCTGGATCTCACGCAAGACTGGCAAGACCTATCGCCTGCTGACTACGGCAGAATGGGAATATGCGGCCCGAGCCGGCACGACGACCAGTTACTCGTGGGGCGATGCCATTGGTCGCGGCAACGCCAATTGTGACGGCTGCGGCAGCCAGTGGGACAACAAGCAGACAGCTCCGGTTGGCTCGTTCAAGCCGAATGACTTCGGTCTGCATGATATGCATGGCAACGTCTGGGAGTGGTGCGAAGACATCTACGACACGTCAGTGTCTTCCCGCGTTCTGCGCGGCGGTTCGTGGAGCAACGATCCCAACGACCTCCGCTCGGCCGACCGCAACAGCTCCCAACCCGACAACCGCTTCAACTTCTTCGGCTTCCGTGTTGCCAGAACGCTCTAACCCCGTTCATCTTTACATCTTTACGTCTTGAGCCCGACAGCCGATCCAGTCTCCAAACCATTTAGGTGTTCCGCCGGAGGCGGACCGGTTTTCATTTTTCGGTGCATGGCGCAGAGGTCGAACTGGCCGGCGCGTCGGACTCGTAGCAGGTTGAGCGGTGGAGGAGCCTTCGTCCTCCGTCTCTGGGCTTCGCTTTCGTTTTGCATCGCGCCCCGGAGCCTGAACGGCCCCGTCTTCCCGCGTGTCTCGCGCGGCGGTTCGTGGAACAACAATCCCAACAACCTCCACTCAGCCAACCGCAACAACAACCAACCGGCCAACCGCAACAACAATGTCGGCTTCCGTGTTGCCAGAACGCTCTGATAGCCACGGCAGCGTCCATAACCCAATCCCGTCATCCTCGACGGGACGAACGCCGTTTCAGGTGTGAGCCCGTCGGGGACCCAGCAAAAAATCCAGTGCGAAGCACGCGTAATTCCCGTCGTCCTGCGGACGAGTTTTACCCTGGGTCCCCGCGCGTCGATGCGGCTTACGCCGCACTCACGCGAGGATGACGACGTTGAATAAGTTTCTCCGCGCAATACAGAACCACACCCTCAATACCCGCCCCTGAACTGATACCCCAGCCGCACCGAGATCGCCTCCGCCGTCTCGATCACGAGCGGCGCATAGCCGGCCAGCACATCTTTCGACAATCGCTGCATCGGCCCTGCCACGCTGACCGACCCGACCACACCGCCGCCCGCCGCCCGCACCGGCGCCGCGATGGCGCGCATCCCCACCTCGCTCTCCTCGTCCTCGATCGCGTAGCCCTTGGCCCGCACATCCGCGAGCAATGCCATCAGCCGCGCAGGATCAGTGATCGTCTTCGGCGTGCGCGCCTTGACCTCGCCGCACAGCAGCTCTGCCACCCGCTCCGACGGCTGAAATGCAAGAATCGCACGACCGCTGGCCGTGCAGACCGCGGGCTTCCTGACGCCGATGTCGGAGTTCACACGGATCGCCTGCGTGCTCTCCAGGTTGTAGACGAACATGATGTCGGCGCCGTCGAGAATGGCAAGCTGCACCGTCTCGCCGGTCGCCTGCCGCAGCTTGAACAGATCCTGTCGCGCCTCGCTCGACAAATTCATCCGCCTACGCACCAGTGCGCCGAGTCCGAATAGCGCGATCCCCAGCCGGTACTTCTCGTTCTCCGTGTTCTGTTCCAGCATGCCGTCCGCGACCAGCGTCTGCGCCAGCCGGTGCACCGTGCTCTTCGCAACGCCCAGCTTGCGCGACAATTCGCTGACGCCGAGCTCGACCTCCTCGGCCGAGAACGACTTCATCAGCGCGATCGCCGTGGCAACGGACGAAAGCCGCTTGGGCCGCCGCCCGCCCTCGTCGAAATCCCCGTTGACCGCGGCATCGTCGGTTGCATCTCCTGCAACATGCGTGGCCTGCTGCAAACGTTTTGTGCGCGCATCATCAGCCATGACGCCTCACGCTCCCTTGCCTGCAACCGGATCGCGCGCGGTGCTGCGAATGGCAATGATGGCATTCAGCGAGCTCGCAATGCCCACCGCCGGCTCGTATGCGGCAATGATGGTGAAGCCGGTCCGCGGCGGCTCCTCCCCCTCATCAACCGGCACCTCCTGCCGCGTGATGCCCTGACCGATGGTCGCCTGCACCCCATGATAGCCGGCCGCACCTTCCAGCCGCACGATGCCCTTGCATCTGAGCAGCGCCTTCGCATGCGCCTCCATCAGCGTCTCCAACGCCGAGATCAGTGCCGGCCAGCTCACTGGTTTCGGCAACGGAAGGAATGCGCTTGTCACGCCGCCGGCATGAACCCCCGCAAGCGCGGCTTCCTGCTCATGATCGTGATCGTGATCGCCATGACCGTGACCGTGTCCATCGCCGTGCTGGCCTCGGGCCGGCAGTGGCGTTGGCAGCGTGGCGATCAACTCTCCCGCCGGAAGCTCACCATTGGCACTCATCAAGACCTTGGCGTGCGGCGCCAGTCGCGGCAGCTCGGCGCGCACCGCCTCGACCTCCTGCCCGCTCGCGATATCCGTCTTGGTGATGATGACCGTGGTCGCCGCCTTGAGCTGGTTCTCGCACTCTGGAAAGTCGGCGAGACGTTCCAGCCCGCGCTTGGCATCGAGCGCCGTGACGACGCCCGCCACGCGATACCGCTCACCCAGCAACGAATGCCGCCGGATCGCCGCAATGACCGGCAGCGGATCGGCAACACCTGTTGTCTCGATCAACACCCAGTTGAATCGCGGGATCCGTTTGTGCAGCCGGTCCCAGAACAGCCGTTCCAGCGTGCCGATCAGATCCTCCTGCGCCGCGCAGCACGCACAGCCGTTGTCCAGCAGCAGCGGCACATCCGTGGACGTCGTCAGCAGGCGGTGATCCAGCCCGACCTCACCCAACTCGTTGACGATCACCATCGCCCCTTCGAACTCCGGGGCCTCCAGCCAGCGTGTCAGCAGCGTTGTCTTGCCCGCACCGAGGAAACCGGTGAGAAGAATGATGGGGATCGTCTCGATGTTGGCCATGGCTCACCCGATCTGTCGTAGCCTGCGCAAGCCGCTCGCGAAGTGCTCCGCGGTTCTCGGCCTCAATCGGCTTTGTCGATGAACACGGTGCCGTCCGCGACGGTGACCGGATAGATCTTCTGCGGAATCATGCACGGGCGGCGACGTCACCTCGCCGGTCTTGATATTGAACCGGCCGTTATGGAAATCGCACTCGATCTCCTCCCCCTCGATATAGCCTTCCGACAGCGAGCCCGGACCATGGCTGCACAAATCGTCCATGACGTAGATATTCGCCGTCCAGGTTGAAGACAGCCAGCACCAACCCCCCGGCCTCAACTCTGATCGCCTTTCCAGCATCCACTTCATTGGTCTTGCACAAGGCTATGCGCTCGGACATCTCTCACAGCTCTCCTCGTTGACGCCGCCGTGGGTGGCGTGTAAGGTTCCGCATGAAAATGGAACGTTGTTCCGCATAGCAGAACTCCAAGCATGTTGCAATCGGCTTCCGATCCGGCGCACCTGATGTGTGCCATAAGGGATGGGCATACCTGCAACGCACCGGACGACTGCTTGCATGGACAATGGCCCCGTGTTGCGCACATGATCTGGATTATCAGCCTTCCGTTTCGCCCACGTCTGGCGCCAAGCGGACGCGACGGCCTTACAGCTCGGAGGAACCCATGCTGAGGAAAGAGCAGAACGACCTTGTCACCCAGACCGGCCCCGATACGCCAATGGGCAAGCTGTTCCGCCTGCTATTGGCAGCCGATCCTGAATTCCTGGGAGCTGCCGGAGAACGATTGTCCCGCCGGTCCGCGTCAAGATCCTCGGCGAGCGTTTGATCGCCTTCCGCGATACCAGCGGCAACATCGGCCTCATCGACGAGTTCTGCGCTCACCGCGGCGTCTCGCTCTGGTTCGGTCGCAACGAGGAAGGCGGCATCCGCTGCCCCTATCACGGCTGGAAGTTCGACCATGACGGCAAATGCATGGAGGTCCCCTCAGAGCCCGCCGAGTTCGGCTTCTGCGACAAGGTCAAGCTGAAGTCCTATCCCTGCATCGACAAGGGCGGCATCATCTGGACCTACATGGGGCCAGCCGGAGCAGATGCCGCCGAAGCCGGCGTGGGAGTTCGCCGAGCTGCCGGAGCCCCAGCGCATCGCCAACAAGCGGCTGTCGGAGTGCAACTGGCTGCAGGCGCTCGAAGGCGGCATCGATTCCAGCCACGTCTCGTTCCTGCATCGCGGCGACCTCAGCGTCGATCCGCTGTTCAAGGGCGCCGACCGCGCCAACAACTACAACATGGGCGACATGAAGCCGGTGTTCGAGGTAGTCGAGCATCCAGGCGGACTTTATGTCGGCGCCCGCCGCAACGCCGAGGACGATCAGTACTACTGGCGCATCACGCAGTGGGTGTTGCCGTGCTTCACGATGGTACCGCCGCGCGCTGATCATCCGCTGCACGGCCATTTCTGGGTCCCGATCGACGACGAGAGCTGCTGGGCCTGGAGCTATCTCTACCACCCGACGCGGCCGCTGCACGACTACGAGCAGGAGGCCGCCAAGAACGGTAAGGGCACGTTCGTGAAGTATGTGCCGGGCACGTTCCGCGCGCTCGCCAACAAGGACAACGACTACCTGATTGACCGCGATGCGCAGAAGGCCGGCCGCACCTTCTCCGGCGTCGAAGGCATCGCCATGCAGGACCAGTCGCTGCAGGAGAGCATGGGCCCGGTCGTCGACCGATCCAAGGAGAACCTTGTGTCGACCGACAACGGCATCATCATGTGCCGGCATAAGCTGATGCGCGCCGCCCGCGCTCTGGCCGAGAAAGGCGAGCTGCCGCCCGGCCGCACGCCGCAGGAGCAGCGCGTCCGCTCCATCGCCGTCGTCCTGCCGCGCGACCAGCCCTACAAGGACGTAGCCGACGAGTTGTGCAAGGCCGAGCTGGGCAAGAAGCACGCAACTGTCTGAGGCATAGCGCAAGGGGCGGGTCCAGCAGCCTGCCCCTCGCCGCAACACGGAAGCTGCCCATGAGGCACAGCGAATCGGCCCGCATGACGACGGCCGCGAAGCCGCCTTCAGAGTCCAATATCCCAACTCGACCCCGCGCGCGATCAAGGTGATTGCGCTCGACGCGGAAGCAGGCAAGCTTGTCTCCGATCTGTCAGCACCAAGACCTGGAACCGCGCGATATTCTTCAACGCGCTGAGCTTTCCCGAGCGTTTCCGGCCAATCAGAGCGCCGGCGAGGACAAGATCACCGCCTGGCTGAAGGACGTCGCAGGCCATGCGACGCGAGCTCGTCTCCGAGATCGATTCAGCCGATATCGTCGTCGTGGTCGCGAGCCCCGGCACTGATGCGCACGCGGCCTCGATCATCGGCAATGCCTGCCGCCTCGCCACAAGAGCATGATCGGGCTCATCCTGAAGACCGCGGCTGTCAGCGACGAGGCGCTGTCCCGCACATTGCTGGGCATGCGTCCGCTTGGCGACCATGCTGGTCGTCGCCAGCGGCACGGAGTACGTCGAGGAGATGCTCCACGCGATGCGGGCCTGATCGAGCGACATGGGCAAGCGGCAGCAACGTCGGCGACGGGGAAAGACGGCTCGCGAGCCCAATCCTGACAACCACCGCCCGGATGATGCCGACGTCCCCGCCGGACACGCATCTTCCGCCAACGCCAAGAATCCACCAGAGCCTGCCCCCGCCGGAACGCCTCCTCCCGCCGCCAGCCGAAACACCGAAAATCGCCTCACCCTTTCCGACGTATTCGGCACGACCTTCTGGGTATTCGCCGTCGCCGCCATGGCAACCGGCACGATATGCTGGCTGACCCTCGGCCCCGATGCTGTCCGGGCCAGCCTCGATAGCGACGTCGATTTGATTATCATGCTGCTGCCGCGGTTCGGCGCCGGCATGTTGATCGCAGCACTACTCAAGGAGTTGCTGCCCAGGGAGCGCATCGCCCGCTACGTGGGCGAAGGCGCCGGACTGCCGGCGATCGGTATCGCAACCGTCGTCGGCGCCATGACACCCGGCGGCCCCATGACGTCGTTTCCGATTGTCCGTGCTCTGAGAGAGGCCGGCACCGGCCGTGGCCCCCTTGTCGCCTATGTCACGTCGTGGTCGACATTGGGCTTCCAGCGCGTGCTGAATTGGGAGTTGCCGCTGCTGGGACCGGAGTTCACGGCCTTGCGGGCGATCGTATCAGCACCGCTGCCCGTCATTGCCGGTTTGATGTCGCGCCTCTGGCCGCCCGCCCGTCCGCCGGAGCAGCGCCATGATTGATGCCAGCGTGATCATCCTGTGGTCTCTTGTTCTGATTCTCGGCACCTTGGTTGCGCGCAAGAGCATGACCAAACTGCGCAACGCCTGCCACACCGCATTTCTACAACTCGTTGCGATCCTGCCCCGGATCATTCTGGCGCTGCTGCTGGCAGGCTTCATCGCCAAGCTGCTGCCCACCGAGCTGATCGGCCACATGATGGGTCACGACAGCGGCTGGACCGGCATATTGGTTGCTTGCCTGGTCGGCGGCATTATGCCCGCCGGTCCGATGATTGCGTTCCCCCTCGTCATCGTCCTGCGCAGCGCGGACGCGGGACTGCCTCAGATCATCGCGTTCTTGACCGCTTGGTCGGTGTTCGCCTGGCATCGCGTACTGGTCTACGAGGTCGCTATCATGGGCTGGCCATTCACCCTCGTGCGAATGGGCTCCTCGCTCCTGCTTCCATTCATCGCCGCAGGCCTGACATTCGTAGCCTGTGCAGTGACCGGGATGAGGTAGGCTGCGTCGTCAACCGCCCCACGTACACTGCATCTCGTGACAGTTCTGCCGCCGCCCCCCGATGTCACAGCGCGTCCGCACCATGCGGCAGGCTCGGCAGGTGTAGGTCGAGATGCAGCCGCGGAACGACCCGCCGCGACGAAAGCGGCAGGTGCGAATTGTCTGGCACCTTCGATTGCCGTCGATCGTTGTTTGCGTCGTGGAGGCCTGCGCCAGCTCGATGAGCGACGCCATCGCAGGCAGCCTCGGCCCGGCACCGGCCACGCCGACAGCATGCGCAGACCCCGCCAACACCGTTAGAAGAATAAAGAAAGTCGAAAACCACGTCCGCATGGCGCAACCTCTCGAATGCCCGCACTCCATGCAACTGTCCCGCAGCACATGGTAGCAAGGCAACCCTTGGCGCGTGATCTCCACCGCTTGAGGTTAAGGTTGTGGCAACGACGTCACGGCACGGCCACCCTGTCCGGGCTGGTTTCCGGGCTGGATAATGCCGAGCCCAGGCAGCAAGCGACGGACAATCAATCGATCCGCGTCACCCAGCCATATGGATCAGGCCCCGCCCCGCGCTGAATATCGACCAGCTTCTGCTTGATGCGCATGGTCGTCTGCCCAGGCCCCCCGGTTCCCATCACCAACTCGCCTTCAGGGCTCATTACCCGTCCAATCGGCGTGACGACGGCAGCGGTCCCGCAGGCAAATGCCTCCTTGAGCTTGCCGCTCTTGGCATCCTCGCGCCATTGCTCGATGGCATAGGGCTCCTCACGTACGGTCAAGCCCTCGGCGCGCGCTAGCGTCAGCAGACTGTCGCGAGTTATCCCAGGCAGGATCGTGCCCGATAGCGGCGGCGTTTGCAGCGACCCGTCCTCGAACACGAAGAACACGTTCATACCGCCGAGCTCCTCCACCCAGCGGTGCTCGGCCGCATCCAGAAACACGACCTGATCGCAGCCGTGCTTACTGGCTTCCGCCTGCGCAACGAGACTGGACGCGTAATTGCCGCCACACTTGGCAGCACCCGTCCCACCCGGCGCCGCCCGCGTATAGTGCTGCGACACCCATAGCGAAACCGCCTGCGCTCCACTCTTGAAGTAGGCCCCGACTGGCGACAGGATCACGATGTAGAGATATTCCGCCGAAGGCTTCACGCCGAGGAAGACCTCGCTCGCAAACATGAATGGACGAATGTAGAGCGAGCCGCCCTCGACCGACGGAAACCAGTCCTTATCGATGCGGACGAGCTGCCTGACGGAGTCTAGAAACGTCTCCTCCGGAATCTGCGGCATCGCCAGTCTCGCCGCCGACTGGTTGAATCTGCGCGCGTTGGCATCGGCACGGAACATCGCCATGCTGCCATCGACGAGTCGATAGGCCTTCAGCCCCTCGAAAATCTCCTGCGCATAGTGCAGGACGGCCGCAGCAGGATCGAGCGTTATCGGCTTTCTGGCTGTAATCCTGGCGTCGTGCCAGCCTTTGCCTTCGCTGTAACGGACAATCGCCATATGGTCCGTGAAGATGCGGCCGAACCCCGGATCAGCAAGCAGCTTGGCGCGCGCTTCCGGTGCCACCTGCTGCCCACTGCGCTCGATCACGAAAGCCGGCGCCACTGCCATGAATAGTCCTCCCATTGAAGGCATCGACAGTACAAGCCAGGCGCAATCGGCCCGATACGTCACGGCTCGGCCGACAGCCTGCGCGAACCGCACCATTGCACTTCGTCAAGCGCCAGCTTGGTTTGTGAAAACCCTTGCAGGGGTATCAATGCCCTCCTAATAAGTCAACATGACTGACATAAATCCAGACTCTGCTGCCGCACTCGGGGGCCTGCATGGTTCAGGTCCGGGCAAAGCTGGTTCATGCAGCCGCGAGGAACAGACGCTGGTTGCGATCGTAGAGCTATTGTTCTTCGCTTACCGCGATTTCACGCACGAGCCTGATGCTGTCTTGTCCGGATTCGGCTTCGGCCGCGCCCATCACCGGGTCCTGCATTTCGTCAACCGGCGCCCAGGGATGCGGGTCGCCGACCTTCTCGACATCCTGCAGATAACCAAGCAGAGCCTTGCCCGCGTACTCAAGGAGCTGGTCGACCGGGGCTTCATAACCCAGGAGGCCGGCGCGCATGACCGGCGCGAGCGGCGCCTTTACCTGACCTCGAAGGGCTCTCGCCTAGCCTCCGAGCTGACGGCCTTGCAGACGGCTCGCATCCGCGAAGCCCTTGCGATGGCCGGTCCGGCCGCAGATAAAGTGGCACGGACATTCCTGCTGGGTATGGTCGGCCCTCAGCATCGCGCCGAGATCGCACGTATGCTAGAAGGAGAAGTGCCCGAGGGAGGCGAGGGTACGGAGGTAAAGAGATGAGCGAGCTGAGTTCTGAAGTCGTAACCACGCGCCGAGAACCCCTTCCAGACAACGCGCCGCATATTCTACTGGTCGATGACGACAGCCGCATCCGCGAGCTGCTTACCCGGCTGCTGACTGAGCACGGCTACCGCGTGACGCCGGCATCGGATGCCGCCGCAGCCCGCGCTGCCATGCGATCGCTTTCATTCGACCTTGTCATTCTCGATGTCATGATGCCGGGCCAGAGCGGCCTGATTTTCGCACGCGAGCTGAAAGGTCAATCATCCATCCCGATCTGCATGCTGACAGCCCGGTCCGAGGCCGAGGACAGGGTCGAGGGGCTCGAAGCCGGCGTAGACGACTACGTCGCCAAGCCGTTCGAGCCGCGCGAGTTGATCCTGCGGATCAAAAACATCCTGCGGCGCGGCGGTTCCGTGCCTGGACCATCGGACGAGATCCGCATGGGAGAGTTCTCGTTCAATATCGGCCGCGGTGAGCTGCGCCGGGGCGAGGAGAGCATCAAGCTGACTGAGCGCGAGCGCGATCTGCTGCGCCAGTTTGCAAGCCGCCCAGGTATGCCGATCGCGCGTCACGAGTTGGCCGCCGACGAAACCACCGGCAGCGAGCGCGCCATCGATGTGCAGATCAATCGTCTCCGCCGCAAGATTGAAAGCAATCCGTCAAATCCGGTTTATCTGCAGACGGCGCGCGGCAAGGGTTACGTTCTGTTCACCGATTGACGACCAGCGGGGCTCTGAGCCGCGCGCAAGAGGGACATGGTAGCAGCCCGCGACATACCCTATGAGGCAGAGCCGGCCTCGCGCTTTTCCGGCCTGACGCGCCTTGCGCGTCGTGGGATCGGCATTGCCAGCGCCTTGCTGGCAGAGCTGTTGCCGAAGGGTCTTTATGCCAGAGCGCTCATCATCATCATTGCGCCGATAGTGCTGCTGGAAGGCGTCGTCGCCTTCACCTTTATGGAACGGCACTGGCAGGCCGTCACCCGCCGTTTGTCGGAAGCAACCGTGCGGGACATCGCGGCCTTGATCGACCTGTATAAGGACTACAATAAGGAAGACGACTACGGCCGCCTCATAGAGCTCGCCCGCGATCGATTGCGGCTGTCTCTTCAGATCCTGCCGCCCGGAGAGCTGCCGAAGGAGCAGCCGCGTCCGTTTTTCTCCTTGCTCGACCGCGAGCTGTCGAAGGAAATCGCGCGGCAGATCAAGCAACCGGCCTGGATCGACACGATCGGCAAATCGAACCTGGTCGAAATTCGCATCAAGCTCGACAAGAACGTGCTGCGGTTCATCGCAACACGCAGCCAGACCTATGCGTCGAACTCGCATATCTTCCTGGTCTGGATGGTGGGCACCTCGGTCGTATTGCTGTGCGTCGCCATTCTGTTCCTCAGCGCAATCAGATCAAGCCCATCCTCCGGTTGGCCGAGGCCGCCGATGCATTCGGCAAGGGACGACCTACGCCGTCCGACTTCACCCCGCGTGGTGCGCGCGAGGTCCGCCAGGCCGCGCAGGCATTCGTCGAGATGCGCGATCGCATTACCCAGCACGTGGACCAGCGCACGACAATGCTGGCGGGCGTAAGCCACGATCTTCGAACCATCCTCACGCGCTACAAACTGCAGCTGGAGCTGCTGCACGACCTGCCCGAAGCCGCGGCCATGAAGGCCGACGTCGATGAGATGTGGCACATGCTGGAGGACTACCTGGCATTTGCGCGCGGCGACGGGGGAGAAGAAGCCCAACTGACCAACTTGTCCGAGTTGCTCGATGAAGTCCACGACGAGGCCCAGATTTGGGGAGTACCCATAGAGCTAAAGCTGAGACGGCGCCGCCGCGATCTGGAGCTGCCGCTCAAACGTCAGGCCTTCAAGCGGGCAATCACGAACCTCGTCAGCAATGCGGCTCGTTTCGGCAAACGCATCGTCATTCGCGCCGCCACGGAACGCGGTTTTCTCCGTGTCGAGATCGACGACGACGGCCCCGGCATCCCACCGGAGGAACGCGACAACGTCTTTCGGCCATTTTACCGTGTCGACCATGCCCGCAACCAGAATTCCGGTAATTCGGGGCTGGGCCTTGCCATCGCCCGCGACATCGCGCGCAGCCATGGCGGAGACGTAGCACTCGGCGAGAGTTCGATGGGTGGGCTCAGGGCCGTAATTCGTGTCCCATTGTAGATGGCCTCTGAACCCCTATGCCTCGCTACTCTGCCAGCCTCAACATGATGTTCTGTGAATGGCCGCTCGCCGATCGCTTCGCTGCCGCGCGCGACGCAGGTTTCGAAGCCGTCGAGTTGCAGGCTCCCTATGCCATGCAGGCCGACGACATCGCCGCCAGGCTTGCAGCGACGGGACTGCAATTGGTTCTGATAAATGCCCCGCCGGGTCCCTCCAGGGACGATCGCGGGCTCGCGGCAATCCCGAGCCGGCAGACCGAGTTCCGCACCAGCATCGAGCAGGCTCTCACCTACGCTCTCTCAACCGGCGCACCAAACATTCATATCCTCAGCGGCGCCGGAGCCAGTTGCACCCCCGCGGCATGGGAATGCTCTATGCGGTGGGCCGCCGAGCGCCTTGCCCCGCATCGCATCAACGCCCTCGTCGAGCCGCTCAACACGCTCGACAATCCAGGCTATTTCCTGAGCGAATTCGAATGGGCCGCCGCCGCGATCGCCCGCCTTGGCCAGCCCAACCTGCGCCTGCAATTCGACATTTATCATCGCCAGATGATGCGCGGCTCGGTCGTCGCAGGACTGCGGGAGCTACTGTCTATCACTGCCCACGTTCAGATCGCCGGCGTACCCGACCGCCATGAGCCTGCCGGCTGCGAGATAGACTACGGCTTCGTGTTGTCGGAATTGGACCGTCTCGGGTACGCGGGCTGGGTAGGCTGCGAATATCGCCCGCGCGCCGGCACGTTGGAAGGGCTCGGCTGGCTGCGGCGCTGGCGCGACGGAAATGGCCGTCCCGTCCCGCACCTCGACAGCTGATTGAGCGCCCAAAGAGCCAGCCGCCATTCCGGAATTTCCGGACATCCGGACTGCTATTCGCTCTTCTTGCCCTCCAGGGCCTCCGCCAGATTGCCGAACAATCCAGGCTGACAATTGCCCTTCGGCCCCATCACCACACCGTCCTCGCCGCGCATCCTGGCATCAGTCAATGCCCGCTCGCAGAAGTCCTTGTGTTGCTTGTCGAGCTGAGTATTGGCCAGCACCTTGCGCTGCTCGGGATCAACCGGCCAGGACTGACCATCCGGCGCTGCTGCGGCTACTGATGCGCCGTCCGATGGCGGCGGCAACGCTTGCTCGGATGGCGGCAGCACCAGACCCGGCCGCGCAGCCACCTTCACATTTTTGGTCGCGGGCTTATTGGAGCTGGACACGCCGAGCGCATCGAATACCCCACCCTGCAACTCGATCCCGTCGATTCCGCCGCAGCCGGCCAAACCTGTCCCTAGCACCACAGCTGCAGCAAAAGTCGCCAGTCTCGCCCCGCAAACTCGTTTTGGCATAGCCCTGTCTCCGGCCTTGGTCTATCGCGCGGCCACCGCGGCGTCTCCGCTTCGGGACATTTCCCGGACGCCACTCCTGCCGAACCCTCCAGAAAGCACGCTACGCATCGGGCCCGTAGTCCTACGGCCGCCCCCGGCCGCACTGTACCCATCACCGCGTGGCAGCTCTCAACTCCCAACCCCGCTACCTAAGCCGCCATCTAGGACGCATTTGCGGCGTCATTGCGAACTCGCGATGAACGAGTCGTACAACAGGCCGACAACTCCGGCAACAATTGCGACGTCGGCGATATTGAAGACATACCAGTAGAAACCGAAAGCGTGCAGCGAGAAGAAATCGGCGACCCCGCCCAGATAAAGGCGATCGATGGCATTCGCCACCGCCCCGCCGATGATCAGCCCGATGCTGACGGCCATAAGGCGGCTCGTTGCGCCTATCGCCAGCCAGACCGCAAGCGCCACCGACACGATAACGGCGAACATCGCCAGTATCTCCTGCCCGATGGTGCCGGCGCCCAACCCATAGCTGATGCCCAGGTTCTTGACGTAGACGAGGTCGAGAAAGGGCGCCACCGTCACCCGCCCCTTGTCCTGGATCCGGTAAACCCCAAGCATCCAGAGCTTGTGGGCTTGGTCGATCACCAGCGTCGCCAGGGCGACAGACAACCCCAGCCTGGACCACTGCCCCCACAGCCAACCGGAAATTGCTCGCGCGCTCATGCCGCCTCGTTTCAACCAATCTTTTGCCGCCGTCAATAACCGTGCGCCGGTTACTCCCAAGCCGCGGCCATGTTCCTGCCTCGTTGCGCAGTCACCGTTACATATCAAATTCGAGATTCGCGATGCTACGTCTTGCTGCAACTTTACTTGGTGTCCTCGTGGCTGCGCTCGCGCTGAACAATCAGCCGCATCTCTCCGCCGCGACGCTGGCCCCGACACTTGGCATGGAACCGATCGCAACTGTTCATGCCGGCATCTCCTCCGCAACACTGATCACCGATGTCGCGCGTCAGGCTGCCGATGATATCGGTCGCTGGATCCAGAATGGCTATAGCCGTTACCCGGCAATCATGATTGGTCTTGCCGGATTGCTCTTCATTCCGCCTATGGCCTTGTTTGGCCTGATGGTCCACCGCCTGTCGCTCGCGACCCGGCCAACCACACTTTTGCGCCCCACACCTGCACCCGATACAACGCCCGGCACGGCCTGGATCATCCTGGAAGGCGAACCGCCGGTCGCCACAGCCCTCGATCGTGACCTTACGCAGATCGGTCGCCAGGACGACAACGACGTTTGGATTGATGACGAGACCGTTCATCGCTACCACGCCGTGATCGAACGCGATCGCGCCATCGGATTTGTGATCTCCGACATGAGCGGTCCGGAAGGAAACGGCATGTTGATAAATGGCGCACACAGAGCCACGTGGAGCCTCGCCGATGGCGACATTGTTCAATTGGGGAAAGCTCGTTTACGCTTCTCAGCTGTTGCATGAGGCCCACCACGGCTGCTCCTTGCGCAGTGGCCGCGGCTGGCATGCATGGCGCAGCTTCGCGAGCGAGGACAAGAACTGATACGCAAGCACCAATCTTGAAAAGACGGCATTCGTCTCGCCGCAACGCAGGATGTTGAATTCACGGGAGGGATCAGGACATGGGTGACGAGATCGAACGCGCAGGCAAGCAGGGCAATCGGTTCTTGGGCTCCTTGCGCGATGCATTGGCTGCGGCAAGCAAGGAAGACACGACGAAAGGCGCCCCGGTGATCCAATTGCCCGCCGCCCAGCTGCCGCCTCCGCTACCGGCTCCCGACAAGGCGGAAGCGGAGCGCCCATCGCTTCCCGCCCAGATGTCAGCGGCCTCTGGCCGCTCCAATGATGGCACCACCGCTCCCGCGCCCGCCCTTGCCAGCCCCAGCGCAGCGGAAGCGGCGCGCGTCGCACGTGGCGGTACACCCAATATCCCTCCCGCAGATCGGCACGTCGAATTCGATGCACCACCCACCACCCGCGTCGTACGCAACGCCGCTGGAGCGGGCGACTCCGACGCACCGGCACGCACGCAATTGCTGCGTGGCAAACAGACGATCCAGCGCAAATCGTTCACCCAGGACCCCGTGGTCGGCTGGCTGGTGGTCGTGGGCGGACCCGGCCTCGGCGCATATCGGCCCATTTTCGAAGGCAACAATACCGTCGGTCGCTCCGCCAACCAGCGCATTCCCATCGACTTCGGCGATGACGCGATCTCGGCGGAGGAGCAAGCCTACATCCGCTACGATTCCAATGATCGAACATTCCTGTTCGTGCCCAACCTCGCCAAGACCAACGTCGTAGCCATCAACGACAAGCGTCCCGCGGCGGCCGTGACATTGCAGGCAATGGATGTCATCATGATGGGGCGCACACAGCTGGTATTCGTCCCCTTCTGTGGGCCTGATTTCGATTGGTCGGAGATTAGCGAAGCCAGCTCATGAGCTTGAGGTTTGACACCGGTACCGGCGTCAGCAAGGGAGCGCGCCCCCAGCAGGAGGATGCCTTCGCACTTTGGCCGACAGACCGATCCGATAGCGAAGTGACACCGGCTCTGGTCGAACCGGGAACTCCTGATTGCGGCTCTCGCCGACGGCATGGGCGGCCATGCCGGGGGCGCGCTCGCAAGCCGTACCGTCTGCGCCAGTTTCCTGGACGGCTTCGCACGGGATTGCTCGGACATCCGCGAGCGCCTGCGTGCCGGGCTTGTCGCTGCCAATCGCGCCATCGAACTCCAGGTCGAGGAGCAGCCGTCACTGGCCGGGATGGGATCGACGCTGATCGGCACGGCATTCAGCCGGGCCGGGATGGAGTGGGTGAGCGTCGGCGACAGCCCGCTCTATCTCTTCAGGCGCGGCGAGATCGCTCTTCTCAACGAGGACCACTCGCTTGCCCCGGCCTTGGACCTGATGGCTGCGGAAGGCAAAATCTCCGCCGAGCAAGCCCGCGCCGATCCGCGGCGCCACATGCTGCGCTCGGCCATCACGGGCGAGGATCTGGAACTCGTCGACCTCTCCCGCACCCCGCTCGAGCTGGCCCCGGAGGATTGCGTGATTCTGGCCAGCGACGGCATCCACGCCATGGAGATTGGCGAGATTGCCCGCGTCGTCACAGCTTATGTCGGTGACGGAGCACAAGCCGTGGCATCTGCACTGATTCGCGGCGTGGAGAGCATGCGCGACCCGCATCAGGACAACACCACGGTCGTTGTAATCAAGGCAATGCCGATCGTTTGAAACGACCTCCGGTGTCGTATTGCCTCATCCCGCCGGCAACCATTCGTTAAGTCTCATGCACCAATCTCGTGTTGCTATCGCAGCGGATTCGTCTGCGCTTTGCACGTGTCACTGGTCTGCAACGTCGGCGCGTGAATATCGGCCGCAGTCTCTACACAGTGTTCAGGTCGACCGCAAAGCAGATTATCGTGCGCGGAAGGAAACCTGCAGCGGGGCACAAGCGCAAAGCGCTCTCGGCCATGAACCGAAGCGCGCGCTTCTATGATCCATGGGAACAACAACTTCCTGCACGGGAATTGCACGATGAAAAAGCTTACGTTCGGTCTGCTGGCTGTCATCGGGCTCGCTGGCTTGGCGTCAACCCCTGCTTCAGCCCAGGGAATGGGCCTTGACGGATTGCATGATCAGCGCCGTGAAGGCGCTCGCTGGTGCATGGCCGACCATTTCCACTCGAATACAGGTGCTGGTGCGTCCAAGCAGGCTGCCGAGCGCGAAGCGATCTCCGCATGGCAAGGCTTCACCTCGTGGGAATACGGCGACCACTGGGGCCTGTGGCGCCATGCGGGCAGCAAGACCCTGAATTGCGACAAGGACGGCTTCGGTCAGTGGACCTGCTCGGCTGATGCCCGCCCCTGCCAACCGCTCGCGCGCTCCGCCGGAGCCACGCGCAGGACTCGCAAGCAGTCGCGCTAAGAACCAACAGGTCGCATGACTGCAGCGGCAGGTACCACGGCAATACCGGGCCCCTCTCGCCGCTGACGCCATCGGACGACGCCAATGCACGTGCCCCCGCACCTCTGGGCTGGCCGCGCGGCGATGTCAGCGCCCGAGTAGCAACCGCCCGAAGACGAAGCGCAGGATGCTCCAGCCATAGCGCATGACGACCATCCGGATGATCCAGCCGACGATGCCGTTGCTGCGGAAGCCCATCAGCCCGCCCAGCACGCCGCGCACGATGTTCCACAGCGAGCCGCTGCCGCCGCCAACCTGGCCGCCTCCGCGCCTGATCATGTCGGAAAGGTCGCCATAGGGGTTCTGCGCCGGCGCCCCAATACCCTCCGGCCCGGGAAGCATGGATCCACCCGTTCCAGACGGTGACGGCGACGGAAACGGAAAACCCCCGCCCGACGTCTGCCCTCGGCCACCGCCGGCCTGCGGCAATTTCGATAGGATATCACCCAGTCCACCGCTCGCCTTGTTGCTGAGCCATCCCAGAACCATCGTCGCGATATAGGGCAGCATCGACTTGATGATAGTTTCACTTATGCCTGAGCTCGCGGAGGCCTTGGCCGCCAGTGCCCGGCTCGCATCCTTGTTGACCAGGATCTGCTCGAGAATTTCGTTGCCGAACGACCGCCCCTGATCCGTACCGAGCGTTGCATTGCCAAGCATATTGCTGTGGTTGCTGATCTCCCCCATCATCCCCACGAGGTCTGCGAGACCGCCGCGCGACAGCGTATTTCGCTCCAGGCGCTGCACCAGCAGGGGCGCCACGCTGCCAACCACGGCCTCTGCCTGCTCTGGCGCCAGCCCGAATCCTCTTGCCAGGTCCTCGATCGAAACCGAACTCTCGCCACGACGCAGACTGGTCACCAGATCCATGCCACCACCCCTCCATTCCAATAGAACTATACAGTGGTCTTCCTATACGTCAGCGTCACGCATTGCCAAAGCCGGAATTGGCTTCAAGCTCTTGCCACACGGCAGTCTTTCGCATAAACGAGGCGCTTCGCATTCATACGAACGGCAAAGTTTGGGTCCGAACCACCGGTCTCTGCGTCCAGGTGAGTTCACGCGGCACCCGATCAGCCGGCATTGAGACCTAAGAGGACCATCATGAGCCAGAAGGCAGCGCGCTCGGCCCGTAACGTCGAGACCCGCAAGAAAAAAAATCGCCGCGCCATTCCTCGCGCCAAAGTATCGAGACCGCAAGGAAACACCGCTGGCGTCAGGAAGCGGCTCAAGAAGCTTTCCGGCATTGCCCGCGTTCGCAAGGCGACCGCCGAACAGGCCGCAAGCTGATCGCGCAACTTTGCTCATCTCGGTGACCGCCGATCCATCGCCGCGGCTCCAAACCGCGACGGGCCACTTGTCTTGAAACAGCCGCACCCGATGGCTAGTAATGGATAGCGATCAGCTTGTCGGGGTTGATCGCACCCGGCCGGTGGCAGGAGATCATGCGCGCGCCGGCCCCAGGTCGCTCGGGAACCGGACATGAGCCTAGCTGAAGATAGCGTTGGCGTTCCTGAGGCACTCTATCCACCGACGCCTACCGCTGTCCCGGCCCCCCTTCCGCTCCTGAGATTTCTTGCGACTTTCGTTCGCAATCCCCTCGAAACGCTGACTCAGTCGACCTACCATGACGATATCACCGTCGTGCGTCGGAACGGCCGCACAACCCTCTGGGTCACCTCTCCCTCCCTGATCGAGGAAATCCTTCTCAAACAGCATGAGAGCTTTCCGAAGACCCAGATCGAGCGCCGCATCTTCGAAAGTACGCTCGGCAACGGCATCCTGACCGCCAATGGCCACGACTGGCGCTGGCAGCGCCGCAGCGCCGCCCCGCTGTTCCGCCACCAGGAGCTCCTGGATCATGTTCCCGCGATGAGCGCTGCCGCCGAGGCCCAGCTGCGGCGCTGGCGCACCGACGCCCTCGGCGACGTCCGCCCAGTCGACCGCGACATGACGGACACGACATTCGACGTGTTCACGCGAACGATCCTGGCTGGCGCCGATCCACGGCATGGCGAGGCAATCAAGGAAGCTAGCGCCCGCTACCTGTCGTGGATCAGTTGGGACGTCGCCTGGGCGCTGGTCGGGGTACCACGATGGGTTTGGCATCCCGGCACGTTGCCCACGCGACGCGGCGCCCACCAGCTACGTCAGGCGGTCGCGCGGATTATCGCTGATCGCCGGACCAGATCGAGCGAGGAAGGCCATGATATCCTCGGCCGCCTTCTGGCCGCCCGCCACCCCGACACCGGCGCCCCCATGCCCGATGAATTGCTCATCGACAATCTGCTCACCTTCATTGAAGCCGGACATGAAACAACGGCCAAGGCCCTGACGTGGACTCTGTACCTCCTTGCCCGCAGTCCGCACTGGCAACGCCGCATCCGCGAAGAGATAAATACGGTATGCGGCAAGGAGCCAGTCAGCGCGGCGCATATCGAGGGATTGACGCAAACGACCGCGGTCCTGAAGGAATCGATGCGGCTGTATCCCCCGGCCTCGGTGCTGACACGAGAGACGGCTGGCCCCGTTGAGCTCGGCGGTGTGCACCTTGAGAAGGGTGCCGTCGTCATCATCCCGATCTATGCCGTGCATCGCCACCGTAAGCTGTGGGACGACCCGGACCGCTTCGATCCGCTCCGCTTCACGCCGCAGGCCGAAGCGACCCGTCATCGCGCCCAGTTCCTGCCGTTCGGCTTTGGCCCTCGCACCTGCATCGGCATGTCGTTCGCGATGCTGGAAGCAACGGCAATCCTGGCCACGCTCGTTCGCGGCGCCCATTTCGCCTGGGATGGCAAACATTTGCCCCAGCCGGTCTCACGGGTCACGCTGCAGCCATCCGGTGGAATGCCACTGGCTGTAGAGCTGCTGGAATAGACGGCCAAACATGGCTTGGCCCAACAGACCTGTTTTGCTTTAGTTAGATTGATCAGGACAACCACGGTGTTGTTAACGAGATTGGGCTCTGCAAATATAAATAATGTCGGGCACAACAACTCGAATCTTCTATTGTTGAGTATTCTGTTGAGGAGGCCAAACATCGATGCGAACCCCTCTCGCACTGGCACTTTCCGCTGGCATCTGCGTTGTAATCGCCCCGTTGACAGCTTCGGCCCAGACCGGTTGCCGGCCGACGGTCACGGAGGAAGGCGGCTACTCCGTTTCACGCACCTACGCTGACAAGGTCAAATCGCTGTTCGCCTGGCGCAAGGCGACGAGCGAGAAACATGGCACCAATTTCCAGAACTGGCGCACCGCCGCCGACCGCAAGATCGAATGTGACCAACGCTGGATCACCGGCGTTGGACGCCGCTGGGTCTGCACCCGCTCCGCCCGCCCCTGTGCCGCAGGGAACGCCGCGATTGGCAACCCAGCGGGGCCCGTCGACCCGGTCGAGATTTACGGTAGGGCCACCCTCAGGCGGGGCTCGTCCGGCGAATACGTTAAGAACCTCCAACGCACGCTTCAAGACCTGAATTACGACGTCACCATTGACGGCAGGTTCGGCCGGGCAACCGAGCGGGCCGTCCGCAAATTCCAGGCCGATCGCAGACTGGTCATCGATGGCCGGGTCGGTCCCGCAACCAAGCAGCAACTCATCTCCTAGACGGCCGCCGCCACCCGCGTTTGACATTGCGCACCTCGCGCTAATCGACTATTACACGGGCTTCCGAGCCGCCCGGCGGGGCATGCCGTGGCGGCTTTGGTGCTTTGGCAATAATGGCTATCCCACCGTATCGGTCTGGCATGGGTGCGCAAATCCGCCCCCTCGCAAGAACCCGCGGGCAAGGGATTTTGCACGCGCTCGCTACATGGCTGCGGGGCGCGATGCGGCCCTCGAACGAGAAAAGAAAGGCAGATAAGCAAAATGCCCAAGTTGAAGACCAAGAGCAGCGCCAAGAAGCGCTTCAAGGCAACTGGTACCGGAAAGATCAAGGCGCAGGCCCAGGGCAAGCGCCACGGCATGATCAAGCGGACGGCGAAATTCATTCGGCAGGCGCGCGGCACCATGGTGCTCGCCGACTGCGACGAGAAGATCGTCAAGAAGTACATGCCGTACCATCGTTGACCGGAGACGAGGCTGGACGACCATCGCGCAGTGAGCTCCAACCCGGCATTTTCAGCCGCTTGCGGATAGCTCCTCGCAGCATCGTCTCGCGCCTCGTGAACCAGCCCAACCTTATGATCTTACCGGAGAATCAAAATGGCTCGCGTCAAGCGCGGCGTCACCGCCCACGCCAAGCACAAGAAAGTCCTGAAGGCCGCCAAGGGCTACTACGGCCGGCGCAAGAATACTATTCGCGTCGCCAAGCAGGCCGTCGAGAAAGCCGCCGCAGTACGCCTATCGCGACCGCAAGCGCCGCAAGCGCACGTTCCGCGCACTGTGGATCCAGCGCATCAACGCCGCCGCGCGCGAATGCGGCATGACCTACGGCACCTTCATCCACGGCCTGCAGCAAGGCCGGCATCGAAGTCGACCGCAAGGTGCTGGCTGACATCGCCGTCAAGGACGCCGCCGCCTTCAAGGCGCTTGCCGGCCAGGCACAGGCCGCCACGGCGGGCTGAAGTCGAACGTCTGAGCCTGCGCCTCTGCAACGGCGCAGGCCACCAACGAAGGAGCCTGACCTCGTGTCGGACAGCGGCCATGAAGCCGCTCCCCCGACCAGGCAATATCGGACCGCAATCATGGCAAACTCGTCCGATCTGAGCACGCTCGAGACCGATATACTGCGGGACATCGACTCGGCCGCTACGCTTGCTGACCTGGAACAGGTACGCATCGCCGCGCTCGGCAAGAAGGGCCGCGTGTCAGAGCTGATGCAGCAGATCGGCAAGCTGCCACCGGATCAGCGGAAAGCTTTTGGCGCTGGCGTGAACGCGGTGAAAAACCGCGTGGGCGAAGCGCTCGATCTGCGCAAGGACAGGCTTGAGCAGGAAGACGTCGCGAACCGCCTGGCCAGCGAACGCGCAGATGTAACTCTTCCGGTCCGCCTCGGACCTCTCGCGGAAGGCCGCATCCATCCGGTCTCCCAGGTGTTTGACGAGGTCTCGGAGATCTTCGCCGACATGGGCTTCGCCGTGGCTGAAGGCCCCGACATCGAAACGGACGACCTCAATTTCACCAAGCTGAACATCCCGCCGGAGCATCCGGCCCGGCAGGACCACGACACCTTCTATTTCAATCCGCGGCCGGACGGCTCGCGGATGCTGCTCAGGACGCACACGAGCCCGGTGCAGATCCGCACCATGATGGCGCAGAAGCCGCCGATCCGGATCATCGCGCCAGGGCGTGTCTACCGGATGCGACAGCGACGCCACGCACACGCCGATGTTCCACCAGGTCGAAGCGCTGGTGATCGACGAGGCCACGCACATGGGCCACCTCAAGTGGTGCCTGGAAGAATTCTGCAAGGCGTTCTTCGAGGTCGACGAGGTGAAGATGCGGTTCCGCGCGTCGCATTTCCCGTTCACCGAGCCGTCGATGGAGGTCGACATCGACGCGGCGGCGATCGGCAAGCCCGGGGAATGGCTCGAGATACTTGGCTGCGGCATGGTGCATCCCAACGTGATCAGCAAATTGCGGGCTCGATCCCGACAGGTACCAGGGCTTCGCATTCGGCATGGGACTCGATCGTATTGCCATGCTGAAGTATGGCATCCCGGATTTGCGCGACATGTTCGCCTCCGATCTGCGTTGGATGCGCCACTACGGCTTTTTACCGCTCGACATGCCGACGATCGCAGGAGGAATGACCGGCTGAACTGAGTGAGATCTCGCGCTCCGCCATCGCGCTGCCCCGCAAGCACGCGAGCATCGCAAATCACGGTGGAGGATATCTGCCCCACACCACACCAGGGGCAGGCGCGTCAGTTCTCCTTTCTGTGTTGCGTCTGCGGATCACCTTCCAGGTACCCGCTGTGCGATAAGATGGGGATCATGTTTGCCAACCTCTCACTATCAGTGCTTTTCGCGCTAGCCATCGCCTTCAGTATGGTGGCGGTCGTGGCCTACATCCTCATCGCGCATGATCGCAATCACGAGAAGTTCGAGGAATGGCTGGATTTCTCCTTTTCCAGCCACTCGCTGCGCCAGGCGCTCGGCTACTATCGCCTGATCGCTGTTTCCATGCTGTTCGCTTACGTGCTGTTCACCACCAGCGCGGTCTGGCTGCAATGGGACGGCTTCCAATTGTTTTCCGATGGTAAGAACGTCGTTCACGCCAGCCCGATTGGCGTCTCCCTGTTCACCCTCGATCTGGTGCTTCGCGGCGGCTTTTTCGACTTCATGCAGCATTTCGATATGCGCCTGAGCCACGTCAGCATAAATCGCTCGATGCGCTGGTTCGTCTGGTACTCGTTCCTCTTCCGCATGTTCTACGGTCTGACCATGTTCAAGATCCTGTTCTCCTTCCTCTGGATCTACGGCAAGATCAGGCTCAACCGGCAAGCCCAGCGCCGCGCCAGAGCGGCCGAGGAGGCAGCCCAGCTCAACCTGTTCAAATGAGAAGTTGAGCCGCGACCAAACAACGGACCGGTGAACAGTTGCCGCGTCTGCCCCTCTGGGCTAAGCCCTATTCCCAACGTCCAATTCCCTACCCCCGGCACCCCCATGAAATTCACTCTCTCCTGGTTGCGCGACCACCTCGATACCACCGCTACGCTCGATGAGCTGACAACCAGGCTGTCGGCGATCGGCCTCGAGGTCGAAAGCGTCGAGAACCCCGCCGGGAAGCTGGCGGCCTTCACCATCGCGCGGGTGCTGGACGCCCAAAAGCACCCGAACGCAGACAAGCTGAAGGTCGCCCAAGTTGAGATTGCCCCCGGCAAGCCCCCGGTCGAGGTGGTATGCGGCGCTCCCAATTGCCGCACTGGCATGATCGGCGTGTTTGCCCCCATCGGCACCTATATTCCCGGCACCGGTATCACGCTCGAGAAACGGCCTGTCCGCGGCGTCGATTCCAACGGCATGCTGTGCTCCGAGCGCGAGATGGAGCTGTCCGACGACCATGACGGGATAGTCGATCTGGGCGATGCGCACGCAGGCGAGGTCGGCAAACGCTACATCGACGTCATGGGCCTCGACGACCCGGTCATCGAGGTCGAGCTGACGCCCAACCGTCCCGATTGCACCGGCGTACGCGGCATAGCCCGCGATCTGGCGGCGGCAGGTCTCGGCAAGCTCAAGCCGGAGCCCAAGCTCGGCACGGTCGAGGGCGACTACGAATGCCCGGTCGATATCCTCCTCGAGTTCTCGTCCGATGCCGCCAACGCCTGCCCGGTATTTGCCGGCCGCTACGTCCGCGGCGTCAGCAACGGTCCATCGCCCGACTGGCTGCAGAAGCGCCTGCGCGCAATCGGTCTGCGCCCGATCAGCGCTTTGGTCGACATCACCAATTTCATCTCGATCGATCGTGGCCGGCCACTGCACGTCTACGATGCCGACAAGCTGACAGGCGCCATCCGCGCGCGGCTTGGCAAGGCTGGCGAGAGTTTCACCGCGCTCGACGGCAAGACGTACGAGGTCGAGCCGGACATGTGCGTCATCGCCGACGAGCAGGGCCCCCTCGGCTTCGGTGGCATCATGGGCGGCGAGGCCTCCGGCTGCACCGGGCAGACCACCAATGTCCTCGTCGAAAGCGCCTACTTCGATCCGCTGCGCACGGCTGCCACTGGCCGGCGAACCGGCATCGTTTCGGATGCCCGCTACCGCTTCGAGCGTGGCGTCGACCCTGCTTTCGTCGTGCCCGGCCTCGACATGGCAACGGACATGATCCTGAAACTGTGCGGCGGTGAGCCATCCAAGGCCATTGTCGCTGGCGCCCCACCCGACCAGCGGGAGTCGATCCTGCTCGAGCTCTCCCGCATCGAGAAGCTTGCCGGCATCCAGGTCCCTGACAAGGAGGTTCGCCGCATTCTGACCACGCTCGGATTCGAGCTGGAAAATGCCGGCGGGGCAACGGCGAGTGGGGGAAAAGCCAAGGCCCCATCGGTTCGTGCCACGGTGCCGAGCTGGCGGCCGGACATTCACGGCCCGGCCGACCTCGTCGAGGAAATCGTCCGCATTGTCGGCCTCGACAACATCCCCTCCACCGCGATGCCGCGCGAGGCAGGCGTGGCCCGCCCGGTACTGACCGAGCGCCAGCGGCGTTCGCGCCGATCGCGCCGCGTTCTCGCCGCGCGCGGACTGGTCGAGGCCGTGACCTGGTCGTTCGTTCCACGGGGCCAATCCGAGCTGTTCGGCGGTGGCCAGGACGCACTGGAGCTCGCCAACCCGATTTCGAGCGAGCTGTCCTCGATGCGCCCGAGCCTGCTGCCAGGATTGCTCACCGCCGCCCAGCGCAATCGCAACCGCGGTTTCACCGATATCGGACTGTTTGAGATTGGGCAGGCCTATACCGGCGTTGAGCCGGGCCAACAGCTGCTGCTGGCATCCGGCATACGCATCGGACGGATGGCATTGCAGGGCCATGGACGCCATTGGAACGACACCCCGGACGTCGCAGGTGTATTCGACGTCAAAGCCGACGTTATGGCCGTTATGGCAGCACTTGGCCTTGACCTGTCGCGCGCGCCGATCACCCAGGACGCGCCTGGCTGGTTCCACCCGGGCCGCTCGGGCACGCTGCGGCTTGGCCCCAAGATCGCGCTTGCCTACTTTGGGGAGTTGCACCCAGCCGCGCTGAAGGCACTGGATGTCGAGGGCCCCGCCGCCGCCTTCGAGATCGTCCTCAGCGCGTTGCCGCCAGAAAAACGCAAGTCGAAGGCACGACCGCCGCTGGTGGCCGGCGACCTGCTGCCCGTGCACCGAGACTTCGCATTTCATTCTGGAGAACAAGGTATCGGCTGCCGAGGTCGTGCGCGCTGCGGCCAATGCCGACAAGGCCTTGATTACCGACGTCTCCGTGTTCGACCTGTTCGAAGGCGCCAGCGTCGGCGAAGGCAGGAAGTCCCTTGCCATCGAGGTCACCCTGCAGCCGCGCGACAGGACACTGACCAACTCCGAGATCGACGCGGTTGCATCGAAGGTGATCGCAGAGGTCAAGCGCGTCACAGGCGGCGAGATCAGAAGCTAAAGCGCTCTGGCATACAGCCAGGCGCTACCAGGAACCACGCCACCGAGAACCCTTTAGCTTACGAACACGTGGATCGAGCACGCGCCGTGATCGAAACCGGCGATGCCGCCCCCGGTGGCGTGTGTCAACCCGACCTTCGCGCCCTCCACCTGATGCTTGCCCGCACGTCCCTCCAGTTGGCGCACGACCTCCACAGCCTGTGCCGCACCCGTCGCTCCGACCGGATGCCCGCGCGACAACAGTCCACCCGACGGATTGACCGGAACCTTCCCGCCCAATGAGGTCGCGCCGGTGTCCAAGAGCTCGAACGCCCCGCCCTTTTTCGCGAACCCGAACGCTTCGTAGTACATCAACTCCGCGATCGTGAACGCATCGTGGATCTCCGCAACGTTCACGTCTCCCGGCCCGATCCCGGCCATCTCGTAGGCCTCGTGCGCGCCGCGAACCGTCAGCTCGGCCGTCGTCATGTCGCGATAGCCGTTGGTATACTTGCCTGACGTCACCTCCGATGCCGCGATCCGCACGGCATTCGGCTTCACCTGTCTGGCCACCTTCTCCGAAGCCAGAATCAGCGCGGCCGAACCGTCGCCGGTCGGGCAGCAGTGCCAAAGCGTAAACGGATCGGCCACCGGCCGCGCGCTCATCACCTCCTCCAGCGTCACCCGCTTGCGGATTTGCGCCAGCGGATTGAGCGCACCATGGTCGTGAGCTTTCACCGAGACCTGCGCCAACTGCTGTTCCGTCAGACCATGCTCATGCATGTAGCGCTTGGCGCGCATGGCATAGAGCGCAGGCATCACCATGCCTTGGTTGACCTCCCAATCCTCCTTCTCCAATGGCAATGTGCCGCCACCGAACTTGGTAAGCTTCTCCACCCCGACCACCGCAACCGTATCGAAGCGGCCCGAAGCAATCGCGGTATATGCCTGCGCCATGGCCGAAGAGGACGAGGAGCAGGCATTCTCCACGTTGACGATCGGCATGCCCGACAGGCCGAGCACCTTTGCCACCCGCTGCCCGGCCAGCATGCCTCCCAGCGCCGTCCCGCAATAGATCGCATCGATCGATTTCGGCGGCACTTGCGCTTCGAGCAGCGCCTCTCTCAACGACGGCCAGCCGATCTCCGCCAACGTCCTGTCGGGATATTTCCCGAACTGGATCATGCCCGTCCCAAGAACGTATACGTTGCTCATTTGCCGCCTCCGTCGACGGGCGCAAAAACGTAGCTGGACAGCACAGAACCGTCGACATCCGTCCCAACCGGCGCAATTCCGAGCCTCACCTCTTGGTCCATCTCGATACCGCTGACACCGCCGTCCGCCCCCACGATATGCGCCAGAACGCGCACGCCTTCCGGCAGGTCGACATAGCCGAGTGCATACGGCACGTTCCAGCCCTTGGGCGCTTGATGGACGATCGAGAAGGAGTAGAGCACGCCCTGCCTGGAAAGCTCGGCCGCGCCGATGCTCTCGCTCAAGCACTCCGTGCACACCACAGCTTTGGGGAAGCTCAGCGCTCCGCAATTGGCGCACTTGCCCGCCACCAGCCTCGGACCATCCGGCCCGACGTCCACCAGTTCAGGCGCCACGAAATGCGGCTCGCCCGCCATGGCCGGATTGGCGACGATTGACGACGAATTGCTCAATTGCAGCTCCTCCCTCCCGCATCCGCCGCCGACAGAGGCCGACAGTTTCAGATCAGGTTGTACACAACTCGGCCCGGGCCTGTGAAGCGCCGGACAAACTGCCTCTATTCCGCATTGGCCCCGGACACGCCTATGGACTAACGTCCCGCGGCATGCCACGACCCGGCATTCAATCCAAGCGGAGGCGGATTTGCAGGCAGTAGGCGTCGATATCGGAGGAACCTTCACCGATCTGGTTGGTTTGAGCGGCGGCGACATCATAATCGCCAAGTCCTCCACCGTGGTTGCCGATCCGACTCGTGGCGTCGCCGACTGCCTGGAGCTTGCCGCTGCCGAGCTCCCCGGCATTGGCGAGTTCCTTCACGGCTCGACGATTGCGATCAACACCGTGCTGGAGCGCAAGGGGGCAATCACAGCCCTCATCACGACAGAAGGGTTCCGCGACGTCTACGCCATTGGCCGGTCCAATCGCCCGGAAGGCTTCAACCTCCGTTTCAAGCGCCCCAAACCGCTGGTCGAGCGCCACCTGACTTTCGAGGTGCGCGAGCGCCTGACAGCCGATGGCAGCGTGCTGGCCCCGTTGGATGAACCGACCGTGGAGGCGCTGGCCGCTGAGCTGCACCGTCATAACGTCGAGGCGGTCGCTGTCTGCTTCCTGCACGCCTACACCAATCCCGCCCACGAGATCCGCGCCGGCGAGATCCTTCGGCGCCTCTGCCCCCGCGCCTTCGTAACGCTGTCTTCCGAGATCCTGCGCGAGTACCGCGAGTATGAGCGCACCTCCACCACCGTGCTCAACGCTTATGTCGGCCCGCGCGTAAGCGCCTATCTCGATCGCCTGGAGAGCCACCTGCATGCCGGCGGCTTCAAGGGCCGCTCGCAGATCATGCGCTCCAACGGCGGCACGATGTCCCTCGCCCAGGCCCGCACCGATCCGGTCTCGATGATGGAATCGGGCCCCGTCGCCGGCATGATCGGCGCCGGCAACCTGGCCAGGCTGCTGGGCTTTGGCCAATGCATCGGTTTCGACATGGGCGGCACCACCGCCAAGGCGTCGATGTTCCGCGACGGCGAGCCGACCGTGCACGAGGACTACTACATCGGCGGCTACGCCAGCGGTCAGCCGATGCAGTTGCCCGTCGTCGACATCATCGAGATCGGCTCCGGTGGCGGCTCGATCGCCTGGCTCGACGGCCAGAACGGCCTTCACGTTGGCCCCCGCAGCGCCGGTGCTGACCCAGGCCCCGCCTGCTATGGTCGCGGCGGCCTCGACCCCGTCGTCACCGACGCCGATCTCTACATGGGCCGCCTCAACGCCGGCCGCTTCCTGTCCGGCAAGATGCGCCTGGACCCGAAGCTGAGCGAAGCCGCAATCCGCGACAAGGTTGCAACCCCACTCGGCCTTTCCGTTCCCGATGCCGCGCTCGGCATCTGCCGCATAACCGACAACGCCATGTCTCTTGCCGTCCGCGCCGTCTCCGTCGCGCGCGGCGCCGACCCTCGCGACTGCACTATGATTGCATTCGGCGGTGCCGGCCCGCTACACGCCCTCGCCATCGCCCGCGACATCTCGATCCCGACAGTCGTCATTCCGCGCTTCCCGGGCAACTTCTCCGCGCTCGGAATGCTTCTGGCGCCGTGGCGGCAGGATATCGTACGCACCTTCGTCGCCGAGCTCGACAGCATCGACGCAAGCGCGGCCGCTGCAGTCCTCGACGACCTCAAATCATCTGCACACGAGCAGATCCGCAAGGAGGAGATTGCAGATCAGCGCGTCCAGTTCGGACTTGCCGCCGACCTGCGCTATCTCGGCCAGGAGCACACCATCACTGTCCCCTTCGTCTCGGCTGCCGACCTGGAAGGCGGCGGCTCCCGCGCGTTGCGTGACGCTTTCGACCGGTTGCACGAGCAGCGCTATGGCCACGCGGCTCCCAGCGAGCGCATCGAGGTCGCCAACCTGCGCCTGACGCTCACGTTGCCGCGCGCCAGTGATGCCGCGGCGGAATGGTTGGCCCGGCCGTACGTTCCGGAGGACGCGCAGCCGGATAGCAGTCGCAACGTAATCTTCGACAATCCGGACCAACCGGTATCGGCACGCATCGTCTGGAGGCCAGGCTTGGCGCCCGGCGCCGTCGTCGAAGGACCGGCAGTGATCGAGGAGCCGAACTCCACCACCCTCATCCACCCTGGCGACGTCGCCCGCCTGACCGAGCACGGCCACATCGTCATCGACGTCGCCGCCGCAGCATGAATATGAAACCTGAGCAGAAGACATCGCCAATGTCAGCAAACGTCCATCCCATCACCCTGGAGGTCGTCCGCAACGCTGTCGTTGCGTATGCGGAAGAGATGGCAACCGCGCTGTGCCGCTCGGCCTACAACATGATGATCTACGAGGTTCGGGATTTCTGCTGCGGCCTGATCGATACGCAAGGCCGCATGATCTCGCAGAACGGCGGCGGCCTCCCCATCTTCCTGGCTGACCTCGGTGTCGCCATCGAGGATGGCATCGCCCGCTATGGTCTGGATGGCTGGTCACCCGGAGACGTCGTCATCATGAACCATGCCGCAGTTTGCGGCCAGCACCTCAACAACATCGTGATCTATACGCCGTGCTTTCACGATGGAAAGCTGATCGCATTTGCTGCCAACCGCGCGCATTGGGTCGATGTCGGAGGCACCCGTATCGGCTTCGGCTCATACGCCACCAATGAGATTTTCCAGGAAGGCGTGCAGTTCCGGTCTCTGAAGATCTACGAGGCCGGCAAACGCAACGAAGCGCTGTGGCAAATCCTGGAAGACAATCTTCGCTTTCCCGAATCGTCTCTCGGCGACCTGAGGGCACAGATCGCGGCCTGCCACCTGGGCGAGCGCCGCCTCGCCGAGCTTTACGACCGCTACGACGCCGCCACCATAGCCGCCTGTATCGACCGCATCTGGGATCAGGCAGAGGCACATGCCCGCGCCGTAGTCTCTGCCATGCCCGATGGCATCTACACTGCCGAGAGCCGCCTCGACAACGACGGCAGAACGCTCGACAAGCCACTGACCGTAAAGGTCACCGTCACAATTTCCGGCAGCGACATGACGGTTGACTACACCGGCATGAACCCGCAGGTCCCCACCCCGTTGAACTCAGGCTATTCCGGTGGTCTGGCGGCAGCACGCGTTGCCTTCAAGTGCCTCACCACACCCGATCTGCCGGTCAATGAGGGCGCATTCCGCCCCTTGCGGCTCATCTCTCCACCCGGCACGATCGTCAATGCCCAGCCTCCCGCAGCAATCGGATTGTGGAGCATTGCCTTGCCCACCGTCATCGATACCATCCTGAAGGCGCTCGCAGATGCCCTCCCGGATGTCATCCCGGCGGCCCACAAGGGCGACATGGGCGGTTGCTCGTTCTATGGCTATCGCGAAGCTGACAGGAAGCGCTTTCTGCTGCTCAATATATTTGGTGGCGGCTGGGGCGGCCGGCCCGATGGTGACGGGGAGAACGCCGCAATGTCGATCTGCCAGGGTGACGTAAGAAACGCCCCGGTCGAAGTGCAGGAGACGAATTATCCGTTTCTTGTCGAGTGCCACAAATTCCGCACCGATAGCGGTGGTCCGGGCCGGCATCGTGGAGGCCTTGGCGTCGAGATCCGCTATCGCTGCCTGCAACGCACCACGGCCAACGTCAATCAGGAGCGGACGGTCCAGCCGCCCTGGGGGCTTCATGGCGGCCTGGACGGAGCCGCCAACAGTGCCGTCATTCGCCGCACCGACGGCAGCGAGCAGATCGTCCTGAAAGAAACCAACATCGAGCTTGCACCCGGCGACACGGTCACGTTCTTGACCGCTGGCGGCGGCGGTTATGGCAATCCTCTGGAGCGGGACCGCGCTCTCCTTGCCAGTGATGTAAAGGCCGGCTTCGTCTCGCCGGAGGCCGCCCGCCGCGACTACGGCTATGCCGGCAACGAGGAGGCTGCCGAATGAGCACGATCCATGACGAGCGCCGCGCCCGTCTCGTTGACGCCATGCGGCAGGCAGGTGCGGAAACCCTCGTCATCTGTGGCAATGCCTGGCAGAACGATTACCTACGCTACGTCACCGACCACGGCGTGCTCGAAGGCGACGCCATCGCCATCGTACACGCCGACGGCGAGGCCGAATTGCTGGTTGAAGGCCCGCTCGAGGCCGACCGTGCACGCGCTGCCAAAGTCACCGCCTCGGTAACCGCAACAGCCGACCTCGTCGAGACCGCGCGCACACGCCTCGCCCGCATCGCCAACCGCGCCACCTTGGCGGGACCGGCAAGTCTCATTCCCTACGGCCTTTCACCCGCGGGCGGCCAAGCCGAAATCGGCGATGCCACAGCCCTTCTCGACCGCCTGTTGATGTTCAAATCCCCCGCTGAAATCGTGGCTATGCGTCAGGCTACGGAGCTTGCCGACCGCGGCTACCAGGTGTTTCTCGAAGCTGCACGCATCGGCCGCGCGGAATATGAGATCGTCGCGGATATCGAGCGCTATTTTCGCAGCCAGGGGAGCGCCGACAACTTCATGCTGATCGGCTCCGGCGGCCAGGAGCTGAAAGGCATGACGCCGGCCGGCGAGCGCCGGCTTGCGCGGGGCGACCTCGTCATCACCGAGCTGAGCCCATCCGTCGACGGCTACTATTCGCAGATTTGCCGGACCCTCGTGCTTGGCCCCCCCACGCCCGCTCAACGTGACGCATTCGCCGTTTACCAGGAGGCGGTCGCCGCCGGACTTGCCGTATTGCGCGCCGGCGTCAAGGCTTGCGACGTTGCCCGCGCGGAGAATGACGTTTTCCGCAAGCACGGGCTGGCCGAATACACGACCGCCGAGTACACGCGTGTCAGAGGGCATGGCCTTGGCCTGTTCGTCGACACCAAGCCGCATATCCTGGAAGATGTAGAAACGGTGCTTGAAGCAGGCGCCACCGTGATCGTTCATCCGAACACATACCATCCCGTCGCAGGCTACATGGTGCTCGGCGACGTGACGCTCGTCACCGACCGCGGCTATGAGGACTTCGGCACCACCCCGCGCGAGCTGATGGTATCGAACGGCTGAGGAGACGAAGCAATGCGTAAGGGGCTGCTGTCCTGGGACGAGAACGAAGTGCCGCGTGCGGTGCTAGAAGCCCGCGTCGCACGCGCACAGGCCGGGATGCGTGAGGCCGGCCTCGACGCACTGCTGATCTACACGAATTTCCCGCGCCCGGCCGGCGTGTCATTCCTCACGCATTTTGTTCCCTATTGGTCGCAAGGCGCCCTGCTGGTGCCGCCGGCCGGTATGCCCAGCCTGTATGTCAATCTATCCAAGCGCGTCGCCGGCTGGATGCAGGAAACCGCGCACGTCGATGCTGTGGTCTCCACGCCTCGGCTCGGCCAGACCCTCGGCACAGCGCTCTCCCGCATTCGATCGGATTATTCTCGGCTCGGCGTGGTCGAATTGCCGAAATTCCCGGCATCCGTCCTCACCCCGCTTGCCGGCGAGCACGGCAACGTCGAATTCATCGATGCGACCGGAGTGTTTAGCGCCTTCCGCCATCCTGCCGACGACACCGAAATCGCTCTGTCTCGACGAGCCGCTGCCATCGCCAGCGATGCGATCGCCGCCGCTGTTGCGGACAAGCCGACTTCTACCTCCGTTCTCGCTGCTGGCGTCGAATATGCCGGCCGCAAGGGTGGGGCGGAAGAGATCGTCATTGACGTCTGTGCCGACCTCGCCTCCGACGCCCTGCTGCGCCGCTTCGAAGGTGACGATCCACTCGGTGCCCGTTATGCCGTCCGCGCCTCGGTTGCATACAAGGGGCATTGGGTCCGCTACGGCCGGACCGTCGACCGGGCCACCGGACGCATCGAGGAGCAGGAAGCAGCACTCGACGCCGCCATTGCTCGCATGGCCAATCAACATTCCCCAGCTGGCGGTGAAATCATCGAAGCCGCCGTCGGCTGCTCGCCCCTATCCGTCATCCGGACAGCTCCTAGTGGCGCCGTCGTTTCCGTGACCATCACTGGGCAGACAGAACCAGGCGAGCACTTTGCCATCAGTGAGCCGATCCTGACGCCGATAGGCAATGACGCGCCCGCCGGGAAGTTGCTCTCTTGAACGGCCGGACGGCTCGCGGTGCCACCCCGCAGGCATGCCGGAACTGATCCTGAAATCTGTGCAAAACGCGTCAATATTGGAAGAATATCGCCCCCGAGTCGTTGTCTAATTGCTGACATATATCAGCATTCGGCATATTTTCGGCGTAGGGGTAGAGCATGTTGACTTGGCGCAAAAAGCAGGAAGTCTTCTCGAAGGCGGACGCAGATCTGAAGGCGGCACGTGACATATGCTCGGGAAGCGCAAAACTACTCGATGAAATCAGGCAAGATCTCGACAAGGTTCTGACACCGGATAACATCCCCGCAGGCAGCCAAAAGGCCGGCAGCGGCGCTCTCGCCGCCACAACCCAAGCCCAGAAGTAGCAATCACGGCCGGTATCGCGCCCGGCATATGCGAGATCGCTGCCGCCTGACCGAGCCATCCGGTCACAGCGCCACCGGAGCGGCAGCAACAGGCAGAAGAAGCACTGCCTACGTTACACAACCGCCGCTTCGCGCAATCCAGCGGACTTTGCCGCAATCGGATCGCGAAGCTTCAGGATTCGGCGGGCATTATCGTAGAATAGCTTCTGCTTGTCCGCTTCCGAAAGCGCCAGCTCATCGATGAGCTTCAGCGCCGTGGCAGGGTCCCAGCAAGGATAGTCCGTTCCATACATCACGTTGTCGATGCCGTAGTAATCGATAGCAAACCTCATGCCCGGCGCATGCGGCGAAACCGTATCCGTGAACATGCGCTTGAGATAATGGCTGACCGGCTTCGGCAACGCCGCAGGTCCGGAGTTCTTGTCCATCCGGCCGGACTGGTAGGGCAACGCACCGCCAGTGTGCGACATCACGATCTTGAGCCCCGGATGCCGGTCCATCAGACCCGACATCACAAGGCGCGTCGCTGCGACCGAGACCTCGACCACCCGGCCGAGACTGAGAAACAGCGCCCCATTGTAGCCATCGAGCATCTTGTTGAACACCGCATCTGTTGGATGCAGGAACAGCGGCAGTCCCAGCTCTGCACAGCGGGCATAGAACGGCTCCAGCCGTTCTGCGTCGATGCGCGGATCGGTCCCTATGCTGCCCGGCAGATTGACCCCCATCAATCCAAGCCGGCCGACCGCATCATCGAGCACCTCCAGCGCCACCTTGGTATCCTGCAAGGGAATTGCCGCACTGGCCCAGATGCGACCGGGATAGGTCCGCTGTGCCCATGCCATCTCCTCGTTCCACTGCGTGGCAAGGTCGCGGCCCTCCTCAGCTGGCAGGGCAGAGAAATAGACCGAGAATGGCCCGATCGAGCACACCACGTCGACGTCGTGGCCGAGGCCGTCCATGTGCTCGAGCTGACGATCGAGATCGTACCAGTCAGCCCAGCTCGCGAGATTGTAATCGGTGTCCTCTTGAAGAATACAGGTGTAGCCACCATTCGTGTTGACCGAAGCGCGCGGCAATCCGGAGCGCTTGCACAGCGTGTCGAACACCGAACGCGGCCACCAGTGGAAGTGGGAATCGATAATCCGCATCTCTCGCGCCTTTCGGTTCACGCATAGCGTCAGACTGTCGCCAGATAAGCAGGATTCCGCCCCCGGTTCAATAACAGCGGCCCCCACGCTCCGCTGATCTGGCCGCAAAGCCTGGCCAAAGAGCCCTGCCCGAGAGCCCAGTCTCGCCCCTAGGACGCAGGCTGATCGTTCGACAGCAGCGTCGCCACCCAGCGCCAACCCTCGATTTCCCTGCAGACGATGACCACCGCCGCCATCAGCGGAACCGCGAGGAAGGCCCCGGCGATACCCCAGACAGTGCTCCAGAAGGTCAGCGACACCATCACCGTAAATGCGCTCAAATCCAGCGAGCGCCCCATCAGCATCGGCTCGAGAATATTGCCAAGCCCGAACTGAACGACCGTCAGCACACCAACGATCACAAGAAACGGCCCCAGCGTATCGAATTGTATCAGCGCCAGCAGAGCTGGAAAAACCACGCCAAGCACCGATCCGATGCTCGGAATGTAGTTCAATAGAAAGATGACGACCGCCCAGGTCTCCGCGAAGTCGACGCCAAGCGCACGCAGCACGCCGTAGCTGAGCAGTCCTGTCGCCAGGCTGAGCACCGTCTTGATCAGCAGATACTGATGCATCCCCTTGGAGATCTTGCCGAGGGTCGTGCTGATCTGCGCACTCTTCTCCGCCGACGAACCGAGTGAAGCCAAGCTTGCTACGATCCGCCCGCGCTCGGCCAGCAGAAATCCGACATAGAGAACGACCAGCCCGAAATTGAGTAGCAGCGAGCCGGCAGTGCCGAGCGCCGTCGACAGCCGTCCAGCAATGTCGACCTCCCCGATGTACTTCTGCAGCCGCACGGCGTTCTCCTCACCCAGCCCGGCCGCAACCTGTCCGCCAAGCACCTGCAGTCGCGCGATATACCGGGGCCACGCAGCTATGAACTCATCGATCTGGCTTACAACCACGAAAACGACAGCGGCCAGAATTGTGAGCACCACCAGAACAGCAAGCGGGACCGCGACAACCGTTGGTACATACACCGATCGCAATCGCTCGATGATCGCTTCCAGAACATTGACCACGAGAAACGCCACGACGATCGGTATCAGGAAGCCAGCGCCGTAGATCAGTCCGACCAACACCACACCGAACGCGATAATCATCAACGCCCAATGGACGTGTGCTTGCTGGCTCTCTGGTAGTTGCATGACCGAAAGTGCCTCCCGCTTGCATCGGCAAATCTACCGTATCGCCCCCGAATCGCGATGTGGTCGACCGGGTGTGCCCCGCCCGGACCGCTTTGTTGCATACTAGCGCCGCAGCCGGTAGTTTGCGTTCGGCCGAAGCAAAACCATCGAAGCCACGAATTGATCGCTCAAACAAGGAGTTGACGCGCTTCAGCGTCACCGTCCAGATCGTAGACACACCATCGAGAACCCGAAAGCTGGTTCCAAAGAAAAATGGAGGGAAACCAATGTCACGAGGCAAAATCAGCGCACTGATGCTTGCACTCGCCGCGAGTGCTGCACCATTCGCATCAACGTCCGTAGCCCGCGCTGATGCGGTCGCCGACTTCTACAAAGGCCGCCAGGTGACGATGATTGTCGCCCACGGCACCGGCACAGGTTACGATCTCTACGCCCGCCTGCTGACACGTCACATGGGCAAGCACATCCCGGGCAACCCGACGTTCGTCGTCCAGAACATCAACGGTGCAAGTGGCATCACCGCCACCAACCGCTTGTTCCACATCTCCGAGAAGGACGGCTCGGTGCTTGGCGTCTTCATTCACTCGGTCGTTCTCGACCCCCTGATCGGCAAAGGAGCCGCCAAGTTCGATCCCTCCAAGTTCAACTACATCGGCAACATGGAGGAGTCGGTCGGCACCTGCGCGGTATGGGAAACGGCCAAGGCCAAGACCCTTGACGAATTGCGCAAGACACCCGTGCGCTTCGGCGCCAGTTCCGTTACCGGCTCTCCCAGCCTGTCCGCTGCCGCGTTGAAGAATTTGCTGGGCGGCAAGGTCGACCTGATCCACGGCTACAAAGGCGTGCAAGGCGTCAAGATCGCCCTCGAGCGCGATGAGGTGCAGGGCATTTGTGCGCTCCCCATCTCGACGCTGCGATCGCAATGGGGCCCCGCGTACAATTCGGGCAAGCTCAAGGTTGTCGTACAGCTCAGCGGCAAGAAGGGCGCGATCCCTGGTGTTCCGCATGCTTATGATTCTGCCAAGACCAAGCAGGACCGTCAGGTCTACGACATCGTGTTTGGCTCCGCCCAGCTTGGCAAGCTCGTCGCCGCTCCCCCAGGCGTGCCCGCTGACCGCCTCAAGGCACTGCGCGCCGCTTTTGAAGCGACCATGAAGGACAAGGCGTTCCTGGCCGACGCCGACAAAGCAAAGCTCGACATCTCCCCGATGACAGCTGCCGAAGTGCAGACCTTCATCGACGATATGTACAAGACACCCAAGGACATCGTCGCCAAGGCCCGCGCCGCCGTCACCTACACGAAGTAGGTCGAACGGCGCATATGTAACTGGCGAATACCCGCGGCCGGCCCGGATTCGTTCCGCGCCGGCCGCGGATGCTACCTGCGGCCGCTCGGCGTATTCAGATAGATCAGCCGCCGCACCTCGATCTGAGATCTGATCGTGGTATCCAGGATCAATCCGCACACCCCTAAAAGAACCGATATGACCGCAATCCCGATCGCGACGATCAATGTCGGGAATCGCGGCACGACGCCCGTATCGAGGTATTCGGCAAGCACCGGATAGAACAGCCCCACACTGACGACCATCGCCGCTGCCGCCAGCCAGCCGAAGAACAGGAGCGGGCGGTAGTGACGCAGCAGGTTCAGGATCGTAAGCCCGATCTTCGCACCGTCCCGATAGGTCTTGAGCTTGCTCGCAGACCCTTCCTCCCGCTTGCCGTAGTCTGTCGGGATTTCTCTCACCGGCATCCTGAGCAGGATCGAGTGCACCGCCATCTCTGTTTCCGTCTCGAAACCATTCGACAGCGCAGGAAATGACTTCACGTATCGGTTCGAGAGCACCCGGTAGCCGGAAAAAATATCCCGGAACTCGCTGCCGAAAAACCACTTCAACGCCTTGTTGATCATCCGGTTCCCGATTTCGTGTCCGGCCCGATAGGCCTCATCCGAGGCCTTTCGCCGCGACCCCACCACCATATCCAGCCGTTCGCGCACCAGCACGGCGATCAATTCAGGAGCCCGGCTGGCATCGTAGGTTCCATCGCCATCGGCGATCACATAGATGTCCGCCTCGATCGTCGTCAGTGCCCGCCGCACCGCATTGCCTTTGCCCCGACGGTCTTCACCGATCACGATCGCACCTGCCTTCTCCGCCACCTCTCGGGTGCCGTCGGTCGAGGCATTGTCGATGACGTGAATGATCGCGGTGGGGATCGCCACCCTGAAGGCTTCGATGACGTTGGCAATCGACCGGGCTTCATTCAGACAAGGCAGGATTACGGCGACCCTGGCACCCGCAGCAACATCACCTTCAGCCGCCACGGGCGCAGTCGGTGCATCGGATCTGGGCCCGGTCGTGCCTGTATCCTGCATGTGGGTCAGCCTTTGTTCCTGGCGAGCTTTGATCAAACCCGAATGGCCGCTCAGATAAGTTTCATGGCCCTGAAGCTGGCGTGGCCCTGCCGGCCGACGATGATGTGATCATGCACCGCGACGCCGAGCGGCTTGCCCGCCTCGATGATGAAACGTGTCATGTCTATATCCGCTCGCGACGGCGTCGGATCTCCCGACGGGTGATTGTGCACGAGCACGATCGCGGTAGCCGACAGTTCCAGCGCTCGTTTCACGACCTCCCGCACATAGACAGGCGTATGATCGACCGTCCCCTGGCTCTGCACCTCGTCGGCAATCAGGCGGTTCTTCTTATCCAGAAACAGAATCCTGAAAACCTCTCGCGCCTCATAGGCCATCGCCGCTCGGCAGTATTCGAGCACCTGCGACCAGGAGCCCAGAACTGGTTGCTCGGCAATCTGCCGCTGCATCAGGCGCAGTGCCGCGGCACGAACGATTTTCAACTCTTCGACCACCCGGTCACCAGCGCCGCGCACCTCCTTGAGTAACGGCTCCGGCGCGTTGATCACCTCTGCGAATGAGCCGAACCGCGCAATCAGCCGCTTTGCGAGATCTTTGGTATCGCGCCGTTGGATCGCCTTGAACAGAACGAGCTCGAGCAACTCATAGTCCGGCATCGCTTCCGGACCACCCTGCATGAACCTCGCACGCAGCCGATCACGATGCCCGGACAACAAGGAAGCCTGCGTCGCCGGCCCCTCGAACAGCTCGTTTTGTTGCTGCGTACCGTCCGGCGTTTCCCCTGGATCCGCTCGAGCATCCAACCTCTTGCGGTCGCCTGGGGACATGACGCCGCTCCGTTGCTCAGGCCATCGGATATGGCGGCTTGGTGTGGCCGGCCGCTGAGAGCGTGAAAATCTCGCAGCCGTCAGCCGTCACGCCCACTGTATGCTCGAACTGCGCCGACAGCTCGCGATCGCGCGTTACCGCTGTCCAACCATCATGAAGTATTTTCACCGCCGCCTTACCGAGATTGATCATCGGCTCGATCGTGAACAGCATGCCGGGCCGAAGCTCGGGCCCCTCACCCGCCGTGCCGTAGTGCAGGATGTTGGGACGATCATGGAACACCTGACCGAGACCATGGCCGCAGAAATCGCGCACGACACTGCACCGCTCGCTTTCCGCAAAGGACTGAATGGCAGCCCCGATGTGACCGGTCGTGTGCCCCGGCTTGACCGCCGCGATACCCCGGAGCAGTGCCTCGTAGGTCACATCGATCAAACGCTCGGCGCGCCTGTTGATTTGGCCGACAGGGTACATGCGGCTGGTATCCCCATGCCACCCGTCCACGATCAACGTCACATCGATGTTGACGATATCGCCCTCTCGGAGCGGCTTCGACGATGGAATACCATGACAGACGACATGGTTCACCGACGTACAAATTGATTTGGGAAAGCCACGGTAGTTGAGAGGGGCGGGAGTTCGCGCCGTGGTCCAGCGCAAACTGCAACACCATATCATCCAGCAGTTCGGTGGATACGCCTGGCTGAACGTGCGGCGCCAGCAGATCCAGCGCCTCGGCGGCAAGCCTCCCGGCCTTGCGCATGCCTTCAAACGCCTCCGGTCCGTGCAACCGGATTTGCGCATCTGCTTGCGGCTGCGGCTTCGACAGACCGAGGTTGGACATCACGAGCTACACTTCATCAGGAAACTGAAAGGCCGACGCCCGCCGACCCTTCATGAGACGACCTCACCATCTTAGAGCAGGCAACGGCGGACGCAATGGCATCAGCACTGCTCGATCCCTGCTCACCCGACGTCTTCGCCGCTTGAAAGAAGGCTTCACGCCCCCTTTGCGGCATCTCCCTCCTCGGCCGGAACTTCTGCGGCTGCCGCCTCGGCCATCAGCGCGCGGGCCTGTCCAATCCAATCCTCACGCTCCATCCGGCCATCGAGCTGCAGCGTGTCGTCGAGATTGGCGATATCGTCGTCGGAGAAAGCCGCGATCTGGTCGAACCGGATCACGTTGAGCTTCTTCAGCTGCGCCTCCAGCTCCCCGCTGATCGACTTGATCAGCTTCAGATCGTCGGGCTGGCCCTTCGGCCGCTTGAACCCCTTGAATGCCGCCGCCAGCCGCTTCGCGCGCGCATCGGTCCGCTCGAGGATCCGTGCCGCCTTGCCGCGCCGGCCACGCAGATAATACAGCTTCGCGCGCCTGACACGGCCCCGCCGCACCACCTCTACGTCCGCGATATACGGCGAATAGATCGGAAACACGCGCTCCACGCCTTCGCCGTAGGAAATTTTGCGGACAGTGAAATTCTCATTCAGTCCGGCGCCTGACCGCGCGATCACGACGCCCTCATAGGCCTGCAGGCGGAATGTCGGCTGCCCATCGTCCTTCTTTGCGGTCTTAGCGGCCGCCTTGCCCTTTGGCGGCGCATCGGAGCCCTCGAACACCTTGACGATGACCCGCACGGTATCTCCGGGCCCGAAGTCTGGCATGGCACGCTTGGCGGTAATCGCCGCCATCTGCTCCTTATCGAGCATCTCGATGATGTTCATTTTTGATTACCCAGCATTTTTTGCCATCGAACGCAGAGGAGCACCGGCCTGTCCAACCAGACGGCGGGGGCTCATGCACCCACGATTGGGGAGATTGAGGGGTTCTGATACCTCAATCAGCGATACTTGTCGATGCCTTGGGCGCAGGGCCTCATGTTTAACGCCGCCTGCCGGTCAAGAGATCCGGCCGCCGCTCACGGGTAGTGCGCAGCGCCTCTTCCCGGCGCCATTGCTCGACCCGCTGGTGATCCCCCGACAGCAACACGTCCGGAATCGAACGCCCTTCCCAATCGCGAGGCCGCGTGTACTGGGGATACTCCAGCAGGGTATCGCCCGTGCTCGATGTTGCGAAGCTCTCCTCCGCCAGCGACTGCGCACTCCCAAGCACGCCAGGCAACAGCCGAACGCAGGCATCAATCATGACCATCGCCGCAATCTCGCCGCCCGATAGCACATAGTCGCCGATCGAAACTTCCCGCAGACCGCGTGCTTCGATCACGCGCTGGTCCACACCCTCGAACCGACCAGCCAGGACGATGACGCCGGGTCCCGCTGCCAACTCGCGCACCACGCCCTGCGTCAGCCGTTCCCCTCGCGGTGAAACATAGACCAGTGAGAGATCATCCGCCCCTTCGCACGCTTGATCGATCGCCGCGGCCGCCACATCGCAGCGCAGCACCATCCCCGCTCCTCCACCGGCAGGATGATCATCGACCGTGCGATGCCGTCCCAGCCCGAATTCTCGAATATCCAGGGTATCGAGCGCCCAGACGCCTGCCGCCATCGCCCCCCCGACAAGCGATAGCGCGAGTGGCCCCGGAAAGGCGTCTGGAAACAGCGTCAGCACTTTCGCCCGCCAGGGCGGCCGGCTGTCGCCAGCCTTTGGAAAATGAGCCAGAGCTACCTCCCGGTCTTAAAAATTCAACTTGGGCCCCGCCATCCTCGGCCGCAACGAGCGCCGCCGGCAGCGATCCGGTCGCCAATCCGCGGATCTCCGATCACTTGAGGACGGACGCACAAACGGGGCCTCAAGGACCCGGCCCGGAACCTGCGCGCATCAGACTGACGTCCCGGACGCCTGACGCGGGGACCATCAAACCACATTTGCGCTGTGTAGATCACGTCAGGGACTTCAGGAACATCCCGAAAGTCAGCAACCCCTCGGGCCAGGGCCCATGCCCCGATTGCCCATTGATATGACCTGCATCAGCCACGATTGACACGTCAGCCCCCCAGGCTGCTCCCAGCGCCTGCGCCCGCTCCACCGAGCAGAAGCTGTCCGCAGAGCTGGCGATGACCCTGGCCGGAAACGGCAGCCGGTCCGCTGGCATGGGCTGGAAGCTGGCGACGAGCGTCTGCCAATCCTGCCCCTCCTCACGCGGCCAGTCCCCAATCGCGTCAAGATCCGACGGGCTGACCAGAAACGCCCCCACCACCCCTGCTCCACCAATCGCGCGTTCCGGCCGGCGCGCCGTAGGCGTGTCGGAACGCGCAAGATCTAGCATCGGCGCAGCATGCAGCACCGTCGTAACTCCGAGACTGTGAGCAACAAGCACGACAGGACGGGTCGATAGCCCTACCTCCTCGACCAGCCGCCCCACCCAGGCCTCGCGGTCCGGGCGCATCCAGTCCGCCTGTTCCACCCGTCGCGCCGTGCGCAGGTTGCGTTCCCAGCGCGATTGCCAATGGTCCGGACCGGAATTGGACCAGCCCGGAACAATGAGGATGTCGGCATCTGATGTCCGCATGTCGGGCTCGACTTCTCTTCGATCTATTACCGGTCAGCCCTGTTACCCGTCAGCCTTGCGCGATCGCATACTGGGCGGACGCACGAGGCTGTCGCACCAGATACAGGATCGAACGGCGCAATAAAAACCAGCGTAGCGGGTCGACGGGCCTTGCTGCAAGGTGGCGCAGAACCGCGGCAAGGATGCGCGCGCGGTCTGGATTACCGGGCACGTCCCACAGCTCCGTTCTGAGTTGAAACAGCAATATGTAGGTTTCTACCGGATATCGATTGGCCAGCAGCCGCCTGTAGCCATCCAGAGCCGGACCATAGTCACCGCCGACATCGACCTTGGCCAGCAAGTCGCTGTCGTCGATCTCGAAATGTTTGGCTATCGCCGAAAGGTCGCTCAGCAACTCCGAATAGCGCTGCGTGCGTCGGCGCACCTTGCTCATGTTGCTGTCGTGATAGCGATAGTCGACCAGGACTTCCGGCAATCGCTCCACCGGCCCGAGCGCACCCAGGCGCCAGCACAGGTCGCGGTCTTCCGCGGCCAGGAACTGCGGCCTGTATCCCCCCGCCTCCCGCAACATCTTTGTGCGCACCATTGGCGATGGGCCGTAAAGCCAGGTCTGCGCTGGTGGAAAAGCGTCGGGACGATGCACGAGCTTTTCGTGCCTGATCCTGACCGTACCGACGTACGAGCCGTCGGCTCTCATGTTTTGCATCAGGCAACCGACGGCAACGTATTCGGGATGCTCATCCAGGAAACCGGCCTGCCGCTCGATGCGATTTGGCCGCGCAACATCATCGTGATCCAGCCGCGCAACATAGACCCCGCGTACTTCGGCGATCGCCAGATTGAGCGTGGCGATCAGCCCTTCGTTGGGCTTCTCGATCACGCGCATGCGGCCATCGCCTGCCGCCAATTCACGCAGGATGGCGCGTGTGCCGTCCGTGCTGCCGTCATCGACGACGATCAGCTCCAGGTCTCGCCAGGTCTGCCCCAGAATAGAACTCACCGCCTCAGCGATGAATTGCTCGCCGTTGTACGACGGAATGATGACGGACACCTTCGGGGCGGTGCTCATGGCAAGGTAGACTTCCCGCAGCTCAGTCCAGAGCCTGCCCTTAGGCTAATCCGCGAGAAACTTCAACACGCGCGTATTGAACTCCTCCGCGCACTCGATCTGCCCCATGTGACCAGCCTTCTCGAAGAAATGCAGCTGGCAGTTTGCGATGTTGGGCACGAAGTCGTCGGTGTAGCCTGGGTTACGCAACGTGTCGTGACGTCCCGCGAACACCAGAACCGGACACTTGATATTGGCGTAATTGATCGCTTCGCGTTCAGACGGTCCACCGGCGCCACGGAAAGGCGCCTTGAACCTTGCCGCGCTGGCTGCCTCCCAGGCCCCCGGCAGGTTCGCCATCTCGTGCCTGCGCTTGATGTACCCGTCGTCTTTCACCCACTTCTTGTCGACGAACATCACATCCACGATGCGCCGCATATGCTCGTAATCGCCTTCGTAGGAGTTGATGACCTTGCGATGCTCGTTGTTCGGTGCATCGCCGCCGCCCGAGCAGCAGACCAGCTTGGCAATATTCCAGTCCGGCCGTTCACGCGCGGCAACGGTCAGGCACAAACCGCCTGACATCGATGAGCCCATCACGTGCACGGGGTCGGTGATCCCCATCGTGTCGATGAAGCGCCGGATATGCGTGACGCGCCTGTTGAAGGCATTGCCGAAGTCGTGGATCTTGTCCGTAAGACCAAAACCTAGGTGGTCCGGCGCCAGCACGTGATAGTGTTTGCCGAATTCGGGGATCTGGAACTCCCAAGTGAATTCCGCTGCCCCTCCATATTCGGCCGAATTCAGCAGAACGATCGTCGGCTTCTTACCCCGATGCTCGACACCTGCCTCGAAATAGTGCGTCTTGATCCCATCGACCGAAACAAAATGCCCAACTCTCATCCGTCTCCTCCGACCTAGTATTGGGCAGCCACCGTTTTTGTTCTGTGCTCGGTGGTTGCCGCCTGCATCATCATTGAATGGTAGCAGTCCCCATTCCCGTTCGGCGCGTACGAACCATTCCGCTGCTTGTTATTCCGCCGCTTGCGATCCCTCCGCAGACGACTCTGGTAGCGTCTCCACCCAGGGTTTGGAGCGGGAGCGCGGCAGATCGCGAATCTGCGGATAGACCTCTTTGGCGAACCTGCGGATGTTGGCGATCGTCCGCTTGTTGTTCATGTAGCCCGCCTGCATCATCATCAGGAAGTGATCGAAGCCGCCAACCCGCTCGTACAGTGTCTTGATCTGCTGCGCCACCTGATCGGGCGTGCCATAGACCATCACGCCTTCTTCGCGCAGATACTCCATGCCTTTCGCACGCATTGCTGCTGAGCGGCCTGCAAATGCACCTTTCAGCGCCTGCACGTTGGTCTCGATATTGACGTAGCCGGGCGGGTTCTGGAACTGCGGCTCGTTCTTCACGAACAGATACCACGTCAGCTCCTTTGCACCCTCCTCCGCCTCTCGCTCTGTATCGCCTACAAACACCAGCGGCATGTAGGCAACGCCGCCGCCGCCGGGCAGACCCGCGTCGGCGTAGGCGCTGCGATAGGCGTCGAACATTTCCTTCACCTTTGCATGCGGTTGCAGGAATGTCGCAAATACAAATCCGTTGCTTGCCACCCGCTTGATATTCGGTAGATCCGATGAGCCCGTTACCCAGACCATAGGATGCGGCTGCTGCCAGGTGCGCGGCCAGACGTTGACCAGCCTGCGATGGAAGAAGCGCCCTTCGTAGTTGAACGGCTCGTCATGGCTTTTCCAGGCTCGCGTGCACAGATCGATGCCTTCCCACACCCGTTCCAATGTCTGTGTCGGATTGGTGTTGGCCGCCGGGATCTCATAAGGAACCCCCCGCACGAAGCCGGCCTCCAGCCGCCCGCGCGAGATGCAGTCGATCATCGCCATCTCCTCGGCGATACGCACCGGATCGCCGCGGTTGGCCACTGGATTTCCCAGTATCAGCAACCGGCCCTTCTTTGATTGCCGGGCCAGGATCGCGAGATTGAGCGGCGCACAGGTATCGAGGCAGGTCGCGGTCTGATGGTGCTCGTTGACCATCAGATGCAGCCCCGCGTCGTCCGCTTCCAGATACTCGTCAAGGTAGCGGTGGTAGAGATCGGCGCCGATCCGCGGATCGAAGATACGGTTGGGAATCGTCACCCGCATTGAAGGGATCGTATCGAGCGGCGGCAGATGCGGATAGGGCATCTCCGTGAAGTACCACGCTTCCATTCTCTCTCTCCGCTAGCGATTTCAGCCGATGACCCCGGCAACAGCCTGAAGAAACGCCTCAGGTTGCTCCAGATGCGGCAAGTGGCCCGCATTGGCGACAACTTTCAACTCTGCCCCCGGCACCAGTGCCGCATACCCCTTTCCATAGGGGTCCGCCTTGACGATGCCGTCGTGCTCGCCCCAAACGAAAGTCGTCGGCACCTTGATACGGTGCAACCGGTGCTTCAGCTTGGGATTGTGCATGTATGGCTCCCAGCAGAACCGTGCCGTTGTCTCGATGTTGCGCGCAATCACCGCCAGCTTGTCGTCCGACATGCTCTTGAAGTCACGCTTGCCCTTTTCGACGTCGTGCCACTTCTGCGCGAGAACATCGTTGGGATGCTGCAGCCAGATGTCTGCGATGTCACGATCCGTTGGTCCGCCCAACTTGACCCCATACGGGCCGACCAGAACCAGTTGGCGGATGAAGCTGTCGTCGATGGTGGCCATCTCAACTGCGATCCAGCCGCCGAGCGAAAAGCCCATCACCAGGGCGTCCTTCAGCTTCAGGTGCTCGACCAGATCCTGCAGCACGAATGCAATGTCGTGCGGCCGGGTAATCCAGAGCGGTCTTTCAGACTGCCCGAACCCCGGGTACGATGGAATGATGATTTGGTGCGATTTCGCCAGGACATCCAGAAACTGTGCTTCGGCTTCCAGCGCCTCCTCACCTTGCAGCAGCAGCAACGGCCGGCCCTGCCCTCGTCTTAGGACTTCGATCTTCATTCCGGAGAGGGTCAGAAACTCCGTCTCGCCTGCTGTAGCCATCCTGCTCCCTCTCTTCTGCCGGCCCCACGGGTTCGATTAATCCTTGAAGACGATCGGCCGCTGCTCGACCAGCGTGATCCCGTACCCGTCCAGCCCCACGATGCTTCGCGTGGAGTTGGTCAGCAGGATCATCTTGCGAACCCCGATATCGTGCAATGTTTGCGCGCCGATGCCATACTGCCGCAAATCGGCAATCGGCTTCTTCGAGCCCTTGCCTTGACGCTCGTGGACGATACGGCTGAACATCGTCGGTTCGGCATCCCGGATCAGGACCACGACACCACACCCGGCCTCCGCGATCATACGCATCGAGGCTTCCAGCTCGCCGACACGGGTGCGCGAATCGCCACCGTAGAATTCTCCCTTGTGCATGTCACCGAGCGCATCGATGAACGGGTTCGCCTGATGCACCCGCACCAGCACCGGCTCGTTGCTGTTGATTTCACCCTTCACCAGGGCAATGTGCTCGGCCCCGGTGATCTTGTTGGCATAAACGATCAGCTTGTACGTGCCGCCAAAGCGACTCTCGATCGTCGATTCGACGACTTCTCTACCAGCCTCTCGGTATTGCGCCGGTAGGCGATGAGATCGGCGATCGTAGCGATTTTCAATCCATGCAATTGCGCAAACTTGACGAGGTCTGGCATCCGCGCCATCGAGCCGTCGTCATTCATGATCTCGCAGATCACGCCGGACGGGCTGAGGCCGGCAAGTCGTGAGATATCCACGGCCGCTTCCGTATGACCGGCACGCACCAGCACGCCTCCCGGCTGCGCCGACAGCGGAAACACATGTCCCGGCGTCACGATGTCGTCCGCACCGCGGGTCGGGTCCGAGGCCACTGCGATTGTCCGGGCGCGATCATGCGCGGAAATGCCGGTCGTCACCCCCTCACGCGCCTCGATTGAGACAGTGAAGGCAGTCGAGTGCCGCGTCCTGTTGTGCGAGGACATGGGCGGCAGACCGAGCTGCGCGACCCGCTCCTTGGTCAGCGACAGGCAGATCAGTCCCCGCCCGTGCTTGGCCATGAAGTTGATCGCATCTGCATCGGCTTTCTCTGCCGGGATCACCAGATCGCCTTCGTTCTCCCGGTCTTCATCGTCGACCAGGATGAACATCTTGCCTCGACGGGCATCCTCGAGAATCTCCTCAATCGAGGACAGCCAGTTTTGCTTCGATTCGGTCATCAGGCATCTTTTCGTCGGTCTGGGTCGCTATCAGCGATCGCTACATTGCCCGCAATCAAGCAAGCGTTCCCGGTCGGCCTCGCGCCCGGCGCCTGCCGCATCAAATTCAAATTCAATGCATGAGCGGTTTTGAGCAAAGATAAGACGCCGGCCCAGTGTTTGTCCATGCTTCCAAGCCGCCAGCGTCATGCCGCGCATGTCGCCGCCACGATATGCCGGATCTCGCCCCTCACCGCGCCGTCGTTGCGGCTATCCGCAATCGTGTCGAACCAAGTCGGATTACGCTCGTCCTCATCGACCAGATCACAGTCGACCCGCGCGAGAACGGCCTTTGCCGCCTCTGGCAGGCGCTCAGGCACCGATCGCCCCGAAAGCCGAGCCCACAGCCCGGCCCATGCACGAGCCAAGGTCCACGGGTTGTATCCTCCCCCGCCAAGCACGACAGTATACCGGGCCAAGCCCCGAACGGCATCCACTGCGTCCCAAAGTGCCGTGTTCGACACCTCCAGTCGCGAAAGCGGATCGCCGGCTAACGCGTCCGTGCCGCAGGTTATGACGACCGCCTCGGGCGAAAACCTGCCTCCCACCGGCACTATGGCCTGCTCGATCAGCACCCCGAGCTCGCTGTCGTTAAGCCCCGCGGGCACCGGCAGGTTGCGCGCCCGACCGGCCCCGCGATCCTCCAGCAGACCGCTGCCCGGCCATCGTCCCGCTTCGTGAAGCGAGATCGTCATCACCCGTGGCTCGTCGATGAAAGCATCTTGCACACCATCACCGTGATGCGCATCGAGGTCGACGTAAAGCACCCGGCCAAGCCCTGCGTCGAGCAGCGTCAGCACCGCAAACACCGGGTCGTTGAGATAACAGAAGCCGGAGGCGCGGTCAGGCCTACCATGATGCGTCCCCCCGCCCGGATGAAACGGCACCTCCCCATCGAGCGCCAGTCGCGCCGCAAGCACTGCGCCGCCCACGCTCGCCCTTGCTCTATCCCACAGCCCTTCGAATACCGGGCACTCCATCGTGCCGAGGTTGTAGCGCGCCCGGATTTCAGGCGTTGCGACACCGGCTTTGGCCGCCGCCTCCAGCGCCGCGAGATAGCGAGGATCGTGAAATCGCCTCAGGTCATGCGGCTCGATGAGCGGACAGTCGCGGATCTCGCCTGGTTGCAGCCAACCCAACGCCTCGCACAGCTGCATCAGAGCGGCATGCCGAGGGATCGACAGCGGATGATGAAGACCGAAGCCAGGTTGCGTGAAGATCGCATGCGACAGCAGCAGTGCCATCTAGGGCCGCACCGCCAGGCTGCTTCCCTTGCAGAACCGGAGATGCAGGGCGCCGACGATCTCCCGTACCAGCGGATCTTCAACGGAATAGTGAGCAAAATGCCCCTGTCGCTCGACGTTGACGAGACCATCCAGCCTGAGCCGCGTCAGATGTTGCGAGACCAGGCTCTGACGCGCGCCCAGGGCGCCGCAGATTTCTGTGACCGTCTTGCGGCCTTCGATCAGGACGCACAGGATCATGAGGCGCTGCTCGCTGCCGATCGCGCGAAGGAAATTCGCAGCTTCAGCAGCACCAGCCTGCATATCCTTGCTCATTCCGAGCACCGGCGTCTCGTTGCCGGCGGCCTCGGCCAACTCGGTGCTGTCTTGCATAGCTACCTTGCCTTGCTTGAGGCGACGGTCATCGTGTGGCTCAAAACGCAATAAAGGTCAATAGGTTGACGCTATTGAAGACGGCCACTGCCTGGACCTCATGCTTTGGCCCCGGCCCGCTCTTTGCGCTCCGGATAAAGCGAAAGTAGCCCTTCCCGGCTGGCCGCACACACACCCCGTTCGGTTATCAGCCCGTTGACGAGCCGCGCCGGCGTCACGTCGAATGCCGGGTTCGCCGCCCCGGTACCGGGTGCGGTTATCGCAACCGTCGCGACGTCGCCGTTCGCCAGCCTGCCGCTCATATGCAGCACTTCATCGGGCGAACGCTCCTCGATTGGTATCTTGAAGCCGTCGGCCAAAGTCCAGTCGATCGTAGAATGCGGCAAGGCGACGTAGAACGGCACGCCATTGTCATGCGCAGCCAATGCCTTCAGGTAGGTCCCGATCTTGTTGGCAACATCGCCATTGGCAGTCGTCCGGTCGGTACCGACAATCACGATGTCGACCTGCCCGTGCTGCATCAGATGGCCGCCGGCATTATCGGCGATCAGTGTATGCGGAACGCCGTGGCTGCCGAGCTCGAATGCAGTCAGTGAGGCGCCCTGGTTCCGGGGCCTCGTCTCATCGACCCAGACATGGATCGGCAAACCGGCCTCGTATGCCGCATAGATCGGCCCTGTGGCCGTACCCCAGTCGACGCAGGCGAGCCAACCGGCATTGCAGTGCGTCAGGATATTGACGCGCTCACCTGGCTGCTTTGCCTCGGCGAGCTGTGTGATGATGCCGAGACCGTGCTGACCGATCTGCCGGCAGGTCTCCACATCCTCGTCTGTTATCTCTGCAGCCCTCCTGTAGGCGGCGGCCACCCGCTCGGATTGCGGCAGGGGCCGAAGCGCGGCACGCATCTCGTCCAGCGCCCACTGCAGATTGACGGCAGTGGGCCGCTGCCTGGCCAGAAACGCCGACACATGCTCGATCGCCGCATCGCTCGCATCCACCCGCATCGCCAGCGCCATGCCGTACGCCGCCGTCGCCCCGATCAACGGCGCCCCCCGTACCTGCATTGTGTGGATCGCCCGGCCGGCATCCTCGAAGGAGGCCAGCCGACAAACCTCGAAACGATGCGGCAGCTGTGTCTGATCGATGATCTCGACCGCCCAGCCGTCCTCTGCAATCCAGAGTGTGCGATACAATTTTCCGTTGATTTTCATGCAGTTCCTCAATCGCAACCGTTCGGGTCAGGACGCTCGTTGGAGCTAGAGTAATTCCGGTTTAGACAGAAGCGCTCCAGGCCGCGACTGCGGCCCGGCGGGCCCAGCAGCGATCCGCCGCGCAGCGTCGGGCTGTTGCCCGGAGCGCCCCCAATAAATTCGGTGCAGTCGCTGGGCCATCAACGACAGCGCCGCCCCCGCCGAGTGCCCAGCCATTTTAGGCCGGTGCGGCACGTGAGCGAGAAGGACAGATCGATTCCGCCTAAGGCGGAAACGAGCTAATCGATAGTCACGTAGGGCGAGCCACGCGGATATTGGACAGCGGTCTCGAGCCCGCATCCCTTGCAAGTCACAATATACCACTCTGCGTGCGGCGGTGTAGACCTGTCTGCAATCTCCAGCGTGCTCTGTTGGCAACGCGGACAATCAGCCAGCCGGCGCTTGTCGCGCCGCCATTCCCCCACCAGCGCGTTTACCGCCAATTTCAGATCCCGATCCTCAACGGTCATTCCCGGTCCTTCTGCCCCTTGGGCACTTCGGTTCTCATTCCCGGCTGGCTGCAGCCGCGACGCACTGATTGAAGAAAGCGTTGATTTCCACCGCTGCCGCCGCCGCGCAACACTGCAATACCGTGTGCGGCCCAGCCAGATAGCGCACCTCGGCCCGTGGGTTGACCGCCGCGCTGTAGCGCGCTTCGGATGGCCGCACCAGCCGGTCACTGGCCCCGTGCAGCACAAGCACGGGACATGTCACAGCTTTCAGGGCTGGGCGGGCATCCACACCTGCCACTTCCCTCAACCGCATCGCGATCACCTCCTGCGGCAACTGGGCCTGCAACGCCTTGATCTCCTCCGCCAAGTGCTCATCACGCCAGGGACCAATAAGGAAAGTGCGGAGCACCGATCCGGGAAACCATTGCAAGTTCAACCGAGCACCGATGCGGGCAATGAACGGCAGCACCGGAGAGGTCACGAATGTTGCGGCCAGGATGAGACCGATGACCTGCCGTGGCCGCCGTGCCGCCACTTCGATCGCAATCGGACCGGAGAAGGATTCCCCCAGGACAACCAACGGCTCATCGCCGATTTCCGATAGAACGCGCTCGATGAGCGCTTCATAACCGAGCGGGACATCCGTCGGATACACAAGGTTTCTCACTGACATATTACCGGCCAGAGCCCCCTGAAGCCGATGGAACAACCGCCCTGTCCCATCGATACCGGGCAATAGCAGCAGTCCGGCCGGCGCCATCAATGCCCCTCGAACGCCATCAGCGCGTGCACCTTGATGCCCATCTCCTCCAGTAGTTTCGCTCCACCAAGGTCCGGCAGATCGATCACGAAGCACGCTCCGACGATCTCCCCCCCCGTGCGTCTGACCAGCTTCGCAGCAGCTTCGGCCGTTCCCCCCGTGGCAATCAGGTCGTCGACGATGAGCACGCGCTGTCCACCTTTGATCGCATCCTCATGTATTTCTATCGCATCCACGCCGTACTCCAGCGTGTACTCCTGGCCGATGGTCTTCCACGGCAACTTGCCCTTCTTGCGGATAGGGATGAAGCCGCACCCCAGGCGGTCGGCAATGGCGCCGCCCAGTATGAAGCCTCTCGCCTCGATCCCTACCACCGCATCGATCGGCACTGCACGATAGGGATCCGACATGCTCGCAATGGCAGCCTTCAGTCCTTGGGCATCACCGAGCAGCGTCGTCACATCGCGAAACATGATTCCTGGCTTGGGATAGTCGGGTATTGTCCGAATCAGTCTCTTCAGATTCTCCACACGCGCCTCCGCTTGCCGCCAAATTCGCGGCGCAAATTGGGTTTACTGGCTAATAAAGTGTCGTACTCGTGGCATACTGGCGTTGTTCGGCCGCATGATCCTTGCCTGCGTGTCGGATCAACTGCTTGCTGGATCATCCCTACAGCGGGGAGCCGCAGTTGAAAACCCGCACGTCTGGTTGCGGCGTAAACGATGCTAAATACCCCGCCTCGGGGCGAACCGGCTGGGATTTGTGCGCGGATTTGAGATCGGGGAGATGGATTTATGTCAGTCACGGACAGACATGCACCACTAGGCGATGCTGGCGGCGATGACCTTCCCCGGACGCTCCGGCGCGAACGTGAGGCACGCGAACGCGGCCATCCCGGAGTTTCCGGCGGCTCTGTCCCTTCCACGCCGGCATTTGTGCCCGAGCCGATTGCCTATACCGATAGCGCTCCCGCGCAACCAGCGGTCGTCACGGCAATCAAGGTCCCGTTTCTCAGCCTCGTCTTCTTCTTCATCAAGGCAGTCTTCGCTGCATTGCCGGCCATCGCCTTGCTGGGCGCAATTCTTTGGACGGTCGGCCATCTTCTGATGACCTACTATCCCTGGTTGGTGAAGGTGCAGATCCTTATCCGCGTACCGAATTAAAAGCCTGCCGTCCCAAGCTCGCCGGGAAGTCCGCTGCGAACGATATTCACAAGCCCTGTCGTGCCCAATTTGAGGCCGATGTCTCAGCCAAGGCGAGGCGCCAGCGCCATCGCTGGCACTTCACCTATCAACCGCCTCAGTTCGCTCTCATCTCGATCAACTGCTGACCAAGCATCGGCGCATATGCGGCAACGGTGTGCTCCTGAACCTCTCCAGTCGCGTTCTGGATAGCGACCGTTCGGGTTATGAAGCTGCCGTCCGCCAGGCGAGCAGTGATCTTGAGATCCAACGTCCCGCCGCCGACTGGAATTTCCACCAGCAGCACACCTCGATCCGCTGTGTTGACCCAAACCGGCAAGGGGCGGCCATCGGCCAGCAGGAATTGGTAGTCGAGAACGCGCTTCCCAGCCGAATGGTCGTTAGTGGTACTGACTTGCACCAGCATCACCCTGTCGCGCATCAAGGTATCGACGACCAGCTGCGATGACTTGGACGATCCATCCAGCACGATATCGGATCCCAGATCCATCCTCAGCGAGTATCCCGTCAAGGCGGAACTCTCCCAGAACCCGGCAGTTTCCGGGAATGTCGTGCGCGCCAGCGCGGCAAGTCGAGCCAGGTCTCGAGGATCGCTGATAATTGTACCCTGCGCACCCGGCTCCGCTCTCAGCACGCCCACACCATCGAGGCTGCTCAGCGAATTGACCGCATTGATGACGATACCCGAAGCACCGAGATCCATCGAGCCGAGATCAAGCGGAGCAATTCCCGAGACCGCATCCAGGATGATGCCGTCGACGACCAACGGCTGAGTGCCCGTCGCAAGGCCCTGCTGAGGCGTCGGAGAGGTATCAGCGATCGCATTAGCCGAGGCGACTGGTGTGACGTTAATTGAAACCGTCACATTAACGGAACCGCCCCGCCCATCGTCGACCGTGACCACGAAAGTGTCCGTTCCGACGAATCCGAAATGGGGGATGTACTGGAACGTCCCGTCTGCATTGAGAGTAACCTGCCCGCTTGAGGGACCTTGCATTGGCCCTCTGAAAGTCAACGCGTCGCCGTCAACATCCTGAGCAGGAATGCTACCGCGTACCGATTCGTCTTGCGGAATGCTGTATGAAGCATTGCTCGCCGTTGGCGCGTCGTTAATGGACGTGATGCGAGCTGCAGCGTCGACGTATCCGTGCCGCCCTGGCCGTCCGACACCGTGTACGTGATCGCCGGCACTGCGCCCGCGTAGTTCGCCAGCGGCGCGAAGCTGTACGAGCCATTCGCGTTGATGGTGACCGAGCCGACGCCGGTGATCGTATACGCCGTACCAACCGTGAACGGACCGGCCTGGCCCGCCACCGAGAACGCGGTGATCGTCAGCGTACCGCCGTCGAGGTCCGACGCGTTGTTCAAGAGATCGCCCGCCGCCCCGTCAGCCACAGTCAGCGTGCCGTCCTCGTCGACGCTGTTGGTCTCGTCGCCATCCGTTGGCGCGTCGTTGATCGACGTGATCGACAGCTGCAACGTCGACGTATCGGTGCCGCCCTGGCCGTCGGATACCGTGTACGTGATCGCCGGCACCGCACCCGCGTAGTTCGCCAGCGGCGCGAAGCTGTACGAGCCATTGGCGTTGATCGTGACCGAGCCGACGCCGGTAATCGTATACGCCGTACCCACCGCAAACGGCCCCGCATGGCCGGCAACGCTGAACCCGGTGATCGTCAGCGTACCGCCGTCGATGTCGGCGGCGTTGTTCAAGAGATCGCCCGCCGCGCCATCGGCAACGGTCAGCGTTGCGTCTTCATCGACGCTGTTCGTCTCGTCGCCGTCCGTCGGCGCGTCGTTGATGGACGTGATGCTGAGTTGCAGCGTCGACGTATCCGTGCCGCCCTGGCCGTCCGACACCGTGTACGTGATCGCCGGCACCGCACCGGCGTAGTTCGCCAGCGGCGCGAAGCTGTACGAGCCATTCGCGTTGATCGTGACCGCGCCGACGCCGGTGATCGTATACGCCGTACCGACCGTGAACGGCCCCGCATGGCCGGCAACGCTGAACCCGGTGATCGTCAGCGTACCGCCGTCGAGGTCCGACGCGTTGTTCAAGAGATCGCCCGCCGCCCCGTCGGCAACCACAAGCGTGCCGTCCTCGTCGACGCTGTTGGTCTCGTCGCCATCCGTCGGCGCGTCGTTGATGGACGTGATGCTGAGCTGCAGCGTCGACGTGTCGGTGCCACCCTGGCCGTCCGACACCGTGTACGTGATCGCCGGCACCGCACCCGCGTAGTTCGCCAGCGGCGCAAACGAGTACGAGCCATTGGCGTTGATGGTGACCGAGCCGACGCCGGTGATCGTATACGCCGTACCGACCGTGAACGGCCCCGCATGGCCGGCAACGCTGAACCCGGTGATCGTCAGCGTACCGCCGTCGAGGTCCGACGCGTTGTTCAAGAGATCGCCCGCTGCGCCATCGGCAACGGTCAGCGTAGCGTCCTCATCGACGCTGTTGGTCTCGTCGCCATCCGTCGGTGCGTCGTTGATGGACGTGATCGACAGCTGCAGCGTCGACGTATCTGTGCCGCCCTGGCCGTCGGATACCGTGTACGTGATCGCCGGCACCGCACCCGCGTAGTTCGCCAGCGGCGCGAAGCTGTACGAGCCATTGGCGTTGATGGTGATGCTGCCGACGCCAGTGATGGTGTAAGCCGTACCGACCGTGAACGGCCCCGCCTGACCCGCCACCGAGAACGCGGTGATCGTCAGCGTACCGCCATCGATGTCGCTGGCGTTGTTCAAGAGATCGCCCGCTGCGCCGTCAGCCACAGTCAGCGTTGCGTCCTCGTCGACGCTGTTGGTCTCATCGCCATCGGTCGGCGCGTCGTTGATGGACGTGATGCTGAGCTGCAGCGTCGACGTATCGGTGCCGCCCTGGCCGTCCGACACCGTGTACGTGATCGCCGGCACCGCACCCGCGTAGTTCGCAACCGGCGCGAAGCTGTACGAGCCATTGGCGTTGATGGTGATGCTGCCGACGCCAGTGATGGTGTAAGCCGTACCGACCGTGAACGGCCCCGCATGGCCGGCAACGCTGAACGCGGTGATCGTCAGCGTACCGCCATCGATGTCGCTGGCGTTGTTCAAGAGATCGCCCGCCGCGCCGTCAGCCACGGTCAGCGTAGCATCCTCGTCGACGCTGTTGGTCTCGTCGCCGTCGGTCGGCGCGTCGTTGATGGACGTGATGCTGAGCTGCAGCGTCGACGTATCGGTGCCGCCTTGGCCGTCCGACACCGTATACGTGATCGCCGGCACCGCGCCCGCGTAATTCGCGACCGGCGTGAAGCTGTACGAGCCATTCGCGTTGATCGTGATGCTGCCGACGCCGGTGATGGTATACGCCGTACCAACCGCAAACGGACCGGCATGACCGGCAACGCTGAACCCGGTGATCGTCAGCGTACCGCCATCGATGTCGCTGGCGTTGTTGAGCAGATCGCCCGCTGCGCCATCGGCAACGGTCAGCGTAGCGTCCTCGTCGACGCTGTTGGTCTCGTCGCCATCCGTTGGCGCGTCGTTGATCGACGTGATCGACAGCTGCAGCGTCGACGTATCGGTGCCGCCCTGGCCGTCGGATACCGTGTACGTGATCGCCGGCACTGCGCCCGCGTAGTTCGCGACCGGCGCAAACGAGTACGAGCCATTGGCGTTGATGGTGACCGAGCCGACGCCGGTGATCGTATACGCCGTACCGACCGTAAACGGCCCCGCATGACCCGCCACCGAGAACGCGGTGATCGTCAGCGTACCGCCGTCGAGGTCAGACGCGTTGTTGAGCAGATCGCCGGCCGCGCCGTCGGCAACCACAAGCGTGCCGTCCTCGTCGACGCTGTTGGTCTCGTCGCCATCCGTTGGCGCGTCGTTGATCGACGTGATGCTGAGTTGCAGCGTCGACGTATCGGTACCGCCCTGGCCGTCGGATACCGTGTACGTGATCGCCGGCACCGCACCCGCGTAGTTCGCCAGCGGCGCGAAGCTGTACGAGCCATTGGCGTTGATGGTGACCGAGCCGACGCCGGTGATCGTGTAAGCCGTACCCACCGTGAACGGCCCCGCATGCCCCGCCACCGAGAACCCGGTGATCGTCAGCGTACCGCCATCAGTGTCGCTGGCGTTGTTGAGCAGATCGCCCGCCGCCCCGTCGGCAACCACAAGCGTGCCGTCCTCGTCGACGCTGTTGGTCTCGTCGCCATCCGTCGGCGCGTCGTTGATCGACGTGATGCTGAGTTGCAGCGTCGACGTATCCGTGCCGCCCTGGCCGTCCGACACCGTGTACGTGATCGCCGGCACCGCGCCCGCGTAGTTCGCGACCGGCGCAAACGAGTACGAGCCGTTGGCGTTGATGGTGATGCTGCCGACGCCAGTTATGGTATACGCCGTACCGACCGTGAACGGCCCCGCATGACCCGCCACCGAGAACCCGGTGATCGTCAGCGTACCGCCATCAGTGTCGCTGGCGTTGTTGAGCAGATCGCCCGCTGCGCCGTCAGCCACGGTCAGCGTAGCGTCTTCATCGACGCTGTTGGTCTCGTCGCCGTCCGTCGGCGCGTCGTTGATGGACGTGATCGACAGCTGCAGAGTCGAGGTGTCGGTGCCGCCCTGGCCGTCGGATACCGTGTACGTGATCGCCGGCACCGCGCCCGCGTAGTTCGCGACCGGCGTGAAGCTGTAGCTGCCGTTCGCGTTGATCGTGATGCTGCCGACGCCGGCGATCGTATACGCCGTGCCGACCGCGAACGGCCCGGCATGCCCCGCCACCGAGAACCCGGTGATCGTCAGCGTACCGCCGTCGAGGTCAGACGCGTTGTTGAGCAGATCGCCCGCCGCGCCATCCGCCACGGTCAGCGTAGCGTCTTCATCGACGCTGTTGGTCTCGTCGCCGTCCGTCGGCGCGTCGTTGATGGACGTGATGCTGAGCTGCAGCGTCGACGTATTCGTGCCGCCCTGGCCGTCGGATACCGTGTACGTGATCGCCGGCACCGCGCCCGCGTAGTTCGCGACCGGCGAAAACGTGTACGAGCCATTGGCGTTGATCGTGACCGAGCCGACGCCGGTGATCGTGTAAGCCGTACCCACCGTGAACGGCCCCGCATGACCCGCCACCGAGAACCCGGTGATCGTCAGCGTACCGCCATCAGTGTCGCTGGCGTTGTTGAGCAGATCGCCCGCTGCGCCATCGGCAACGGTCAGCGTAGCGTCCTCGTCGACGCTGTTGGTCTCGTCGCCATCGGTCGGCGCATCGTTGATCGACGTGATGCTGAGTTGCAGCGTCGACGTGTCGGTGCCGCCCTGGCCGTCCGACACCGTGTACGTGATCGCCGGCACCGCGCCCGCGTAGTTCGCGACCGGCGTGAAGCTGTAGCTGCCGTTCGCGTTGATCGTGATGCTGCCGACGCCGGCGATGGTATACGCCGTACCGACCGTGAACGGCCCCGCATGGCCGGCAACGCTGAACCCGGTGATCGTCAGCGTACCGCCGTCGAGGTCCGACGCGTTGTTCAAGAGATCGCCCGCCGCGCCGTCAGCCACAGTCAGCGTAGCGTCCTCGTCGACGCTGTTGGTCTCGTCGCCATCCGTTGGCGCGTCGTTGATGGACGTGATGCTGAGTTGCAGCGTCGACGTATCGGTACCGCCCTGGCCGTCCGACACCGTATACGTGATCGCCGGCACTGCGCCCGCGTAGTTCGCGACCGGAGTAAAGCTGTACGAGCCATTGGCGTTGATGGTGACCGAGCCGACGCCAGTGATCGTATAAGCCGTACCAACCGCAAACGGCCCCGCATGACCCGCCACCGAGAACCCGGTGATCGTCAGCGTACCGCCATCAGTGTCGCTGGCGTTGTTGAGCAGATCGCCCGCCGCCCCGTCGGCAACCACAAGCGTGCCGTCCTCGTCGACGCTGTTGGTCTCGTCGCCATCCGTCGGCGCGTCGTTGATCGACGTGATGCTGAGTTGCAGCGTCGACGTATCGGTGCCGCCCTGGCCGTCCGACACCGTGTACGTGATCGCCGGCACCGCGCCCGCGTAGTTCGCGACCGGCGCAAACGAGTACGAGCCGTTGGCGTTGATGGTGATGCTGCCGACGCCGGTAATGGTATACGCCGTACCGACCGCAAACGGCCCCGCATGACCCGCCACCGAGAACCCGGTGATCGTCAGCGTACCGCCATCAGTGTCGCTGGCGTTGTTGAGCAGATCGCCCGCCGCCCCGTCGGCAACCACAAGCGTGCCGTCCTCGTCGACGCTGTTGGTCTCGTCGCCATCCGTCGGCGCGTCGTTGATCGACGTGATGCTGAGTTGCAGCGTCGACGTATCGGTGCCGCCCTGGCCGTCCGACACCGTGTACGTGATCGCCGGCACCGCGCCCGCGTAGTTCGCGACCGGCGCAAACGAGTACGAGCCGTTGGCGTTGATGGTGATGCTGCCGACGCCGGTAATGGTATACGCCGTACCGACCGCAAACGGCCCCGCATGACCCGCCACCGAGAACCCGGTGATCGTCAGCGTACCGCCATCAGTGTCGCTGGCGTTGTTGAGCAGATCGCCCGCCGCCCCGTCGGCAACCACAGCGTGCCGTCCTCGTCGACGCTGTTGGTCTCGTCGCCATCCGTCGGCGCGTCGTTGATCGACGTGATGCTGAGTTGCAGCGTCGACGTATCCGTGCCGCCCTGGCCGTCCGACACCGTGTACGTGATCGCCGGCACCGCGCCCGCGTAGTTCGCGACCGGCGCAAACGAGTACGAGCCGTTGGCGTTGATGGTGATGCTGCCGACGCCAGTTATGGTATACGCCGTACCGACCGTGAACGGCCCCGCATGACCCGCCACCGAGAACCCGGTGATCGTCAGCGTACCGCCATCAGTGTCGCTGGCGTTGTTGAGCAGATCGCCCGCTGCGCCGTCAGCCACGGTCAGCGTAGCGTCTTCATCGACGCTGTTGGTCTCGTCGCCGTCCGTCGGCGCGTCGTTGATGGACGTGATCGACAGCTGCAGAGTCGAGGTGTCGGTGCCGCCCTGGCCGTCGGATACCGTGTACGTGATCGCCGGCACCGCGCCCGCGTAGTTCGCGACCGGCGCAAACGAGTACGAGCCATTGGCGTTGATGGTGATGACGCCGACGCCGGTGATCGTGTAAGCCGTACCCACCGTGAACGGCCCCGCATGACCCGCCACCGAGAACCCGGTGATCGTCAGCGTACCGCCATCAGTGTCGCTGGCGTTGTTGAGCAGATCGCCCGCTGCGCCATCGGCAACGGTCAGCGTAGCGTCCTCGTCGACGCTGTTGGTCTCGTCGCCATCGGTCGGCGCATCGTTGATCGACGTGATGCTGAGTTGCAGCGTCGACGTGTCGGTGCCGCCCTGGCCGTCCGACACCGTGTACGTGATCGCCGGCACCGCGCCCGCGTAGTTCGCCAGCGGCGCGAAGCTGTACGAGCCATTGGCGTTGATGGTGATGCTGCCGACGCCGGCGATGGTATACGCCGTACCGACCGTGAACGGCCCCGCATGGCCGGCAACGCTGAACCCGGTGATCGTCAGCGTACCGCCGTCGAGGTCCGACGCGTTGTTCAAGAGATCGCCCGCCGCGCCGTCAGCCACAGTCAGCGTAGCGTCCTCGTCGACGCTGTTGGTCTCGTCGCCATCCGTCGGCGCGTCGTTGATCGACGTGATCGACAGCTGCAGCGTCGACGTATCCGTGCCGCCCTGGCCGTCCGACACCGTGTACGTGATCGCCGGCACCGCGCCCGCGTAGTTCGCAACCGGCGCAAAGCTGTACGAGCCATTCGCGTTGATGGTGACCGAGCCGACGCCAGTGATGGTATACGCCGCACCCACCGTGAACGGACCGGCATGACCCGCCACCGAGAACGCGGTGATCGTCAGCGTACCGCCGTCGAGGTCCGACGCGTTGTTGAGCAGATCGCCCGCTGCGCCATCGGCAACGGTCAGCGTAGCGTCCTCGTCGACGCTGTTGGTCTCGTCGCCATCCGTTGGCGCGTCGTTGATCGACGTGATCGACAGCTGCAGCGTCGACGTATCGGTGCCGCCCTGGCCGTCGGATACCGTGTACGTGATCGCCGGCACTGCGCCCGCGTAGTTCGCGACCGGAGTAAACGAGTACGAGCCATTGGCGTTGATGGTGACCGAGCCGACGCCGGTGATCGTATACGCCGTACCGACCGTAAACGGCCCCGCATGACCCGCCACCGAGAACGCGGTAATCGTCAGCGTACCGCCGTCGAGGTCAGACGCGTTGTTCAAGAGATCGCCCGCCGCGCCATCCGCAACGGTCAGCGTAGCGTCCTCATCGACGCTGTTGGTCTCGTCGCCATCCGTCGGCGCGTCGTTGATGGACGTGATGCTGAGCTGCAGCATCGACGTGTCGGTGCCGCCCTGGCCGTCGGATACCGTGTACGTGATCGCCGGCACCGCGCCCGCGTAGTTCGCCAGCGGCGCAAACGAGTACGAGCCATTGGCGTTGATGGTGATGACGCCGACGCCAGTGATGGTGTAAGCCGCACCCACCGTGAACGGACCGGCATGACCCGCCACCGAGAACGCGGTGATCGTCAGCGTACCGCCATCAGTGTCGCTGGCGTTGTTGAGCAGATCGCCCGCCGCGCCGTCAGCCACGGTCAGCGTAGCATCCTCGTCGACGCTGTTCGTCTCGTCGCCATCCGTCGGCGCGTCGTTGATCGACGTGATGCTGAGTTGCAGCGTCGACGTATCGGTACCGCCCTGGCCGTCCGACACCGTGTACGTGATCGCCGGCACCGCGCCCGCGTAGTTCGCAACCGGCGCGAAGCTGTACGAGCCATTGGCGTTGATGGTGATGCTGCCGACGCCAGTGATGGTGTAAGCCGTACCGACCGTGAACGGCCCCGCATGGCCGGCAACGCTGAACGCGGTGATCGTCAGCGTACCGCCATCAGTGTCGCTGGCGTTGTTGAGCAGATCGCCCGCCGCCCCGTCGGCAACCACAAGCGTGCCGTCCTCGTCGACGCTGTTGGTCTCGTCGCCATCCGTCGGCGCGTCGTTGATCGACGTGATGCTGAGTTGCAGCGTCGACGTATCCGTGCCGCCCTGGCCGTCCGACACCGTGTACGTGATCGCCGGCACCGCGCCCGCGTAGTTCGCCAGCGGCGCGAAGCTGTACGAGCCATTGGCGTTGATGGTGACCGAGCCGACGCCGGTGATCGTATACGCCGTACCGACCGTGAACGGCCCCGCATGGCCGGCAACGCTGAACCCGGTGATCGTCAGCGTGCCGCCGTCGAGGTCCGACGCGTTGTTGAGCAGATCGCCCGCTGCGCCATCGGCAACGGTCAGCGTAGCGTCCTCGTCGACGCTGTTGGTCTCGTCGCCATCCGTTGGCGCGTCGTTGATCGACGTGATCGACAGCTGCAGCGTCGACGTATCGGTGCCGCCCTGGCCGTCGGATACCGTGTACGTGATCGCCGGCACCGCGCCCGCGTAGTTCGCCAGCGGCGCGAAGCTGTACGAGCCATTGGCGTTGATGGTGACCGAGCCGACGCCGGTGATAGTATACGCCGTACCGACCGTGAACGGCCCCGCATGGCCGGCAACGCTGAACCCGGTGATCGTCAGCGTGCCGCCGTCGAGGTCCGACGCGTTGTTGAGCAGATCGCCCGCTGCGCCATCGGCAACGGTCAGCGTAACGTCCTCATCGACGCTGTTCGTCTCGTCGCCATCCGTTGGCGCGTCGTTGATCGACGTGATGCTGAGCTGCAGCGTCGACGTATCCGTGCCACCCTGGCCGTCCGACACCGTGTACGTGATCGCCGGCACCGCGCCCGCGTAGTTCGCGACCGGCGCAAACGAGTACGAGCCATTGGCGTTGATGGTGACCGAGCCGACGCCGGTGATCGTATACGCCGTACCGACCGTGAACGGCCCCGCATGACCCGCCACCGAGAACGCGGTAATCGTCAGCGTACCGCCGTCGAGGTCAGACGCGTTGTTGAGCAGATCGCCGGCCGCGCCGTCGGCAACCACAAGCGTGCCGTCCTCGTCGACGCTGTTGGTCTCGTCGCCATCCGTTGGCGCGTCGTTGATCGACGTGATGCTGAGTTGCAGCGTCGACGTATCGGTACCGCCCTGGCCGTCGGATACCGTGTACGTGATCGCCGGCACCGCACCCGCGTAGTTCGCCAGCGGCGCGAAGCTGTACGAGCCATTGGCGTTGATGGTGACCGAGCCGACGCCGGTGATCGTGTAAGCCGTACCCACCGTGAACGGCCCCGCATGACCCGCCACCGAGAACCCGGTGATCGTCAGCGTACCGCCATCAGTGTCGCTGGCGTTGTTGAGCAGATCGCCCGCTGCGCCGTCAGCCACGGTCAGCGTAGCGTCTTCATCGACGCTGTTGGTCTCGTCGCCGTCCGTCGGCGCGTCGTTGATGGACGTGATCGACAGCTGCAGAGTCGACGTGTCGGTGCCGCCCTGGCCGTCGGATACCGTGTACGTGATCGCCGGCACCGCGCCCGCGTAGTTCGCGACCGGCGCAAACGAGTACGAGCCATTGGCGTTGATGGTGATGACGCCGACGCCGGTGATCGTGTAAGCCGTACCCACCGTGAACGGCCCCGCATGACCCGCCACCGAGAACCCGGTGATCGTCAGTGCGTCACCATTATTGTCCGTGTCATTCGACAGAAGACCGCTCCCAGTAGAGACATTGAGCGTGCTATCTTCATCAACAGTGGCAGTATCCGCGTTCGCATCCGGCGGACTGTTCAAATCGCGGAATAGAAGGTCGCGTGTCAGCGCGATGGCATTCGAGCCATCAGTCGCAAGATCTCTGTCGCCGAGCAGGCCGACCGTGGTTGCCGTTCTATTCGAATCGTTGACGTCAAATCCGTCATTTGGCGAGCCCCCTTCGAATATATCCAGCAGGCCGTCCCTGTCAGTGTCAGTAGTGGACGTAATCGTCGTAGGCTGGCCGTCGCCACGCTCTGTAATATCGGCCTTTCCGTCATTATCGGAATCAGCGTCCAGATAGTCGGCTGTATCCGCCCCGTCGGTATTGACGGGCGTCAGACCTAGAGAACCGGCCGAACCAGTCGTGGCAGTTGAATCATAGGCATTGTCGAGGCCATCGCCATCGGAATCTGTCCCAGTTGGGGCGACGTAGCCAGCAGTGGTCTGAGCCTCGACGTTATCCGTGATACCGTCGTTGTCGCTGTCGATGTCAAGCCGGTTGACTATACCATCTCCATCCGTATCGACATCTTGCATGGATTGGATTGAATAAGTAACTGGGAGCGTATTGAAGACGAAAGACGTAACCTGGTCCATCGGCAGCACGACGTCTGTGCCAAAAACGAGGAAACTGCTGACCGCCGTATTGAAAGTAAAGGTGCCGAAATAATTGTTCTCCGTCGCGCTCGCTGGATTGAGCAGAACAGGACTGACTGCACCAGCCGAGATGAGATTTGCGAAAGAGACCGTCTCGTTGGTAGCCGCTGAGGCTGCAGCTTCACCGGCCGCGTCGAGAGTGTAGGAAACCAGCGCATCAACCCCGTTGGCATTTCCTAGCCCGCTCCACGTTCCAGCCTGATCGATCGCGAGGGCGTCAACGTATTGAGTCGGATCGAAATTACTTAAATTGGTAAACTGAACACCTTGAACAAGAACGGTGCCAGAGGATGACGTCGCCGTCACCCGTACCGATTCACTTGCCACTGAGCTATTGTCTGTGCTGACCGAGTTTCCTGAGATCGTCGCGCCCAGATTATTGGAGATCGTGACGGTGACTGTGCCATCCGTCAGAATGATGACCGGCTGTCCGTTTACTGCCGACGCTGCGGAGGACGCCGCCGCATCGTATGCTAACGTCGATGTCACAGGCGTAGAAGTCACCTGCACCATCTCGTTTACATCGAGAATACCGTCGTTGTCGTCGTCGATGTCGGACTCGTTGATGACCCCATCAGCGTCAGTGTCGAGTGACACGGTAATCTTGGACACGGCTGCCGACGAGTTCGAGGATCCATCGCTGACAACAACCTGGATATCGCGCACCCCTGATATGCTGGAAGTGGATGAGTAGCCTATCTTCTCTATCGCGGACTGATAGTCGGCAAGAGAAGCCGGTCCAGATAATGTAATAACGCCGGTCGAGGCATTGTAAGCGGACGCTGCTATCCCACCTGGCAGAGTTCCACCAATCACACTGAGCACATCACCAGACTGTTGATTTGTCAGAGTGATGGTAGCAGAGGTCAAGGTTGAACTATCTGCGTCCGTGATGCCCACGTTCGAGCTTGCGATGGCAACAGCGGAAGCGTTGGTCGAATACGTCGTGGCATAGCCGGTCGGCGTAGGTGTCGTGCCCCAAATCACGACGCTATCGATTCTGAAATCCTCTGAATTGGAGCCGGATCCACCATCAAAACGAGCGCGAATGATCGTGTTGGCCGAACCGACAGAACCCAGGCTGAAATTCGTAACCGTACCTCCATTGTTGTTGTCGCCGTCTGCATCGGAATCGACGATCGTCGTCCACGACGCACCGCCATTCGTGGAGTATTCGATCACGAAAGTGTCAGGCGTACCCGTGTTGTCGAGGTTATTCGCCACATAGTCGAACGAGATTGTTGGATTAACGTATCCTGACAAATCAACTGCGCGCCTGACCTCGGCAAGCTGATCGGGATCCCGCAGCTCCAGAGCGCTTCCGACGATGTTGATATCACCTGGAGCGACGACCTCCTGCCACGCAGCCGCCCAACCAGTCCCCCCGGAAAGGGTACCCGACGAAAAATCATCACTCGCCACCGTCGACGTCGTACCGCTGTCGCTCGTGTCGAGATCGATGGTTGGGGCAGCCAGAGACCCCATCCATAGGGTGGCCGCTATCGACTTGCCCTCGATCGCACCCAAGCTGGTCTCCAGGTCCCAATCCCCGCCCAGCTCCGCATGCCCCGTAACGTCCTGTGACGCCGCGATATCGGCCCCCGTGATGCCGCCGAGGATGATTGCAGCCTCCAGACCGGCATCCCCCGCAGTGAAATCGCATCCGTAAATGAGGATGTCGCCTTCGGCTGAAAGCGCCTGTCCTATGGCGGTCAACTCATCGAGGTGCTCGCCTTGCATCGAGACAGCGTCCAGCACGGCACTGCCCAGGGTCAGTCTGCCTTCCGCACCATGACTGACGATATGAATCGCATCAAGGTCCGACCGGCCAGCAAGGGCGGCAGCGATCTGCTCGACACCATCGCGGCTCGAATCGATCATCACGACTTCGACCGCAGGATCGAGGGCAGCAACAATCTGGCTGGCATCCGTCACGGACCCGTCGACAAAGGCAATCTCCCGGCGGTCTTCACTTGCCACTCCGGGGACTGAGATATCGAACGCACTCCGTTCACTCCCCGCATCCGGGGAATCCATCACGTCTGGTGCATCCACAACAAATTCGGCCTGCTGCTGCGCAACCTGGTCAGCCGTCTCATCCGCTGTGGCGAGTGCGGCGGCGTCAAACACGATGCGAGGCTCGAGCGCAAGCAGTCCCAGCCTCGAAGAGCGTGGACGACCACCTTCATGCGAAGCACCAATTGTTGAACTCGCTTTCTCGACTGCACCCCGCTGAAGCGCGGCCCGCATACGTCTGATGCGCCGCTTCGACTTGTAGATGAGCCGGCGCCCCAGATGCCCCAGCGCACCACCCGGCCTTCTGGCGAATGAACGGATTAACTCCCACGTCGACCTTCTGATCCGAAAGCCTCGTGCTGGCAGATGAGCTGCTGTCGCAACAGGTGAGGCGCTGGCCAACATGCCACGCCGAATTGCCGCCTCCGCCGTCTCGCGGTGCTGGCTGACAAGTTTGAGATCATCGCGCATGATTCTATTCGATACTGTCCACAAGCCTACTACTCGTGGTGCATCATGGCGCGGCAGACGTTAATTTCTGAAGTCGGACGATCTCAATTTTTGATTGAAATACTGACAAAAACAAAGAATCGCTCAATTACAATTTGAACCGCCGAAACGTGTTCCCGTTTCGACTCCCATTCTACGCGCAGATGTTCTCATTACACTGGCTTCGACAAAACAATTATATTGGCAGCAGGCGTATTATGTTACTTTGTCATGGTTCATGAGGCTCACAGACGAGTTGCAGGGCCCTGTCGAACCCTGCCATGCACCCTCTGGCCGGAGTGCAGAAAAGCTTTTCGACCTTTGAGAACGTGATGATGCCGACCTGGCGGCCGCACCGTACGGTCAACTCGACAATCAAGCCCTTGTCGCGCGCAGCTTCCACGCGGGGCGCACCGGAAGCAACGATACGATCGCCGAAGGCTGGATAATGCGTGAAGCCTGCTTGCGTATCCACGACCTGACCGACCATGCCTGCAGCGGCCGTGAACAACATCAAGGCTAGAAAACTGTTGCACCGTATCAACATCGCACACCTGAGCGTTCCGCATTTACGATTTGGAAACCAGGAGCAAGCACCGTGCCATCCCAAAATAAGTTATAAGGGCACGTGATTCGCTGTGCACTGACAGGCGTATCAAGTCGGTCGCGTTGCCTATCAACAGGAATGAGGCTGCAATGCGCCGATCGGCGATTGGCATGTCTGCGCTGGCGGCAATGCTGGCGGGATGTGCTGTCACACCTGAACCGTTGTCGGTCGGCACTCTGGCTGACTACGCGACCGATAAACGCGCGCGCGTGACAGCCCACCAGGAGCCGCTCTCGGGCCCTCTGACCTTGCACGAGGCAATGGCGCGCGCCATCAAGTACAACCTCGACAAGGAGGTCGAGGTCATGCAGATCCTGCTGGCTGAGCGGCAACTTCGCGTCGCCCACTATTCCAAGCTTCCCGGCATCGTGGCCGGCAGCGGTTATGCCGATCGCAATAATTATTCAGGTGGATCCAGCGTCCGGCTGGTTGGCCCCACATCTGTCGGCGCTGAAGTCCTTGACCTCATCGACATCCTCGGAGCGAGACGTCCGAACGTCGGACATCAAGTTCACCTGGCATCTGCTGGACTTTGGATTGTCCTGGATTCGCGCCAAACAATCCGCTGACAAGGTCCTGATCGCGGAGGAGACCAAACGCCGCATAATCACGCGTCTACTCGAAAATGTCCGAACGGCATATTGGCGTGCCGTAGCTGCAACCCGCCTGATGCGACGAATGCAGAGACTGGAATCTCGCGTCGTCCGCGCCCTGGCCGACACGAAGGCTCTCATTGCAAAGGGCGACTCCTCCCCTCTCACAGCTCTGACCTACGAGCGCGAACTCGTCGAGATCCAGCGGGAGATCCGCAAGCTGAGTGGAGACCTGAGCAGCGCCAAGGCTCAATTGGCCGCCTTGGCCAACATTCATCCCGGCAGGAACTATGCCGTGGCCGTCCCCGGCCGCTACGTGCCCCCTCGCAGAGCAAAGATGTCACCGGAACAGATGATCGCTGTAGCACTCGAGAACCGTTCCGAGCTGCGCGAGGTGGCCTATCAGCAGCGCATAAATGCAAAAGAAGCCGAAGCCGCAATTCTGCAGATGCTGCCGGGCATCTCTTTCGATGCATCGCCGACCTGGAACAGCAATCGGTTCCTGTTCAACAACCACTGGGTTGCATGGGGCGCCCAAGCGAGCTGGAACCTGATCAACGTGTTCTCATATCCCGATCGCCGGGCCGAGGTGGACGCGAAGGATCACCTGCTCGACACCCGGGCACTCGCCGTGACGATGGCTATCATGACCCAGGTGCATGTCAGCCGCGCCCGCCTTTACCACGCACGCCGCGAGTACAGCACCTCCAACCATTATTATGACGTCCAGTACCGCATCCTCGCCCAGATCCGCCGTGCTCTCGCAGCCGGAAAAGTCAGTGAGCAGACTGCGATAAGGGAGGAAATGAATGCCCTCGTGGCGGCCGTAAAGCGGGATATGGCCTTTGCGGAGCTGCAAAGCGCAGCCGCCTCCCTGCAAGCATCCATGGGCCTGGCTCCTGGCGATCGCCTGGAGACGAAGACCATGACTGTTGCAGAGATCAAGAGCACCCTCACGACCGGGAGTCTCCCGTCATCGCGTTAGTGTAGCGCATCCATCGTGCGGAACCCGTGTGCGGCTGGTCTCGATACCGAACATCAGAAGAGAGTTACGATGGAAGCATGGACTCGCCAGTGTTCTGAATCCAACGCTTGATTCCAGGCGAAGGTCGGCAAGCGTTCGTGAACCCAGAACACAAGCAAAGGGTTGGGTTGGGATTCCAGGCTAACGATTGGTTACCAAGCATTAGAGTCGGAACACCACTGTTCCATATCGTTCTGGCACTTGCTCGGAACCTGGCCGCACAGGGAAGCAAACGTCACAACCAGAACAATAGAATCAATATGATTCTAGTAGGGTTCCGATCGCGAAGTTCTTTCGGAAGCCAGTGGCAACAGGATACGAACGTCGCGATCACCACACTAGGCTCGAGCCATCGATCGGTGCGCAATGACCCGCCTTCCAATCAGCTTCGTTGCATTAGGCTGCTACCTTGTAACCACGGCTGCGCTCTGTGCTGACGAATACGACAAGAAAGGCGTGCGCGGAATAATTCGGGCGGAGGCCTCCGCAACTGTTTCCAGCGAGCTCCTTGCCAGAGTGGCTCGAATACCCCTGAAACCGGGACAATCGTTCCGTGCAGGCGATCTGTTGCTGGAATTCGACTGCCGTCGCTACGAGGCCGATCTTCGCGCCGCAGATGCCGAGGTCAAGGCTCAGGAGATTTATGTCGAGACCAACCGGCAACTGCTGAGGCACCGGGCGGCCGGCTCCAATGATCTGGCATTGGCGGAGGCAAAACTTGCCCAGGCTACCGCGACCGCGGATTCGCTTCGCGTCCGCATCTCCCAATGCAGCATTGCAGCTCCTTATGACGGGCGCATCGTGGAGCGCCTTGTCGACATATTCGAGATGCCGCAACCCAACTCCCCCCTCCTGAAAATTGTCAAGGACGGGCAATTGGAGGTCGAGGTCATCGTTCCATCCGTCTGGGCGGTATGGCTGAAGCCAGGCATGCAATTCGAGTTTGCCGTCGATGAAACGCGCACCACGCATAAGGCACGGCTATTCGATCTCGGCGCCGTCATAGATCCCGTCAGCCGGACACTCAAGATAACCGGCCAGCTGATCGATACATCCCCCCTCTTGCGCCCCGGAATGAGCGGCTCTGCGAGAATTGCACCGCCATCGAACGAGCATGCAAAGTGATGAACGACAAGTCGCCAATCGCCGCCAATACGAAGTCTGAGCATCCACGCACGACCGCAAAACCGCGGGCGACCGCGGGACCAGCGACACAGACCCAGGCCTCCCAGGCGATCGCAGCCGCCCAGCTGCTTGCCATCGAAGGCAAGCTGCGAAGCGCGAAGAATGAACGCGACCTTCTGCATCTCGTCGCCGATGAGATGCGCAAGCTTGTTTCCGCACGACAAGTGTTTGTACTCAGAATAAAGGCGCCGACAAAACCAGAGGTCACCTGCATATCCAGCATGGCACTGGTCGAAAAGGATACGCCATTCGTGCGTTGGATCGAGGCCATGCTGCGCGAGCTACTCGCCACGCACGGAACGGCTGAGACAGTCGTCTTCGATCTGCCGGCGTACACGGATCCGGAGTCTGCCGAAACCAAAAGCTACCCCTTCGGTCATCTCGTTTGGCAACCCATGGTACTTACTTCCGGCGCGACCTTTGCCGGCCTGCTCCTGGCACGCGAACGTCCCTGGTCGGAGCAGGATATCAGGTTGATTGCCCGCCAAAGCGACGTCTTCGCCAACATGTGGCAGGCGCTTTATGGCGCCAAAGCATTGCAACCCGGGCAGCGCATCAGGAACAAGACTGGAATTGGCCTGGCGGTTGCCGCACTTGTTGCGGCGATAATTCCTGTGCCGATGAGCACACTCGCCCCCGTGGAGATCGTCGCCAGGAACCCTCAGCGGGTAACCGCTCCGATAGATGGCGTGATAGAATCGATAGATGTCGAGCCGAACCGCCGCGTCACGGCAGGACAGGTCATTATCAGATTCGACGAGACGACAGCACGCAACCGCCAGCAAGTCGCCGAGCAGGAGCTGCAGCTCGCGAAAGCGCGCCTGGACAGGACGAGCCAGGCTTCTTTCACCAACGAGCAGGCACGACACGATCTCGGTCAGGCCCAGGCCGAATACGACCTCAAGAAAGTGGAACGCGATTATGCGGCCGATTTGCTCGCCAAGTCTCAGATAACAGCCGAGCGCGACGGCGTCATCGTCTATCCGGGCAAAGATCAATTGATTGGCAAGCCGGTCAGAACTGGCGAGCGCCTCATGCAAATCGTCGACCCCGCGCATGTCGCGGCCCGCATCGAATTGCCGGTCGCTGACGCAATAGTGCTGGAAAAGGGCGCCAAGGTCCGGCTGTTCCTGGATGCGAATCCGTTGTCGGCTGTGCCCGCACATCTGACGAGCGAAGGATATCAGGCCGAGCCTAATAGTACACTTCAGCTCGTGTACCGCCTCCGCGCGGACATCGAGACGGGAGCCGATGGCATCAGGATAGGGGCCCGCGGCACCGCCCAGTTGCAGGGTCGCTATGTCCCACTATTCTACTACCTGCTGCGCCGCCCGATCTCGTCTTTCCGCCAGCATGTCGGCTTGTGACGATGACCAGTCCCGCCAGCGCTGATACGGCCCAGCGTCTCCCTGATTTGAGACAGGATGTGCGGCTGTTCAGAGGCCCCGGCTCCACTCATCATCAGACATGGCTGCTGTACGACCCCGTACGGCATCGCTATTTCCAGATCTCCAATGAAGCCTACAGCTTGCTTGCCCTCTGGCGCCGGGAAAGCATTGACGACTTCGCAGCCCAAGCCTCCAGGGCATTGGAGCGCGAGGTCCCGATCGCCGAGATCCAGGAGCTTGCGACCTTCATCGTTTCCGCCAATCTGACCACCGACCCACCGGGCTCGGACCCGCGCGCATATGCACGCCAGGAGCTTGGCGCGCATCGCGCGCTGATCTGGCGCGTCATTCACAATTACCTGTTCTTCAAGATCCCAATCGTCAGGCCAGAAAGGTTCCTGGAAAAAACCCTGCCGTTGGTAGCCCCTCTGTATACGCGCAGCACTGCCGCAGCGATCATGCTGATTTCCCTCATCGGGCTGTATTTCACCTCCCGCCAATGGGACCAGTTTGCCGTTACGTTTCTCGACTTCGTCTCGCTCGAAGGAGCGGTCGTCTATGGCCTGAGCTTGATCGCCATCAAGACCCTGCATGAATTGGGACATGCCTACACTGCCACCAGGCTCGGCGTCCGGGTGAACACGATGGGCATCGCCTTCATGGTGCTGATGCCCATTCTCTATACGGACGTGACAGACGCATGGCGCGTGAGGGAGCGCCGGCACAAACTGGCCATCGACGCCGCGGGCATCATCGTTGAAATAGCGATCGCTGGCCTGTCGCTGTTCCTTTGGGCATTCCTTCCCGATGGCCCGATGCGGTCGGCTGCATTTGCTGCTGCCACCACCAGCTTGGCCCTCGGGTTGCTCGTGAACCTGAATCCACTGATGCGCTTCGACGGCTACCATATTCTTGCTGACGCGTGGAATTTCCCCAATCTCGATTCACGCAGCCGAAGCATGGCCGTATGGTGGCTCCGCAACGCGCTGTTCGGCCTCGGTGATCCCCCCCCTGAGAAATTTCCTGGCCGCCAACGCAGGGCGCTGATCTTCTATGCCATTGCTGCCTGGTTATATCGGCAGGCATTGTTCTTGGGCATAGCGTTGGCCGTCTATCACATGTTCTTCAAGGTTCTGGGAGTTGTGCTTTTTCTGGTCGAGATCATCTGGTTCATCTTGCTGCCCGCCATGCGCGAAATCAGGGAGTGGTGGAAAATGCGGTCGAGGATCATTCAGACACGACGTACAATGATTACGATCTCCATCGCAGGCCTGGTAGCACTACTGCTTTTCATACCGTGGAGCGGCACGATCGCACTGCAGGCAGTATTGATTGCACCATCCGAAACCGTCATTTTTGCCCCTCGCCCGGCGCAGGTTAAAGCCGCCCATCTGCACAACGGCGCCAGCATCAAGAAAGGCACGTTGCTCTTGGAGCTCGCATCCCCCGATCTGAACCGGCAACTGGCCCAGGCTCAGCTCGAAACGAAACTCACCCGCCTGCGATTGGAGCGCATCGTCGGCGATGAGGCGGATCGCTCGAGACGAACTGTGCTGGAGAGAGAGCTCCTGCGAAATTTGTCGAGAATTTCTGCATTGGAGGCTGAAATTCGCAGACTGACCGTCCGCGCCCCCTTTGACGGCCTGCTTCGCGACGTCGATCCAGATCTTCAACCGGGAGAATGGCTCGATGCCACGTCGCCAATCGCGCGCGTTGTAGCCATCGGCAGTCCGGTCGGGACTGGCTATCTGGACGAGGGTCAGATCTGGAGAATCAGAGCCGGAGCTCCCGCCGTCTTCGTCCCGGAAGACACGCTGATGGCATCGATCAGTGGGCACGTCACCGATCGCGCAATGACCGGTAGCCACTCGATCGACATCGCGTACCTGGCATCTGTTTATGGCGGCGCCGTACCAAGCGACAAAGCTCCGGACGGCGAAATCCGTCCGAGGTCTGGCAAGCACGTCATACGTGTTGCCTTCGATGCCCCCCCGATCTCCCGCGTAAGCAGGGGAACATTGCGTCTCGTTGGCGAGAAGGAAAGCTTTGCGTCGATGCTCTGGCGCCAGGTGCTCAAGGTGCTGGTTCGCGAAAGCACCGCCTGAGATCAAAGCCCCAGCGGCTGCTGTCACAAGCGCTGCTAGTTCCCGTCCTTGAGCGACTCGATACGCTGACGCGCCCGCTCGTCGCCGGCTTCGAGCGATTGCGCATAGAGCGCACGCGCGACGGCCACGTCGGCGACCGGCTCTCGTCTTCCCCAGGCCGCAAGCATGTTGGGATCGTAGGTTTCGGCAAGAGCAAACCGTGCTCCGGGATGGCCGTCCGAGGCTGCTCGCGCCAACGCCGCACGGGCAGTCTGAATATCGCCGGAGACGATCATCCTGGCACTTCGCTCCAGAACGGCTTTGCCCGTTTGGTCCTCAGTGCCATTCACGCCTGCCCGCGCTTCCAGCGAATTCCCCTCGACAGACGCGGCCTTCAGGTGAGCTTGTTTTCCTGCGCTGGCTTGAGCGCTACCATCGAGTAGGGTCTGCCCTTCCATATTCGACGCACTGCTGGCACGCACCGAAGGCACTTGGCTCCCCATCACGGCAGCCGCCTCTGGCATTGGCCTTTGGACCGTACTCAATCCCACCAGACCATTCACAGCTGCCAGCAACACCAGTGTCGCCGCCCCGACCATTGATGCCAGAGCAGTTGGGGTCAGCGGCCTCCGAATTCTGAACAAGGCCGACAATCGCGGCCGCCACCTGGCCCAACGCGAGGCTGAGGCCGCCCGCCGCTGCCACGCACGAGGCTGTAGAATCTGCGGCAGCCGCGGCCCGTCCTCGATCGGCTCGGTCACAGCGAGTGAACCGGCCTTGGCCTGCGGATGCGAATTCAGGGACGCCTTTTCCGCCGTTTCTCTCAGCGCCTTGGCGAGATTGTCGAGCAGAACCGCCGTCGCCGCTGCCGTCTCGCTTGCTGCATCTTCGGCATGGGGCGGCGTTGCGGACCCCGATGGCCCCTGACCACGAGGAGCGGATGCTGGATCGCCCGCGCCAGTCGCAATACGGTCTCTCAAGCCACCTGTAATCATGATTTGACCAGGCCCCCAATTGGTCTGTCGAGCCGGCCCTGACGAAGCCCAGCCCTTCCGACACTGCTACGCCGCGAGCACGACGGTTATCCGTCGCCTCGGTCGGAGGAGCCGCCACGTTTCCCCTCACCTGTCGATCAATTTCGAAAGTCTACCACCCCTGGTTCAAGAAGCTGGCCACACAATTGTGGCAAACATCGGATAGTGTAGGAAATACACTCGTACGGATTGAGCTAATTGGTTACCGTCACTCCCGCTAGGATTTAGTCGCAACTGCAAAGAGGGCCAAATGCTGCTGCTCGTCGTGGGCCTTGCCTTGTTTTTCGCCATCCATCTCGTGCCCACCGCACCGGAATTACGCCGAGGGCTGAGCGACCGGTTCGGCGAAGGTGCCTACAAGGGCGTTTTCTCGCTGTTGTCGATTATTGGCATTGCTCTGATTGTCATTGGCTATGCCAAGCTGCAGGTGATGCCCGGCAAGAACCCGGTGTTGTGGTACCCGCCGCATTGGATGCGCCACATCACCATGCTGCTGATGCTGATCTCGTTCGTGATGCTGGCTGCCGCCTACATTCCTTCGCGCATCCGCACGGCGCTGAAACATCCGATGTTGCTGGCCGTCAAGACATGGGCGCTGGCGCACCTCCTGGTCAACGGCGACCTTGCATCCATCCTTCTGTTCGGCTCCTTCCTCGCTTACGGCGTATTCGACCTGATCTCGGTCAAGAAGCGGGCTGCCATGGGGCCGCTAGGCACCCGAACCAGCGGCATCGGCGGCGATCTGGCCGCGATCTCCGTCGGCGTTGGAGCCTACGCCGTCATGCTGGTGTGGGGGCATACCCAGTTGATCGGCGTCCCACTCATCCCTGGATGACCCCGTGTCCAACATTGCCCCTGAGCACTCGGGCCCTGAGCGCTCGGGCCGCCTGATCGGAATCGCGCACCGCCCCGCGCGGCGCGCACCGATGCAGTGCGTCGAAAACATCTATGTCACGGCCGGCGCGGGCCTCGAAGGCGACCACAAAGGAACGAAGTTTCCCCGTCGCGGCGTCACCATATTGGCACGTGAAGATTGGGAAACGGCGATCGCCGGTCTCCCTCGTGCCGACAACCCAGCCGCCCTCCCTTGGACCGAGCGGCGCGCCAACCTTCTCGTCGAGGGCATCACCCTGCCCCGCGTCAAGGGAGCCGTTATCCGCATCGGTGCTGTGCTGCTGGAGATCACCGCACAAACATACCCGTGCCGCCGCATGGAGGATGTCCATGCCGGCCTGCTGAAAGCCCTGGCCGCGGAGTGGCGCGGTGGGGTCACCTGCCGGGTGCTCCAGGGCGGGCACATTGCCCTGGGTGACGAGGTGCAACTCGCCATCATTCCTCGCACCTCACCGCCAGGCCGGTTGCCTGCTTGATCGGCGCGATACATCTGCACTGTAACAATGTTTGAAATGCTCCCATCCACCATAGTGCTCACTAGAAATGCAATCAAACCAAAACAACCATCAGAAATAAAACAAAATAAAAGCCAGGAGCCGGGAACACTCATCCGCACTCCCCAGAGTCCTGCCATTGCCAATTTCGCCACATTCCAATCGTTTTCCCCATTGCAGAGCGGCAACGCCAAAATGAGGATCACGCATGAGCAAATCGACTGAAGCCACGGCCAAGCCAACCTTCCGCCCCTATCAGCCGCGCGCCGCAACCGCCAGACATCTCGCCGCCGCCGAACGCCTGGCGCACGAGCAGCCGACAGCGGATGACGTCGCAGGCGCAGCACCACCGGTCACACCGGCAGGTCAGACACCGGAGCAACCGCCGCAGGCCCAGGCCGCATAGGCGAGGTCGGACAGCACCCACCTGCGGGATAGCGCGCGGCGGACGATTAATCGGACGCACGCGAAGGCCGCGAATTGCGGCCCGGCGCCGGTGCACCGCCCCCGCGGAGGGCCAGGCCGAAGGCCGGTGCCGCACGTGAGCGAGAAGGACAGATCGATTCCGCCTAAGGCGGAAACGATCTAGCCCGCGGCGGCTGCAGCGCCGCAGCATCGATCCAGAGTTGACGACGCTACGGGCTGAGCTGTGCCTTCGGGCGCTCGCCCTTCAACACCCGGGCGAGGTTGGACAGAACATCCTCGCTCTCGCGGATCATGAACTCGGGCCGTCCGCCGGATGTATGCGGTGTCCAGATTACGTTATCCAGATCCAAGAGCGGGCAATCGTCCGGCACCGGCTCGTAGCGGTACACGTCAAGCGCGGCTCCTGCCAGATGTCCGCTTTTCAGCGCGTCGTACAGCGCCTTTTCATCCACGATCCCGCCCCGTGCGGTATTGATCAGATAGGACCGCTTCTTCATCTTCGCGATGAATGCTGCATCCACCATCTTTTCTGTCGCAGGCTCATAAGGCACGTGGATCGAGACGAAATCGGACCGCCCCAGCAGCTCGTCCAGCGCCACGTAGGTTATGCCGCCGAGCCGCGCCTCCTCCTCCGCCGACAACTGGTTGCGCTTGTAGTAGATTACCGGCATGCCCATCGCCCGCAGCCGCTTGGCCACGTGCCCTGAATTCTCGCCCATGCCGATAAATCCGATCGTATGTTCCGCCACAACGCGGATATCCTTGATACCCGCCCAGTTGAACTTGTTGCGGGGTGGATCGGTCGGAAACCTGCCGGGCTTCGCTGGGTCGCGACGCGCCTTCACCGCGTTGTGCGCCGTAAGCAGATCGCGTGCGCACGCCAGCACCAGCGCCGTGATGTTGTCGGCTGACGAAAGGCTCGAGAACCGCACCAGATTGGCGACGTTGATGCCCTGCTTCTTCGCGGCATCGATATCGATGTGGCGATAGTCCTGCCCGAACTGCTGGATCAACTTGATACGTGGCGCCATCACCGCCAGCCGCTCCGCCGTCATGTCTGAACGCTCCAGCACCAGCGCATCCGCGCCCGGCAACGCCAAGTCGAGCTCGGCATCGTTCTGGCAGACCGTCGTCTTCACATCCCGCGGCAGCCCCAGCCGGTCGCCCATCGTCGTCAACACCTCGAGAGGCGCAGAAAAATCGTTGCCGAAGAAATAGTTGAGGGTCTTCTCGCCCTGCGGCGTCAAACGGCGCAGCAACGCCATTTCCATCAGCCGGAATAGCGTATCCTCCTCCGCGAACACGACGGAAAGCTGGTTGCTCATGGGCAGGGTTCTCCTGAGGCGATTGCAGTGGCTTGGGGCGCCGATGGTATCGGCTACTCGCGCGACGTTACCATCACCCACCGAGCATACTGCAACAGCGTCGTGCGCGGAAAGGGCCCCTACCGCTTCACGATCCGGTAAAGCCGGAACCGCCGCCCCTCCTGCACGAGCTTCAGCCGCGCCTTATCGGGATTTGCCGCCTCAGGCCGCGTATGCAGCGCCAGCACATAGTCGAAACGCTTCGGCCAATGCTGCCAATAGATGTATTCCCCAGGCGCATTCGATTTATTGGCATACGCCAGAAACCGCTGCAGCAGAGGTGCCGCCCCATCCAACTGATCCACGTGCTCCTGAAAGGCGGGCTGCAACCGCAGCACTTGCTTGCCCGCTACCGTGAACAGCCGTGTCGTCAGCGCTGAACGTTCCAGCGTCGCCAACGCCCCGGCATGCGTCATCGCGAAATTCCCGACGTCGAATTCTGCCGCAGGGTCTGCCGAAACGATGACCACCCTCGCACCCCGCTCGATTTGCAACGAGGCGCGTCGTACATCCTCCAGCTCCGCATTCCCGACCGCCCAGGCGCGATCGACCTCCACGACCCGCGCCACAACCGGAATGGCGAGGAGCGCCAATGCGGCAAGCACGGTCCGGCGCCTCGGCAATCTAACATCCACGCACGCCAGCATCACGAATAACAGCGCGAGCGGCAGCCTTTGGTCCGCCATGTGCGTATCGAACAGCATCCGTGGCATCGCCACGTACACCACCGCACCGATAACGAGCACATAGAGACCGAGCGAGTCGATCTGCAGATACCGCCGGCGCCAGGCCCAGACCGCCGAACCCGCCAGCATTGCCACGATCGCCAGGGCCACCGGAATCGAATAGGCCACGACGGCATACATCAGCCCTGCAAGCTTGCCGCTCAGCTCCCAATAGGTGCTGCCCGCCAGCCCGGACGTCGGGCTTGCCAGCATCAGCAGTGGAACCGGCAGAAACACGATGCCGCAGCTTGCAAGCTCCAACACGCGCGGCAGCATCGGCCGTTGCCGCATCTTAACCCAGCGCCGCAACTCGAATGCCAGCACACCCAGCCCGAACACGCCGACCGCAAACAGATGGCAGAAGAACAACAGCGTCACGAAACCGGCGCCAACGGCTATGCGCAGCATTGCGCGCCTATCACGCAGATGTACCCAGGCCGCGAGCGCCCACAACGCCAACCCCAGCCCCAGCAGGTAATTGCTCGTACCGACCAGCAGCGGATAATTGTAGAGGAACGGCAGGCTCGCCACCGGCGCAAGCGACCACCGATGGAACAGCGCACGGCTCAGGGCCCACATGCCACTGACGATCGCGCCAAACCCCAGAAGGGTGAATATCTGACCGGCCGTGTAGATGCCCACAAGCTTCGCCAGCCACGGTACGACAATGTCCATGGCCAGGTTTGGGATCACCTTCCACTCTATGAAGTAGTAGCGCGCAAGATCCGTATCCGTCCCACCGGCTGCGATGATGGCCATGCGCGCCAGATGGTTCGGATAGTCGGCCAGCGGTGGCAGTTGATATCGCAGGGCCGGCCACAGCGCGATCATCACCAGCACGGCCGTCAACAGCACCGGCAATGAAAGCAAACCGGGCCGGCCATCGCCGCTCCGTGATGTCACCGCCTCCCGGCGGCGCGCACTGTGTCCCGTGAATTGCTGCATGCGCTACAAAAGAGTCATCGTTGGTTGTCGACTGGATCCCGCCACGAAGGCCATGGCCCGAGCCCATCAACCCGAAATAGAAATGTTCACATGAACAGGGGATAAATGACGGTCGGCTTGCGGCCACGTAAGACTACGGAACCGAACCAACCCGATCGGCTTCGCCACCGAGTATCACCGCGCGTACCCACCACCCAGGCCTCTCACGCTGCAGCTGCTGCGCTGCTTGCTCCGACGACGCCTTGTCCGGAAAAACACCAAAGCATGTCGGGCCAGCTCCGGAAAGCTGAGCAACATCGCAACCCGGGCTGGCGGCCAGCGCCGCCATGGCCTCCCCAATCGCCGGGACAATCGACGTAGCTGGCGACAGCAGCTCGTTGCCCACCTCCCGCATATGCGCGATCAGAGCCGCATAAGTGCCTACGTCTGGTCGTCGATCCCGCTCCGGGTCATCGCCGGCACGCGCCCTCCCTTCCCCTCCCCTGGATACGGCAAGCGCAGCGAAGACGCGCCGGGTCTTATCAGCAGGAACAGGCGCGTCCGGTGTTGCCAGCACTGCATTCAACGCCGGGATCTCGGCCGTATCCAATTGCTCGCCGATACCGCTCATCCACATTGGTCGCGCCAGCAGGCACACCGGCACGTCCGCACCCAACCGAAGCGCAATCGCATGCCAGTCCACCGACAGCGCCAGTTGCGGATTTGCCTGCCGCAATGCTCGCAGCAGCGCTCCTGCATCGCTTGAGCCGCCACCGATCCCGCCAGCAACCGGCAGGTGCTTTTCCAGCCGCACCTTGCCGAGCTTGAGCCGTGGTTCTGCCGCCGCGGCCATGTCCAGGGCCGTTTGCACGAGGTTGGCACCGGAAATTGCACCGGCCTGCGGCCCCACGGTCTCAACTCCGGCCGGCTGTCCCGTATCAAGCCACAGCCTATCGCCACGATCGGCGAACGCAACGAGACTGAGCAGCTCATGATAGCCATCCGGCCGCCGCCCCTTGATCTGGAGCGAAAGATTGATCTTTGCAGCGGCAATCTCGCGAATGATCGACATCTCAACCCGTCGAGCGCTCATCGGCTGGACCGCCATCCCCACCAGCCGACAGCACCGAATGGAGTCGTGCAAATGTCATTACACTGAGATTGAAGGCGTTATGGCAGCGCCGGCGCCAGGTTGGTCTCGACCCTGGTCCGCGACGCTTTCTTGTCCCGCACCGCCTGCTTCGGACGTACGACAGGCTTGACCACGGGCAACGGCGGCAACCCCTTCTCGAGCTTCGCCTTGATCTTTCCGAGATCTTCCGGCTCCGGCTTCAACGTCACCGCCAGATCCCATTGGAACCTGGCCTCACGCTGGCGGCCGACACGCCAATAGGCATCGCCCAGATGATCGTTGAGTGTTGGATCCTCTGGCCGCAGCTCGACGGCCCGTTCCAGATACCGTACCGCCTCCGTGAAATTGCCCAACCGGTAGTGCGCCCAACCCAGGCTATCGACGATGTAGCCATCGTCCGGCTTAGCCGCGACCGCTTTCTCGATCATCGCCATACCGCGCTTCAGGTTGCGGTTCTGGTCGATCCATGAATACCCGAGATAGTTCAGCACCAGCGGCTGATCTTCTTGCAATTCCAGAGCCTTCAGAAGATCCGCTTCCGCCAGCGGCCACTTCTTCAGCCGCTCGTATGACGTGCCGCGCGCATACCAGTAAACCCACTGTTGCGCTTCGGGCTTAGGGGTCAGCTCGATGACACGGGTGTAATATGTGACGGCCTCCGCGTAGCGCTTGTGCGAACGCATGATGTCGCCGAGTGTGATAAGCGGTCGCCTGTCATCGGGCTGCTCTGCCGCCAGCCGCTCGAGCAGCAACTTGGCTTCATCGATCCGTTCCAGCTGATTGAGATTGACAGACTTGCGAATGTCGATTGCGCGCTGCATCGGCGTTCCGGCGGGAATACGTTCATAGGCGGTGATTGCCCGATCGTAGCGCCGCGTCAGCTCGTAGACGTTGGCTAGCGCCGCCAGAGCTTCCGCCGATGCCGGCCTGAGTGCCAAGGCCATCTGCAGATAGATCACACCAACGCTGACGCCGCCTTCTCCCGCCAGCGCCTCACCCAGCCCGTAGAACACTTCCGCGAAACCCTGCTCGGGACTCTCGACAAGCAGCCGGATCACGCGGCTACCGTCGAGCTGTTTCAGCAGCGCTCCCACCATCGGCTGCGCCTCCCCACCCACTTTGGAGATGTGCGAGACGAGCACGGATCGCGCCCGCTTGAAATCTCCGCGGCTGGCCAGGTGTCGCGCATAGGCCAAGGCAATGCGAGGCGTGCCGGCGTCCTGCAGGAACACTGCTTCGTATTCCCGCCCTGCAAGCGCTTGCCGTCCTGACAGGTCGGCAATCAGCGCCCGGTGAAACTGAATGTATGTCCTTGCGGCACTGGAAATGCGGCTATTGTCGAGCGCCGCCAGCGCGGCCGCCGAATTGCCGTCGCCCAACTTGACCCAGGCCCGCGCGAGTGTGGTGGTCAACTCGCCGATCGGCCCGCCGCCCGCCGCCTTCAAGAGATTCTCATCGGCAGACTTGAATTTCCGTGCCTTCACATCGGCCGCTGCCAGCCACATACGGGCCAAGCGATGAGAGGCTTTCCGCTCGATCAGTCGCCTCGCCAAACTTTGCGTCTTGTCGAAATTACCCTCTGCCGCCTCCATCAGGAAGGTGTTCTCGAGAACCATTTCGTTCTCTGGATCGCGCACCAGGGCACGCCCGAAAAAACGGGCTGCCGCCTCGGTATCATGCTGTGAGCGCGCCAATCTGCCAACCAGGTAGCTGCCGAGCAACGAGGGCTGATACTTGGCGGCCTGCTCTGCGTGAAGACCAGCGTTCGGCAGCACCACACCTGCTGCAAAGACCATCGTTGCTACGAGGCCGCCAGACTTAAAGCAGGATCGAAAAGAACTGGGCATTTGACCTCGCTCGATGGGCGCCAGGCCGGAAAAACGAGTCGGCTGAGCCAGTAAGGTACCGCAAAGTGAGGCGCTTTGGCAACTCCCTTCAAAGAGGTTGGCAAAGGCGTTGTATTTTCAAGGGGTGGTGTTGCCGAATGATCTCCCTCGGTGATCCTTCCAGTATGATTCACGAGGGTAATCGACCCCTTGCGATCGCCGCCTCCCATGTTCTCGCAGCGGCAGGTGACGCCGCGGAGGGCACCCTGGGGGCCACCACGCCGGATACCGTCCCGGGGCCTTCCCTGGGCCGTCCATTCCCGTTACATCCCAGAATAGTTCGGCCCGCCGCCGCCTTCAGGCGTAACCCATGTAATATTCTGGGCGGGATCCTTGATGTCACACGTTTTGCAATGCACACAATTCTGAGCGTTGATCTGGAATACCTTCTGCCCGCTTTCGTTTTCGACCACCTCGTAGACCCCCGCCGGACAATACCGCTGCGCTGGCTCGTCGAACTTCGGCAGGTTGAACTGAATAGGCACGCCGGCATCGTCCAGCCTCAGATGCACCGGCTGGTCCTCCTCATGGTTCGTGGCGGAGAACGAGACGTTTGTCAGCCTGTCGAATGTCAGCACGCCGTCCGGACGCGGGTAGGCGATTTTTCGAGCCAGATCGGCCGGATGCATCCCTGCGTGATCGGGCTTGCCGTGCTTCAGCGTGTAGCCAAGCCCCACGCCGGGAAATATCGTGTTCAGCCACATGTCTATACCGCCCAGCATCACCCCCAGCCGCGTCCCGAATTTCGACCACAGTGGCTTCGCATTCCGAACCGGCTTGAGATCCCGCGCGATAGGCCCATTCAGCACCGCATCCTCGTATGCACCCAGGCTGTCGTGCGCCCGGCCTTCCACCAGCGCCTCAAAAGCCGCTTCCGCCGCATGAACCCCGGACAGCAGCGCATTGTGGCTACCCTTGATCCGCGGCACATTGACGAACCCGGCGGCGCACCCCAGCAACGCACCGCCCGGAAACACCAGCCTGGGAATCGACTGCCACCCCCCCTCCGTAATGGCCCGCGCACCGTAAGCGATCCGCTTGCCGCCAGCGAACGTCTCCCGGATAGCAGGATGCGTCTTGAACCGCTGGAATTCCTCATATGGAGAGATATGCGGATTGGTGTAGTTGAGATGCACGACGAAACCCACCGACACGAGGTTCTCGCCGTAGTGGTAGAGGAACGAGCCACCACCTGTCTTGTTGTCGAGCGGCCAGCCAAACGAATGTTGCACCAGTCCGGGCTTGTGCCGGTCCGGCGCGACCTCCCACAACTCTTTGATGCCGATGCCGTATTTCTGCGGCTCTCGGCCATCCGCAAGATTGAAGCGCGCGATCAGCTGCTTGGCCAGTGACCCCCGCGCCCCTTCTGCGATCAAGGTGTACTTGCCCCGCAACTCGACGCCGCGCGTGAACGTATCCTTCGGTTCGCCGTCCCTTCCGATGCCGACATCGCCTGTTGCGACGCCCGTCACCGCCCCATCCGCATCGTACAGCACCTCCGCCGCAGCAAAGCCCGGATAGATTTCGACTCCCAACTCCGTGGCCTGTTCAGCAAGCCATCTGACGGTATCGCCCAGGCTGGCGATGTAGTTGCCGTGATTGTTCATCAGCGGCGGCATCAGGAACGTAGGCAAGGTGATCTCGCCAGCCGGGCCGAGGTACAGGAAACGGTCTTCCGTCACTGGTGTGCTGATCGGCGCGCCGCGCTCGCGCCACTCTGGGATGAGCCGGTCGAGACCAATCGGATCGATGACCGCGCCGGATAGGATATGCGCGCCTGCCTCCGACCCCTTCTCCAGCACGACGACGGACAACTCCTGCCCCCGCTCGGCCGCGAGTTGGCGTAACCTGATCGCCGCTGCGAGGCCGGCTGGTCCCGCCCCCACAACCACCACGTCGAACTCCATCGCCTCCCGCTCTGGAAGCACCTCGTCCTCTGCCGCCATTTTGCCTCGCCCCTGCCTCATCCGTACCGTTCCAGCCGGACAGGTTAAGCTCGCATGGCCGGCCTGTCCAACCGGCACCGCACTGGCACCGCGCCAGAACGTGGCTGACCGCGCATCAGATTGGATGCTAGTATTGCGCGCGGGCTGCTGCGGTTTTGCTTGTCGTAGAAATTTGCACTGCGATCGTTCGGAGGGAAGAGTGCCGCAAGCTCAGTCTCACCCGCAGGCGCACCGCGTCGCACTGGTGATCGGAAATTCCGATTATGAAGGCCACCTTCACCTCCCGAACCCCATCAACGATGCCACATTGATGACGGACACACTGCACCGTCTCGATTTCGAGGTGATTGGTGGTGCCAGCGACGACGGCGGCGAGGGCGTGAATCTCGACTCCCCTGGTATCTGGTCCGCCTTCGGCAAATTCTACGATCGGCTCAGCCCCGGCGGTACGGCCCTGATCTACTACGCGGGCCATGCAATGCAGGTGGCCGAGGAGAACTACCTGGTCCCGCTGAGAGTTCGACTTCAGCCGCGGCGACCCCACTGGCCAACTCGTTCCCCTGCGCCGGCTGATCGACCGCGCGGGAACCAAGGTCGGGCCTGCCGGCAACGTCATCGTGTTCCTCGACGCCTGCCGCGACAACCCATTGTCCTGGCAGCAGATGCAGGAGATTGCCGGCCAGCTTCAACGCCACGAGCAGGATCAGAAGCCAATGGCCCGGACTCGGTCGGCTGTCCCCCGCGATGGCCTCACCATGTTCCGCTTGCCGCGCACCGAGCGATCGGCCCGCAAATTCATTGCCCTGGCCACTGCGCCCGGAGAAGTGGCCTTCGACGGCGATCCTGGGACGTCGGACAACAGCCCGTTCGCAGTGGCATTGAGCCAGCACCTGTGCACACGTGGCCTTGATCTCGATGCCGCCTATCACCGCGTCGCCAGCGACGTCAGGGATTGCGTTTGGCAAACGATGGGCAACGTTCAGGAGCCATGGCGGGAAAGCAACCTCGACCGGCCATTCTTCATGGTTCCGCAAACCCTGTCGCCGATGTGGTGGCTGGCGTTCGCCGGCCTGCTCGCCGGCCTAGTCGTCTCGACGCTGTTGTTCGACGGCAGCAAAATACAATCGCCTCTGCAGCAACCCTGGCTGTGGCTGCTTGGCCTCCCATTCGGACTGGTCGCTGCCTGGGGCACGATGCGCTGGGGCTCAGGCAAGCCGCTGGACGCGGTTATTGCGGCCCTGGGCCCGGTGGTTGGCTTTGTGCTCGCTTTGTCGCTTCTGCTGCTGGCGCCGGCTCATCGGCCCAACCCGGATGCAGGTCCGCTCGCAACTGACCAGACGATGCTCGCCGATGTATTCTACTATATCTCCGCTGCCGCCTGCCTGCTGTTCTTCATCGGCACCTTCATCACCAAGCGGACCAACACCGTGGTCGGCCACGCCGCCAGCCTGCGCTCCATCGACAAGCTGGTGCACTGGTCGCTGCCGCTGTTGATGCTGGCTGGCCTTCTGATCATGCACTACCTGCTGACCCACGCGACCACCCGCGCCAATCCAGCGCTTACCGCCGTCGGCCTGCATGCTCTCGCCGCCGGCATCATTTATGCCTCCAGCGCCGTCATCGCCTGTAAGCCGCAGCGCGCGATTTTCGACGGCTTCGGCGCATTCACGGGCGCCATTGCCGTCGGCATTCTGATGGCGGTGTTCTTCGCCGGCTTCGTCTGGATGACCGGCGGCGGCCGCAACCCGTCCGGTTCCGATCCACTGGCGCTTGCTGCCTTCGGCACCGCCTGGCATGCGGTATTGGGCGCCCAACTCGGCTACTGCCTCGCCCACTACATTGCCGAGCACGAGCGAAAATGACCCCCGTCAGCGCCGAGTGTTCCGGTTCTGACATTTGCTCGCCCGTGCGGCCAGGCTCCGAGCAAACGTCAGGTGCGCTACACTAGTGCTCCGGTTCTGACATTTGATTCCCGGTTCCGCACCATCGAGAGCAAATGTCAGAACCATAAGGAGCACTAGCAAGATTATGTTTCTAGTGTAGCTTTTGCACCTGACGTTTGGTCTTGAGCCCAGCCGCACGCGGGTACCAAACGTCAGGTGCGCTACACTAGTGCTCCGGTTCTGACATTTGATTCCCGGTTCCGCACCATCGAGAGCAAATGTCAGAACCATAAGGAGCACTAGCAAGATTATGTTTCTAGTGTAGCTTTTGCACCTGACGTTTGGTCTTGAGCCCAGCCGCACGCGGGTACCAAACGTCAGGTGCGCTACACTAGCGATGCGGCAATCCAGCAACGCAGATGAGGAAACTGCTTTGATTGCGAAGGCTTTTTGCCGCCACACCATGCCGGTGTGTAAAAAATGGATATACAGTTGTAACGGATCGCCAGAATAGCTCGGTGCAAGGCCTGCCCAGGAGAGTTTCAGATGAGTCTGCGAATTCGCGCGCCGCTGCCGGCCGGTGATGTTCGTCGTGGCCGGGGCCAAGTCTCTGAAGACCCGTATATGAGCCGGCTGGTCAAGCTGGTTCCGGCAGAAGCTGTCGGCCTCTATCCCTTCATGATGCAACAAGCCGAGAATCTGACGCCGCATGGCAGCGGGCCGCGATACGCCGTCTATTTCGCCGCATGGGTGCTGCTGCTGATCGTCGTCGTCTTGCGCTGGCGGGCGACTTCTGAGCCCGGCCGTGGCTCGCAATGGGGCGCGATCATGATCGCAGCCGTTGCGTTCTTCATCTGGGTGCACGTGATGGGCGGTGATTTCGGCTTCGAATCCTGGTTCGCGCAGTATTTGCCGCCGCCCGCTCCTCCCGGCGATGTGACGCGAGGCGCCCCGGCCGTCGCGCCAGGCATGGACCCGGCCCAGCTGAAACAATTCGTCTCCAACACGGCGCTGGTGACCTGGACCATGCTGGCCCCCGTCGTCTACCGCGGCGACGAGCAAGGTTGAGCCAGGGAAAGGGCCAAGCTTCAAGTCGCCGCATGCTGACGCTGCATTGCGCCATCGAGTCGGCATGAAGCTGCGTCACTTATGCTGCAGACTTGTTTTGATGCAGATTTATGCCGGAGGATCATCGCCTCGAATGAAGCGAAAGCACCGGAACTTATCGCCTTTACTCCAAGGCTGCCGGACAATGAGTGGAGCTTGGTTGGTAACGAATTCGATCACGAATAGGAAACAGTGTGGCGGCGCGCTGAGTGGTGGCGCGTGCGCGCGCTCTTGCTCCGCGCCGGTTGCCGGCTGGGCGCAAGGCAAAGTCTGAGTAGAGACCGCGGCGTAGCGGTGGGAGCCGTCCGCCCCGCCGCAGGGAGGTGTGGATGCAGTCCGATGGCGAGCCGGCCCGATTGGCACTGGTAGTCGGCAATGCCGATTACGCGACAGCCGGCAGATTGCGCAATCCGGTCAACGACGCCCGTGCCGTTGCCGAGCGCCTCGTCGAACTCGGCTTCGCAGTCCGCACCGAGTATGACCTCGACGGCGAGAGTTTCCAGCGCATCGTTGGCGAATTCGTCGGCGAGCTGGGTAAGGCGGCCGCAGTTGAAGGCGACCGCCGCAAACCGGTCGTTGCGGTTCTGTACTATGCCGGACACGGCGTGCAGGTCCGAGGACAAAACTACCTGTTGCCCGTTGATAGCGACTTCGACAGCGAGGCAGACCTCCAGTTGCGAACGGTCAATCTCGGGATCGTTGTGGAGGCGATGAACAACATCGCATCCACCTCGATCGTTCTCCTCGACTGCTGCCGTGACAACCCGCTGCCCCGCATGCTGGGCGGCCCCGCCACGCGCTCGCTGGGAACCCATCATGGCCTTGCCGGCGTCGACGTGCCCAACGGCTCGTTCATCGCCTTCTCCACCCAGCCCGATGCCGTCGCCGACGATGGCCAAGGCACGCATAGCCCGTTCACCGATGCCTTGCTGCGCTATATCAATCAGCCCGATACGCCCATATCGGAGATGATGATCCACGTCCGCCGCACGGTGCACGAGACAACCAGCGGCCGGCAGATTCCCTGGGACCGGTCCGCGCTTTTCCAACCCTTCGCCTTCCGTCAGACACGCGGCATCGTCGTCGGACCGGCCCTCGATCCCGCGACGCTGGCCCAGCTTCAGGCTGATGAGGAACGCAAGCGCGAGGACGAATACTGGACGCTGATAGAGCACAGCGACAGCCCCGAGCTGCTCCAAAGCTTTGCGATGCAGTTTCCCCACAGCCCGCGCCGACCGCAGGCGTTGGCCAGCATCGACCGACTGCGCTACCGGCGCTGGCGCAACGGTCTCGTGCAGGCGATCGCGACAGTTATCGTCGGCCTGGTGACGCTGCTGGCAGGATTCGTGGCCGTCGAGTATATGCGTTTCAGCAGCAGCACGCCGAGCCCTGTTCCCGGCAGCCCACGCATCTCGCTCGACAATGCCGACCTGATCGGCAACGACATCGCCCTGCCCATATCCTACGAGCGCGGCACCACCCTGGCGTGGTGCAGAATGAAGTGCATATTCGACCGCAAATGCATCGCGATCAGTTGGGACCCAGGCGCAATAGACAAGCTCACCAAGCGGCGAACGAGCAGCGTCTGCTATACCAAATTGGGCGCCACATATTTCATGCGGCCGGACCTGAAGCGCGGCGACGACTCGGCCCATTCCGAATATATGCGCAAGCGCGGGCGCACCCCCCCGCGCGAGCTCCCACCCACCTGGACGCTGCATTGGGATCGCACCCTTGTGGGCGTGCCGGTTCCCCCCGAGAAGGTTCGCGCCGACCCGACGTTCCTTGGCACCGATGACAAGGACGCCTTGCGCGAGGATCGCCGCACACAGAAGCCGTTCTGGCGTGTAACAAACGAAAAATGCCATCGGCGCTGTGAGGCGCTTGGCCCCGATTGCAAGGGTTTTAGCTTCACGCCGTTCGGATTCCGGTGCCAGTTGTTCCAGAGCGTGACCGGCATCGCCCATGATCGGGAAGGCTTTCCCGTGCACACGCCGACCGTTCACAGCGCCTGCAACGATCTGAGTGTACCTGATTGCGCCAAAAGCCAATAATCGGCGCACCTGTGAGCCAATTGCGGCATGGCGCGAGCCTCCCGCGGCTTGAATACGGCGATTATGCAAGGCACGCTGGGAACTGAGTGTAGGGAGTACCGACAAGATGGCCAGCGACGACATCGACCATCCGCCGCGCAATTCCATATTCCCCACGGACGACGAGTTGCGCCGCACGCCGCTGGCCCGCGCGCCACATTCCGAGGAGCTCGACGGCCCGGACGACCTGGATCTTGGCGAGGACGACGACGCCACCGTCAGGGCGCGGGTCCCGACTGTCAGCTGGCCCAAGGCAGACCGCGATGCTCCCGACTACGCCCATCTCGAGCCGGAGGGCCGCGAACCGATTGTGGGCGACCGGCGCTTCAAGTTTGACGCCGAGGACATCCGGCGTCTGATCAAGGCCAATGCGTTCGACCCGCGTGGCCCCGGCAACAATGACCAGGGTACCAGAGGCCGCATCGTGTTCGCCCTGCGTGGCGCGCTGCTGATCGACGATCAGGATGGCGACAACGACGGCGCCGTCGCCGGCGTCGATCACCTGGAGCTTGAGGAAACACGACCCGATCACCGCGACTTCAAATGTGTCATCGGCATCTGCGACACCAATACCGGCGAGCTGTCCGCCTACACAGCATCCACCGTGCCCAACGTCAAGTTCATGACGAACTACTATAAATGGAACAACGGGCTTGGCGGCAATCGCACCATCTCGGCCAACATGTTGCCGACGGGCTGCTACGTCTTTCGCGTTCACGCGCATGGTGGCGGCCGGATCAGACCCGCGCTGCGCCTCACCGATCCGGATTCGATAACCAGCGACGGCAAGGCTACCGTGCTGCGCACACGTAACAACCTGACGTACTCCACCGAGGACATCTTCGACTACTGTCAGCCTTACGATAATGTGCACTGCGCCTATGCCTACGACTCGTTCAGCTCCGCCGGCTGCCTCACCATCAAGGGCCCGGACGGCGCCGGCCCCTGGGGCCAGTTCCAGTCCATTCTGAAGACGATGCGCTTTGACACACGCATTGACGTGTTGCTGCTCACCGGTCGCGAAGCCTCGATGGCCTCATACCTCCGCGAAAAGGGACTGGCGCAGGAAACCGCCTACGCGACCCGGCTTCTGTCGCGGCTGCGCGTCGGTTCGATCGGCGATGCGGTCAAACGACTTCAGCAGCGCCTTGGCGTCACCGAGACCGGCTATTTCGGCCCCTATACCAAGAAGAAGCTTGCCGACTACCAGCGCGAGCACAACCTGTTGTGCGACGGCGTCTGGTCCCCGCAGCTTGAAGCCCTCCTTGGATGGGCTGTGCTGAACCCTCCAGCGCCCGCCGCGGCGGCGCCTGCACCAACCGCTCCGACCCCACCGATCGGCGTTGAACAGCCGCCTCCCGCCGCGCAGCCGCCGCCCGCCCAGCAGCCCGAGCCGCAGATCGCGGCCGCACCTGTCGTCGCGCCGATACCGGTAGCTGTTCCGCCTGTAGCGGCCCCCGCCGCGGTGCCGCCAGCAGCCGTACTGCCCGCCTCAGTGCCGCCCGCGACACCGGCAACGACTTCGGCACCAATCACCATTGCGGCTGCGCCACAACAATCGTCCGCACCAGGAATACAGACCAGAACCCCACCGCCTGCCCAGCCGACCGTGGCCACCGGCACCGCAGCAACTGCACAACCGCCGGGCCGACAAGCCGAACCGCTTCCGGCTCCAGCCATTATCAAGCCCGCTACAGGGCTGACGATTACCGACGATCAACTCCGCACCTTCGCCCCGCGCGCCGCCGCGCCCTACCGCGATACGTTGCTTGCCGGCGGCGATTGGCTGACGAAATACGGCTTGGATGCGTCTCCCCTGCGCCTGTGCCATTTTCTCGCTCAGCTCGCCAACGAGTTCCGGCCGCTTCACCATCCTGGAGGAAAACCTCAACTACCGCACGCCGGCTCGTCTCCGCCAGAACTGGCCGAACCGCTTTGCGACTGTGGCTGCCGCCCAGCCCTTCGTCGACAACCCGCAAATGCTGGCCGAGAAGGTCTACGGCGGGCGCTTCGACAACCGGCCCGGCGACGGCTGGCGTTTCCGCGGCCGCGGTCTGGTCCAGATCACCGGACGAGCCAACTACCGGGAGATGGGACGGCGTCTGAACATTCCACTTGAAGACCAGCCCGAGCTTGCCATTCATCCCCACCACATGTTGGCGATCGCCTGCGAAACCTGGGCGCACCGACAACTGGCCGGCGAGCGCGACATGAACAAGCTCGCCGACATCAACAAGCTGGAAGCGATCACCTATCGCCTCACTGGCGGCTACGCGAACCTCGATGATCGCCGCGAGGCATTCGAGGAAGCCTGGGCCATCTGGGCAGATGGAAAACCGCCTCGCCGTCTGCTCGAAGAGGATGTGCTCGACCGCGGCGACAGATCCAGCCGTGTCGAGGAGCTCAATGCCCGATTGCGCTCACTCGGCATGTTCGAAGGCATCACCACCACCCCGCCGCAGCACATTTTCAACCAGTCCACCTATCGTGCGGTCTGCCGCCTCCAGAAATCCGGCGCGCTCGATTCAACCGGCGTGGTCGGCGCGGAGACCTGGGCAGTGATAGAGCGCGCGATCGGTCGCGGTCCCGTCACGCGCGCAGTCGCGCAACCCATCGCACGGCACCGAACGCGCCCGCGGCCCCGCGATCGTCTCTCGCGCAATCTGCGCAGCCTGCGGGCATGGTCGGTCTCGCTGGCAATCGTCGCGATTCTGTTCGTCGTCGGCTACCTGTTCGCGCTCGGTCATCCGGATATGAAGCTCGCATCCCTTTGGATGCCGCTGCTGTTTTCTGGCGTGGTATTCATCGCCGGGCTGGGCATCTGGCTTGCGGCTCGCGACGAGGTGATAAGGCCAACCGACCATGCATCGCCGACCCGATCCGGCCCGCCCCAACAGGTCCCGAAAGGCGCTGCAGCAATAGGATCATTCGCCGATGGCGAGGAAGAGCCCGTGCGCATGGGCGTCAATATCTAGTAGCCCTGTTACCAGCGGAGACGACAGTGAAACCGTTCACGCCATTCCAGTCCCGAATGCCGGATGCCGAGTATGTCATTATCGAGCTGTTCGGCGGCCACAATAACCTGTCGTCCTTCGTCTATGAGGACCTTCAGGAGGTTGCTGCCGGCATACGCAATAGCCGGATTGCCCTGATCGGCCTCACCGCAGTCGGCGACAAACCAGGCGCTGTGGTCGAGGTAGCGCCCTCCACCGGCATCCAGCTTGTCGAGGACTACGGCCAGATCGACACCGGCGATCCCGAGATCCTTATGCACTTCGTCGCACGCGCATTGATGACATACCCCAATGCGCGCAAGGCCATCGGCTTCTGGGACCACGGCACTGGCATCTTCGACGAAGCCGACCAGAACGAGAAGATTCTCTCGCGTGGTGTCGCACGCGAGGATCGCAGCCGGTCACGACCTGCCCGCAGATTGTTCTTCCCCCGTGCAAAGCTCAATCGCGATCCGGCCACACGCGGCATGCTGCACGATGACACGACCGGCGGCGTCCTGACCAACCTCGAAGCCGGCGCCATGTTGGGCCGCGCCTTCAAGGAGGCAGGGCAGAACGGCAAGATCGACCTCGTATTTTCCGATACGTGCCTCAATGGCATGATCGAGGTGCTCGACGAGATTGGCACCTACGCCAACTGCATCGTCGCCTCCTCCGATCTGGAGCCGGGCGATGGCTGGGACTACCGTCTATGGACAACGAGAACATCGGACAATCCGCCTGCAACCGCTGAGCAATGGGGAGCCCAGGCTGTGCATGCGTTCAAGGAGGCCTACGAGCCGCATCCGCGCAAGCATCCCTGCACACTCGGCGCCTTCCGGTCCGACCATCAGATAACGGAGGCATTTACGCGTCTCATCGCAGCGGCACGCCAGGACGGAGGCTTCGAGACGTTCTTTTTCCTCGACCACGCACGCGCCAAGAGCCAGGGCTTTGCCCAGCGCGACACCTACGATCTGCGCGATTTCGCAACTAAGGTTGCTGAGCTTACTGCATCGAATAAGCCCAATCTTGCCGCGGCGGCCCGCGACATCATTACAGCTTACGACGCGGCACGCATCGAATCCTGCGCGCTAGGCGACATGGTCCGCAACTCGACAGGTCTGGCCTTCTACTTCCCGAGCTCGATATCGCAAATGAGGCGTGACATTGCGACCTACGAGCGGCTTGCATTCAGTCGCAAATCGGGTTGGGCAGACTTCCTCAAGGAGTTCCGCTGATCGCGAAAAAAAGAAAGGCTCCGGCCAAGCGGCGGAGCCTTCAAGTTGAAGAAGACAATGCAGGCATTCAGGCTCCATCGAGCGCGCGGCCGCAACTGACAGCCGGTGTGCTCGGACTTAGAGCGCTTCCGACTTAGAAGGAAGCGCTTCAGGCCGCGACTGAAGAACAGATCGATTCCGCCTAAGGAGGAAACGATCTAGGCTGCCCGCCTTAGCGGAGACGAGCAAAGCAATTCGGCGATTTCTGAGACAGCTTTGCTCCAGTCGGGCGCCAAGGCACCGCCATCGCGTACCCCCCTCCCGAGCCCGAACAAGCGCAGCGCATCGGCCGGCGACCCGCCGTCTCGAAACACGCGCGCACATGCCTGCCGCGCAATGCCGATGGCTTGGTGCCACTGCGCCGGGTCGTACTGGCGGGCCCGCCGGGCATATCCCGCATCTTCGGCCAGGTCGGCGGTATCGATGGTGTGGGAGTTCGAGTTGGGGGTCATGGCTGTTGGCCTCTGTCGATTTGACACTCTGTAGGCATACGGACAACGAAAGCGGCAGACGCTCCAGCATCCAGGCTCCACTACGCAACACCTGGTTATGCCGAGCCGGGAAAGACGTATACGTCGATGCTGGTAACGCCTGCCTGCCCGTGCGGAGCCGCCCTTCAGGTCAGCCCCGAAACTCTCGTTGTTCGCTCGCCTCGACTTTATTGTTCGTTGGGCGCTACCGGACCACTTCCGGCGACACGCCCGTTGTTGCCGCATTGATCTTTGTCGTGGGCACTGGATCGAGCCGCTTGATCAGACCGCTCACGACGTCACTCAACTGACGCCACTCACTTGTGCTTTGCACTGCGATGTCCTCGCTGGACTTGGACCGGGCACGCGTGACAAACGCCCTTCGTTGACTATTCACTCAACGCAGAACCGGGAACGCGAACGACTGTGACGCGATACTTGAAACCGACGGCCTGGCGACGCTGCCGATACCTGTCGACGCCGGCCATTGCCTGGCCGCAACTCAAACGCCACTCGGACACAACTCAGTGATACGAAACGGAACTCAATGATACGAAACGGAACGCGACCGACGCCCTGACGCAACACAACTGGATTCGACACCGGCTTGAACGACGTCACTCGTGACAGCGCCGCAGGCAGAGAAACGGCGGGACATACGCTGCAACTTGATATCCCGCGCGGCTCTTGCGAGCTTCTGGAACGCAACGCGAAGCACGGAGCTGGGCGGAACAGACTGACGCGAGACGATTGACGCGGCTTGGCCCAACTCTGAACGACGCAACGCAACTAGACGCGGTACCGACGCAACGACACTCTTGGACGCATCACTTCCGGGCGGCCTTACGCTACGCGCCAAACGCCCCAGACACTCGAACGGAACAGACGCAACAGACGCAACCGAACGCAACGGCACGCTACTTGACGCAACACCACGCAACTGCACTTCACGCTGGAACTTGAAACGCTGGACAACCGGGGAACGCACCACTGAGGAACTCGACGCAACTGACCCCGTACGCAACGCAACGAACTCGCGAGCTGCTATCCCGCCAATAGGGGGAGCGGAGACGCCATTACCCGAACCAACAACACGACGCTGCACCAACGCTTGGCCCGGATGCCAAACTCGTTGCGACCTACTGGAGACTGAAGTTTGCGAGTTTTTTTTCACCGGCCCGCTCCCTCTGCTGTCGCATTCGAGTTCGCTTTGCGTTCCGCGAACAAGGGAGAATTAATAGGCTTGGAGTGGCATAATCGTGACGCTGAAGCGTCAAACTAAAGAAATCGAACTTTTTCGCTTGACGATGTTCGTTGCGTCACGCCCGAACAAAGGCTCTCCGCCACGCGGCCGCTCAAAACCATATTGATTTAAAACAATAAATTCGAATCACAGATAGCCGTCCTCACTGGTCGCGGCTGACGCAGCCTTGATCAGGGCTGTGAATAAAATCAGGCTGGCGACCACGTTCCACCCGGCGAATGACAGCCAGGCCACGCGCAATGGAGCCTCATCGCACCGAATCACCCTGCTTTGTGCCAATTTGCCGAGCACGCCGCCCTCCGTGCTTCCTCCGCCGAGAGCACCGGTCGCTGCGCATGTATCGGGGCCTGGCCAGAACTTCCACTCCGCCCCTGCATGGTAGACACCGAGCCCGGCATTCGCGAGGAACACGAACGCGACGAACAGAAAGATCATGACCGCCCAGCGCTGATATTCCGCCGACAACAGGATCAGCGCGCCGAACATCAACGGAATGCCTGCGTAATAGGCCCAGCGCTGCTGCAGGCAAAGCGGACATGGCTTGTACCCGCCGATAAACTCGAACCCGAGTGCCGCCAGGATCACCGCTGCTGCAATGAACAGTGCGGCACCTCCCCATTGATACGCGGGACTGGTAGCGGCAGCGAGGCGGGCCATTCGAACTCCATTACCTGACTATGAGCCTCTCCCGACGAACGAAAATCCGCCCGCCTGAAACCGATGGGCGCGTTCAGCCCATCACGAAAGCCTTGAGCACGTCCTTCACATACATGAGAGCCTGATACCCGAAGAAAATGATCGTAACCGATATCGCCAGCGCAATGAGACTGGCGATCAGACCGACGATCAGCAGAAGGCCGTCCTCCTCCAGCAGCGCGAAGCCGATCAGGAAGATCCCGAACGCCGGCGCGGTATTTGTCCCGGGAATGGGAAGCGCCATCGACGTCGCCAGCGCGATGATCAGAACCGCAATCACAACCCTTACGACACCCGACCTCGTCAATGCCGACAGCCGCGGCCGCGTGAAGTTCTCGACGAACAGCGTGAGCCGCGTCATCCAATCCAGCAGCCGCCGGCTGAAACCTGCAGGGTCGAATTGCCGATCGCGGATCCGGGCCGGAAGCCACAGCGTCTGGTAGCCGAACAGCAACCGGAAGCCGATGATGAACAGCGGGATGGAAAGCACGGTCGAATACCCCGCCGCCGGAATCGGCAATGCCGCGGGTAGCGAAAACAGGATCAGGATGACGGCCATCCCGTGACGTCCGACTTCGTCGACCAGATTGCCATAAGTCGTCATACCGCGGGCTGGATTGAAGACCTGCCCGATGATGTCGGAAAGAGCGATTTTCATTGCTGCCTTCGGGAATGGTAGTGCTTGCCTGCCATTATATCTAGCCGAAGCGACGGCCTCCGCCTATTGCTCTCTAAGCCACCGGTCGCGACATGATTACATCGGATGTGCAAAGTGTTGCCGGAAGGTCGCCTCCAGGTTGTATCCCCTTGCCATTTCTTGGTCGGCCTCGGCCGCATGCCGGCAGGCTGATCCCCGAAACCTCAGACCTGGTTTTCCCGTGCCACCTTTTGCACGAGCGCAGCCGACAGCCTCAGCACAACTTCATTGAGCACGAAACGAGCCGCGTTTGCCGCTCTGATACGGCTATCCCCCACCCACTCGATGAGCCCGTCATCGACCAGCCTGCAGATTGCAGCCGACGGCACTCGCATGCCTGACACGGCCGCAAGCTGGTCGAGGTCGATCCCGTCCACCAACCTCAACCCCATCAGCAGCGCCTCGTCCGCGATCTCATCAGCGCGCAGCGGCAGGTTCTCGACGAGTGCCGAGCCGGTCGCCTCAATTCGTTCCAGCCACCGCTCCGGCACGCGCTCCGCCGCCGTCGCATATCGGGCCTCGCCGTCGAGCAGGCGCCCGTGCGCGCCAGCCCCGATACCGGCATACTCCCCATAGCGCCAGTACAGCAGATTGTGCCGGCTTTCCTCGCCAGGCCTGGCATGATTGGAGATTTCATAGGCAGGCAGCCCTGCCGCCGCAGTCATCTGCTGCGTCGTGGCGAACAGCTCCGCCGCCCTGTCGTCGTCGGGCACGACGAGCTTTCCGGACGAATGCAAGGCCGCAAACGGGGTCCCATCCTCGATCGTAAGTTGATAGAGCGACAGGTGCGCACCAGCTAGATCCAGCGCCGCACGCAACTCCTCCTGCCAGGCCGCAACCGATTGACCGGGGCGCGCATAAATCAGATCGAAGGAAAACCGTGTGAATGTCCGGCGCGCAATCGCGATCGCCGCACGTGCTTCCTCCGCCGAATGCAACCTGCCAAGGCTCCGCAGCACATCATCGTTCAGGGACTGCACCCCTAGCGAGACGCGATTGACGCCCGCGGCCCGATAGCCAGCGAACCGCGCGGCCTCCACGCTGCCGGGATTCGCCTCCAGCGTGATCTCCGCGTGTTCGGCAATCGGCCAGTGGCGATCGATCTGGCGAAGAATTTCGCCGACAGTGGACGCACTCATCAGCGACGGCGTGCCACCGCCGAAAAACACGCTCGCGGTCTGCCGCTGCCCAATCCGACGCGCCGTCGCCTCGATGTCCTTCAGATAGGCCGCGAGAAAGCGGCCCTCGTCGATGCCGCCTGCACGGACATGACTGTTGAAGTCGCAATACGGGCATTTCGAGGCGCAGAAGGGCCAGTGAACATAGACGCCGAAGCCAGCATCGGCCGACTGCTCCCGGTCTTCACGCCGGTCGCTCCCCAGGTCGTCGGCCAGGTCATCCCCGCCAGCCACGGCGTTGTTTTTCTGATGTAAGTCCAAGACACCTTGCTGCACGTTCGAATTCGGTCACAATCCCGAGACAGTAGGCTGCCATCGCAACCGCGGAGAAAGCCAGGCGGGCCCCCGCTCGGGCACGTTCGTCTGGAGCGAGCATCGTATCTATATCGGCATCGACGGCAAACGAGGGAAGCTGCTACGCCATGGTACACCAAGTCGGACTCATATTGTCTGCTGCGTTGATTGGGAGTCTTGCCGCAACCACACCGCTTGACATGGCCTTTGCCCAGGGCAGCCCCAAGCCGGCCGAAAGCGACCTGACGCCAGAAGAGAAGGCCGAGCGTGAGGCGCGCAAGTCGTGCAAAGTGGCGATCTGCGCCGCCATGCGCAACCGCAAGCCCGGCCCGGACCTGTCGTGCAACATTATCAAGTCCTGGCGCAAGGAGCAGCTCGACAAGATTCTGTCGAAAGCTCGCGCTTCATGGCCTTGGGGACGGGTCAGCTGCTCCGCGCCGCTCAAGCTGAGCCGCGACATGCTGATCAAAGCCCTGGCCGACGGCAAGAACGAGGCCAAGATGGAAGCCCACACGATCCACTGCGTGGTCGAACGCAAGGACGGCAACGCCGACATCAAATTCCAGCTCGCACCGCTCATAAAATTCGAGAACGGCAAAGCGGTGAAGGCGAGCCTCAATTGGGGAAAGATCGAAGCCCCGACGCTGGTCAAGAGCGCGATGTGGACGGCAACCGCGACCGACAACACCTTCAATGTGCTGCAAGGCATGGTGGTCGAGGATGTCAACGACTTCGTCACCAACAAGTGCGACGAGGTCAAGCCCGACTGGAAGGACAAATAGGGCCGATCGCGAGCCGGCGCGTTTCAGCCGGCACATCCTCCCGCACCCCAAGCTAACTGAACCGGCCGCAGGCAAAGTAGCGCATCACCGCTGCGGTGGCGGCGCACGCGACGAGCAGCAGTAACAACTGCACGCCGAGTGATTCTGATTGCACAGCCGCCCAGGCCAGCATCGCAAGAAAGATATTGAGCCCGAGCACCCAGCCCGTCACCCCCGGCACGCTCATCCCACGCGCCACCGCTGTCTGATAGAAGTGACTGCGATGCGCCTGCGATATCCGTTCGCCGCGCGCAAAACGCCACGCCAGCGTGAAAGTGGCGTCGGCCAGAAAATACAACGGCAGGATCAGTGCGGCAGCCGCATGCCCCGCTGTTGCCAGCACGATGAGAAGCCACCCCATGACGGCGCCGAGCGGCAAACTCCCGACATCCCCCAGGAACAGGCGCGCAACGTGCCGGTTATAGGGCGCAAATCCGATCACACCGCCCAGAACGGCGATCGCAACCGGCGCCACGATCGCCAGCTCGCCGACCTGTCCGCTCACCCCCAGCACGATCAGCAGCGCCAGCACCGGCACCGCTTCCACCACCGTCATCCAGTCGATGCCGTCCATGAAATTGGTCAGATTGATGAACCAGACCAGAGCGATCACCAGGCCCAGCCGTTCCAGCACCCACGGCAGCCACGGCAGCGCCTGCGCCTCCGGCGGTAGCGTCGCGACCAACGCGACTGCAGCCATGAATTGCAGGGCTAGCCGCGGCAGGACCGGCAACGGTCGGATATCGTCGACCGCCCCAACGACAGCGAGCACCAGCATCCCGCCTGCAACGGCAACGACCCACCACCCGTCGAAGCCGCCGGCGCCCGTCCCCGCCAACAGCCCCATCACCGCCAGCACCACTGCCACGATCGCCATGCCGCCGCCCTGCGGCGTCGGCACCGTATGACTGGACCGCGCATTGGGACGCGCCAGCGCGTATCGCTCGAGCAGCGGCATCGATAAAGCAATGAGCAGCGCAGTCGCCACCGCCGCGCCGGTCAGCAGGATCAGCGCGCCGATCCAGCCATCAAACACCTGCATCTCAGCAGTGCTCCAGTTCGAGCAGTGTCAGCAGCCGCGCCTCGACGGCTGCAGCATCGAAGCGTCGCTCCGCTTTTCGCCGACTGGCAGTGGCCATCGACACCAGGAGTTCAGGCCGCCGCAGAAGGCTCTCCAGCGCGGCCGCCAGCGCTGACACATCACCCGGCGGCACCAGCACCCCGTTCACCCGCTCGTCGATCGCCTCCCGGCACCCCGGAATGTTGCTCGCTACGGCTGGACGGCCGATCGCTAGCGCTTCCAACAGGGTTCGCGAGAAACCCTCGTGATGCGAAGGCAGAACGAAAACATGGCACGCAGCCAGCACCGGCCTGACGTCTTCGACTGCACCGGCATATTCGATGCAGTCGGCATACTGAGCTATATCGGAAGCCTGCAATCCGCCCGGCCCCGACATCGCCGGCCCAGCCAGCACGAAACGCGACCCAGGCGAATTTTCCCGCACACGGCGGGCTGCTTCGCAGAACTCGATCACACCCTTCGCGCGCTCGAGCCTTCCAACCATGGCAAACACGAGGCCTGGCGCTCCTGCCGACCCCATCGCAGGTGGCGGCAACGGCAGCTCGGCAAAAGCGGCCAGATCGACACCACCGCCCGGCACGACATGCACCGGCAGATGCGGCGGCAGAACACGGGCGGCGGCAAACCAGCTTGCCAGTCCCGCATTGTGACAGACGAGCACCGTCGAGGCCCGCAGCCCGGAACGCAAAAGCCAATGCATCATCAAGCCGGGCGCCCCGGGGGTCGAAGACTGAAGCCGACCGAGCTCTCCCAGCGTGCTCGCCAGCGCCACGATACGCTCCACCCGCGCACGCCGTGCCGCGATGGCCGCCAGCAGCATCGGCTTGAGACCATAGCCCAGCACCGCATGCGGCTGCAGATCCCGCAGGATCGAGCTGAGCGCATCGATCGTCCGCCGGTCAGCCAGCGGATGCACCTGACCGTCACGCAATGGATAGGCGCTGACGTCTGCACCCATGGCCTTCAGCTCGGCAACGCTGCGCGCCTCGCTGGCACCTTCCGCAATCAAGCACGTCACCCGGTGCCCGGCCCTCCTCATGGCGGCGATGGCACCGCCACGCAGCCCGGCCATCGACATGCTGTCGGCCCCGACCAGCACCACCTGCCTGCTCGCCCGCACGGGCGAACGGCTTGGTCCCGCTATCCCGGCCGCTGTCGCCATGTCAGTGGAGGGTCCGTGAAGTCGGAGCGATGATGCGGCCCTTTGGCGGCACTCCGTCCGTCCCGCGCTCCGGATGATAGTCTTCGACAACGCCTGCCAGCACCGCTTCGATTGCCTCCAGGTTTCCAACTTCCATCGCGGCGACCAGCATCTCGAACTCCCGCTCCAGCTGCTCGGCAGACGGGTGGGGCTCGGCAGATTTCCGTATCAAGGGATGCGCAGTGCCAGTCGTATTCTCGCCGATCAACAACTCTTCGTAGAGCTTTTCCCCTGGCCTGAGACCGATGTAGTTGATCTGAATATCACCGTCCGGATTGGTCTCGTCCCTCACCTCCAGCCCCATCAGCCGGACCATGGAGCGCGCCAGCTCGTCGATTTTCACAGGCTCGCCCATATCGAGCACGAAAACTTCGCCCCCGGTCGCCATCGCGCCGGCCTGCAGCACCAGGCACGCAGCCTCCGGAATCGACATGAAATAGCGCACGATCTCCGGGTGCGTTACCGTGATCGGCCCGCCAGCCTGGATCTGCTTCCGGAACAGGCGGACCACCGAGCCGGAACTGTCCAGCACATTGCCGAAGCGCACCATGGTGAACACGGTTTTGCAATTCGGGTCGGCAGCATGCGACTGCAGGATCATCTCTGCCAGCCGCTTCGAGCAGCCCATCACATTGGTCGGCCTGACTGCCTTGTCCGTCGAGATCAGAACGAACCGCTCGACACCCAACTCGCGTGCGGCCTCCGCCACCACCTGCGTGCCGAAAGTATTGTTTGCAATCCCCGCAACGGGATTGCGCTCCACGATCGGCACGTGCTTGTAGGCAGCCGCGTGATAGATCGTCTGCACCCCATGCTTTTCGATCACGTGCCGCACAAAATCCCGATCCTGCACCGACCCCAGCATTGCCAGCACCTCCGGCCGCGCCATCTTCGGTCCCAGCAGCTTGATTGCCTCGTTGACTTCCATCTCGATTTCGTAGAGCGCAACCTCGGACAATTCGAACAGCACCAGCCGGATCGGTCCTTGCAGCAGGATCTGACGCACCAGCTCCGAGCCAATCGAGCCGCCCGCGCCCGTGACCATCACGACACGGCCTGCGATGCTCCGCGGCAGCAGCTCGGGATCTGCCAGCACTGGCGTGCGACCCAGCAGATCTTCGACATCAATCGGCCTCAGCTCGCTGACCACGGCCCTCCCTGATGCAAAATCCTCGATCGCCGGCAGCGTCTTCACCCTGACGGGATACGTTTCCAGCTGCTTGAGAACCTGATGCCGCTCGCGCCGTTGCGACTCCGGCAAGGCCAGAATGACCTCTTTCACACCCTCGCGCTCGATCAACCGGCCAAGCTTGTCCGGACGGTAGATCTTCACGCCACCCGCATACTGCCCCCACAGCGACGGCGTCTCGTCGAGCAGCCCGACCACCTTTCCTTCGCCAGTATTGTGCAGGGCATCGAGCAGCTGCACTGCGGTCCGACCGGTGCCGAAAATCACCACCGGACGCGGCTCATTTCCCGGCGCCGGCAGCGCGACCCCTGCGGTGCGCAATGCCGCGCTGTAGATCTGCCGGCTCCCGAAGATGAAGCCGCCGCCAAGGATCGGATAAAGCACCAGAATGACAGATCGCGGAATCCAGTGTGCCCCCAGCACCAACGCCAGCAGCGCCCAGATCAGCACCGACAAACCGATACATTTCAGCAGTTGCGATGAGCCGCGGATTGTAATGTATCGGGTGACCAGTCGGTACAGCCCGAACCAGGAGAAGATCGCCACGCCGATCGCCGGCGCCGCCAGCACCAGCAGCAACTCCTCCATGCTGGGCGGCACGAACAAAGCGCTGTAGCGCAACGACATGGCCAGCCACAACGCCAGCGTCAGAAGTACGAAGTCGTTTACACCCAGAATCAATCGCTTCCACGGCCTGGGGAGTGCAACCAGCCAGGACCGTACGCGTCTGAGCTGCCCCTTGAGCCCCAGACCGTCCAGTAGCTTGAGAACAAATTCGCTCATCGAACGACCACGGGTGTTGCGAGCGGCTGCCCCAACGGCGGGCCGTCAATCAGCGATTATCCACCGAACCGGCCGGACTATAGTCCAAATCCGGCAGGCAACAAGCAGGGACGTGCGCGCAACCAGCCAGGCTGCGGTGGAAACGTGCAATCTGCTGTGCAAATCTCCGACGCCCTGACACACCGAATGTGCCGGCCTGTCACCCGCTGACCTACATTCGTCGGCGCGCGTTGATGGCTGCCGTCAGCGTTCCCTCGTCGAGATAATCGAGCTCGCCCCCGACCGGCACACCCTTGGCAAGCTCGGACACCGCAACATCGCGAACAGCCAAGGCTTCCCGCAGGTAATGCACGGTGGATTGGCCTTCCACGGTTGACGACAACGCCAGCAGGACTTCTTTGACCGCCGGCTCCCCGGCCCGCTCGATCAAACGAGGAATATTGAGCTGGCCTGGCCCGATGCCGTCGAGCGGCGAAAGGTGACCACCCAGCACATGATAGCGCGCATTGATGGCCCCGGCCCGCTCCAGCGCCCACAGGTCGCCGATCTCCTCCACCACCACGATCAACGATGGGTCCCGCCGTTCGTCCTCGCAGATCGTACAGGGCGATACCGTGTCGAGGTTGCCGCAGCTTGGGCACTCCTGCAGCTTTGCCGCTGCATCCGACAGCGCCTGGGCGAGCGGCTCGAGCAGATCTGCCCGCCGCTTCAGCAAGGCCAGCGCCGCCTTGCGCGCCGAACGGTGCCCCAACCCGGGCAAGCGGGACAGGATTTGTATCAGCCGGTCGATCTCCGGCCCGGCCATGCTTTTCGAGTTGCGGATCATGAGCCCACCACATGGCCGGATTCGCCGGCCGCGACCAGGGATATGGCGGCTAGTGGCCTGTCGCGCCTAAATCGCTGTGTTAGCCGCAACCGTCGACGATTTAGGCGCGACATGAAGGCCACTAGCAAAATCATACGCTTAGTGTGGCGTTTCTCGCGCCTTAGTTGACCCCTCGCTAGCCACACCATAGGTCAACTAAGGCGCGACGCCACACTAGCCTCACCCGCATCTACGTCGTCACCGGCGCCAGCAGCCCGTTGTCGGCCAGAAACGTTGCCACCGCAGTATTGAATGCCGCCGGATCCTCGATCGGACAGGCATGCCCTGTATCCGGCAGCACCACGTGCCGCGCCGCCCGGATTCCCGCCGCCGTCTCCCGTCCCGCCGCCAGCGAGTTGTCGTGGATGCCGTTGACCACCAGCGTTGGCATGCCGATCTCGCCCAGTCGCCCGGACATGTCGCACGCACCGCGCGCCCGATGTATGCGGGCGATTGCTCTGGCCGATAACCGACCGGCGTTGGCCGCGAACAAGCCGAGCACCCAGCGCCCATACCGCGTCTCGCCGAAGCCCGGCGCCACCAGCTCCTTCAGGTACCCCTCGAGCAGCCCCTTCAGATCCCTGGTCTCCTCGAAATCCTTCACCCGTCCAGCTACCGTCGTGCTGCCCTTGGAGTTGCCGCCCACCAGAACCAACGCCTTGACAAGCTCTGGATGCTCAAGCGCCGTCAGCAGTGCAATGCCCGAGCCCACCGAGCATCCGCACATCACTGCCTCCGTTATGCCCTCCTGCTCCAGCACGCCCAGCACGTCCGCCATCATGTCAGCCAGCGTGAATGGCGTCTCCACTTTGTCCGAGCGTCCATAGCCGCGGATATCGACCGCGACGCAACGAAACCGAGCGGAGAATTCCGCAACCTGTCCCATCCAAAGCCGGTGGTCGAACGGATTGGCGTGCACGAACACGAATGCCGGACCGACACCGGCGGTTTCATAATGTATGGTGGTCCCGTTGGTCGTCGATGGCGGCATGGCGTATTCCCTTGCTAAAACTCCGAGCAGAATAGCACGACTTTGCCGCACACCCCTCGGGTTGCAAGGACAGACATCACCGGGGCACGTTAACCGGGGCACGTTATAGGCATCCGCGAAATCACAATGCATTGAGGAACATAGTGGACACGAAGTATCAGGTCATCATCGTGGGCGGCGGCCCGGTCGGCGTCGGCCTGGCCGTCGATCTCGGCTTGCGCGGCATTTCGTGCGCCGTCGTCGAGCGTCGCCCGGGCATGCACAATATTCCCAAAGGCCAGAATCTGACCCAGCGCACGCTCGAGCACTTCTATTTCTGGGACCTGATCGACGAGGTCCGCGCCGCCCGCATCATGCCGAAATCTTCCCCGATCGGAGAATGGGTCGGCTACGGCCACCTCGACACCCCTTATTGGCACGCAGTCGAGGGCCGCAGTGTCGTAGGCAAATACTACTTCCAAGCCAACGATCGCATGCCCCAGTACTGCATGGAGCAGGTGTTGCGGGACAGAATTGCGACGTTACCCTCCGTCGAGACCCGCTTCGGCTGGGCCGCGAAGGACGTAACGCAGGATGACGCCGGCGTCCGGCTCACGATCACATCCGAGAGCGGCGCCGAGGAAACCCTGCAGGGTGAATACCTGGTCGGCTGCGATGGCGGCCATTCGATCGTGCGTGCGAAAGCCGGCATTCAGCGCGCTGGCACGGCCTTCGACGAACTGATGCTTCTGGCCGTATTCCGCTCCAGGGAGCTGCACGAATGGCTGCAGCGCTATCCGGAGCGCTCCACCTACCGCGTCATGCACCCTGACCTTAAAGGGTACTGGCAGTTCTTTGGTCGCGTCGATGTCGGAGAAGGCTGGTTTTTCCACGCCCCGGTTCCCGCCGATACCACCCGCGACAACTTCGACTTCCACGGCTTCCTTCAGAACATCGCCGGTTTCGAGTTTGCTGCCGAATACGATCATGTCGGGTTCTGGGACCTGCGCGTCGAGGTCGCCGAGCAGTATCGAAAGGGCCGCATCTTCATTGCCGGCGATGCCGCCCACAGTCATCCACCCTACGGCGGCTACGGCGTCAACAATGGGCTGGAGGACATCAAGAACCTCGGCTGGAAGCTTGCGGCTAGACTTCGCGGCTGGGGGAAGGAAACGCTTTTCGATTCCTATGATCTCGAACGCCGCCCTGTCTTCCGCGACGTCGGCGAGGATTTCATAGCCGCGCGCATACGCAAGGATGGCCGCTTCTTCGAGCAATACGACCCGTCTCGCGACAAGACCGCATTCGATGAGGCCTGGGACAGCCTCAAGACCGAATACACCGACCGTACTTTTGCCTACGAGCCGCACTATGAGGGCTCGCCCGTCGTGTTTGGCCCCCCAAACGGAAAGTGTAGTGCCCACGGCGAGCATACTTTCGAGGCCCGCGCCGGGCATCATCTGCCGCCGCTACTGCTGTCCTCGGGTCGCAACGTCTACGAGGAGCTCGGCCAAGGCTTCACATTGCTCGCCTTCAGCGCCGCCGACAACGACGTCGCGGCATTCGAGCACGCCGCAAGCGCTTCTGCCATTCCGCTTGAGATCGTTCGCGATACGCAGGCCGATGGACGCGAGCAATATGGCCATCGCCTGATCCTCGTCCGCCCCGACCAGTTCGTCGCCTGGACCGGCAACTCGGCACCATCGGATGCGACAGCCGTCTTGGACCGGGTCGTCGGCAAAGCCTGATACGATCGCACGCCACGCCGCAAATACACGTGACCGGGCGCGGGGTTGCCGCATGTCGTTCCTGCACTGCGGAATCCCAGTACTTTTCAAGCAGGCTCCAGCCCGATAGCATGGCGGATGGACTTGCGTTTCATCGTCTCTGATGTTTGAACATCAGGTCCAGATCAAACGAAAAAGACCAGACGGGAGATGCCCATGTCAGACGCTCCGGAGCCGAAGTTCGACACGCTCGCAGTACATGCCGGCGCTGCACCAGATCCGTCGACAGGATCACGCTCCACCCCCATCTATCAGACGGCTTCATATGTTTTCAACGACGCCGAGCATGCCGCATCTTTGTTCGGGCTGGAGGCATTCGGCAATATCTATACGCGCATAACAAACCCGACGCAGGCCGTGCTCGAATCCCGTGTCGCCGCGCTCGAAGGCGGCACTGCCGCCCTCGCGGTAGCGTCCGGCCACGCCGCCCAGTTCCTCGTCTTCCATACCCTGCTCGAGCCGGGAGATGAGTTTGTCGCCGGACGGCAGCTCTACGGCGGCTCCGTCAATCAGTTCAACCACAGCTTCAAGAAGTTTAACTGGAACGTGGTCTGGGCCGATGCGACCGACCCGGACAGCATCGCGAAAGCCGTCACCCCCAAGACAAAGGCGATCTTCTGTGAATCGCTTGCCAATCCGGGCGGCGTGATCATCGATCTTCCGGCCATTTCCGCCATTGCGAAAAAGGCGGGAGTACCGTTCATCGTCGACAATACACTGGCCTCGCCCTACCTGTGCCGCCCGAAGGAGTTTGGCGCCGACATCGTCGTCCATTCGCTGACGAAATTCCTCGGTGGCCACGGCAATTCGATCGCCGGCGCGCTCGTCGATTGCGGCACCTTCGACTGGCTCGGCTCCAAGCATCGCTACAGCACGCTGGTCGAGCCCAACGCCTCCTACAACGGCATGCGGCTGGCAGAAACGTTCGGCGACTTCGCATTCGCCATCGCTGCACGCGTGATGGGCCTGCGCGACATCGGCCCCGCGATTTCGCCTTTCAACGCATTCATGATTTTGACCGGCATCGAGACGCTGCCGTTACGTATGCAGCGGCACTGCGATAATGCCCTCGCCGTAGCTCAGTATCTCGAGAAGCATCCGAAGGTAGCATGGGTGAACTATGCCGGGCTGGAATCCAGCCCCAATCACGCTTTACAAAAGAAGATCTGCCCGAAGGGGGCGGGCGCGGTGTTCACCTTCGGCCTGAAGGGTGGCTTCGAGGCTGGCGTCAAACTGGTGGCCAGCCTGAAGCTGTTCTCGCACCTGGCCAATATCGGCGATACGCGTAGCCTGGTGATCCATCCTGCCTCTACCACCCATCGCCAGCTCACCGACGAGCAGCGCGTCGCCGCCGGAGCGGGACCGGACGTTGTCCGCCTGTCGATCGGCATCGAGGACAAGGACGATATCATCGGCGATCTGAATCAGGCGTTGGCTTCGGTCTGACGCGAACTTGGCCTCGCGCTGTTGCTTCTGACCGAACCTTCCGAATAAAAATCTTCTGCTTCAGCAATCGGAAGGCATGCATACCCGTCACAGCGCGAGCCAAGGAATTCGGCAGTGCCATTTGGCCCACCCGCCTTGGGTCGGCCGGGCGTTAGTCTTGGGAGGATAGTATGAAACTCTTGCGTTACGGCCTCACTGGCGGCTTGGCCGCATTGGGCCTTGCAATCGGTGCGGGCTCCGGCCACGCACAGCAAGCCGTCGACATCACCTACGGATACCACCCCTATTGGACCGGCGGCTGGAACGGCGTCATCATCAAGCACAAGGACCTCTGGAAGAAGCACTTGCCGAAAGGCAGCAAGGTGAAGTTCGAGCCGCATTTGACCGGACCGCCGATGGTCAACGCGCTGCTCGCCAACAAGATGCAGATCGGCACCATGGGCGACATGCCCTCGCTGGTCGCCACCACCAAGAAGGCACAGGGAGACATCCGCCTGGTATCCGCGCCGATGGTCTCCAACGGTATGAATTGCAATAAGCTTCTCGTTCGCAAGGACGCCCCGGCGTTCAAGAGCGTGAAAGACGCGTCTGCCTGGATGAGCGGCAAGCCATTCTCCGTACACAGGGGTACCTGCGCAAATCGCGCTGTGCTGTCGATCATTGCCAAGGATGGCTTCAAGCCTTCCAAGGTCGTCTACATGCCGATTGAGGTGATTGCCTCCAACTTCGAGGCGGGCAAGATCGATGCCGCCGCGATGTGGGAGCCGCACGCACGCCGCATGGTCGAGGCCGGCTATGCCCGTTACGCCGCCACCGGCGCTGTCTGGGGTGAGAAGGACGCGAACTTCACCCTGATGCGTCAGGACTTCATCGAAAAGTATCCCCAGGCGGCCGCGGGCTGGATGAAGGCCGAGATCGAGGCCGTGAAGTTCATGATCGACAATCCCGAGGAAACCGCGCGGATCATCGCCAAGGAAACCAAGGGCTACACGCCGCAAATCGCATGGGCCGCACTCTATGAGCAGCTTGGTCCCGAGATCGGTGGCGACAAGGTGAACTATGTCGGCAAGATGATCTTCGACGAAGAGGTTCTGTCGATCATGAAGACGGGCTATGCCTTCCTGCACTCCATCAAGGTCTTGCCCAAGCCCGAGATGCCCAAGGATGCCTACAACGATGGCCCGCTCAAGAAGGCATTGTCGGAGCTTGGCATGAAGGCGCCGATCGGCAGCATCATGGGCCAGCCACGCAAGAAGGTGGAATGAAGCCTTCGACGTCACCGGCGCGCGATCGGCCAATCGGACCGTCGCGCGCCTGTCCCAGACCTATCCTGTCCGAGCCCAATGGTGCATTAACCAGCAATGGATATCGTCGGCAGATGCGGACCACGAAACAGCACCAGGGGACCCGAATGCCCATGCAAAAAGGACTGTTGAAGAAGAGCGCGGCCAGCATCTCGTCGACGCGCAAGGCCAAGGCCGGCGAGCAGCTCGATACCATCAGCACGCATTACGGTTCCTGCGCATGGACCCCGAACAAGGGCTTCTCCGCCTGGACCAAGCAGGGCGAGATCGAAATGTTCGACAATGGCGGACACCGCGCCGTCGAGCTTATGCTCCTGTCGATGTCGTCCTGCCTGACATTCTTTCTATCCGAGTACGTGAAGGCCAAGGCGCTTCCGGTCACCAGCCTGCGCGTCAGCTGCGACGGGCGGATTGTCGGCGGACCAGAGAGGCTGGGCAAGGTGACCACGCTCGTCACGATCGAAGGAACGCTGTCGCGCGAGGATCGCAAGCACATGCTCGAGATCTGCGACAAGCAGTGGAAGGTGATGAACACGCTGCGCCAGCCCCCCACATGCGAAACCCGATTGGTCACCCCCTCCGGCGAGGTGATCGAGTGAGCACCCCCGCATGAAGGTCGAAGGCTGACATTTCGCAGCCATCAGCAAGGAGCCCTCCCTGGATGGCCGAGGCCACGACAGCAATTGTTTCCGAGCGCCGTTCCTGGCTTGGCGGACAGGCCGTACTCGCTATCGCCGGCATCGTCGGCAGCCTGGTGCTCTGGTATGCGCTCGTGCGATGGTCGCCGTTCGCGATGTTCAATCGCCTGCCCGATCCGCTGCAGGTCATCATCGAGTGGTTCAACCCTGATCCCGTCTATGGCCTTTCCATCTTTACCGAAAGCTATTGGATCCACATCCTCTACAGCACCTACCGCGCCTACGCCGCATTTGCGCTGGCGCTGATCCTGGGTCTGCCGCTAGGCATCCTCATGGGCTGGAAGAGCAGCGTACGGCAATATGCCCAATCCCTCCTTGGCCTGCTGCGTCCCGTACCGCCGCTGGCCTGGGTGCCGATCGCCATTCTATTGATGCCCGGCATCGAGCCGGCCGTGATCTTCGTGACGTTCCTGGTCGCCTTCTTCGCCACGGTGATGAATACGCTGGTCGGCGTGCGCTCGATTCCTGAAGACTATTTCCGGGCCGCCTACTCGCTCGGTGCCAAGGACCGCGACATCCTTTGGGACGTCATACTGCCCGGAGCGATGCCTCACATTTTCACCGGCTTGCAGATCGCCATGGGTGCTGCCTGGTTTTCGCTCGTCGCCGGGGAGATGATCGCGGCGCAGTACGGGCTCGGCTTCGTGATCTGGGAGGCCTACAATCTGATCCAGTACCCGACAATCGTGATCGGCATGGCCACGCTCGGACTGATCGGTTACCTCTCCAGTGCCCTCGTCCGCTGGATCGGCAGGCGTCTGATGGCGTGGCACCAGCAGCGCTTGAGCACTGCGCTGTAGGGAGATCAGCATGACCGACCCTTCCATATCTCCTGCGAGCAACGCCCCCGGCGCCCGGCCAGCCCCATCGACCGGTCGTGTTTCTATCCGCAATGTCGGCAAGATCTACGATCCCGGCGGCGTAAACGTCGTCGCTTTGCAGGACTGCTCGCTGGAATTCGCGCCAGGCGATTTCGTCGCCGTCGTCGGACCGTCTGGTTGCGGCAAGAGCACGCTGATGAATATCGTCGCCGGCTTCGACTCGCCGACCAGTGGAGAGGTCCATCTCGACGGCCGCCTGCTCGCCAGCCCGAGCGTCACGCCCCGCCCAGGCCCGGACCGCGTCGTCGTCTTCCAGCAGGGCGCGCTGTTTCCTTGGAAGACCGTATTGGAGAATGTGACTTACGGCCTGTTGAAACAGCGCAAGTTCGGCCGGCGGGAAGCCGAGCAGCGCGCCATGGAGTTGCTCTCCCGCTCCGGCGGCCTCGAGCGCATCGCAACATCCTATCCTGGCGCGCTGTCTTCGGGCATGCAGCGCCGCGTCGAGATCCTGCGCGCTCTGATAAATGATCCGAATATCCTGCTTCTCGACGAGCCATTCCGGGCCATGGATACGGTCAGCAAGACCAACATGCATGGCCATCTGCTCGACATGTTCGCCGCCAACCCGAAGACCATCATGTTCATTACCCACGATCTGGAGGAGGCGTTGTTTCTTGCCGACCGGGTTGTCGTCATGACCACGCGCCCCGGCACGATTGCCATGGAGCTGGTCGTCAACCTGCCGCGGCCGCGAATGCGCCAGATGAAGGCCAGCAACGAGTTCATTCGGCTGAAGTCCGAGGCCATCGCCGCTGTTCACGAGGAGGCGAAGAAGGCATTCGAGCGCGGCGAAAGGGAAATGGCCTGATGCAAGGTGACGCTGAGGCGACAGCGCAGAAAGCCACGGCAGCGGCCCCCTCGCCCGCACAGCCGGTTGGCCAGCAGCAGGCATCGCGAACACGCTCGCGATCGGCCGCATTCGCTTTCAATTGGCGCGGCGCAATATCCATCCTCGTTTTCTTCGCGCTGTGGCAGGCGGCCTCGACCTACAACTGGCCTGGCTTCAAGACCATTCCAGGACCGATCGAGGTCGTCACCGTCTTCATCACCGAATACCTGCCGAGCCCTGCCTATTGGACCGCCTGGCTGGTCAGCTTTCAGCGCGTATTCTGGGGCTGGGCAATAGCCCAGTTGATCGGCATTCCGTTGGGCGTGATGCTCGGCTCCAGCCGCAAATTCAACCATCTCGTGTTTCCGATATTCGAGATGTTGCGGCCCATTCCTCCGCTGGCCTGGGTCCCACTCTCGATTCTGTTCTGGCCTACCACCGAGGCCTCGATCATCTTCATTACCTTCATCGGCGCGTTCTTCATCATTACGATCAACGTCTATGAGGGTATGCGCACCATCCGTCAGGAGCATCTGTGGCTTGCCCAGTCGCTGGGCGCCAATCGGCAGCGCATCCTGTTCAGCATCGTGCTGCCGGCCCTGATCCCTTCCATCGCCGTCGGCATGACATTGGGCATTGCCGTGACGTGGAACGTCGTGATCGCTGCCGAGATGATCGCCAGCGATTCAGGCCTTGGGCGCATGACATGGGAAGGCTATGTCAGCCACACGGCAAGCCTCGTATTGATCGGCATGATCTCCATCGGACTCGCCGGGTATATCTCGACGCTGTTCGTCGACTGGCTCGAAACACGAATGATGCCCTGGAAACGGAGGCGGTGAGAGCATGTCGCAGGGTCATCTGATCGGACGCGGCATCGCCAAGTCCTATTCTCAGAAAGGAAGGCCGCACAACGTCGTCATGCGGGATTGCTCCTTCGACTTCCAGCCGGGTCTGCTGCATGTCGTGATGGGCGAATCCGGCTGCGGCAAGTCGACCTTGGCCTACATCCTCGCCGGCTACGTCGCGCCGGACGCGGGCGAGCTCCGTATCGATTCAGCCCCGATATCGGGGGCCGGCGCCGATCGTCTCATCGTCTTTCAGGAGACCGCCTTGTGGCCGTGGATGACGGTTGAGAACAACGTCATGTTCGGGCCGCTCTCCAAGGGCGATGCCCCCGCCGATGCCCGCAATCGCGCGCACGAGCTGCTCGAGCGCTTCGGCCTGGGAGATTTCAAGAGCAAGTATCCCGGCCAGCTATCCGGAGGAATGATGCGCCGCGCAGAGCTCGCCCAGGCGCTCATCAACAGCCCGAAGGTGATGATTCTCGACGAGCCGTTCCGTGGCCTCGACGTCATGACCCGCGAGCTGATGCAGGAATACTATGTAAAGCTGTTCGAGAGCACGGGACAATCGACCGTGTTCATCACCAGCGAAGTCGAGGAGGCGCTGTTCCTCGCCGATCGCTTGCACATCATGTCGGGCTCGCCCAGCCGCTTCACGCAGACGCTGGACATCGACCTGCCGCGGCCGCGCGACTTCTCCATCAAAGCCACGGCGAGGTATGCCGAGCTGGAACAGATCGTGCTTGATGCCTTGTCAATCGATGACGAACGAGCCGAATGACGGCTGGTTGCCCCGCCATTGCTCCTGGACCAGATAAGATTTGCCCAGCGCGTCTGCCCTCTATCGCTCGTCGATCATGTGGCTTTGCACGCCATGCGGTGACAGCTTTGGCTTGACGCTTGAAATCCGCCGGGAGTTGACACCAGCCCAGCCGATTTCGCCGGACAATCTGCCGTATTCGATCTTGGGGCAGCGGTTCATGACCACCTGCAGCCCAGCCGCCTCCGCTTCCGCGGCTGCCTCAGGATTGCGCACCCCCAACTGCATCCAGACCACGCGAATCCCCAGGCGGTCCTTCAGCTCGATGGCTTCCCGCGTGATCGCAAGTGCCGCTTCCGCATTGCGGAATATATCGACGATATGCACCGGTGCTTCGACCTCACCCAGGCTGGCAACAGCGGTCTGTCCCAACAACTGTTGGCCCGCAAGTCCGGGATTGACGGGAGTAACGCGATAACCCTTGCCCAGCAGATATTTCATCGCGAAATAGCTCGGCCTATTGGTGCCGGCCGACGCCCCGACCATCGCGATCGACCGCGCGCTTCCAAGAATCTCAGCGATATAATCGTCCGAGTAGCTATCGTGGTTCATGCTTGCTCGCTATAGGCCAGACCAAACGGCAAAGGTCACGCCGTCGGGCACAACGCCACCCTGCACTTGCTGCCGCAGCAGAAGGCCACGGACCTTTTCAGATCCTTTTGATCACCTTCTCAGAGAACAGACGCATCGAGGCCTCGGCCGCGTCAACCGGTATCGTGCCGAAATTCACCTGCATGGAAGCGATATCAAAGCCGCCGACTTCGTCATGATAGGACTTGATCATGTCCCTGAGCCGCTCCGGTGCGCCGATCCAGGCCACACCCTTGTCGACCTGGGTTTGCCAGGTCTCCTTTGAGAAGACGTCGATCAACTTGTCATAGCCGGGATAATCCTTCGTGGAGGCTCCTCCCGTCCAATCACTGGCGGCTTCCACGACGGACCGCAAATAGTAGTTGAGGTCGTCCTCCGTCTTGGCCCGCGCCGCCGCCTCGTCCTCATCACAGAACATGTGGAATGCCAGCATGATGCGGCCATTCCCCGGATGTCCGGCTTCCTTCCAGGCATTGCGATAGATGTCGAGCAGCCCACGCATGTGCCCGCCCGTCATGGGTATGGCCATGATGCCGTAGCCGCGCCGGCCTGCATTGGCGAAGCTCTCTGGCGTGGCGATCGCCGCGACCCAGATTGGCGGATGCGGCCGCTGCGTCGGCCTCGGATAGATCGTGGTATCCGAGAATTGGTGAAAACGGCCATTATGCGAGACGTTCTCCTGGCTGAGCAGCTTGACGATAAGCTCGCTCCCCTCTTCGAACCTCGCCCGGCTATCGTCCAGGCTTACCCCGAACCTGACAAACTCCAGCGGCAGGAAGGCACGCGCCATCCCGACTTCGAGCCGCCCTCCGGAAATTGCATCCACAAGCCCGATCTGGCTGGCCAGCTGCAGCGGATTATTGAACGCTGGCAGACAAGCCCCGGTGATCAACCGCGCCTTCTGCGTCTTCATCGCCGCTGCCGCAAGAAACGCCAGCGGCGACGGCGAAAGCCCACCATAACGATGGAAATAGTGCTCCACCGTGCGTACCGAGGTATAGCCAAGCTCGTCGCACAAGCCGGTCAGATAGAGGCATTCGCCCCAGTACTGTTCGGCCGGCTTCTCATGCTCGGCAACGACGGGGAAATATTGGACTCCGAATTCCAAGGCGCGCTCCACACGTCTGTATCAATCACGATCAGACAGGATTCGCCCATCCGGGCCCCGGCGTCAACTTCGCGGGTGCCGCACGTGCCATCGGCCGATGAACTCGCCCCGCGCCCACCCGCCTCCGGACCTTCGCCCCGCGGCCCGGCGGGCAATTGCGGTGCGCAACGAAATAGGGGCGCCAAGACCCTGCGCTTGACGCCCCATGGATCACGCCGGGGAAGATGGTTATCAGGGTGGAACAACAATGGCTCCCCGGCATTGAACCAGCCCTGAACACGACGTTCATCGCCCATTCAGCTCGCCGCCGCACTCACGCCACACCCCGCACTGGAACGCATGCGCGGCTCGCCTGCCTACACCACACGCCCATCGCCCCCTGACTATGCCTGCTCGCTATTGATCTCGTCCTCGCTGCTCAGAAAGCGCGCAAACGCATCTACACTTTCGCGTTCGGTCCTGAACGAGTTGACCACCGCAGCAGGGTCCGGATAGCCGAGCGCCATGCCGCACACGATCATTTCCGAACGCGGTATCGCCAGACGGCTGTGCAGCACGTCGTGATAAACGCAGAATGCCGCCTGCGCGCACGTCTCGAGCCCGAACGACCGCGCTGCTACCATGATTGACTGCAGGAACATCCCGTAGTCTATCCAGGCCCCCAGCGCCAGCTCCCGGTCTATCGAGAAGATCATTCCTACGGGCGCACCGAAAAACCGGTAGTTCTGCCGCTGGAAGGCCCGGCTCGCCTCCCGGTCACCTTTGGGGATGCCGAGTGTGCCGTATAGGCCCCAGCCGCAAGCCCGGCGTCGCGCCAGCCACGGCTCGCGCCAGACATCCGAATAGTATTGGTAGGGCCACGAGCCATCGTCGCCCGCCTCGTGCAGCGCAACGAGCTCCCCGCACAGCGCATCCTTCGCCCCACCAGTCAGCACGACCACATTCCAGGGCTGGATATTGCTACCCGACGGTGCCCGACCGGCAATCGTCAGTAGTCTCCCCACCAACTCCAATGGCACCGGCTTGGGCAGATACGCCCGAATGCTCTGCCGTCCGGTAACGGCATCTTCTACGGACATCCGCGACGTCTCTGGCGGCATCTGACCGGCTCCTCACGATGTGTTTCTATCCGACCTTCACCAACGCCATTCCATATCCGCGCTGCCGTGCGCAAGCCGGCGGTGCAATCGGTCGCGCTGGTTGAACCCGCCGTATTGGAGTTCGATCGGCAGGTCTCGCATTTTCCAGATCCCCGGCACATCCCCTCCTGATAGCCGATAAGCCGCGAGCCATGCTGCAGCCAGCCATGCTACGCTGCCTCGGGGCACTTCATTGCTGCAATTGGAAGCTGCACATGACCCGACGAAATAATGACCGCCTACCGCAAGCAGCAGCGAGCCTGATTGCCCTCGTACTGATCACGCTTGCAACCATGCTGGCTGCGACACCACCGGCCTCGGCACAGATGTGCTCCACCGACGCCCAATGCGGCCCAAGCGCCGGCGGCTACAACACATGCCTGGGCGACACGCTCATCGTGAAGCGGCGCCTCTGCGTCGCCGGTCGCTGTGTCGAGCAGGAGATCAGCCGTATCAGCTGCGGCTCGGGCGGATTGTCGGGCACCTGCCAGGGCAACGTCTACATCCGATCCGGCGGACGCTGCGACGCCTTGTCGGGACGCTGCACCGCTGGCAGCCCCATCGCGATGACCTGCGTGAAGTCCTGCTCGTGCCGCGGCAATCGTCTGACGGTGTCGACCGGCGTCTGTTCGCCTGGCAGCGGTTGTGGACGTGCCGTATTCCGATGCCGTAAAGGCTGCACGTGCCAGCCTGAGCCGCGTTGTCTGGAAGATCCCTCACCCGCCTTGAACAAGCAGCGCTGACGCGGCAACTGTGATGAAATGGATTGATCCTGGCATCTCGGCCAGACAGGGGGACTCGATGTCAGCTTTTTCGTGCGGCAACATCTGCCGCTCCACTCGGCATCAACAGCCGGGATGCACCGAATGACCGAGCTGGGACCGGAACAAATTGCTGCCGCGATTACAGCGACGCTTCTGATTGCTTTCGTAAAGGGTGCATTCGGCGGCGGTTTCGGCCTCGTCGGCATTCCCATCATGTCGCTGACGATGGACCCGATCACGGCTGGCGCCATCGTGGCTCCGCTGTTTCTACCCATGGACGTTGTCGCCCTGCGCTATTTCCCGCCCAAGACCTGGTCATGGCCGGATCTCAAGGTCCTGCTTCCCGCGATGATCGTCGGCATCGCCATCGGCTATGCGGTTCTCGAGATCCTCGACCAGCGCATCGTGGCCATAATGATCGCAGCCGTTGCACTGTTGTTCGCCTTCCTGTGGTTTGCCGGCGGCCAGGTCGTATCGTACATGCCACGCCACAACGGCCTCGCGATCATTGCCGGCACAGCCTCCGGCATCACGACGATGGTCGCACATTCAGGCGCTCCGCCGCTGGCCGTATACCTGCTCAGAATTGGGCTTTCAAAGGAGGTCTATGTCGGCACCAACGCCATCTATTTTGCCATCGGCAATATCATCAAGGTATGGCCTTGGCTCATTCTGGCCAGCCCCACCCGGCCGGTGTGGACCCTGATTGCCATTTGCGTTCCTGTCGCCATGCTTGGTGTCGCGCTCGGTTGGCGCTTTCACCGTCACTTGAACCAGCGCCAGCTCTACTCCGTATGCTATGGATTGCTCGTCGTCGCATCCCTGAAACTGCTTTGGGACGGCATCGGCGGTTATCTCTGATCAGCTGAGCATCGGAACACGCCGCGGCTGCCCGCGGAGCGCGAGACGCCAGGTAAGTCCCATGCGGTTCTTCTATCCTGACACACCCGACATACCCCTGCCCGACAATCATCGCTTCCCGCGCGGCAAATACAGACAACTAAAGGCCAGACTTGAAGCCGAAGGTCTGCTGCCTGCCGATTCCCTCCTCGCCTCTCCACCGGCCACGGCCGAGCAATTGTCACGTGCGCACACCCCGACCTACATCGAAGCCATCGCATCGGGCACGCTCGATGCCGACCAACAGCGCCGTATTGGCCTGCCGTGGAGCGATATCCTGGCGCAGCGGGCCCGCATCGTCGTTGGCGGTGCCGTAGCTGCGGCTCTGGCCGCATTGCAGACGGGCCTGTCAGGGCAGCTCGCCGGCGGCACCCACCATGCGCATAGAGACTTTGGCTCCGGCTTCTGCGTGTTCAACGACCTTTCCGTGGCCGCCCTGGAGTTGATTGCCCTGCACGGCGTCCGGCGCCTGGCGATCATCGATCTCGATGTGCACCAGGGCGATGGCAACGCGGCAATCCTGCAGGACCGTGACGACGTCTTCGTCCTCAGCGTCCACGGCGAGAACAACTTCCCGTTCCGCAAGATGCGCTCGACGCTGGATGTCGCCTTGCCGGATGGTACCGGCGACGATGCCTATCTCGCTGCCCTGTTGCCGGCATTGCAGCAGGTCGAGGCCTTCCGCCCGGAGTTCATCTTCTATTTGTCCGGCGCCGATCCGCTCGCAACCGATAAGCTGGGCCGCCTCGCACTCACCTTCACCGGTCTTGCCAGCCGTGACCGCATGGTCTTCGAGCTTGCTCGCCGCTTGCACAGCCCGGTCTCGATCGCCACCGGCGGGGGCTATTCGAACCCGATCGACGACACCTTGACGGCCCATGCCAACACCTTCCGCATCGCGCGCGAGACGATGCGGCTATGATGCCAGTATAGCTCTTGCATCTGGCATTTGGTTTCGAGTTCCAGCCGCAACCGAGTACCAAACGTCAGGTGCGCTACACTAGCCACCGCTTCACAAACGCCAGCATCTCGATCTCGCTGTCGACGCGGCCAGCGATTTGAATCGCCGCCGGCCCGGCCTTGGTACCGCTATCAACCGGCACCGATAGCGCTGGATGCCCCGACACGTTGAACGGACACGTCTCGGAAACCAGCGCCCGCAATACAGGCATCTCCTCTCCGCGAACCGTGACCTTGCGCACTCCAGCACGCGGCGCCGCACACATCATCACCGGCCCAATCACCAATTCGACAGTGTCGAACACGCGAGCCATTTCCTCCTTGGCAACCGTGACGACATCGCGCGCCCAGGCGGCGGTGCCGGCATCGATATCCTGCGCATAGCGCAACGTACGGGCGGCGGTCTCCCCGAACAGGTGCGCCTGCTCTGGCCAGTAGTCTGACCACGCCTTAAGCGCCTCGACGCAGGCAATGACGCCATGCGCATTGGTCAGCTCCTCCCGCTCGGGTAGCTCGATCTCGACGACGCGATGCCCACAACCACGCAATCTTTCGAGCTGGCTGCGCACAGTGTCTGCAACCTCCGGGTCGACCGTTTCGAGGCGATGCCTGTCCCACCCGATCAAGTGCGACCGCTCGAAGTCCTCCGCTTCCGGCATCGCCAGCAGCTTGCGTGCTGCCATGATGAGAAGATCGATATCCCCCGCAATCAGGCCGCAATGATCGAAAAATTCAGCAAGCGGCGTCACCTCGTCGATCGGCACCTCACCAAAAGTCACCTTGAGACCATAGAGGCCACAGCAGGCCGCCGGCACGCGCACCGATCCACCCGTATCGGTACCGAGCGCCAGATCCGCCAGCCCGCCTGCCACGGCCGCTGCACTGCCGCCGCTTGATCCCCCCGCCGTCAAGTATGGCCAGCGTGGATTGGTGACGTCTGGCGTCATCATGCCGAAGCCTGCAGCATCGGTCCGCGTCATTCCCACCACGTGCGCGCCGGCCCATTGCAGCATTTTCACGCACAAAGCGGTCTCGGCGGCCCGGCGCTCGGCAAACAGCGGCAGCCCGGCCGTCCACGTCATGCCGTTGACGGGAATGTTGTCCTTCACCGCCAGCCGCACGCCCTCGAGCGGCTGCGGCGGAGGCTCCTCCGGAATGGCCGCCAGAATAGCCGTGGTCGCGGCCCGGGCCTTCTCATCTGCAATGCGTTCTACGAATGCACCGAAGGGATCGAGCCCGGTCGCGGTCCGGTCTTGGGCCATGCCACAACTCCCGCCTATCCGCCGGCGACGTGTGCAGCCATCGCCTGAAACAGCGGACTATCCGGCTCAGCCAACTCACCGATGATTGTAAAATGATTTGACTGCGGCCGCTCGACGATAGTCACGGCACAACCGGCTTTCCGGCAAACATCCGCATACGTTAGAGACTGCTCCCGAAACGCCCAGGATTCCAGCCCGCCCCACGACACGTTTATCGTCGCGCCATGTCGAGGCGGCAACCCGATCGGGCTGTTTCGCTCGATCATTGCCTCGTCCAGCTTGAGCCAGCCATTGACGAACGTTTCCCTAATCGGCACCAGATCGAACAGTCCACTGATCGCAGTCGCCGATTTCACGATATCGTCCGGCAAGCCATCCGCCTGCGGCCAGCCATCTGCCGCCAGCATCGCCGCGATGTGTCCACCGGCCGAATTCCCGCAAACATGTATCGCCTCGGGATCGCAGCCGTAGCGTTCGGCATTGGCGTGAAACCAGGCGACCGACGCCCGCACATCAGCAACGATGTCGTCCAGTTTGACCGCAGGCGCCAGCCTGTACTCGACCGGAACCCAGGCCACCCCGCGTGCATTCCAGGCAACCGCCGGAAACCGCCGGTTCTCCTTTGCTCCACCGGTCCAGTATCCGCCATGAAAGAACAGCATTGCGGGTTGCTTCGATCCGCCTGCCGGGAAGATATCGAGCCGTTGCCGCGCATCAGCACCATACGCCACATCGAGCGCCCCATCCCCCCGGCGTGCCACTGCCGCACTCGCCTCGCCGTACCGCGCCTGGATCGCAGCGCCGTCAGGGATCTTCGAATCGATTTCGTACGCGTCGTTGAGTTCGCCAGCGTTCATGCGGCATCCTTCGTCTCACGACAACACAGTCGTCTCACGACAACACCGTCGGCCCGGCGGCGCCCGCCTGCATCTGCAAACCGGCTCCGCCCCGCGACAACCGGTCAGCGATCCCGATACTGATCCATCAGCACCTTCGACTGGCCACCGTCGATCTCGATTTGCGTGCCGTTCACGAAATACGCCAGCGGCGAGCACAGGAAGACGACGAGATTCGCCACCTCCTCGACCTCCGCGATGCGCCCTAGCGGGATCGACTTCGGCGCCAGCGTATCGGCTTTTTCCTCCGAGATCTTCATGTCGCGCGCCATCGCCTTGACAAGGCCTGCCCACCGCTCCGTGCGCACCGGGCCGGGATTGACGGCGCACATCGAGATGTTGTGGCGGCCGTACTGGCCGGCGAGCGACATCGTCAGGTTCTGCCCGGCGGCATTGGCCGCACCCGGCGCGATTTCCCAGTAGCTTTCCTTCACGCCGTCGTTGCCGATCAGGTTGACGACCCGGCCACCGCCCTGCGCCACCATGATCGGCAGCACATGCTTGAGACAGCGCACATAGCCCATGAACTTTAGCTGCAGCGCCTGCGCCCAGTCTTCCTCGCTGAGATGCTCCAGAATCCCGCCCGGCGCCGAGCCAGCGTTGTTGACCATGATGTCGATCTGCCCCAGCGCCTCGTGGGCCTTCTTGATGAAGTTCTCCGCATCTTTTGCCTTGGTCAGGTCGGCCGTGATCGGAATGATCTTCCGGTTGGTCGCCCGCGCGAGCTCTGCCGCGGTTGCCTCCAGCGGCTCTTTGCGCCGCGCGCAGATGGCCACATCGCAGCCCTGCTCGGCGAGCACTTTTGCGATCCCCTTGCCGATGCCTTCGCTACCGCCGGTAACGACCGCCTTCTTCCCTTCCAGCCTCAGATCCAACGCCATTTCACGTCTCCTGTATGGGCGATCCGCGGAATATCTCCGCTGTCCGATCGCGTGTCACCTGCCCTGAAACCGTGGCTTCCGCTTCTCGCTGAACGCCCGCCGGCCTTCCTGATAATCTTCGCTTGCATCGGCGGCCGCGTAAAGTCGCATGGCGTCGTTCCACGCGTCCGGCTCCGACATTCTACCCGCTTTGAGCGCCGCCTTTGACGCCGCCAGCGTCAACGGCGCCATTTTCGCGATCTGGCCGACCAGCCGCTGCGCCATGTCCTCCATGGCGGTCTTTTCGCCCGCGAATGATGCAATTCCCAGCTCGAAGGCCCGCGGCGCGCCGACCCGTTCGCCCGAGAGCGCAAGGATCGTTGTCGCCGGACCTCCGAACACCCGCAGGAAGCGCTGCACGCCGCGCGGATCATAGCCCAGGCCCAGTCTTGCCGCCGGCAACGCGAACTGCGCCCCTGACGATACCAGCCTGAGATCGCAGCTTGCCGCCACTGACAACCCTGCGCCCATGCACGACCCATGGATCAGCGCCACCGTCGGGCATCTCACGGCCTCCAGCGCCTGGCATGTTGTCTCCACCAGATCGTCGTAGACCTGCGCATTCACCGGCCCAGTTCGCGCCGTCTCGAAGTCCGCGATATCCGCCCCGGCACAGAACGCGGCCTCCCCTGCACCGCGCACAATCACCGCGCGCACATCGGCAGCCGCAGCAAGCTCGACCAGCCGTGTCGCCAGCTCGCGCCACATCGCTTCCGACATCGCATTGCGCCGCTCGGCATTGTCGATCGTCAAAGTGGCGACCTGGCCGTCGATATCGAGTTGAACTCTGCCCATCGCCACATCCGCCGCCGCAGGTCACTGAGACTGCGGCTTGTGTGCCATCCAGCGCCCCGCTTCAACCGCCATGATCATGTCGGCCACCGCGCGATTGAATGCATCCGGCTCCTCGCTGGGTATCGTATGGCTGGCACGCGGCACCACGCACAAAGCCGCTTGCGGGGCGGTTCTCTTCACGTGCACGCTGCCATCGATGCAGGCCTCGTCCTCGTCCCCGACGATCACCAGCAACGGCACCTGCAGCGCTTTGAGCCCGGCGTCCAACTCCCACAACGTCGGCCGCTCGAGCTGCACGCGCAGCATGGTCAGCGCACTGCCCAATCCGGAATGCTCGCACAGCATGCGGCTGAACTCGGCCCACCCGCGCGGGTCCTTGTGCTTGTACGCCTGGCGCATGGGAAAATCGGCATACCAGGGACCCGCGACATCGATGCCCTGCTTGAACTTGGCGGCGATCTCGTGCACTGCCGCCTTCGCCGCGTCGCGTTCGGCCGGGTTGGAGCCCCAGCCGCAGCCAGCCGCCACCAGCGACAAGCAGCGCTCGGGATGATTGATGCCGACGTGCAGCGTCGTATAGGCCCCCATCGAATGGCCGACGACGTGCGCCTTGTCGATTTTGAGCGCATCCATCACCGCAACGACATCGCGCCGCGCGACATCTTGCGAATATCGCGCCTCGTCCTCTGGAATGTCAGAGGGCGGATAGCCTCGTGCAGAGAACGTCACGCAGCGATGATTGCGCGAGAAGTAGCGCATTTGCGGCTCCCACGAGCGATAGTCGCCCGCGTACTCGTGCACGAACACGACCGGCGTTCCGCTGCCGGCCTCCTCGTAATAGAGCTTGGTCCCATCGTGCGATGTGATCTGTGGCATCCCTGTCCTCACCCGAAAAGCTGGTGGCCGTCGCGAAAAAAGCTAAGCCGCCGCTTTGCCCCACAGCCTCTTGGACGCAATAGCTGCGCCCTCGCGGAGCGACTTCAGCTTCAGCCACACCACCGGCTCGATCACCCATTCCCGCTTGGTGAACGTGCCGAAGCCGCAATCGGTCGAGGCGATCACGCGTTCACGGTCGCCGACAACCGAGACGGCCTCCTCGATGCGCCGCGCCACCACCTCCGGATGCTCGACGAAATTCGACGTCGTCTCGATCACGCCCGGGATCAGGATCATGTCCTTCGGAAACGGCACCTCCTTCAGCGCCCGATATTCGTGCGCATGCCGCGGATTGGAGAACTCGATCGACAGCGCGCCGACATTGGCCTGGTACAGCGCCGGCAGGATCTTCGCGAGCGGAATGTCGTGGATGTGCGGCCCCTCCCAGTTGCCGTAGCAGACATGCAGCCGCACGCGGTCGCGCGGAATGCCCTCGATGCCCTTGTTGATCGCGGCGACGCCGCGCTCGCAGGCCTTCACGAATTCGGCATCGACTGAGATCGCGGAACATCATGGTGCGGTCCATCGCCAGATCGGGCGCGTCGATCTGCAGGATCAGGCCGGCGTCGTGGATCGCCGGTATTCCTTGCTCATCTCCCGCGCCAGCGCATCGAGATAGGCCTCGTGCGATGGGTAGATAGGCATTGAGCATGGTCGACGAGATGATGCCGGGCGAGGCCGCGGTCATGAACATCTCGCCGAAATGCTCATCCGCGATTGCCTTGAAGCGCGCGATCTCGCCCTCGATCGGCTTGACATCGAGATATTTGAGCTCGCCCTGACACTCCGGCGCGTTCTGCTGCTTGGAGACCGACGGAAAGCGCCGCAGAAGCTGCTCGACCAGTTCGGGAATCTCCTCGAACTCGCTGCGCGCGCCTGCGCTTCGACTCGCCGGCAAAACCGGACATGCGCTGCGGCACATAGGTCTGGAAGCCGACCCGCTGCTGTTCGCCGTCGTTGCCGATATCGATCCCGGCGCCCTTCTGTTTGCCCACGACATGGCGAACTGCCTTGTCCATTTCGGCGTCGAATTCGGCCTTGTCGTAGGCCTCGCCCGCCTCGCGCCGTAATCAGCAGCTCCGATAGCTTTTCGTTGCGCGGCAGGCTGCCGACATGGGTCGTCAGGATGCGGTCCTTGCTCGTAATCATCTCTCAGCCTTTCTTTGCCCTCAGCATCGAGCCCCGCAGCCTCACAGCCGCGTCAACCACAGGCTCAACCCTGGAAATGCCATCACCAGTATCGTGACCACGATCATCATGGCCACAAACGGCAGCGCTCCTGCGAATATCGTGTTGAGCGACGCGAAATCCTTCGGCAGCACACTCTTGACGACGTAGACCGCGAGCCCGAACGGCGGTGTCAGCAGCCCGATCTCCACGACGATTGTCGTCACCACCCCGAACCACACCTTGTCGCCGCCCAGCGCCAGCAGCACGGGCAACATGATCGGCAGCATGATGAGGATGATGGAAACCGAATCGATGATCATGCCCAACAGCAACACGACCAGGAAGTAGATCGCCAGCAACTCCATCATGCCAAGCCCGGCACCCTGCACCCAATTCGCGAACTGGGTCGGAATGCCGGTCATCGCAACCTGGCGGGAATAAAGATTGGCCGCCACGATCAGGAACAGGATAACGGTTGAGACGAAGCCCGTCTCCAGCATGATCGACTTGAATGTTTCCCAATTCAGGCGCCCCCTGGCAATAGCGATCAAGAACGCGAACAGCGTCCCTACCGCAGCCGCCTCTGTCGGCGTGAAGAAACCAAGGTAGATACCGCCGATCACCGCCACCACGAGCAGGATGATCGGCGCCAGCTTCACCATGATTTCGCCCGCACCAACCGCCTCCATGTCTTCGGCCGTGCGCGGATTGCCCACGAACTTCGGGGCGAACGTGGCCAGCAGATAGATCCCGATGCAGAACGTGAGCGCCAGCAGAATACCGGGAATGACGGCCGCAATGAAAAGCTTGCCGACCGATTCTTCTGCGACCAGACCATAGATGATGAGCAGCAGGCTTGGCGGGATCAGCATGCCCAGCACCGACGAGCCCGCGACACAGCCCAACGAGAACCGCTTGGAATAGCCATGGTCCACCATGGCGGGCACCGCGATACGGCTGAACACGGCCGCCGACGCGATCGACGATCCCACGATCGAAGCGAAGATGGCATTGGCGAACACCGTCGCCATGCCCAGCCCGCCCTTCAGCCGTCTGAGCAGCGAGGCGGCCACCTTGAAAGCATCCTGCCCGACATCGGCCTTTTCCAGCACGATGCCCATCATGATGAACAGCGGCACGACACCGAATTCATAGGAGTATATCGCGCTCGACGACGCCAGCCCCAGCGTGTTGATCGCCATGAACTCGCCCTGTCGCGCCACCCAGATCCCAAGATAGGACAGCGCCAGCAGGGCAATCGGGACAGGCATGCCCAGCAGAACCATCGCCAGCATGCCGGCCAGGCACCAGAAGCCCGCCTGCGCAGGGCTGGGATTGCTGGAGAACATGAAATAGACGAACGCCACCATCCCGGCGATGATCGCAACCGCCAGAACGAGACCTAGAACATCGTTGGCAGCGCTACCCCTCGCCCCGTCTGCCGTCGTCGTTTGCCCGGCCGCGCCGAATCCGAACAGAACCGCCCCGCTACCGGCCAATATCCTGGCGAATTGCAGCAGCCCGAACGAAACCCCGATCACCATCGCCAGATCGAACGGCCACAACGGGATCTCGTAGACCCCCTGCGCGCCGGCATACGTTCCTTCATTCCAGGCCTTGAGGAAATCGGGGATCGCCCAGCCGATGATCCGCCAGAAAATGAACAGACCTACCGCGGAGTAGGCGATCTCCAACAGTGCGCCGCCCCTGGCGCTCCATTTCTCGAACGGCTCGATGAACATCTCCGCCCGGAGCAGCCGTCGCTTCGCGATGACGTTGGGCAGTTGCAGATAGACGAACGCAGCCACGGATGCCGCAATGAATTCGGCCACCCCCGCAATCGGCGCATTGACGAACGTCCGTAACGCGACATCGACGCAGATCAGCACCATGATGGCGAAGATCCAGACCGAAGCGAAATAGGACAAGGCAATATTGATTAACTCGTCGACATGCCCGAGCACGCCGCGGGATATCGCAGCGCCTGCACTATCGCTTGTCGACGTATCCATCAGGCTGGTCCTGGGTCACTACATAACGCACAGCAGCAGTCGTTTCGAATGCCGCAGCGCCTCTGTCGCTACGACGGGCCGAACTGCGCCGTAGCAGAGGCCGGACGACGGGCAACCGACCTGCAAAGGCCGGTTGCTGTCGCCACGTGCAATGGATTATCGGCTCACAGCCCCTTTTCCCAATCGCGGATCGGCTTTGCTCCCGCCTTCTTCAGCGCGGTGATGTAGTCGATCATGATCTTCTTGGCGTCCTTGACGCCCTTCTTCTCGGCCTCGTCGACCCAGCGCTTCGCCAGATTGGGCAGCGCATCGGCCCAGCGCTTCCGCTCATCGGCCGGCAACGTATAGATCTTCGTCTTGCCATCCTTGGCAAGCCTGTCCATCCCGGCCTTCGCCCGCGCCTTGACGATGTCGACGTTGACACGCGAATACTCTGCCGCGATCGGCTTCATGACATCGCGCACCTCTTGCGGCAGGCTCATCCAGCGCTGTTTGTTGGCCGCGAACCCTCCGAACGGTACCGCACCGAGATCGACGATCGTCACATGCGGCGCCACCTCCGGCAGCTTGATCGGAATTGCCCCCGACGGGATCAGCACCACGCCTTCGCCCACGCCGGTCTGCAATGAGTTGTACATCGCGGGAATACCGGAATTGACGAATGTCGCACCGAGACCTTCGACCCATGTTCCCACCGCACCGGCGGACAGCAGCTTCTTGCCTTTGATGTCCTCCAGCTTCCTGACCGGAAACTTCGTGAACAGCTCATAGCTGTCTGACGTCGTGGTAGACAGGAACACCAGGTTGTACTTGTCCCACTCCTTGGCGAACTCGGGATGCTTCGAGGACAGCTCGTCCATCACCTTGATGATCACATCCGGATCGCCATTGGTGAAAGGCACCGCATAGCCGATGTTGTGCAGCGGCATCTTCGCCGGCTCCCACAACGTGCCGACCCAGCCCATGTCCGCGATGCCTTGCTGCACCGCCTCCAGCGTGTTCTCGTAGTTGAACAGCACGCCGCCGTAGGCCTCGTTCCACTCGATGCGATACTTGCTGCCCTTCGCCTCCAGCGCCTTGTTGGTCTTGGCCACAGCGGTATTCTTCATCGCCAGCACCCACGGGATCACCGGCGGGTGACTGGAACCGATAGTGAGGCGGATGGTCTCGGTCTTCTGTGCCATCGCGGCCGGGGCGGCCGCCAGAAGCGCTGCCGAAACTGCCAGCAAACTGCAGATCGCTTTCATTGGTTTTCCTCCACATCGGATGCAAAGCGGCGTGCTCGATGCCTTTGCTGCATCCAGATCATTCTTGTTAGTGATAGAGTGCCTTCCGGCCACGTCGCACATCGACAATTGTCCCCTGCTCGAGGCGGACGTGCGGGCAGACGTTTAGGACGGACGTACGTGACGGACGTACGAGATTAATCCTCCTCCCGGTTCGCGCGGACCACGCGCAGTTGTTGACGGGTCGTCCCTTGTATGACCCCGCCGGTCAGGATGCCCCGTCTTTGCGGCAAGATCAACGGCCACGCACTGTCGGCGCCTCAGGCACGACGAACGGGCACGAAGAAAGTGCCTTCCACTTCCACGACATCGTCCTGATTGAGCCTGCTGACCTCCACGATCGTGCGCGGTGGACACGGCGCGCCATCCCACAACTCGTCCTGTATGGCATTAACGATCGGCCTGTAGCGGCCCATATCCGTCACATAGACCACGATCCGCACGCAGTCCGTCAGGGCTGCACCGGCGCTTGCTGCGATGTGGCGCATGTTCGCGAAGGCTTGCCTGACCCGTGGCTCGTCCCCCTCCACCAGCGCATGTGTCGCCGGGTCGATGCCGCGCATCCCGGCGACGAACACGAAGTCGCCTGCCCGCGCCGCTACCGACCACGGCCCCGTCGGCGTAATCGCTCCCGCCGGCGCCAGGATGTCCACTTTTCTGCTTGGATTGCCGTCGCTCATGGTCCCGTCCCTGCCAATCATTGTCGCCTGCCACCGTTCGGCATGGCTCGCCGATCTTGGCAATCTTGCAAGCCCCAACTACTGTCCCATCGAAAATCATATAGGAGGACAGCCGGTTGAAAGCAGCGCAGTTCCAGTTGTTGCGGCCGCGAACACTCGACGAGGCGCTGCAACTGCTCGCCGAGCCGGGACACGAAAGCAAGGTCCTCGCCGGCGGTCAAAGCCTCGTTCCGCTGATGGCATTGCGCATGGCCCGCCCCTCACGCGTCCTCGACATCGGCTTGATCCCGGACCTCGACACGATCTCGCTGGCCGCTGACGGCCTCACCGTCGGTGCCCGGACGCGCTGGCGCGACATCGAGACGAATGGAAATCTCGAGTCTGCCCATCCCCTCCTCAGAGAAGCCGTGCACCACATAGCTCACTATCAGATCCGCAACCGCGGCACTATCGGCGGCAGCCTCGCCCACGCCGATCCAGCCGCTGAAATGCCCGCCGTCGCTCTCGCATGCCAGGCTACCATCGAAGCCCACAGCCTGCGCGGCCTGCGCACGATCGACGCTGCCGATTTCTTTCTTGGTCCGCTCACCACCTGTCTCGAGCCTGACGAGATACTGACCCGTATCCGTTTCCCCGCCTGGCCTTCGGCCCGCCGCTGGGCCTTCGAGGAGTTCACCCGTCGCAAGGGCGACTTTGCCCTGGCAGGCACCATAGTGTTCTACGATATTGCCGATGACGGCTGCTGCGCCAATCCGTGTGTGACGGTGTTCGGGGTCGCCGAACGCCCGCTACGCCTGCCCGCCGTCGAAGCCCTATTGCAGGGCAGGCGACCGGACCGAGCCGTGCTCCTCGCCGCCGCGGCGAAGGCGCCAACGGCATTCGAGGCAACCAGCGACCTTCACGCTCCCGCCTCCTACCGCCGCAAGCTCGCCGGCGTGCTTGTCGAGCGTGCGCTCTTACGGGCAGCGGGACACGCCGCCGATGACGCCGAGGAGACAGCTGCATGACCGCCACCGTAACGTGCCGCGTCAACGGCCGAGGCCTGAGCGGCGCCGCCGAGGATCGCACCACGCTTGCCGATTTCCTCCGCCACGAGTTGCGCCTCACCGGCACCCATGTCGGCTGCGAGCACGGCGTATGCGGAGCCTGCACCGTCATCGTCGACGGGCTCGCCGTTCGCTCCTGCCTGATCTTCGCCGTCCAGGCGCAGGACGCCGACATTCAAACCGTGGAAGGCCTGGCCGATGGCACCCAACTTTCTCCGCTTCAGACCGCCTTCCGCAAGCATCATGCCCTCCAATGCGGCTTCTGCACGGCCGGCATTCTGATGACCATGCACGCCTTGCTGCAGGAGGAGCCGGACCCCAGTGAGGATCGGGTGCGTGATGTGCTGTCCGGCAACATCTGCCGCTGCACGGGCTACCTCCCGATCGTCGCCGCCGTTATGGAGGCGGCTGCGATGCTGCGTCAGGATCGGACAACCAGCGAGCTGAAGCCATGATCGAGACCGACCCACGCGCCGTCGAACGCATCGAGGCCCGCCGCTTCGTCACCGGCGCAGGAATCTACGTCGACGACATCCAGCTCGACGGCATGCTGCATGCCGTCATTCTGCGCAGTCAGATCGCCCACGGCACCATTCGCTCAGTCGATGTCGCTGCCGCTCGAGCCCTGCCGGGCGTCCATGCCGTCTTCACCGCTGCCGACTTCGGCCCCGACATTCCGGCTCTGCCCTTGCGCCTCGCGCCGATACCCGGTGTCGAGCGGTTCATGCAGGTCCCGATAGCCGCAGGCAAGGTGCGCTATGTCGGCGAGCCGCTGGCTGTCGTCGTCGCCTTGTCCCGTCACATCGCGGAGGACGCCCTCGACCTGATCGAGCCCGATATCGAGCCGCTCCCCGTAATCGCTGACATCGCCGCTTCGCAAGCCGATGAGGTTCTGCTGCACGAGGCCCACGGCACCAATATCGCCACCCGCTACCGTGTCGGCAAAGGTGACGCCGATGCCGCGTTCGCCCGCGCTGATCGCATCGTCCGGGCAAAACTGCGATCCAATCGTCAGACAGCCTCGCCGATGGAAACGCGCGGTCTCATCGCCGACTGGAACGCCGCCCTTGGCCGGCTCACGATCCATGGTGCCGCCAAGGTTCCGCACACCGCCCGCAAGGTGCTGGCCTCGATGCTTGGCTTGGAGACGGCCGCGATCGAGATGATCGAATACGACATCGGCGGCGGATTCGGCGTCCGCGGTGAGTTCCACCCTGAGGACTACCTTATTCCGTTCGCTGCCCGTGCCCTCGCTCGCCCGGTCAAGTGGATCGAGGACCGCCGCGAGCATCTTTCCTCAGCCAACCATTCCCGCGAGATGGAGTGCGAGCTTGAGCTTGCCTGCGCGAAGGATGGCACCTTTCTGGGATTGAGAGCACGCCTATCCGCCGACATGGGCGCCGCCATCCGTCCCAATAGCGGCGTCGTTCCAGCCAAAGCTGCCCAGTTCCTGCCGGGTCCCTACCGCATTACCGATATCGACATCGAGGTCGCCTTCGCGCTGACCAACAAGACCCCCGTCGGCACCTATCGCGGCCCTGGCCGGGTCGAAGCCAATTTCTTCCGGGAACGTATCATCGACATGGCCGCCGCCGAGCTCGGCCTCGATCCCGTCGAGCTTCGTCTCCGGAACCTTGTGACGCCGGCCGAGATGCCGTGGGACCTCGGCAATCTCGTTCCCTACGAAAAAGGCGCCATGTTCGATACCGGCGACTTTCCTGGCGTATTCCGTCGTGCCGCCCAGGAAATCGGCTACGACCGACTGCAGGCCGACCAGGGCCGGCGCATATCCGGCCGCTACCACGGCGTAGCGGTTACGGCATGCGCGGAAAGCTCCGGCTCCGGCCCTCGCGAGCATGCTCGCATGCGCCTTGCTCCCACGGGCCGCATCGAGATCTTCGTCGGCTCGTCCAACATGGGGCAGGGTCTGGAAACCGTCTTCGCCCAGATCGCTGGCGACGAATTGACCCTGCCGATCGATATTTTCGACGTCGGTCACGGCTCCACCACCCATCTTGCCGAAGGCCTCGGCACCTACGCGAGCCGCGCTGTCGTCATGGGCGGCAGCGCCGTGCTCGATGCCGCCCGCAAATTCAAGTCCGAGTTGGAGTCCTCTGGCGCCGACATCCGGAATTTATCGCAGGCTCGGCTGGCCGATCTCCATCACCATGGCCTCGAAATCGATGTCCATGGCCTGTTCGAGAATACCCAGCTGACGTGGTCGACCGCTGCCCACGCCGCCCACGTCTCCGTCGACCCGCGCACCGGCGACGTGCGGGTCCACGACTACGTTGCCGTCGAGGACATAGGCCGCGCCATCAACCCGGCATTGGCCCATGGCCAGGCCATCGGCGGCATCGTGCAGGGGCTTGGCGGCGCCTTCCTCGGTCACCTTGTCTATGACACTGAAGGCCAGCTGCTCACCGGTTCGTTTGCGGATTATCTTTTGCCCACGGCGACAGACTTCCCGAACGTGCGCGCCATCACCCTGGAGGAGCACAAATCCCCCTCCAACCCCCTTGGCGCCAAGGGGGCCGGCGAAGGCCCCATCGTCATGGTTGCCGCCACCATTGGCAACGCCATCGCTGCCGCGCTCCGCCCGCTCGGCGCCCAGATCCTCGAGACACCCTTCTCGCCGCCCCGGATAGTTGCGGCGATTGAAGAAGCCACCCCGCACGCCGCACCCGACGCCTGATCGCCACCCCGAAGCCACCAGCACAGCCAGGTTCCGCAATGCCCATCGATACCCATGCCCACTACGTCCCGCCCCGCCTGGTCGAAGAGCTCGAAAGCAAGGGCTCCGATTTCGGCGTATCGATCGTCAAGCGGCCGCCCGCATGCCAATGCGCACTGAGCTTCGAGACGGGACTGGAGCTGCGGCCGTTCCCGCCAAAGCTTATCCAGCCGACCGCGGACCGCTTGAAATACATGGACGCGACCGGCATCGACCGGGAGGTTCTATCCACCTGGGCCGACATCTTCGCCTATGATCTGCCGCGCGATAAGTCGATCCGCTGGCATCGCACACTGAACAATTCGATGGCTCGCCTCGTTGCCGAGGCACCGGATCGTTTCTCCCTGCTGGCCTCGGTGCCGCTCCCCCATGCGGATGCTGCGGCCGAAGAGCTGCGCCGGGCGGTGCAGCAGCATGGTGCTGTCGGTGCGGTGGTGTGCGCCAATGTCGATGAGGTGAATCTCGGCGAGGTGCCACTCGACGATTTCTGGGCCGCTGCACAGGAAATGGACGTCGGCGTCCTCATCCATCCCGCCCATCCCGCGCAGGATGGCCGCTCGCGACGCTTCGGCCTGGCACAGATAGCTCAGTACACATATGACACGACCCTGTGCATGGGCTCCCTGATATTCGCCGGGGTGCTCGACCGCTTCCCTCGCTTGCGCTTCCTGGTTTGTCACGGCGGCGGCACCGTGCCCTACCTCGCCGGCCGCTTCGACATCATGCACGCCCGTCAGGATCGCGCTGCGATGGGCAACGTCGCGCAGGCGGCTCCATCTACCTACCTCCCACGCTTCTACTACGACACGATCCTGCATGCGCCGCGAACCCTTCGCTACCTGTCGGACACGGTCGGCATCGAGCGTATCGTGCTTGGCACCGACTATTCGTTCCCGCCGGCTGATGAGGACTCCCTCGCCACGGTCCGTGCCGCAGGCTACACCGCCGATGAGATCGCGCTCATCGCCGAGGCCAATCCGCGCCGCCTTTTCCCGCAGATTTGACCACCAGATAGCAGAAGGGCCAGACCTTGCGGTCCAGCCCTTTGCCATTGTCATCAAGTAATCCCCTTTCGGGGACCGGCCTTTAGACCGCTTCCTTCAGCTCCTTGGCTGCGCGGAACGCGACCTTCTTGCTGGCCTTGATCTTGATCGCCTCACCCGTCGCAGGGTTACGGCCCATGCGGGCCGGGCGCTTGCGAACCTGCAGAATGCCGAGGCCGCCGATCCGCAGCCTTTGGCCCTTTTTCAGGTGCGTGGTGATCATCGAGACCATATCGGCAAGCAACTCGTTGGCCTGCTTCTTGGGCAGCTCATGCTTTTCCGCAAGCGCAGCGCCGAGGTGGCGAAGCGTGACTGTATCCGTCTTGGCGGGCTTGGCGGCCTTTGCCGCCGGCTTCGCTGCCAGCTTGGCTGCCGGCTTCGCTGCCGGCTTTGCCTTGGCAACAGCCTTGGTGGGTTTCTTGGCCATGTCTATCGTCCTTCGTGGTTTGCTTGAGTTGGGGCAAGAGAAAAGCTGGGAGCACGCGTTGGCGCTCAAGCCATTATTGCGAATCATGTCGAGGCGGAAGCCCCAAAGCGCTGAAAACACATAAGAATCAGACACAAGTGGTTCGAATGCAACGGTTTTGCCCTGTTTTTGGGCCTTTCTAACACCTCTGACGCATCGCTTACTCCCTCGACGCGACCGATGCAACTTTGTTTGAAGTGCGAGATTGTCGCTGTTCACAAGGCTTTCTGAGCAAGTGAGCCCTGCTCGCACCAACGCGAGGGAGAGGGAATCGACGGCCGCGATCGGGTGCTGTAGTACAACGTCCTGACGACGAGCCGCCCCGCCGGGCCGGCATTCCAATCCATCGAGAGGAGCGCCCATGAGCCGCCTGAAGCTGACTATTGCGACTACGGATTATGACCACTTCCGCGACTTCCGGCTCGGCCTAGTCAATGCCGAGGGCATCGACCACACGTGGCTGACACTCGGCCACCACGAGGTTTTCGCCCGCTTCACATTCAATCGCGAATGGGAGGTCTCCGAGCTCTCGCTGGCCAAGTTCTGCGCCCAGGTCACCCGCCCCGACAGCGACATCATCGGACTGCCGGTCGTCTGCTCACGCCTGTTCCGCTTCTCCTCGTTCTACGTCAACAAGAACTCCGGGATAAAGACGGCTGCCGACCTGAAGGGCAAACGTATCGGCTCGCCGGAGTGGGCACACTCGGCCGCCGTCTATATGCGCGGCTGGATGCATAATGACGTCGGCGTCAAGCTGACCGACGTCCATTGGTACCAGGCAGGAGCCAACGAGGCCGGCCGCGTCGAGAAGGTGGAATTGAACCTGCCGCAAGGCATGCAACTCACGCGCGTCGCTGACAAGTCGCTGTCGGAGATGCTGGCATCGGGCGAGATCGACTGCGCCATCATCGCCCGTCCACCGACCTGTTTCCTCCAAGGCCATCCCGACGTCGAGCGCCTCTACCCCAACTATCTGGAGATGGAAGAGGAGTACTGGGCCAACAACAAGGTCTGGCCGATCATGCACATTATCGCCATCCAGAAACATGTGCTCGACGACAACCCCTGGGTCGCGCGCAATCTGCTCAATGCCTTCGAGGAATCCAAGCGCCGCAGCCTCGAGCGCCTGCTCGACCCCGCCGTCTCCCGCTACCCTCTCGCCTGGCTGCCGACCTACGCCCGCCGCATGCGTGACATGTTCGATGGCGATCCGTTCCCTTACGGCATCGAGGAGAACCGCGCGACCTGGGAGCAGATGCTGCTTTACACGCATCAGCAGGGCATCGCCCACCGCCACGCCAAGCCGGAAGAGATCTTCCCGAAGGGCGTCATGACAATGGTACGGGTTTGAAATCGGGATCGGCTCCCCAATTGATCGGCAGGGATGCGAAACACTTTCGCAATGATATCTGAGTCAGGCCGCAAATACGGCTCCTTGTCGTCCAAGTGTCACCACCGGCCTGATCGTTCCTTCCGTACGGGAAGGAGGGTGAGATCGATGGAGCGAGCCGATGACGCCGCGATTGCTTTATGCCCAGGGCGATGTCCTTCTCGAGCGCGTTGACACGCCGCAAGCCGCAGCCCGCGACGTGGTCTGCCCCGACCCAGACGGCGCCGTGGTGCTTGGGCGTGGCGAGGCCAGCGGCCATCGCCACGCCTTGCATGCCAACGCCGTTCTGTTCCATGACCAGTCCCTGGCCCGTGATCTGCCCTCGCCCCTCTACATTGGACACCTGGAAGTGTCCTGGCCGCAGGCAACGCTGATCCACGAGGAGCACGCCCCGATCGTGCTGCCGCCGGGCACTTATCGCGTCAGGCGCCAGCGCGAGTTCAGCGATCTGCCCGGCATGAGATTCGCCGAGGATTGAGGTCTCCCCGTGCCAGATACTGCGTCCAGGGCAGATCGCCACTCAGCCATTCGCGATCGATGGATTGCGGCCGGTCTGTCGACAGCCCCCGCCGACAGGCCGAGCGCATCCGCAGCGATCCACGCCCTGTATCGCGCTGCCGGACTGCACCGCCCGCGCTTGGAATGGTATGGCAGCCCGGTCGCCGCCATCCGGCGGCTGCGGTCACCCGAACTGGCCGACCGCTTCCTCCTCGCTGGCCGCCTCGACCGCGAGCGGCGGACGCCGGGCGCGGAGGTTTGGCATTCGCACATGGACTGGGCCGAGGCCGCGGCTCTGCGCCACGCGGTCGCTGTTCCTGTCTGGCAACGTACTGGCCGACTGCTGGAGGCAACCGCGCTGCAGGAAATTCGAATACAAAACCCTCGGCTTCGCGCCTTGTCTGACGTGGCCCTGCTCGGCCAGCACGATGCGCCTGCCATGGCAATGCTCGAAATCCTCTGCGATGTGCAGTCCGCTATGACGCCCAAGTCAAGCTTCCGGCCACTGAAGGAGCTTGCCCGCAGCACCGGTGTCTGCATCCCGCTGGATGGCGTCTGCCTCATGGCGGAGCGGCATCACCTTGTCCGGCACAACGAGCACGGACTTCTGCACGCGTCCGCCGGCCCGGCATTGGCCTATCCCGACGGCATGTCGATTTACGCCTGGGAGGGGGTCAGCGTCCCATCAGACGCCATATTGGACCCCGCCAGCATCACCGCGGACCGCATTGAGCAGGAAAGTGATCCGCAGATCAGACGGGCACTGATTGACATCCACGGTACGCGCCGCTTCCTCGAAGCAAGAGCGCGCCTCGTCCATGAGGACGCCGTCGGCCGCCTGTGGGCCAGCACTTTTCCCGGCGGCACCTGGCTGTTGGTCGAGGTCGAGAACGGTACCACTGAGCCGGACGGAACCCGACGCCGGCATTACCTCCGCGTCCCCCCTACGATGCGCACAGCCCGCGAGGCCGTAGCCTGGACCTATGGCCTGCGTGCCGAGGACTACGAGCTGGTCCAGCGCACCTGACCCACGCCCCACGCTTTTTCGGCCAGCCGGAGCTGACCTGTCACACGTGGCGGCACCGACGAGACAGCACGCCGCTCAGGTCTCGAACTGCGCCAGTTTCAGCGGCCGGATCGCCCCCATCCAAATCGCATGATCTCTATGGTCCTCGAGCGCGCTCCCATAGTTCGGATGACAGAAGACGACGAGACCCTTGCGGTTCAAGGACAGCCAGGCGAGCACATCGCCCAGCTTTTCGGGCGGTATCGTCAACTGGCAGCTCCAATCCGGATGCGGCCCCACGGGCTTCTCGTGCACACGCCCCATCTTCACGTCGAACCGTTCATGGCACGCTTCGCAAAGCTGCCGCGCCTGGTCGATCGTCTCGGCATCGAAATAAACGTGAGCATGATAGCTCGGCGTCTGGAAGTCAGACCTGTCGCCCATGTCTGCAGCCTCTGCTGGCCAGCTGATGACCAGTCTATACGCCAGCACGCACCACAAGAAAACCACTGCCGCAGGATTGCAGGGCTCTCGCGATCAGCGGCTCACGATCAGCCTTGGCTTGCAGGCAAACGCCGTCTCCAGCTTCTGCAGCTGACTGGCCACCGGATTCGCGGCTTCCCCAACCTCGCCCTCCAGCGCGCGGTCGAGTTGTACGATCCGGTCGCTGAGCTGGAAACTTTCTGCGATGAGTTGCTGCAGCCCAACCGGCAGCTGGCCGAAACTCGCGATATGAGTTGGCCTGCCGCTTCCGCTGAGCTTGATGCGTGCCCGCTTCGCCGCGGCTTCCGCTTCGCTGATCTCACCTGCCTTGATGGCCTTGCGCACCAAGAGCCAGGAAGCCAGCTCCAGCAGGCGCGTCGTCAGTCGCATGCTTTCCGTCGCATAGGCGATCGACAACGGCGGTTTGAGCTTGCGTGATTCCGCTCGACCTTCCTTGTCGAGATAGGCAGCAGTCCGCTCAACCAGAGCCATGCCTTCCCTGAAGACGCGGTCGAACTGCTCGGACTTTGCAAACCTTTCAGCGAAATTTACCGTCTCATTGAGACCGGTATCCGCATCGCGCACCGACTCGCCACCCACGACTGACACGTCAACAACTCCACCGCTCACACGCCCAAGAAACTATCATACACCTACATACACCCGACGTCATTGAATGCTCGCAGACACGGGTTAACAAGATGACCCAAATTGGGAAGGTTTTGAGGCCAGCCACCCCCCGACACAAAAAACGAGCCGCTCGAAAGAGCGGCTCGCGAGTTGACAGGGAGGCGTCAAACAGAGTGGACAGCAGCCACTCATCATCCAGATGACTGGATGACTCCTAAATTAGGCTCGCTTGATTAATGCCCGGTAAACGGCTGACCAATCGGGGACAGTCCCGGATTTACGTTTGCGGGACGGACATCTTGCCCCGCTCGGTCCCGATCAGTCCCGCTCAGTCGTTGAACAGCTGACTCGCAGCCGCCTGCCGCGCTCGCTTTGCGGTGAGCTCTGCCTCCACCCGCTCGATCTCGCGCCGCAACTGCGCAACGGTTTCCGCCAACTCCTCCACCGACATATTGTCGAGCTTTTGCCCAAGCACATAAGCCGCCTGTGTCTTCGGCCTGACATCTTCCCAATCCATGAGGCCACTCCGATCAGTTGCTCAACGCCGGATCGTTGACACGCAACCCTTGTCGGGCCCGCGATCATTCGGCAAGTTGCGCGCCAGCCTTCTGGCCGATCGCCAACGCACAGGATGGAGCGAGCCCCCATGTCCGGCAATACGTCCGACACCATGACTGCCATTGAGATCCGCGGCAAGGGCGGCCCCGAGGTCCTGACTGCCATCACCATGCCCGTGCCCGCTCCTGGCCCCGGCCAGATACTGATCAAGGTCGCCGCTGCTGGCGTCAATCGCCCGGACGTGGCCCAGAGACAAGGCACCTATCCTCCACCCAAAGGCCATTCGCCGATCCCAGGCCTGGAGGCCGCTGGCGAGGTCGCTGAGGTCGGCGAGGGCGTGGCACGCTGGAAGACCGGCGACCGCGTCACGGCGCTGCTCAATGGCGGCGGCTACGCGCAATACGCCATTGCCGAGGAAACCTCGGCCCTGCCGATCCCCAACGGCCTTGACGCCGTCCAGGCCGCGGCGATCCCCGAGACGTTCTTCACCGTCTGGCACAACGTTTTCGAGCGCGGCGCGCTGAAGCCCGGCGAGTGGTTCCTGGTTCACGGCGGCACCAGCGGTATTGGCACCACCGCCATCCAGCTCGCAAAATCATTCGGCGCTCACGTCGTCGCCACCGCCGGCAGCGCCGACAAGTGCAAGGCCTGCCTCGACCTTGGCGCAGACATCGCTGTCAACTATCGAACCGAGGACTTCGTTGCCGCATGCAAGGAGGCGACCGGCGGCAAGGGCATCAACGTCACCCTCGACATGGTCGCTGGCCCTTACACCGAGAAGAATATTGTGGTCGCCGCCGAGGAAGGCCGCATCGTGCAGATCGCCTCGCTGCAGGGCGCCGAAGTGACGTTCAATATCTCCCGCCTCATGATGAAGCGCGTGACGCTGACCGGCTCCACGCTGCGCGCCCGTGACCGCTCGTTCAAGGCCGGCCTCGCCCGCGCACTCGAGGAAAAGGTGTGGCCGCTCGTCGAGGCGGGCAAGGTCAGAGTGGTGATGGACACGACATTCCCGCTCAGCGCCGCCGCCGAGGCGCACCGCCGCATGGAGACCAGCGCCCACATCGGCAAGATCGTGCTGAAGCTGTGATAACGGATGACAGAAATTGGGGACAGCCACCAATTTCCTCAGCACTCATTGTTTGTGCGAAGACGCGGCATGAAATTGGTGGCTGTCCCCAATTTCACTCCACGATCACGACCTTGATCGTCTTCGCCGCCGTTTCGCCAGACCTGCTTTTCGCAGTTATCGCGAACACGTCTGATCCTGTCGCTCCCGCCTTCGCCGTATAGGTCACGACGGTTCCGGCAATCGTCTTGCCGATGCAGTTGCCGGAACTGCTGTACTGCACCATTGTCGGCTTGCCCTTCTCGAATCCTATCGTGCCCTTCGCCGGTTGCTTGTCGACCGTGATGACCGGCTCCAGCGGATTGCAGTTCTTGTCGAAACTGACCAGCGTGTGAACCCGCGCGGCCTTTCCGACACTCACGTGCGTGCCGCCCTTTACAGTCTCCTCGACCGCCCCGGCCGCAGGCCTCGTCACCGAGCCGGTCTGGATCGGACTCATCACCGGCATCGCCGAGCAACCGGCCAACCCCACGAGAACCGACAGACTACCGACGATTGGTGCAATTCTTAATATCGACATATTCGTTCTCCCCACCCGCTGATGCCATGATGGGCGATAAAATCGATTCGATCTAGCGGCGAGGCTTTGTTCCAACGGCAAAGCACCCCTGCATTATTGGCAGATAAAATACGCAATGATACGTATTCGCCGAAATTCCTTTGCCGCACATGCAGCCGATCTCAGTGGCCTTGCCTAAAGCCGTGCGATTAGCCCGGATAAATCGCCACCGAGGGGATCTGAGTTCACGCTGCTGGCGCGCCGGCCTTCGCAATCCGCGCCTCACGGTCCAGGCTTTCATCCCACAGCGCCGCTATGAAACGCATGGCGCTGACGCCATTCGAATCCTCTGACGCCAGCCATACGATCGGCTTTTGCATGACATCCGGCTGGATCAGCTTCTCCCGCGCAATACCCGATGCTTGCGGGATCATTCGCGTATTCACCGGTCCGCCGGGAATGAGGATATTCGCACACACGCCGCTTCCGTCCAGGTCCTTCGCCATGATCCGCGTGTGTGCCTCCAGCGCCGCCTTGGTCGGTCCATAGGCTCCCGCCCCGGCGAGATACATCGTGTCAAGGCTCGTCGTGACATTGATGATCCGCCCCCAGCCCTTCTTCAGCATGTAGGGCACGCACGTCTTCGCCATCAGTTGCGGCCCGAAAATGTTGACCCTCAGCATCTGGTTCCAGAGATCGTTATCGAGCTCCCAGAATTTGGAGTGCTTCACGAAGAAGTCTGCGATCCGCTCCGGCCCCACGACGGCATCGTTCACCAGCACGTCGATCGATCCGAATGTCGACGCCACGTCTGCAGCCACGGCTTGCGCCCGCGCCGCGTCCGTGACGTCGCACTGCCATCCCCTGGCCGCACCTTGGCCACCCGCGCCCTCGGCCTCTTTCACCGCCTCTGCGAGCACATCCGCATCTATGTCGATCATCGCCACCTTGGCGCCTGCCGCTGCCAATGCCAGCGACATTGCTCGCCCCATGCCGCGCCCCGCACCGGTCATCAAGACTGTCTTGCCATCGAGAACACGCGTCGCCATTGGTCGTCTCCTCCACGATAGGGGCTCAGGCACCATCGCCTCGTCCCCCAGCTTGGTCTCGTTGTTCGATTCTGGTGCCTGTCTCAGGTCACGCCTGCCCGATCGTATTGCGGCCACCGGCCCCGATGCAATCCGATCCATAGCAGGGACCTACGACAAGTCCCCGCCTTGTCTGAGACAGAAACCGCAGTAAACAAGTCTTTCGGACACGGATCGTTCGTCCAGGCCCCGCATTCCACCCCTCAAGCAAATGCAACTGGCAACAGGGATGACCCACACCAGATGAGCGGCATACTCGCACTTCTCGACGATATCGCGGCCATCGCCAAGCTGGCCGCCAGCCAACTCGACGACATCGCCGCTCATGCAGCAAAGGCCGGCAGCAAATCGGCGGGAGTCCTGATCGACGATGCCGCGGTCACGCCGAAATATGTCACCGGTCTGCCCGCGGCCCGGGAAATCCCGATTGTCGCCAAGATCGCGCGCGGATCGATCTTCAACAAACTGGTCATTCTTCTGCCAGCACTGCTGCTGTTGCAGGCTGTGGCACCGTGGAGCATCGCCCCTCTCCTCATTCTCGGAGGCGCCTATCTGTGCTTCGAAGGTGCAGAGAAGACCTGGCACGCCATCACCCATCACAAGGACCCTGGGCCGCAACAAGCGCAGCATCTCGACGCGGCCCACCTCGAGGAGCAGCGGGTGAGAGGAGCAATCAAGACGGACTTCATCCTGTCCGCCGAGATCATGACGATTGCGCTGGCGAACATAGATGACGGCAACATATGGATTCGTGCAGCCGTGCTGGCACTCGTCGCAGTTGCGATGACGGTCTTGGTCTATGGGGCCGTCGCACTCCTCGTAAAAATCGACGACTTCGGCCTGCGATTGAGCGAAACCGGCAAACTCCAGATGACCCGCTCTCTGGGCCGCAGCCTGGTCTCAGCCATGCCGACCGTGCTGTTGGTCATATCTGTCATCGGAACCGCCGCGATGCTCTGGGTCGGTGGCAGCATCGTCACCCATGGCTTGCATGAGATGCATGTCTCGTGGCCCTACGAGACGGTGAAGGCGGTCGCATATGCGCTCTTCGGCAATGCAGCGTCCACCGCCGCCTGGATTGTCACGGCCGCACTGGATGCCGCCATAGGCTTCATCCTGGGCACACTGCTGATGCCGGTCGTACAAGCCGTGCTTGCACCGATTGGCGCCCTGTTCCCTGAGAAGAAATGACGGCGGCACCCCGTCCGAGCAGCCCCACCAGAAAGAAACACTTGAAGAACACGCCACGAACACGTAATGTGTTCTTGATTTGTGCTTACCCCAGGCCTGTTCGAGTACCGGGCCGGGCAATGGAGCTTCGCCATGCTCACGCAGAAACAGAAAGAATTGCTGCTCTTCATCCACCATCGTCTGCAGGACGAAGGCGTGCCACCGTCCTTTGACGAGATGAAGGAAGCGCTCGACCTGAAGTCGAAATCCGGGATCCACCGCCTCATCACTGCGCTAGAGGAGCGCGGCTTCATCCGCCGCTTGCCGCATCGCGCGCGTGCTCTGGAGGTCGTGAAACTGCCGGAAAACGCCACCGACAACGGCCGTAGACCAGGTCTGTCGGTCATCGATGGCGGCAGCCGCGCGAATTCTGGTCTGACGATGGCCCCCTCCGTCGCCATTGACAGTCGTACGGTATCCGTACCGGTCATGGGGCGCATTGCCGCCGGTGTCCCGATCAGCGCCATCCAGAACCACACCCATGACGTCGCCTGCCCACCCGACCTCCTCACCAATGGCGAGCACTATGCGCTCGAGGTCAGAGGCGACTCGATGATCGAGGCTGGCATTCTCGATGGCGACATCGTCATCATCCGCCGCTGCGATTCCGCGGAGAACGGCGACATCGTCGTTGCACTTGTGGAGGATGAGGAAGCAACCTTGAAACGCTTGCGCAAACGCGGCGCCGCCATCGCGCTGGAAGCTGCCAACCCTGAATATGAGACGCGCATCTTCGGGCCCGATCAGGTCAAGGTACAGGGCCGCCTCGTTGGTCTTATGCGCCGCTATTGAGGGCGAAGCTGCACCCGACAGGACAAGGTGCAGAACAGTAGGAGGACCGCCCCGACGCGAACACCAACCTTACGGATCGCTGCCGCTCTTCGTCATGCCTCCGGAGCGAGCGCGCCGTTTACCTCGGCATCATGCCGTCCTGATCCGCCTCCTCCGGCCTCAACTCGTCCGTCGTGGACGTCAGATCGAACGGCGCCGCAAATCGCGCCAGCCGCGATTTGCCCGCCCCCCCACCGATGCCGCGCATCACTCGCGCCCGCCCCTCCCTGCGTCGAGTCCACGGCCGGTCGCCGCGCACGTCGGCCACGGTCACGATGGATCGCACCTTTCGCGGATTGCCCCGATCGAGATAGACCGCGTGCGTACCATCGTCCTTGAGATCGAAATAGTCGATCACCGGACCGTCCCGCACGCATGACGGTGGCCGGGCGAACGTCAGAACCAGCAGACCTGCACGCTCGCAATCGTCCGCCAGTGCCGATTGATGCCTGGCAACGGCCACCAGCAAGCCGCTGGTCATTGCCGTGCACCCCGCTAGGTCGCACTGAAATCCGCCTGCCGTCGCCACATCCCTCTCCGACCGCGAGTCGCCGTCGTTTTCGAGCCATCGGGACAATTCGAAGCGCGCGCGCCTCCCCGCCTGCACCATCATCTCTCCCGATGCCGACCGAACCGCGACCAGATAGCCGCCGTTCCCCACCATCACATCCGGCCTGTCCAGTGTCGGAGCCAACGCCGCGCCCGCCGCAATTCCCACGACACCCAGCAGCCGCCATCGCGTCCGCCATAGGGTCAGCCACAGTCCGCCCACCACCATCAGCCCGAACGCGGCAACCGGTATCGCAGGCACTTTCGCAACCGCACCTGGCAATGCCGCAACCGCGAAGGCACACCAGTTCATCATCTCGATGCCCAAACCCATCACCCATAGGGGAAGCGCCTCGAGACCGAGCGGCATCGCAAGCAATGTCGCCAGCGCCATTGGCATCACGATCAGATTGCACACGGGGATCGCGATGAGATTGGCCAACACCGCATACTGTTGACTGTTGTGGAAGTGATAGACGCCGAACGGTGCAACCGCGACGCTCGCAATCAGCGTCGTCAGAATGATGCCGCCGAACAGAAAGGTGATCGGTCTCAGCACCAGCCACAGACCGCGCCTTGCTTCCCGCACCTGCTGGCGCGCACGCAGAGCCTCATAGGCTGAGACCAGGGCGACGACTGCGGCGTAGGACATCTGGAAACCGATATCGAGCAGGCTTTCAGGCATCACCAGCAGGATCAGCAGCGCACTTACCGCCACGTTGCGCAAGGTCACCGCCGGCCGGTCCAGCACCACCGCCAGAAACATCACCGTGATCATCACCCACGACCTGACCGTGGCAAATGCGGCGCCCGAGATCATCAGGTAAGCAAACGCCGCCACGGTCGCCATCACCGCAGCCCACTTCTTCACCGGATATCTGAGCGCAATGGACGGTACCGCCGCCAACGCGAACCGCAGTACAAAGAACACCGCCCCGGCCATCACCGTCATATGCAGCCCGGAAATCGACAGCAGATGGAATATTCCCGACCCGCGATACGCATCGTTGGTGGCTTCGCTGATACCGCCGCGTTCTCCCGTGATGAGCGCATCCGCAATCGCGCCGTTCTCACCTTCGAGCCCCGCCCGAACCTTGCGGCTGATCGTCTGCCGAACGAGCGCCACAACCGCCGCCGCACGCAGCGCCAGCGGCGGCGGCCCGGCAGTCTCATCGAGCATCACGCCCGAAAGCGAATATCCCACCGCGCCCAACTGCCGGAAATAGGCTCCCCGGGCAAAATCATAGCCGCCAGGCAACGCCGGAACCGGTGGCGGTGCCAGCGTTGCGACAACACGCACCGCCACACCGGGTGCAAGGCCGTCCATGGCCTTGCGCGTCGTGACCCGCACCCGCACTGGGGTGCGCCCTGCTGGAACCCCCCGCATCGATGCGACGCGCAGCGTCAATCGCTCTCCGCGCCCGGGTCTCGGCTCAACCAGTTCGATCCAGCCGCGAACCTCGACCCCGGTAAGTTGCCGCTCCAGCACCGGCGCCGCCAGCCAGTCGGCCCGCAACTTGGCCGCGGCGAACCCCAACGCGACGGTCAGCGCGATGCCTGTTGCGACGATCGTGAAAGTCCCGCGCGTCAGCACGACCCGCAACACCACCGCGATCGCCAGCATCGCCAGCGCCAGCTCGATCCTCGGCTCGCTCGAAAGTGCGAAGTAGAGCGCAACACCGCTGCCATAAAGCACTGGCACCCACAGGAACCATCTGTCCTGCTCGATTTCCAGCCGCCGCCTCAGACGGGCAGCAAGCGAAGGCACGTGCGGCCCCTCGGCCGCTTCGACCTGGCCCCGCCCGCCAGCAACGCCTGCAATCCCCTGCTCCGCCACCCGCCGATTTCCAACGCTAGGTCCACATACAGTCAGCTTAGCGATTTCATCACCTCGTGGCGATCCGATATCTGCCAGACACCGCGATCCCCACCGCCACTGGCGTCCGCACCGCGGCCCACCATGGCGACAGCACGCCGCTTGCGCAGACAGCCGCTGCCGTGGTCAAGTCTGTGCGTCTCGCGCATACCGGGAAGGGCAGCGTCGAGGCCCGCCCGCCCTCGCCTCTCCCAATGCTGCGCACAAGACCATGGATACTGGTTTTCTCGGAATACCCGATGTCGGGCCGCTGCTCTTCCTAGGCTTGAGCTTCGCGACCTTCCTCGCCAATTACTTCAGCGTTGTCGCCGGTGCCGCCGGGGGCCTCATGCTGCTCATTTTAATGGCATCGTTCCTCCCACCGCTCGTGCTGCTGCCCCTTCACACGCTGGTCCAACTCGGTTGCGGCGGCGCCCGTGCCGTCCAGATGTGGCCGCATGTCCTCAAAGGCACGCTGGTCCCGTTCACCATCGGCTGCGCCCTGGGTGCCGCCATAGGAGCCAGAATCTTCGTTGCGCTGCCTAACGCGATACTGATGAGCATCCTCGCCCTGTTCGTCCTTGTCGTGACCTGGCTGCCCAGCCTGGGCACATTCGGACCCGAGCGCGGACGTTTCGGCATTCTGGGTTTTGTGGTCACCCTGCTGGGCGTGTTCGTCAGCGCGACGGGCACCCTTGTCGGCGCCTTCACCGCCGCCGCTGCACCGGATCGCCGCAACCACGTCGCCACCCTCGCCGCGCTCATGGCCATAACCCACACCGCGAAAATGGCGGCATTCACCGTCGTCGGCTTTGCCATCGGCGCCTACCTGCCTCTGATTGCCGGCATGATTGCGGGCGGCATTCTCGGCAACTACGCCGGCGCCGGCACGCTGAACCGCATGCGAGAGGAATGGTTCCGTCTCTGCTTCAAGCTGGTGATGACGGCACTGTCGATCCGCCTGCTGTGGGTCGCCATCCGCGACAGCGGCCTGATTTGACGTTGAGCAGCCCCGACCTTCAGCACAACGACAAGCCGCCGCCGCACAACCTGCTCAACCAATCGCGGCCCCCACCTCCTGCAGCACCTCGAAGCCTTCGAACTCTGGATGCCCGAGATAAAGCGGCCGCACGTTGCCGGAACCGGCGTTTGCATGCGCCTTGCGGAATGCCTCCGATCGCGTCCAGCTCGCGAAGTCCTCCTGCGACCGCCACAGCGAATGCGAGGCATAGAGCCTGTGGTCGTCCCGTTCCGGCCCCTTGAGCAGTTGAAACGAAACAAACCCTGGCACCTCGGCCAGATGCGTCTCACGTGTCAGCCAGAGCTGCTCGAAGTCCTGCTCGGCACCCTTTGCCACTTTGAATCGATTCATCGCGATGAACATCACTGCGCCTCCTTGTTGCTAGCCGTCCAGCACTGGTCTGGGGTTTAGCTCCGCCGATAGGGCAGAAAATGGCGATCTCGCACTTCACCAGAGGCATCGTGCTCCGCATCTGTCACCACGCCGTTGCGGCCGAGTTCTATGACCGTCCCGTCCGCCATTGCCACGATCGTCGACACCTCGCGCAGCAATCCTGTCGCAGCGCTCCGCGTCACGCGCCGGATGACTCGCCCCTCCACCACGGCCTCGATCAGAGGCAGCAGGTCATCCAGCGAGCCGAGCTCGCAATCCTCGTAGATCTCGCCGGCCAGCGCCAGGTCGAACCGCCGGTCCTCGCGCAGCAGAATCTCGACCGGACAGGCATGCGCCGCATGGGGCACCAGCGCCAGACGCCAAGCCTCGCCATGCTCGCCTTCCTCCACATCAGCCACATCCGCAACAAAGCCGGTCCAGGCCTTGATGGCAGCCGTCGTCTGCTGCAGCTTGGCGCGATAGTGGTCGTCTGAAAGCATGAGGCGAAGAGTTCCTGCGGAGGGACTTGCCCTGGGGAGGCAAGCGGCAAGCGATAGGCGTCACATTGGCTGCCGGTTTGTCAAGACCCGGCCCAGATCGAGACCTGACCCAGACCGAGGCATGATCCCATCAGCCCACCCTCGAGGTCCACCTGAACGCCCCCAAGGGCAACCCCCAAGGGACCACCCATTGTGCAGCCGCCGCCCGCGCGATAAGAACCAGGAGCAGGATTTGCCTACAACAAGACAAGACGACCCAAGGATATAAGGTGCGCTGCCATGAAACTCTGCAGGTACGATGACGATAGGCTTGGCGTGGTTATCGGTGACGCCGTCCATGATGTTACCGAGGCCCAGACCCAGATTCGCGCCGCCCATCCCTACGCCAGCTATTCCGACGCCGTGATCGCCGCCCTGCCGCAGTGGCGCGAGAAGCTCGAGAAGATGGCCCCCAATGCTCCGGCCAAGGCGCTATCTTCGGTCAAGCTGCTTTCGCCCATTGCCCGCCCGGGCAAGGTGATGGCCGCCCCCACCAACTACGCCGCCCACATCGAGGAGATGGCAGGCCGCCGCAAAGAGCTCGGCATCAGCACCAGCCCGAAGATCGGCACCGCCGGCATCTTCCTCAAGTCCAATACCTCCGTCGTCGGGCCGTCCGAGGGCATTTCGATGCGGTTCCCGGAGCGCTCCAACGAGCACGAGGCCGAGATCGTCGCCATCATCGGCAGGCAGGGCACCAACATCTCGATCGATAAGGCATACGACTACATCGCAGGCTATTGCCTGGGCCTCGACATGACCGCACGCGGCCCCGAGGATCGCTCGTTCCGCAAGTCGATCGACGGCTATTCCGTGCTCGGGCCATGGTTTGTCACCGCCGACGAGATCGTGGATCCCGCCAACCTGCCGTTCGAGCTGACGGTCAGCGGCAGCGAGCCCAAGCAGAAGTCGAACACGGCCCAGCTCATCTACGATATTCCGAAGCTGATCGAATTCGCCTCCTCGTTCTACACGCTCTATCCCGGCGACGTTTATTACACCGGAACACCGGAGGGGGTCAGCCCCGTCAAGCCGGGCGATCGCATCCGCATGACCTCCGTTCCCGCACTCGGCACGCTCGAGATCGACGTCCGCGCCCACGCTGCGTAATGGGCAATGGGGTCAGGACCCGCCGGGCCCTGCCCCCTCCAGCAGAGCTCCGGAGCATGACAATGACCGACGTCTCGCTGATCGGCTTCGGCGGCGCCACCAATCTTCCGGTATGGCTCGGCATCGCACGCGGCCACTACGCTGCCCAGGGGCTCAACCTGGCCTTCCAACGCACGACCGGCTCGCGCGAGCAGATGCAGGAGCTGATGGCAGGCCGGCATCAATTCTGCTCCACAGCCTTCGACAACATTATCGCGTACACGGAGGGGCAGGGCGCCGATCAGCTCCCGGACTTCGACCTCAAGGCCATCATGGGCGTGCACTCCGGCCTCAACAGTGTTGTCGCTGTGCCCGATGTAAAATCTTACGCGGACTTGAAGGGCCGGCCGATGGCGGTCGACAGCCCCAAATCCGGCTACGCCACTGCACTCTACGAGATCATTCGCCGCAAGACCGGCATGGAGCCGGAACGTGACTATCCCCTGGCCATCGTTGGCGGAACCGCCGGCCGGGTGAAGGCCCTGCGCGAGGGTACAGCCGCGGTCGGCATCGTCTCCTCGCCCGAGGACCTACAGCTGCGCCGGGACGGCTTCACCATCCTCGGCGACGCGGCGGAAGAACTGGGTGCCATGCAGGGAAGCTGCTACTGCGTCCGCAGCAGTTGGGCGAAAGCCAATGCGCCTCTCGTCGAGGCATTCGTGCGCGCCACGATTGTTGCGACGGACGAGGTGTTTGCAGACAAGCGCGCAGCTATCGATGTCCTCCGCACACGGCTTCCGGTGATCTCCGAACAGGATGCCTCCGAAATGTACGACCGCTTGACCGGCCCCGGCGGCTTCAACCGCCGCGCAGTTCTCAACGAGGCTGGAATGCGAACCGTCCTGCAACTGCGCCGCGACGCAGGCTCGAAAGCCGCAGAGCCGAGCCGCTATATCGACCAGAGCTGGTACGAGCGGGCACTTGGCTGAGCTCCACTCGATGTCGCCAGCCAAAGTGATCGGCTATTCCGCCTTCCCGCCCCCTGCCAGCTTGCCGAGTACAGTCGTAAGCTCCATCGGCAGCGGGAACACGATGGTCGAGCTCTTCTCGCCCGCAATATTCGCTAGCGTGCCGAGATAGCGAAGCTGCATCGCCTCTGGCCTCCGCGCCAGGATCTCGCCGGCCTGCGCCAGCTTCTCGGCGGCCTGCAATTCCCCTTCAGCGTCGATCACCTTGGCCCGCCGCAACCTCTCCGCCTCTGCCTGCTTGGCGATCGCACGGATCATCGTCTCGTTGAGGTCGATGTGCTTCAGCTCCACATTCGAGACCTTGATCCCCCACGCATCAGTCTGCTCGTCGAGAATCTTCTGCACATCGGCGTTGATCTTCTCGCGCTCCGCCAGCATCTGATCGAGCTCGTGCTGGCCGACCACCGATCGCAGCGTGGTCTGGGCAAGCTGACTTGTGGCCACGTCGAAGTGCTCGACCTGGATGATCGCCTTTTCCGGATCGAGCACGCGGTAGTAGACCACGGCGTTGACGTTGACCGAGACGTTATCGCGGGAAATCACATCCTGCGGCGGCACATCCATCACGCGCGTTCTGAGGTCGACGCGCACCATTTGCTGGATGAACGGCACGATAATGATGAGGCCCGGCCCCTTCACCCGCCACAGCCGGCCGAGCATGAACACGACGCCGCGCTCGTATTCGCGAAGCACGCGAATCGACGACACGCCGAGAAAGATGAGTATGGCGAACGGAACCACGAACGACAGTAGCGTGTTGATCAGGGCTTCCATGCGTCCACCTCAGTTCGTTTGGGTTGAGCCAGTCTTTTCCACCAGCAACACGAGACCTTCGCGGCCGCTGACCCGGACCGCCTGCCCCGGCGCAAGAGCAACAGAAGCACGAGCCTGCCAGATCTCGCCATGAATCCTGATACGCCCGGTCGTCCCCTCCCAGACCACGACCTCCCCGGCCGCGCCCACCATTTCCTCCGCACCCGTCCGAACAGGACTACGCTGCGCCTGCATCGCGTAACCGAGAATACCGGCGAAGAACAACGCCGTCGTCCCCGCAGTCCCTGCGATCACCGGCCAGGAAATCCCGAACGGCATTGTCGCCCCTGCCGGATCGAACAGGAACACCGCACCAAGCACGAACGCGATCAGCCCCCCGATCCCCAAAAGGCCGAACCCCGGGGCAAACGCCTCCGCCAGCATCAGCGCAATTCCGAGCAGCAGCAGTCCGAGCCCGCCATACGTGACTGGCAGCACCGACAGCGCCGTCAGCCCGAGCAGTAGGCAGATCCCGCCGATCACGCCCGGCGCAATCGCACCCGGATTCCAGAATTCGAAAACAATGCCGTAGAACCCGATCATCAGTAGAATGAAGGCCACATTGGGATTGGTGATCGTCGACATCAGCTGCATCTTCCAGTCAGCCTCGAGCCGCACCGGAACCTTGCCTGCAGTATCGAGCTTGACCTCGCCCGCGGCAGTCTTGACCGTCCGTCCATTGATGGCCGCAAGCAATTCCGGCACGCTTGCCGACACCACGTCTACGACCTTCTCCTTCACCGCCTCCGATGCGGTAAGCGTCGCGGCGTCGCGCACCGCCTTCTCCGCCCAATCGGCATTGCGGTTGCGCAGCTGTGCGAGAGCCCGCAGGTAGGCGATCGCATCGTTGAGAACCTTCTTCTCGGCTGCGGTCTGCCCGGCCGGCTTGTCCTTCCCGCCTGGCGCGGGAGTTGGCGAGGGCATGCCCGGCACCCCCATGCTGATTGGTGTCGCTGCGCCCAGATGCGTCCCCGGCGCCATCGCCGCGACATGCGCTGCATACGCGAGGTAGGTGCCGGCACTTGCGGCACGCGCTCCGCTCGGCGCCACGTAGAGGATGACCGGCACCGGCGAAGCCAGGATATCGCGGATCATGTCTCGCGTCGAAGCAACGAGCCCGCCGGGCGTGTCGATCCTGACGACAACTGCCGCCGCGCGCTCGGTTGCGGCATCCTGCAATGCCTTCTTCAATCGCTCGGCGCTGACGAAGCCTATGGCGCCTTCAATCTCGATCAGCAGCACCCGACCGCCCGAAGCAGCGAGCCCAGGCAACTGCGCACGAGCTGCGGTATACGGCAACAGAGACAAGCCCAGCCCCGCCACCAGCACCAATGCGCTCAGAAACCGGGTGATCTGCCGCCAGCCGTGAAGTCTTCGCAACTGAAACAACATATGCATCGGCCACCAGATAACGCCACACCGAAGCATATGGGTATGCGTAGGGTCAATTGAACCCTCTCAGGCCGCAGTACGCACGACATTTAGCATGCCGGCCCTGTTGCCCGCCAGAAATGCGCGCATGTTCGCCTCGATGACGGGCATCGCCTGATCGACGTAGCGATCATTGAAGCCACCCAGATGCGGCGTGAGGATTGCATTGTCCAATCCCCAGAATGGGTGCTCGGGCGGCAGCGGCTCGTTGACGAACACGTCGATTGCCGCCCCGGCGATGGAGCGCTGCTGCAAAGCCTCCAGCAGCGCATCTTCATCGACCACGCCGCCACGGGCCAGATTGACGAGAAAAGCAGTCGGCTTCATCGCCGCCATCACCGCTCCGTCGACGATCCCGCGTGTCCCCACCCTCAACGGCGTCAGCAGAATCAAATGATCCAGATCGTGAACCGCCCGCGCCAGCGGATCTCGCGCCCGCATCTCGTCGAATCCCGGCACTGGCCGGGGCGATGAAGATATTCCGATCACGCGCATGCCGAATGCTTTGCACCTCGGGCCGAGCGTTTCTGCAATTGCCCCGATGCCGAGGATTCCGACGGTCTTGCCGTCGAGCAGCGCCGACGGCCAGCGCGCCCACTCACGCCGGTCTTGCGCCCGGACGGAATGGTGCAGACGGCGGCTTAGCCCCAGCATCGCGGCAAACGCCGCTTCCGAAAGAGCCGGACCATGAATGCCATGACAGTTCGTGATTATCACGTCCTGCCCGAGCGAAGGCAGATCGACGAGATTGTCGACACCGGTACCCAGCGCCTGCACCCACTTCAGCCTCCTGCCGTCGGCAAGCACCTTGTCGACCAGCATCGGTGCGAAAGTGATCAAAACGTCCGCCTCGCCGATGTAGGGCCCAACCTTGGAATGATGGTCTGCAAGATTGACGTGCAGCTCCGGAAAGGCTGCCTGCAGGCGATCCCTGTACTGCGCCCGAACCTCTTCCGGCAGGGTCAGCAGGATGAGAACGTTCAACATTTCTGGTCTTTGCGGTTGGCTACAGCAGTTTCGATAGCTCGGCCTTGAAAGCAGGGGCGATATCGTCACGCGCCAGCGCGTAGGCCACATTCGCGGTCAGAAAACCGATCTTGGAGCCACAATCGTAGATCTTTCCGTCGAACCTGTTCGCATGGAACTGCTGCCCCGGCTGGTCTGCAAGGGCAATCATCGCGTCTGTGAGTTGGATCTCCCCGCCCGCGCCACGCTCGTGACGGCCCAGCAACGCGAACACATCCGGTTGCAGGATATACCGGCCGGTGATGTGCAAATTCGACGGCGCCGTTCCACGCGGCGGCTTCTCCACCATTCCGGTGATCCGGCTCACCTTTGCCTCACGATCATCCACGCCGACGATGCCATAAAGATGCGTCTGGTCATCCGGCACCGGCGAAACGGCGATGTGATTGCCGCCATGCGCCTCGTATGCCTCCATCATCTCTGCCATGCAGCCGCGACCGCCATGGTGAAGCATGTCGGGCAGCAGCAAGGCGAACGGCTCGTCCCCCACGATGTCGCGTGCGCACCAAACGGCGTGGCCGAGCCCCAGCGGAGCCTGCTGCCGCGTGAAACTTGCCTGTCCCGCACCAGGCAGATCGCGCTTCAGCATCTCGAGCTCCGCCGACTTGCCCCGCTCGGCAAGCGTCTTCTCCAACTCGAACGCGCTATCGAAATGATCCTCGATCACCGCCTTGTTTCGCCCTGTCACGAAGACGAAGTGCTCGATCCCCGCCGCCCGGGCTTCGTCGACAACGTGCTGTATGACGGGCTTGTCGACGACGGTGAGCATTTCTTTCGGCACGGTCTTTGTTGCCGGCAGAAACCTCGTGCCGAGACCTGCGACCGGGAACACTGCCTTGCGAATACGACGCCTCGAGGGTGCCATGAGGTGTTTCCTTCATTTCATCGGCGTTGGAACGGTCGGCTGACTTGCTGCTACACTGCGCTGATGTCATCAATTAGCTGTGGACGGATTACCTGGCTTTATCGTATCGCGCCATGTCTGGAGTAGTTCTTCGTTGACGGCAATCAGGTCTTTTCATTGACGCGGTTACCGTTTTGCGACAGGCCATGCACGCAATCGCCACAGCGCGATGCTCGCACATGGCCAAGGCCAGACTGACGCGACCTGCAGGGATAGGACAAACGGCATGGCAATCCTCGTTAGCGGCGGTGCCGGCTACATCGGCAGCCACATGGTCTATGAGCTTGTCGATGCCGGCGAGGAGGTCATTGTCCTGGACAATTTGACCACCGGCTTCCACTGGGCGGTACCAGGAACCGCTAAACTTGTCGTCGGCGATATTGGCGACGCCGAGCTTGTGGCCCAGATCGCGCGACGGCACGCCGTGGAAGCGATCATTCACTTCGCCGGCTCCATAGTTGTTCCCGAATCCGTTACTGACCCGCTGGGCTACTATCTCAATAATACGGTCAAATCCCGTGCGCTGATGGCCGCCGCCGTCGACAACGGCATCAAGCAGTTCATCTTCTCCTCCACAGCGGCCGTCTACGGTGCCCCCGAGACCAATCCTGTGCACGAGGAAGTGCGCCTCAAGCCGATGTCGCCCTACGGTTCGTCAAAGCTGATGACGGAGATCATGCTGGCCGACGCGGCACGCGCACACGATTTCCGCTATGTCGCCTTGCGCTACTTCAATGTCGCCGGGGCTGACCCGAGAGCCCGCACGGGCCAGTCGACCAAGGGGGCAACCCACCTGATAAAGGTGGCGTGCGAGGCTGCCAGCGGCAAGCGGCGGGGCATGGACGTATTCGGCACCGACTATACGACCCATGACGGCACCTGCATTCGCGACTACATCCACGTGACGGACCTCGCGCGCGCTCATCTGTCGGCGCTTTCGCATCTCCGCGAAGGGGGCGCTTCCGATGTTTTCAACTGCGGCTACTCGCGCGGTTTTTCCGTGTTGGAAGTGATTGAGGCAGTGAAGCGGACATCAGGCCGCGATTTTCCCGTCAACTTCGCCCCGCGCCGGGCTGGCGACCCGCCGGAAATCGTGGCGGAGAGCGCTAAGATCCGCCGCCAACTGGGCTGGCAGCCAAAGTATGACGACCTGGACCTGATCGTGCGCCATGCGCTCGCTTGGGAAGCCCGGCTGGAGCACCTGCGGCACAACACGGCAATCCCTGAGAACGCCTGAGCCACTGACATCGCCTGCGGCCTGCCCTAATCCACAGGCAATCATCCAATGCCCGCTGCGGCCTGCCGCCTCGCCCCACTGCTGCCGAAAAATAACTCCACATTGCCATGTTGGAGGTCCGGCAACATGCCGTGACCGCGCGGAGATTGCGGGCTGCAGTCACACTGCCGCATAAGGGGGGCTCCTCGTGACCGGTGATCATGCTGACACCGTATGGCGGACTTTCGGTCGCGGGATCATCACGCTCCTGATCATCCTTGTGGCCTTTGGCACTCCGTCGGCCGCGCAGACCACAGGCAATACCAGCTTCAAGCGCTTCATCGAGGACTTATGGCCGGAAGCAAGTGCCGCCGGCATCAGCCGCGCAATATTCGATCGAGCCTTCAAGGGGCTCGAGCCGGATCTCGGGCTGCCTGACCTCATCCTGCCTGACAGACCGCAAAGGAAGGTCAAGGGACAGGCCGAGTTCATCAAGCCGCCACAGGACTACCTGAACCGGAAGCAGCTGATCCGCCTTGCCGATCAAGGTCGCGGGTTCATGACGAAACACGCCGACGCGCTCGTGCAGATTGAACGCCGGATAGGTGTCGAACGCCACGTTGTCATGGGGATCTGGGGCCGCGAGACGGCATTCGGCACCGTCAGATTGCGGCACAACCCGATTCGCGCCCTCGCAACCCAGGCCTACCTGGGCAGGCGCAAGGACATGTTCCGGAAAGAGCTGATCGCTGCCCTGCGATTGCAGCAGGACGGCATACTCACACCGGATAGGCTGCGGTCGTCGTGGGCTGGCGCTATGGGCATGCCGCAATTCATGCCGAGCGAGATCCCCAAATATGCCTATGACCTGGACGGCGACGGCAAAGCGGACATCTGGAATTCGGTCCCCGACGCCCTGGCCTCCGCCGCTGCTCAACTCAAAGCCAAGGGCTGGACGTCCGGCGTGCCTTGGGGCTTCGAGGTCACCCTTCCAAAGACTGTCGATTGCGCGCACGAAGGCCCCCCCGATGAGCGCCCGCTGTCCGAGTGGACCCGGCTCGGCCTGAAGCGCGCCGACGGCAAACCGATCCCAACAGCACTCATGAACGCGACCGCCTACATGATGTCGCCGGGCGGAACCCACGGCCCCATCTTCCTGGTCACCGAGAATTTCAAGGTCATTCGGCTCTACAACACCTCCGACCTCTACGCTGTTTTTGTCGGACACCTGGGCGATCGCATCGCCGGCGGCGGCGACTTTGTTGCCGGCTGGCAGGGCATAGGTCAGCTCCCAACCGCCGAGATTTCCGAAATCCAGGAGCGGCTGAAGGGCCTCGGATACGCGATCACGATTGTCGACGGCAAGATCGGCTCCAATACCCGCCGGCAGATCGGTCTCTACCAGCGTACCGCAAAAATACCTGTCGATTGCTGGCCCTCACCAACCACCTTGAAACAACTGCGCACAGACGCACGTGGCGCTGCGCAGCAACAACAGAAGCATTAGCGCCCAGCATTCCAGGCAGGCAATCTGATAGGGTGAATCGCTTGAAATTCAACAACTTCCCCATCCCGCGGCGAACGAGAGTGCCGGCTCTGGTCGTTGTTGCTATGACGTGGGCGGCCATCACCCAGTCCACGGCGACCCCGCTCCCCGAGTCTCCGGCCTCTCCCTCTACCTCTGCGCAGACTCGGTCTGGCGACGAGTTGTCCCGCCTGCTCCGTCTGCTGGAGCCGGAAGCCCGCAAGCTGAATGTGCCGATGCGTCAGATCGAGCAAATGCTTGCAGGCTTTCACCCCGATGCCGAAGTTGTGAAACTCGCAACGACACAACCCGAGCATGTCAAGTCCACCGGTGAGTATCTGCGGGTCGTTGTGGCTGCCGAACGCATTGCCCAGGGCCGCGACAAGCTTGCCGAGCAGGCCGCGGTGCTCGCCCGCATCGAGCGCAACTACGGTGTGCCTGGCTCGATCGTGGCCGCGGTTTGGGGTGTCGAGACCCGCTTCGGCGCGATCATGGGACGGCGGCCGGTCATTCGCTCCCTCGCAACTCTGGCAATGGCGGACGAACGGCGCAGCGGCTACTGGCGCAGCGAATTGATCCACGCCGTGAAGATCGCAGTCAGGAGCCAGGTGGACCCGGCCGCCATGCTTGGCTCCTGGGCTGGCGCCATGGGACACACCCAATTCATGCCCTCGACCTATAACAGGTTGGCCGTCGACTTCGATGGCAACGGACGCCGCGACATCTGGGGCGATCCGATTGACGCCCTTGCCTCCGCCGCCAACTACCTGAAGCGCGCGGGCTGGCAGCCGAACGAGCCATGGGGGTTCGAGGTCGAACTGCCGCGCAATTTCGACTATGCGCTGGCCGCGCCGGATATCCGGCGGCCGCCCACGTTCTGGCACATGCTTGGCGTGCGCCCTCCATCCGGCCGCGAATGGCCCACGAGCACCGATGACCTTCGCTTACTGTTACTCGCCGGCGCTCAAGGCCCGGCATTCCTGGTTGGCCGCAATTTCCAGGCGGTGATGCGCTACAATCCCTCGACGAAGTACGCGCTGGCGGTCTGCCTTCTGGCCGACGCCATGGCTGGCCAACCGCCTCTTTCCGCCGCCTGGCCCGACGAACCGCCGATGACGCGCTCGGATCGCGAGGCGTTGCAATCCCTCCTGATCGATCGTGGGCTTTCTACCGGCGGTGTGGACGGCATTATCGGTCATTTGACGCGCGATGCGATCCGGTCCTATCAGAAGATGATAGGGTATCCGCCGGACGGGCATCCTAGTCTGGAGCTGCTGCAACGACTTCGCGCGGATAACGCGGAAACGACGACCAGAATTGACTGAGACAGCTGAATGGATTGAGACAACGGCCCGCTGCAACAGCCAGGTCTTGCCTCGATCCCCGACTCGCTGATGAAAGGCGCCATGCGACGAACCGGGCACGTGACCGGAGTGCTGGACCGCTGGGTTGGCCGCATCATTCGATGCTGGCTGGCATTCGCCATTCTGGCCTTGCCAATGCTGTTGCCCGGTACCGTCGGCTCGTATGCGCAGGCGCAGTCTTTTCGCGGCTCGACCAGCGCCCTGAACCCGTTTCCGGAAAAGGACGTTTGGAAGGCGCTCGTGATCGGCGACGGTTTTGCCGAAGGCACGCTACATGGCCTCACCGACGCTTTCGCCACCGAATCGAAGCTGCAGATCGAGCGCAAACGTCACTCACTTCGCACCATCGGCCGCAGCGACTTCGAGGAACAATTCTTCGACTTCGAGCAGATTGTCCGCAATGATAAGCCCCATATCGCGGTCATCTTCCTCGGTATTGCCGACCGCACGGGCATGCGGCTGGCCAACGGCCGCCGCTTGCGAGTGGGGGCTGAGGGCTGGCGCGAGCAGTACGGCGCGCGCGTCGACCGCATCACGCGCATGCTGCGCGGCCAGTCAGTGATGGTCTATTGGATTGGCCTGCCCATCATGCGCAGCGAGGACTGGAATGAAGACGTAAATGAGATGAACACGCTGTTTCGCGAGCGGGTCACAGCGAACGGCGGCCGCTTCATAGACATTTATGCCGATACCGCCGACGAGACCGGCGAGTTCGTCTACCGCGGACCGGACGTAACCGGCAAAGTGGTAAGGCTGCGCGACGGCGACGGTATCGACTTCACGTCGGCAGGCTATCGCAAGGTCGCATTCTACGTGGAACGCCAGTTGCGGCGTGACATGGCTCGCGCCCGCGAGGAGCGCGTGGTCCCCCTCGCCGGCAGCACCGAGGAGCAGGCACGCCTCAAAGCCGAGGTGAGTGCATTGACAGGCGGGCCGCGGTCGTCCCGTACCAAGTCCGGCAAGGCAGGTGAGAACTCACCCGCTGCCCGCGCCGCTGCCGCCTGGGGACCGTCGGGCAACACCTCCGCCCAGACAGGATTTGCAGGCGATCAACGCGCAGACAATGGCAAAGTGTCGTTCCGAACAAATGGGCCGGACGGCAAGCCTCAGACCGTGACGATGGACATCCCGCGCCCGGCACTGGCTGCTTCGGTGATCGCAATCGTGACCCGCCGCGACAAGGGCGACAAACCCAGCCCGGTCGGTGAAACGCTTACCGACACGCTGTCCAACGGCCTGATGGTGATGCGCTCTGTGACCCCGGCCAGCGGTGCCCGCCGCGACCAGTCGGCCTCCTCCCCCACCCAGCAGCCTTTCTTCCTCGCGCTCACAAAGGGCGCGAGATTACCGCCGAAGCCAGGCAGGGCAGACGACTTCCGCTGGCCGCGGGAAGACGACTTGCCACCGCCACCGGTGGGACCCGGCAATGCTGCGGCAGCGATGTCGAGCCCCGTCGACCTCAAACGCTCGAAGACCCGAACCCCGAGTCGTGGAACTGCGAAATGACCAGCCGGAAAATTATCGACATCTCGGTAGCGCTCCAGACCGGCATCGCCTCCGACCCGCCCGGCATGGAACCGATCATCAAGTATTACACGCATGACAGAACCGCCAAGGAGGTCTGCCGCAACTTCCCCGGTCTCCAGCCGGAAGACCTGCCGGACCGGGAAGGCTGGGCCATCGAGCGCGTTGAGATCACCACCCACAGCGGGACACACCTCGACGCGCCGTGGCATTTCGCTTCGACCATGGATCGAGGCAAACCCGCCTACAAGATTGACGAGGTGCCCCTCGAGTGGTGCTTCCAGCCGGGAGTAAAGCTTGATTTCCGGCATTTCCCGGATGGCTACGTCGCAACAGCCGCAGATGTCGAAGCCGAGTTGGCACGCATCGGCCATGAGTTGAAGCCGCTGGAGATCGTGCTCGTGAATACGTGCGCCGGCGCCAGATACGGCCAGGACGACTATGTGCCCTCCGGCTGCGGCATGGGACGCGAAGCGACACTTTACCTGACCTCACGCGGCGTGCGTGTGACCGGAACCGACGCCTGGTCCTGGGACGCACCATTCGCCTTTACCGCGAAACGCTTTGCCGAGACCAAAGACACCAGCCTGATCTGGGAAGGCCACAAGGCCGGACGCGAGATCGGCTACTGCCACATGGAAAAGCTGTCGAACCTCGAGCAACTCCCGCCCGACGGTTTCATGGTCAGTTGCTTTCCGGTCAAGATCAAGGATGCCTCGGCCGGCTGGACGAGAGCCGTCGCGATCATCGAATCCTGACCGCCGTCCCGGAGCCGTCGAGGACGCACCTCACCCTGGCGACAGCGACCTAATACTTCATGCTCGACCCGGACTGGTTGGCATCCTGCCCGCGCATGATCTTGCGCTGCTTGATCCAGGCTTGCGGCGAGGCGGCCGCCGGCGAGGCTGCGACGCTGTTCGAAACCTGTTCCTGGGCAAGAATGCCATCGACCTTGAAGCCGTATTTGGCCGCCTGCTCGGTGATTTGTTGCACGTTGTCATTGAACGCCTTGCGCGCATCATCCAGCTTGCCCGCGTCCCGCAGCCGGATCGCAGCATCCTTTCGCTGCCGCACATCGATCACGGTCGCATCGCGCATCACCGCCGCGCTGTAGCTCGCTTTGATGTCCTCCTCGCTGACGGAGGCCCTCAGGGAAGCCTGAGCCGTTCGCGTCTCGGAACGCCCTGTTGCGCTGCTGCGGTATGCGACGCGGACACGCGCAATCTCTCGGTCGGCAATGTCCAGGTTACCCGGTACTTCGATTTCGGCCAGCAACACTTGCTCGCTGCCACCGATCAACTGCCCGACCTTCCAGGCAATGCGGTCGGCGCCGACCTCCGCCGTCCGGCCCAGGCCACGCAGCGGCTTCACACCTTCGTCGAACTCGACCGTAACCTCGACGTCCTGGGCGAATATCGCCTGCACATCATCGATCTCGCGCGACAGGAATGCGGCCAGATCGGCCGGTTCCTGAACGAATACGTGGCTTCCGTCGGCGTTGATGGCCAGCTTCGACATCAAGTCTTCGTTGTAGCCGAGCCCAAGACCGATTGTTGAGACTGTCACGCCTTCGGCTGCGAACTCGCTGCCAAGGCGCGCGAAATGCTCCGGCGTGCGCGGGCCGACATTTGCTAGTCCATCCGAAAGCAGAATGATGCGGTTGACATAGTCCTTGGAGCGGAACTTCCGCACCTCGCCGAGCCCGGCCATCAGTCCCGCATGAATGGCTGTCGAGCCGCGCGGCGTCAGCGTGCGAATTCGATCCTTGATCTGCCGTGTATCGCTGGCTCTGGTGGCCGGCACCTCGATACCGATTTTTTCGTCGTAGCTCACCACCGAGATGATGTCGTCTCGCGCCAGCCGGTCCACAGCCACCATCGCCGCGTTGCGCGCCGCCTCGATCCGCGCTCCGCGCATCGATCCCGATCGATCGATGACAAGCGCGAGGTTCAGCGGAGTACGCCGCCCGGTTCGCTCGATACGCGCAACCTTGATCCCGATCCGCAGATAGACCCGCGACCTCTCACCGGCTTTGACCACACGCTGGCTGAGTTGCGGAACGACCTCGATCGGCTCTGCGGCGCGCGCCGGCAGCACGATGGCCAAAGACATGCCGGCGGACGCTGCCGCTGCCAGTGCGGCGCGGCGTGTCAGGCTCGAAACAAAACGACGTGGCATAGGCGCAATCCTTCATCTGCGGGAAATTCAGTCTCTCCCTTGATCCAGGCCAAGATTGGCGCCTTGGCGGACAGAATGCGGCAGCGCTGCGGTGATTTGGCGACCTCTCGCGTTCACCTCGCATGCGTGTGCCTCGGGCCACAGCAACGCTCCCGGGCCACCAGGTCACGAATTGACGCAGTGCACATTCAATGTCTCGCCAATCACGTATCGACAATGATCTGATCGACGCAGCCGCCAGCCAGCCGCCACGTCCCCGAATCCCGAAAACAGAGCACATCAGTCAGGACGCCAAATGCACTACATCGTCTATGTCAGCGAGGCGAAAACCCCCATGAGCGAGAGCGAGCTTGCCGAGCTGCTCGCCATCAGCCGGCGCAACAACGAGGCTGCCGGCGTGACCGGGCTGCTGATCTACAAATATTCTCCGGACCAGAAGCACGGCAGCTTTCTGCAGTTGCTCGAAGGCGAAAAGCAAGCTGTCGAGGACACCTACCGGCGGATCGTTCGCGACCGGCGTCACGTCAACAAGATCGTTCTGGACGAAGGCCAGACCGCTGAGCGCCAGTTCGCGGACTGGTCGATGGGTTTCAAGAACATCACCCCGGAAAAGGTCCGCAGCCTGCCGGGATTTGCCGACATCGGCGACGAGCCGTTCGACAGCGAGGCCTATCGGCAGCGCTGCCGCTCCGCTATCGACCTGATCAGGTTCTTCTACGAAAGCGACTGACGAAAGCACGTCGCCTGTTGGCCGCGATACGAACGACAATCCGCACCCACTCGCGCAATCAGCGGCCCCCGCCAGATCGATCAATTTACTTCGTTGATGCGCCGCCTTCTGTGAAACGGCAACAATGCAGTAGTAATCAATGGCGAGTGTAGAGGGAGCGTGGCCATGCCGTACAACGACCTGATCTATTCAGTGGACGATCGAATAGCGACGATCACGCTCAATCGTCCTGACCGCATGAATGCTCTGACCCCACGACTGCTCGACGAGCTGCACGACGCCTTCGACACCGCCGATGCCGACCGCAACGTCAAGGTCATCATCATGACCGGTTCCGGCGCGGCATTCAGTGCTGGTTTCGATCAGGCAGCACCGGCCGCGGGAGAGGCGCGCAAAATCGACCCCAGGGGCAAGACCCCCGCGGAATACATCGAGTACTGGCAGCGCCACGACGCGGAAGGCATTGTCCGCTGGCAACACATGTGGCGGCTCGGCAAGCCGATCATCGCAGCCGTCAACGGCTGGGCCATGGGCGGCGGCTTCTGGTATCAGCTCGCCGCCGACATCACGCTTGCCTCCGATCGGGCAGTATTCGCCCAGCCCGAGGTGCGCCACATCTCCAATACCACCTACCTGTTCACCGCCCTTTGCGGCTGGAAGCATGCCAATCGCTGGGCGCTGACCGGCGATCATTTCGATGCACACGAGGCGCTTCGCATCGGCCTGATCAACGAGGTGGTGCCCCATGACGAGTTGTTGCCGCGCGCCCGGGCGCTGGCAGGCCGGCTGGCCAGGGTTCCGGAGCCGGCCTTGCGGCTCAACAAGGCGATCGCGATGCAGGGCATCCAGGCCGCTGGCGTACATGCCGCACTATTGCTGGAGAGCGCGCTAGGCTCCATGGCGCATGCCTCCCACAACGAGGAGCGCGAGCAACTGATCGCAATCCAGGAAAACGAAGGTCTGAAATCCTACCTGGAGGCCCGTGACGGCCCATTCCGGCCCGAGCCGATGGGCCCCAAATCCACCAAACCAAAATCCGACCGCAAGGGCAGCAAGAAGAACAAGGACAAGCGCAAGCGACGTAAAGAAAAATAGGCGCCCGACGCACAATCGCACGTCCCGGCCCCACATTCAGCGAAAAGCCGCCCCTCACGCTCCGAACGGTAAATTCTGAAAATCTGGAGCGGGCGATGGGATTCGAACCCACGACCCCAACCTTGGCAAGGTTGTGCTCTACCCCTGAGCTACACCCGCATTCCAAAGCACTATTCAACCGCTGGGTAGGCGGCGAAGGACCGTGTTATCGCTCATGCGTGAAGGAATTGCAAGCGCATCCATCGCTTGGCTGTGACGCGCACGTCAGCGCCACGCCCGCCGGCAGCCCATTTGCCTCAACGCCGTCCGAACCCGCCCACGCTCTGCAACGCCTGATAGTTGAACAGCGCCAGAAATGCCGCGATCAGCATCATCCAGATACCGTTGGGCCAGGCATACCAGACGATCCACGCAGCAACGCCAAAGCCCAATAGCGCCACCACCCGCACCGACCAGGCGGGCCCCAGAACGGGCGCCAGCCAAGCCTCCAGCACCTTCCCTCCGTCCAGCGGGAATGCTGGCAACAGATTGTAGATGAACATCAATTTGTTGATCCAGGCAAGCTGGACCAGAACAATGGTCAACAGCCCGTGTCCCATCTGCGCAGTGCTTGCGAATAAAGCATCGAACGCGAGCCACAGCACGAGATTGGCGAACGGACCGGCCAACCCGATCACGGTCCTAGCCAGCACCGATGCCGGCAGCGAGCGCCGGAAATGGCACAGCCCACCGATGCCGTTCAACTCGATGTGGCTGGTCTCGACACCGAACAATCTGCCTGCCCAGGCGTGGCCAAGCTCATGCAGCAAAATCGAGACGAACAGACCTGCTGCCAGAACGAATGCGGCCGACAGAAGCTGCGTGTTGCCGCTGAGCCCCGCTGACCAGTAGGGACGCGTCCACAACGCGGCGAGCGCGATGAACCAGAAGTCCAGATGGATTGGGATGCGCCCGATCCGGAACAGCTCGAACTGGCCCATGGTGACCCCCGGTGACATGTCATGGGCCGATGTCTAACGGCCATGGCGATCGCCGTACAGCCCATTCGCAGGTCTGCGATGCATTCGGACCATTGCTCCGGCGTCAGCCAGTCCCATTGGCATCGGAACGACACGGCCGGAACGGCAGTATAGCGGCCGCAACCCTGTCATGCGGCCCCGTTATGCGGCAGGCCGTTGGCTGCTTTACCGGATCAGCGTAAGGTATATGGTAGATAAGGTATATGGTGGCTTCCGCCATGTGGCCGCTTCGATCTGCTACGCTTGGTCAGTGCAGCTCATGCGCCGTGCACAGGACGGAATCGGATCCGAATGAGACGACGTCCCTGAACAGACGAAGTCCCTGAGCATACGCTGCAAACTTTCATCGGCAAGCACACTCCGTTGGAGACCCGCCTGATGCGCGACCGGCTGCACTTCCTGTTCCTCAACATCGGTCATTTCGTCGATCATTATGCCACCCTTATATTCGCCACCGTGGCAGCTCTGGCGCTGACCCGCGAATGGAACATGAGCTACGCAGACCTTGCGCTCTATGCGACGCCCGGCTTCGTCGCATTCGGCATCTTCTCGTTGCCTGCCGGATGGCTTGCCGACCGCTGGAGCCGGGAGGGCATGATGGCTGTCTTCTTCGTCGGCATCGGACTGTCCTCCGTGCTCACCGGTTTCGCCAGGAACCCGCTGGAGATCGCAACCGGCCTGTTCATCATCGGGATCTTTGCAGCGATCTACCATCCGGTCGGATTGGCCATGGTTGTAGGACGCTATGCCAAAGCCGGTATGGCCCTCGCCATCAACGGCGTCTGGGGCAACTTCGGTGTCGCATGCGCAGCACTCGCCACGGGCTTTCTTATTGACCACGCCGGCTGGCGCGCGGCCTTTTTTGTGCCGGGCATCCTGTGCACGATCCTCGGCTTCGTTTACTGGCGATTATTCGGGTCCGAAATCGCCGCGCGCAATGGCGGTGCTGCCTCGCGCTCTGGCGCTGGCTACTCTCCCGGCCCCCGATTGTCCGCGGAGGCACGCCGGGTGCTGATCATCGTGACCATCAACATTTTCATTATTATCACGCTGTCCGGCTTCATCTTCCAGTCGACGAGCTTCGCTCTTCCCAAGGTGTTCGAGGAACGCTTGGCTGGCGGAACTTGGACGGCAACGCTTGTCGGCACGATGGTCTTCATCGTGTTCGCGATCGGCTCGCTTGGACAGCTGGCGATCGGCAGCCTGCTCGACCGCATGAACACCAAGATGCTGCTGGCCGGCGTCATTGCCATGCAGACCGTGTTCCTGGCCGCCATGCCCGGCCTCAGCGGCTGGCTCGCTGTGGTGGTTGCCGCCGGCTTCATGATCGGCTCGTTTGGCCAGCTACCGATCACCGACTTCATGGTCGGCAAGATGGCCCGTGCAGAGATCCGCTCCTCCGTCTACGGCGCCCGGTACGTCGTGACCTGCCTTGTCTTTGCCTCCGCCCTTCCCATCATTGCCTGGATCCACTCGGGCTGGGGCTTCGATATGCTGTTCTGGATTTTGGTGGTCGTATCGGTAGCCATGTTCGTATCCGTGATGACGTTGCCGGGACAGTTGCCGGAGCCGGAACCGAGCCGCGCGCCGGTCGCAGCAGAGTAGAGCCATCCATTCGCCGCCGCCTCTGCCTGCCCAGCTCGTCTTGCCCAGCGCATCGGGCCAAACCTATCGTTGCGGTCACTACGGAAGTAGACGTAGATTTGCCTCCACGCCCGATCAAAGACGGGCGAAGGAGGAAGGCCCATGAAAAAAGCAAATCCTGTGAGGTTAGCTGCAATCGCCGCGCTCCTTGCATCCGGAACGCTGATAGCCACCCACAACGCCGCGACAGCGCAGACTGTCGCCATTGACGCCGACGACATCGGCGGCGTCGTGAGAAGTTCAAAAGGGCCTGAAGCCGGCGTATGGGTCATCGCAGAGACGACCGAGCTTCCCACCAGGTTCGCTCGCATTGTCGTGACGGATGACCAGGGCCGCTACGTCCTTCCCGACCTGCCGCGCGCAAACTATCAGATTTGGGTTCGCGGCTACGGCCTCGTCGACTCGCCGAAAGTACGCGGCAAACCCGGCGAGCAGCTCAACCTCTCAGCCGTCATCGCGCCAGACGAGAAATCCGCCGCCCACTACTACCCCGCCATTTATTGGTATTCGATGCTGGCGATCCCGGCCGCGGACCAGTTCGGCAAGGGGGACCTTCCTCCCAAGCGCACGCAGGTGGATTACCTAAAGCAAATCAAGAATATCGGCTGCATAGGCTGCCATCAGATCGGTCAGGAGTCGACGCGCACGTTTCCCGCCGGCATCGGTGATATCAAGTCGTCCGAGGAAGCCTGGATGCGCCGCATCCAGTCGGGCCAGTACGGCGAGGGCATGGTCAACCAGCTTGGCCGCTGGAACATGGTGCCGATCAAGCACTACGCCGACTGGAGCGATCGCATCGCCAAGGGCGAAATGCCCGCCGCCAAGCCGCCCCGGCCCGCGGGCCAGGAGCGCAACATCGTCGTGACGTGGTGGGAGTGGTCCAGCCCCAAGAAGTACCTGCACGATCTCATTTCGTCCGACCGCAGGAACCCGACGGTGAATGCCTACGGTCCACTCTGGGGCCAGCCGGAATACTCGACCGACGAACTGCCCGTGCTCGACCCGAAGACGCACAAGGTGTGGACCTATAAGGCCCCAGTGCGCGACCCGCAGATGCCGGAATCGCTGGGCAAAGGCCACGCCGCGAGCGAGAAGCTCCTGCAGCCCTCACCTTATTTTGGCGACGAGAAGCTGTGGGACACGCGCGCCAACAATCACAACTCCATGTTCGACCAGGACGGGCGGCTGTGGCACGCGGCAAGCATCCGCGGCATGGCCAATCCGGATTTCTGCAAGAAAGGCTCGAGCCATCCCTCTGCAAAGCTGACGCCGCTGAGCAGCTCGGCGCGCCACCTTGCTGTCTATGATTCCAAGTCCAACAAATACCAGTTCGTCGACACGTGCTTCTCCACGCACCATCTTCAATTCGGCTACGATGCCAATAATACGCTCTGGACCAGTGGCGGACGCAGTGTAGCCGGCTGGCTGAACACCAAGATGTTCCTGGAGACAGGCGACGCGGCGAAATCGCAGGGATGGACCTCGTTCGTGCGCGATTCCAACGGCAATGGCCGCCGCGATCCCGACGACAAGACGATTGCCGCAGGGTCCGGCCCGTATGCAGTCATGCCGCATCGCACTGACGGTTCGGTCTGGTTCACCGTCGGAGTATTCGGCGGCACACCTGGATTTCTCAGGCTCGCGCCAGGCTCGAACCCGCCGGAGACCGCGATCTCGGAATTCTATGCCGTCCCGATGCCTGCATATGGCATCCGCGGCGGCGATATCGACTCCAAAGGCGTGGTGTGGGCTTCCGCCTCCAGTGGCCATCTCATCAGCTTCGACCGCTCGAAGTGCAAATCACCCCTCAACGGTCCCAAGGCTGATGGCAATCACTGCCCTGAAGGCTGGGCCTTCCACCAATACCCCGGGCCCGGCTTCAAGGGACTGGGCGAAAACAGTGCTGAATCCAGCTATTACACCTGGGTGGACCAGCACAATACATTCGGCCTGGGCAACGATGTGCCGATGTCCACCGGCAACCTCAATGACGGTCTGATCGCAATGAACATGGACGGCAAGATGATCGTCCTCCGCATCCCTTATCCGCTCGGCTCATACTTCAAGGGCTTCGACGGCCGCATCGACGACGCCAATGCCGGCTGGAAAGGCCGCGGACTGTGGACCGCCAGCGGCGACCGCACACCTTGGCTCAAAGAGGGCGGCAAGGGCACACGGCCTCTCGCCGTGCACTTCCAGCTTCGACCCGATCCGCTGGCAAAGTAGAAGAAGTAGAAGCGGCCGACCTATTCCAACTGCCAGCGGCCGCTCTCGAGCGCGAGAGAGAACGTGTCGCTATTCGGCGTCCATGTTCTCTCGTCCTCGGCCACCGTTCCTCCGGTCAGCATGATGGCGTTCTCGGACCGGATGTACTCCGCCTGATGGCGACCGATCCAGCCCGGGACGTCGCCATGTGTCTGCACCCGATCGATGGCGAAAGTGGTCAGGTCGAGGCGGAACACTGGCGTCTCGCCATAGCGGCGCTGGTCCTTATAGCCAACTGAGCCGATCAACCACAGCGCGTTGCCGACACGGGTGGCGGAATGGAAGTCGGTGGGCGGGAAGACTGCCGCCGGATAGCCGAAGATTTCGATTGCGTGATCCGGCCGCATCACGACCACGTCGTTATAGATGCAGAAATCCGGATCGTACCAATCCTCGTGCTCACCCCCGACAAACACCCGGCTACCGTCGCGCAGTGTCGTTTCCGACTGACCAAAACGGTCGAAGCACCAGACTGGTCCGCCGTCCTCATGCTCGCGCCAGGCGGCAACCGGACCAAGGCGACGCTGGGTGCCGGAATCCAAGGGCAGCTTGTAGGCCTGCCGCGCGAAGTAACCGCCCTGTCCATCCCGGATCATGGCAAGCCAGAAAGCATTTTCGACGCGCTCCGGGTTGGCGTTGCCGTAGCGCGGCGCCTTCAGTGCCAGCACCTGTTTGCGGTCCAGCTTCTCGAATGCCGATAAGTCGCTCATGGTGAAGTCTCATCTGGACGGACGCAGTTATTGATATCGCCGGACAGCGGCCAGGATGTGGCAGGCATAGCCACAGACCTGCCAGAGGTCTGTGAGAGGACTGCCACAGGATTTGCCACAGACCTGCCGGATTGACGCGAATGGTGGGGATTGCAACACTGATCGGCGGTCGCGGCGGGACGCCGAGCCGTCCAAGGGCGGGAGGTAGGGGTGACATGGTCGCTTTCAAGGATCTATGGCGAGGCCACCCGATCAACGAATCCGTGCAGTATCCCTGCATCGCCCCCAGAACCATGCGGAACGTGGAAGGCACCACGGTGCGTGCCGGTTTGCCGACCTACCACAACCAATGCGCCATCCGGGTTGGCGTTGCGATGAAGCGGGCCGGCATAAGGCCGATTTCAGGCCTTGTGACCTGTGGCGTCCATGATCCGGCGGAGATGCACTACATTCGCGCCCAGCAGTTGGCTCAAGCCCTGGTACGAGCCCGTATCGATGGTATCGCACCGGTGCAGCGCATTACCGGCCGGGATGTCACGCGCGACTTTTATCCCAAACTCTACGGTCGCACTGGTCTGATCTACTTCGCGGACTATTGGCAGAGATCCAGCGACAGGGCGGGCAATCCCACCGGTGACCATATCGACGTCTGGAATGGCTATCGTTCGTCCGCCAAGTGGCTGATGGAATGGTTCTCCTGGCTCGGCTACTATTCCAACTACTCAGGCGCCCGGGAAATCTGGTTCTGGGAGATCCGGTAGGAAATCCACCTCACCATCACGCTCGAGTCCGGAAGGAGCGCTACCTATGCGCTATGTGTTGGCGATCGTATTTGCCGTCATCGTTGCGCTCGGGGCCTCGATGTTCGTTGCTCCCGATGTCGCGAGCTGGGTGGTGGCGCGCCAGAGCTTCGACAGCCCCGACGATGTGGCAGACCGCCACGTAACGATTTTCATGGCCGTCAATATCGCCGCGCTGGCACTTGGCTGGTGCATCGGCTGGGCACTGGGAGCATTGCTCGAACGGCCCGAGCAGCCGCTTTGACATGCAAGCCCACATGCTGACCTTAAGTTAGAGCGGCGAATGCAGATGACCCCATAATCCAATAATGTTATTGAATATTTACTGCACGCGTTCATGCTGCAGCTTGGGCGGCCTCGACGGTGGCAGCACGCCCGTCTGGTATGGAACATCGCGCAGTGCAGTCAATTGCTACCGAGAAGGGGGCTCGGCCCGTCGCTGGTCTGCTTGAACCGGCCAGTCCGGGACACACCGCGCCGGCCAGCCTTGCCGTGGCACTGCGCTGGGTTGCCGGCTTTGCCCTCGCTCTGGCCGCACTGCTGGCGGCACTTCTCCATTTCCAGGTTCTCGACGCACGCGCTCTGATTGCTGCCCTCTCCCGGTTGGAGCCGCAGGTCATCGGTCTCATTCTGGGGCTCTCCCTGACGAGCTATCTCGTCCGGGGCATGAAATGGCACGTGATGAGCCGCCAGGTAGCCCCGGAAGTCGGCCTCACCCGCTCAATTGCGTATTACTGCACCGGCTTCGCATTCACGCTGACGCCAGCAAAGGTCGGAGAACTGATCAGGGTCTGGCTGCTCAAGTCCCGCCACGGCGTACCCTACACCCGCGCCCTTCCCGTCCTCCTCGTCGACAGGGCTGTCGATCTCGTCCTCCTCGTCGTTCTGGCGTGCCTGGCCGCTTCGAGGCAGGTCGATGCAATCGCCGCACCGCTCACCGTATTGGCGGTCTTCCTCACCGTCGTGCTGCTGCTGTCCTCGCGCAAGCTGGTCGTCGGGTCCGCATTGTACATTCATCGGCTCAGCGGCAGCCGTTGGCCCGGGCTTTTCCGGTTCGCGCTGGCGGCCTATCGCTCGCTGCGACTGCTCTGCAATACTGGCGTTCTGTGGCGCGCCTTTGCCCTTGGCGCTATAGCCTGGGGCTCCCAGGTCGTCGGCCTCTGGATCCTCCTCAATGCCCTCGGCCTCCCCGCCGACCTGACATTCGCGGCCCTTATTCTCGCCTCGACCTTGCTGGTCGCCATCGTGCCCCTGTTCCCAGGTGGCATTGGGGGAGCCGAGGCCGTTATGACGGGATTTCTGATAGTCGCCGGCATGTCCCCCGAGTTGGCCGTCACCGCCACTCTAGTCAACAGGCTGTCGACGCTCTGGTTTGCGGTGCTGATCGGCTTTGTGACCGCGCCCTTCACCCTGGCTATGACGTCGCCAGTCGCCCCTCGCACAACAAGGTCCTGATCCACGACGCCCCTCCGGCTCTGCTCGCTGTTCGCCGCCGAGTGAACGACCGAGGCAGATGCACCGAAGCCGTGAATCGCACGCTCAAACAAGCGCTTGCAGCGCTTGATCGCTTCCCTCCGAAGCGGAAGCGCTCTATGACGGCGCACGGATGCCACGGGCCCCGCCAGCCATCGAGGCACCGCGCAAGGTCATCGCTCCGAGGAAGGTGAGAGACATGCGACTTCTACTGTTGGCCTGCGCAGGCGGAGCACTCGGCGCCGGCGCGCGTCATCTGGTTGGCGTTTGGGCTTTGTCGCGAGGCCTGACCGGCTTTCCCTGGGCCACGTTTACAGTCAATGTGACCGGCTCCGCGATCATGGGAATATTGATCGCAGTCCTGCTGTCGCGCCTGCAGCCCTCTGCGGAGCTGCGAACATTCCTGGCCACGGGCGTCCTTGGCGGATACACGACGTTCTCGGCTTTCTCGCTCGATGCCTGGTTACTTGCGGAACGCGGCGAAACAACCACGGCCGCGATATACGTTGTCAGCTCCGTCGTCTTGTCGATTGCAGCACTCGGTTTCGGACTTGTGCTCGGAAAATGGATCATGTCATGAGCGCACCAGTCGAAACGATCGAGGTCAAGGCGGACGAAGGCGGCATGCGGCTTGACCGCTGGTTCCGCTCGCGCTTTCCGCAGGTCGGGCACGGATTTCTGCAGAAGCTGCTCCGTTCGGGGCAGATCCGTGTCAATTCCAAACGTGCACAGGCTGGCGACAGACTAGAGGCAGGCCAGCAAATTCGCGTGCCCAAAACGGTACGCGAGCCGCCGAAAGTGAAGCCATCCCTGAAACCGCCACCGGGCCTGTCCAAGGCCGACCGTGATTTTATCGAGCGGCTGATCCTTTATGAAGATGACAACATCGTCGTTCTGAACAAACCGTTCGGCCTGCCCGTCCAGGGCGGCACCGGCACGAGACGCCATCTGGATGGCCTGCTCGCCGGCATGGCGGACCGCTTCGGCGATCGGCCTCGCCTCGTACATCGTCTCGACCGCGACACCACAGGCGTCCTGCTTGTGGCCAAGACCCGGACCGCAGCCGCCAAACTGGGCCGGATTTTTCAGACCCGCTCCGCCGCCAAGACCTACTGGGCTTTGCTAAAAGGCGTACCCAGACCACCACAGGGCAAGGTCGAGGCGGCGCTTGTGAAGGCCTCCGGCCCCGAAGGCGATCGCGTTCGCAAGGCTCAACCTGGCGAGCAGGCCCTGGCGATGCATGCCACCACCCACTATGCGGTGATCGACCGGGTCGGCACCAAGGCTGCCTGGGTCTCGCTGAAGCCGGTAACCGGTCGCCAGCACCAGTTGCGGGCGCACATGGATCTGATCGGTCACCCGATTGTCGGCGACAACAAATACGAGGGCGGCATGGACCTTCCCTCGCCAGACATCGAGGCCAAGCTGCACTTGCACGCACGCCGTCTGGTGCTGCCCGACCCATTCAATCCGGGCCGAAGCATCGACATAACCGCACCGCTTCCCGAGCATATGCAGCGGACATGGGAGCTGCTTGGCCTCGATGCCGATCGGTATGAATGATGACGATCCGCAACATTCCATCCCTTGATGGTTGCATCCCCCCGGGGCTACCCAGCTGTGGCGAAACGGCCCGACTACGGTCTCGCCCGCTTGCGGTCGCACCGCTCGCTGCTACCATGTCCGCTTGCCCGGTAAATTCCAGCGCGGGCGAGGTCCAATACCACCGACGCAACTGAACTGCTGCTGATGACTTTCGACCAGGTTCTGCTTTTTGCCTTGTTCGGGGCAGTGCTTGGGATGCTGCTGTGGGGACGAGTGCGCCACGATCTGGTGGCCGCCTCTGGCCTGTTTCTGGGCGTCATCCTCGGCCTTGTGCCTCAGGACACGGCATTCAGCGGATTCTCCAATCCTGCCGTGCTGATCGTCGCGCTCGTTCTTATCGCATCGCGCGCCTTCGAGAACTCCGGTCTCCTGGGTTTGCTGACGCAATTCGTCGCCAACGATAAACGATCCCCCAGTGCGCACATCACTGTCATCAGCGGGCTCGGTGCGGCTTTGTCGGCCATCATCAACAACGTCGCCGCGCTGGCCATGCTGATGCCGATCGACGTCCAGGCGGCACGGAAGGCAGGCCGCCCGCCAGGCATGACGCTTATGCCGCTGGCCTTTGCCACCATTCTCGGCGGCATGGTCACGCTGATCGGCACGCCACCCAACATCATTGCATCATCGATCAGGGAAAAGCAGCTGGGCGCACCGTATGGCATGTTCGATTTCACGCCTGTCGGCGGTGCCGTAGCCATCGTCGGCGTGATCTTCGTGGCGCTGTTCGGCTGGCGGCTTGTCCCGCGCCGCGAGGATAAGGCTGCCGGGATTGATCCGACGTCGTTCGAAGCCCAGCTGCTCGTGCCGGAAGAGTCCGAGATCGTAGGCAGGATCGGCATTGAGCTGGAAGAGGAGGCAAAGAAGGCCGACGTCATTCTCGCTGGAATTATCCGCGGCGGTGAGCAGCGCCAGCGCCCGATCCGCTATACCATCGTGGAGGCAGGAGACCTCATTTCCGTCGAAGGCTCCACCGAGGCCATCGCCGCTTTCATCGCCGCGGCCGGCTTGCAGATAGCCGAGGAAGCAGCGAGCGACGACGCAGCAGTGGCAACCCCGCCTGCCCAGCCAACAGCCCGAACGCAGTCCCCGCCGGACGAGCCCGCGGCATCGACCGGCGAACCTGAAAAGAACGACGATTCTGACGCCGACAGCGCGCCTGAGCAATCCCGCGGCCCCGAGATCATCGAGGCCGTCGTTCGCGGCGAATCACCATTGGTCGGCCGCTCCGCTGCCGCAGTGAACATGCGCGGGCGATTCGATGTGACCCTTCTCGGCATCGCTCGCTCAGGTCGCCTTGCGCGCGACAAAATCAGTGATCGCCTTATCCAGGCCGGTGACGAGCTCTTGCTGACAGGCAGAAACGCAGCCTCGCCAGCCCTCCTGGATCGGCTTGGCCTGCTTGCGATAAATCGTATTCCCATCACCAGCTACGACCCCCGCAGGATCTTCCTCACGCTTGCGCTGTTCCTGGCCGCCATTGTCGTCGCAACCACGGGTCTTCTCTCGTTTACGGTCGCCATTGCCATCGTCGTAACCGCCTATGCGGCAATCGGACTCGTGCCTGCCCGCGAGTTCTACAGCCAGATCGAATGGCCGATCGTCGTCATGCTGGCCTGCCTGCTGCCCCTCGGCGCAGCATTCGAGAATGTCGGTGGCACCGCATTGATCGCCAACTGGATCGTATCCGTTACCGAAGGCCAGTCCCCTGTGATCGCCCTCATACTCATCATGGTGGTGACAATGGTGCTGTCCGACGTGCTCAACAATGTCGCGACAATCGTCATCGCCGGTCCCGTCGCGATCGATATCGCACAGCGCATCGGCTCAAATCCCGACACGTTCCTGATGGGCGTTGCCATATCCGCCTCGTGTGCCTTCCTGACCCCGATCGGCCACAAGAACAATACGCTGATCATGGGGCCCGGCGGCTTTCGGTTTGGCGATTACTGGCAGATGGGTCTGCCGCTGGAGATCGTCGTCCTGGCGGTGTCCGTGCCCATGCTTTTGATCGTCTGGCCGCTTTGAGCCCACCCTCACTCTCTCATAATCGCTCTCACCCATTGGCGAATTGCCAATTCGCTCCTACCTTGTCGGCACGCGCTCCCCCGCCAGGGACCGCACCAGGGACCGCGCATTGAGCAGGATTTCTCGCCGGAGAATCGTCATGACAGATACGACGCATACGCCAGAAGTCACCCAGGAAATGATCGATCTCTACGACGAGTACACGCACATCACGCTTGATCGTCGTGCCTATCTCACACGTATGACGGCGCTTGTCGGCACCACGGCAGCTGCAACAGCCGTCACCTCGCTCATCGAGGCGAAGCAGGCCGCCGCCGAGATCGTCAAACCGGATGATCCGCGATTGAAGGCCGAAACCGTCACGTACCCGGGCGAAGGCGGCGAAATGTCTGGCTACCTCGTCAGACCGGCCAACGCCTCTGGCAAGCTGCCCACGGTCATCGTGATCCACGAGAACCGCGGCCTCGTCCCCCATATCAAGGACGTTGCAAGACGCATGGCATTGGAGGGCTTCCTCGTGCTGGCCCCCGATTTTCTGCACCAGTCGGGTGGCACCCCGGCCGATCAGGATCAGGCGCGACAGATGATCGGCAAGCTCGATATGAATCGCACGATAGGCAATGCCGTCGCCACGGTGAAATACCTGAAGGCCCACTCCACCAGCACGGGCAAGGTCGGCGTCATGGGCTTCTGCTGGGGCGGCGCAATGACCAATCAGACTGCGGTCAACGCCGGCAGCGACGTCCAGGCGGCAGTGCCGTACTATGGCCGTCAGGCCAAGGCCGAGGATGTCGCCAAGATCAAGGCTGAGCTGATGCTACACTATGCCGGCAACGATCCCCGCATCAATGCAGGCATTGCCGACTACGAAGCCGCGCTCAAGAAGGCTGGCATCAAATACCAGCTGTTCATGTACGACGGCGCCCAACACGCATTCAATAACGACACCTCAGCCGCGCGCTACAACAAGGCAGCCGCCGATCAGGCATGGAAACGCACGGTCGACTTCCTGAAAAGCAGGCTTGGCTGAAAAAAGCGAGGGCCTAAGAAAAGCGAGGGCCTAAGAAAAGCGAGGGCTGTCCAACCCGTTGGCAGCCCCATCCACCGCTCACAAGCGGTTGACGATCCGTGCCCGTATCGTGCCCGGATTCTCTCGGATCTCAGCCAGTATCTCTTCCGCATTCTCCACGGCGCCGTCCGCATCGAGCACCACATAGCCGACGTCCGCATCGGTCTGGTAATGCTGCGAGGCAATGTTGACACTGTGCTTCGCGAACACTTCGTTGAGACGGCGCAACTCCCCCGGCAGGTTCTTCTGCACCTGGATGAAACGCGTGCCAGCCGGACGCGGGGGCAGCTGCACCTGCGGAAAGTTCACCGCACCGATCGTGGATCCGACGTCAGAATATTCGACCAGCTTGCGCGCGACCTCCTGCCCGATACGCTCTTGCGCTTCCTCCGTCGAGCCGCCGATATGCGGCGTAAGGATCACGTTGTCGAGCCCCTGCAGCGGCGACGAGAAACGATCGTTGTTGGAGGTCGGCTCCACCGGGAACACGTCCACCGCCGCGCCGGCCAGACGGCCGGACTTCAACGCCGCCGCCAGCGCGTCGAGATCGATGAGCGTTCCACGCGCATTGTTGATGAGGAACGAGCCGGGCCGCATCATCCCGATCTCCCGCGCACCCATGATGCCGATGGTATCCTGCGTCTCCGGCAAGTGCAGCGTCACCACATCGGATGTACTCAGCAACTCTTCCAGGGTGTCTGTCGGCTCGACATTGCCGCGCCTCAGCTTGTCGGTGTGGTCGTAGAAGATGACCCGCATGCCCATTGCTTCGGCAAGATCGGACAACTGACTGCCGATGTTCCCGTAGCCCACGATGCCAAGCGTCTTGCCACGCAGCTCGCGGCTGCCCGTTGCCGACTTGTCCCATCCCCCCTGGTGCGCTGACATGGAGCGCGGGAAAATCCGCCGGTACAGCATGACGATTTCAGCGATGGTCAACTCGGCAACGCTGCGCGTGTTCGAGAACGGCGCGTTGAAAACCGGTATCCCTTTGGCGCGGGCGGCGTCGAGATCAACCTGATTGGTCCCAACCGAAAAGCAGCCGACGGCCATCAGCCGATCGGTCTGTTGCACCACCTCGGCCGTCAACTGCGTACGTGAGCGGATGCCCAGTATCCGCGCTTCTTTAAGCGCATCGATCAGAGCAGGCCCATCCAGCGCTTTGGTTAGCCGTTCGACATTGCTGTAGCCAGCCGCAGTCAAGGTTGCCACTGCATTCTCGGATATGCCTTCCAGAAGCAGGATCTTGATCTTTTCTTTTGGCAGCGACGGATTGTTGATGGATCCCATGACCAGACCGGCCTTTCATAGTCGCATTCGAATGTGTTAATGTATCACCAATGCGCGTGCGCCGCCACCTCGATAGCGGGCCCAGAACCGGACGCGACACTCTCGCCCAAACGTCAATCGGCAGCGATACTCACGAAACCTAAGGTTTTACGCGCTAGCCTGTGTTGGACAAGCAGATTTAGCATCGCGGCCGACGTGGCGATGCGCTCCGCATCCAGCAGTGAAACCAAGCACGGCAGTCGCGCGTAATGTCGAAGCCTCAACCGCGATATCCATTCGTTTCCATTATCGTTCCTCACTACAACGATGTCGGCAACCTCGCGCGGTGCATGAGCCACCTGAAACGCCAGACGTGGCCGCGCGATCGCTATGAGATCATCGTAGCCGACAACAATTCCAAGTGCGGGCTATCTGCCGTCGTCGATGCTGCACCCGGCGCCATCGTGATTCCGGCTCCCATCCAGGGCGCCGGTCCGGCCCGAAATTCGGCCATCCAGGTCGCCCGCGGCGACGTTCTCGCCTTCATCGACAGCGATTGCTATGCGCATCCCGGCTGGCTGGCGGCCGGCGTAAATGGGCTACAGCTCTATGACTATGTCGGCGGAACCGTCGTCACGGATGTTCCTGATCCCACGCGCATGAGCCTGGCGGAAGCCTACGAGGCCGTGTTTGCGTTCAACTTCAAGAAATACATCGAGAAGGACAAATTCTCCGGTGCCGGCAACCTGTTTGTGCCGCGCCGCGTATTCGATGCAACGGGCCCATTCCGAAATGGACTGTCCGAAGACAAGGAATGGTGCCACAGGGCCAACGCTCGCGGGTTCAGGTTGGGCTACGTTCCTGGCGCCGTAGTGGCTCACCCGGCGCGACGGACATGGGCCGAGCTGAGCGCAAAATGGCGCAGGGTTGTCGCAGAAACCTACCAGTTGGAAACCGAGCAGCCGCATTGGCAACTCCGGTGGGCCTTGCGGACGATCGCCACTGCCGCCTCCCCGGCCGCCCACGCCTATCGCGTCGTGACCAGTCCGAGGCTGCCCGGCTGTCGCAATAAGGCGAAGGGCCTGGCAGGCCTTATCGCCATCCGGCTGTATCGCAGCTGGCTGATGGCCCGCGCCCCGTTCATGTCCGCGGCCGTCGCACCGGCCGACGCGGCCCCGCAGGCCAAGCCGTCAACCTGATATTACCCTTGCCGTCGGATACTCCGGCAAACACGCTGCGCCAGCCGACCCGAGCCGAGCCATGATCTCAGCAAGCATCCAGACGCCCCCGCACCAGCTCTCGTCCGCCTACGCCGGCAAGACGCCCGCATACTTCGGCAACGTCCGGACCGAAATGCTGGACGACATGGCCTCGTTATCCGGGCTGGATATCCTGGAGATCGGTTGCGGACAGGGCGCGACCCTGGCGGCCGCGAAGTCTCGCGGCATTGCCCGCCGTGTCGTTGGCGTCGAAATCGATCCCAAGGCCGCCGCCCAGGCCCGCAAAGTGGCGGACGAAGTCATAGAGGGCGACATCGAGAAATTGGACCTGCCGCTACAGGCCGCATCGTTCGACACCCTGATCGCCGCCGAAGTCCTCGAGCATCTGGTCGACCCGTGGACTGCAATGAAGCGTCTCGCCACCCTCGTACGCCCCGGCGGCCGCATCTATCTCGGGACGCCGAACGTCGCCCACATCTCGGTCATCCGAATGCTGCTGGCCAATCGCTGGGACTACGCCGACCAGGGCCGGATGGATTTCACCCACCTGCGCTGGTTCACGCCGGCGACATTGACCGAGCTTGTCGCGGCCGCCGGCTGCCGCGTTGAATGGGTCCGCCCGCTTGTCCCGATGTCGCGCAAGCAGGCGTTGGTGAACACCCTGACCGGCGGACGTTTCTCTCACCTGTTCATGAGCCAGATCGTGCTCAGGGCCGAAAAACTCTAGCCCTATCCACAACTGGCATCCGAACTGTCCTCGCGACCATTTCTATAATCGCCTAGAAAATTCCCTTCGCCGCCGCCGGCCTTGCGCAGAGCGAGCATCCATTGCCCGCAGCCACACGCAGACCCACGCTGTACTTCGACCGCCATCACGCACTACACTCGCGGAGCCGCCGGGTAGTCCTCTCGGCTGCAAGCACTGGCTTTAGTCCATACCGGAAAGGGACGAAGGCACATGACATCCGCAGCATCGGAACCAGCCCGCCACGTAGACGCAGGCAATGACCGCGAGGCCGTCAAGAGCTTGCCTGTTATCGACGTCTCGCCCTTCGTCTCGGGCGGTGACGAGACCGCTCGTCGAAACACCGCGATGGCCTTGCGCTCAGCATGCATCAACGTCGGTTTCTTCTACATCGAGGGTCACGGTATTTCGCAGCAGGAGCTGGACGACTGTGAAGCGGCCGCGCATCGCTTCTTCGACCTACCGCTCGAAACCAAGATGCAGGTCAGGGCCGAGACCGCCGCCGGCACTGGCTTCGTGCGTGTGGGAGGCGTCAACCCGGCGGCCACTGCAGGCAAGAGCCCGGACCTCAAAGAGCGCTTTGTCATGGTTCGCAACCTCACGACCGTGTCGTTGAGCGAACAGCGCACCGCACACTGGCCGTCGGAACAGATGGCTCCGGGCTTTACCGCATTGATGCAGTCCCACATGCAGAAGCGTACACGGCTGGCGCACGCAATGGCGCGGGCTTTTGCTCTCAGCCTGTACCTGCCCGAGAATTGGTTCGATCCGTACTTCAATGAAATGGCACTCGTCACGCTGATCAACTACTACCCGCCGCTCGACGAAGCCGCGCTCCAGCATCACAAGTGGAGCTTTTCACCGCATACGGACTATGGCGGCTTCACCCTGCTCTCGCAGGACGCGATCGGCGGCCTGCAGGTGAGAAACGCAGCCGAGGAGTGGATCGACGTGCCACCGATACCGGGCACGTTCGTCGTCAACATCGGCGACCTGATGGCCCGCTGGACCAATGATATCTATACCTCGAACCTGCACCGTGCCAGCAACGTCAGCGGCCGCGCCCGCGTATCGATGCCATTCTTCGCCGCACCGCACCCCGATGCCGTTATCGAATGCCTCCAGACTTGCCAGAGTCCGCAGCGCCCGCCCCGCTACCCCGCCGTCACCTGCGGCGAATACCTGCGGCGGCTTATCACCCAGTCCGACAGCACCGGCCGCCCCGGAATGTCCGACCGGACCACGGAGCGCTTGAAGGCTTGAAGCCCGTGACTACCGGGCATCCCATTGCCCGATAGCAGCAGCGATCGCACGCCGGTTGGCAAAGCGATGCTCCATACCGATACCAAAACCGACGCAAACTCGAGCTGCACGGAAGCCACGGAATGCAGCAGGTGACAGAGACGACATCCTGGGAGTTGGCGGCCCGCGCTGCATTGGCGGACGAAGCGAAGCTCACGGCCGCACTGTCCATATCCGACATCGTGCCCCAGCTGTTGCTTACCGCACAGCTGACCGGCCGGGATGATATGCTGCGCCGCGCCGCCCCTTTGATCAGCGGCGGCTGGAGCTTCCTCAACACGATCCCGCGCGAGTTGCAGGCCGAGATATCCGCAGAGTTGATCGCAGCTTTGCGAGATCTGGCGGCTGGCCGTGCGGTGGATGTGCCGCGCCCCTCCCTGGAGCGCTTTCGTGCCTTGATCAGCTACGGCGTTGGCGAGCAACTGCCCATCGACTACGCCCAGGCGATCCTTGAGGAATGGCCGTCAGGTTCCCCGCAGGACCACAGCGACGAGCGCTCGGTTCGCTGGCGCAAACCGGTCGACGAGCGCACCCGCGAAAATGTCAGGGTCGCTATCGTCGGAGCCGGACTATCAGGCCTATGCCTCGGCGCCAAGCTCCGCGAGGCGGGCATCCCGTTCACGATCTACGAAAAGAACGCGCGTCTTGGCGGGACCTGGTTCGAGAATACCTACCCGGGCTGCGCGGTCGATATCCCCAACGCACTGTACTCCTTTTCATTCGCGCCCAATCCCGACTGGTCACGCGAGTTTTCAGGCGCGGCCGAGATGCTCGCCTATCTGGAACGGTTCGCCGACGACTTCGACGTACGACGCAGCATCGTCTTCGGCGCCGAAGTGATCGCCGCATCCTTCGATGAGCAATCGGCACGCTGGCAACTCGTCATCCGGCATGACGGCGACCGGCAAGAGCAGACCAGTGCCCCCGTTCTTGCGATGGCGGTCGGCCAGCTCAATCGGCCGAAAATTCCTGCTTTTCCTGGCCTCGAGCGTTTCCAGGGCGCGATCTTCCACACCGCTCGCTGGAACCACGACTGTGATATTTCCGGCAAGCGCGTCGCCATGATCGGGACCGGTGCGAGCAGCATCCAGGTCGGGCCCTCGATCGCGCCGGATGTAAGCAAGCTGACGATCTTCCAGCGCTCGGCCCCTTGGGTCTCATATAATCCCAACTACTTGAAGGACGTGCCCGATGGCATGCGTTGGGCGCTGGCCAACGTGCCTCTGCTGCAGCGCTGGCATCGCGCTCTCATGTGGTGGGCCGGCGGCGACGCGCTCCACGCGGTTCTGCAGAAGGACGCCTCCTGGCCCACTCCGGAGCTGTCGCTCAACGACAAGAGCGAGGCATTCAGGCAGCGCCTCCTGGCCCACTTGCAGGCAGAAGTTGGAGACGATCCCGCGTTGCTCGCCAAGGTGACGCCCAGCTACCCGCCCTATGGCAAGCGCATGCTGCGCGACACCAACTGGTTCAAGACTTTGAAGCGCGACAACGTCGAACTCGTCCCATCGGCAATTGCCGGTTTCGACGAAACGGGCCTCGTCGATGAGTCGGGCCGCCATCATGAAGCTGATGTGGTCGTGCTGGCCACCGGTTTCCACGCGTCCAGAATGTTGTGGCCGGTTGACATTGCAGGCCGCGGCGGCACCACCATTCGGGATGTTTGGGGCGACGATGATCCCCGCGCGTATCTCGGGGTCACCGTTCCCCGTTTTCCAAACATGTTCATTCTCTATGGACCCAATACCAACCTCGCCCACGGCAGCTCGATATTCTTCCACTCCGAATGTCAGGTCCGTCATATCATGCTGTGTCTGCGCGAGATGGCGGAGCAGGGCCACAGCACCATCGAGTGCCGCCAGGACGTGCACGACACCTACAATGCTCGCGTCGACGAAGCCCACGCACAGATGATCTGGACCCACGGCGCGATGAATACGTGGTACCGCAATGCCGCCGGCCGCGTCGTCGCCAATTCACCCTGGCGTGTGATCGACTATTGGCAAATGACACGCCGGTTGGATCCCGCCGACTATCATTTTGCATGATACCGGAAATCCTAAGGTTTGACCTGTGATCGAACCTGAAGTTTGCAGGTATCTGCGCGCAGGGTTGGTGGGCCGCTATCACTCGCCAAGCCAGGCCATGACATCGCACTGGATCAGCTTTCCGCGGTCCAGTTTCATTTCTGTCGTCTGTCGTGCCGGCCGCGAGGCAGGATCAGGAAACATCGCGACCCATTCGCGGTTCAGAATGTCGCGCATGGGGAGGTCGGGCACAGAGAAGTTGATCTTCACGATCTGATCCGTGCCGGCACCCGCTGCTGCCATCACAGCCCGAATACGGCTGAACACCAGCACGCACTGTTCCTCGAACGAGCCGGGCCCGTCCGCACGCGACTTATCTTCGCCGTTGATGATACCCGTCACCAGCAGCGGCCCCATACGGCAGCCCGCTGGTATCGGATTGGAATGACCGTAATCCTCGGTATTGATGCTGACGCGTTTCGTCATGAGCCCCCCTTCTTGAAATTGCTGGCCTCGCCTCGCCTGCAACGGGCCCAACAGCCTCGCTCGGCGAAACAAGCCGGCAGACCATCATAGACCAATCCCCTTCGAGCCGCCCAATCACGGGCCGAAGCGATTGGCTCTGCGGACAATCTCGTCTGGTTGGGGCGGGCCGGCGGACGCGGGGTGCGGGTGGGGGGTGCCTCCGCCGGCCCTGAACAGACCTGCTGCCGCTTAGAACGCTCGGCGCGGTCCGTTGTCGATGTGGAAACGACCGCCGCCATAGTGCTTGATGCCGCCGATGGAACCGCGCAAAAAGGCGTATGCCGCACGGACATTGCCGCGCATACGGAAGTCCACTGCATTGCCTGTGAGATGATAGGACCGCGACGCGCCGCCGACCCGACGGTTATGGCGCTTGCTGCGGCACGTTGAATTGACGGTGACCGATCCGAAATTCGCTGCCACATAGGCAACCGCGGCGCGCAAGTTCGAGGCCAGGCAGCCTGAATTGGCTCGCCAGCTTATGCCTTTGCCTGAAAGGCTTGGTCGCGGCGCTGTGACAATGTTGGGAATTGGGCCAAGCGCGGCCAAACGAATCCGCTTGCGGGTCTGCCGTGTCCCGGTCTGTCGCGTGCCGGTCTGCCGCTTGGCGCGCGGCCTCTGGACTTTTGCCGGCGTCGCCTCGTCGTCATCATCCTCCTCCGCAACGGCTCGGCGAGCAGAAGAACGACCGGAAGAGGGCCGCTCCCCCAGGGAGCTTCTGCGAATGCTTTCCGATTCGTCCCCTCGCCAGCTTGCCGGCATGAATTCCGTCACGCTGCGCACCTCAGCTGCCGCTGGCGTTGGCAGCACATTGAACGCTAATGGAAGCACAAGCGCTCCAAGCATTGCGAACCGACCACGCCAACCGCAAGCCAGCTTTGGTCCAGAATAAGTCTGTCGCAAGTCGTCCCCTTGAAACAATGGCATAGTCAATCCTCCGCCCGTTCTGCCGAATTGGCGCTGTTTGAGCCTGTGATGTTGTTGTTTTGGAGAGAGCCGTACCTCCCGTGCTCTCCGCTTGCCGGCAGCGTTAATAGGGATGACGGGTTGTTTGTACGAGTTTTAGTTCGCGTAGTTAACGCGCGCCGCGAACTTCAACGACAAATGGGGCGCCGGGCAGGCGGAATTCGAGGGCTCAGATTTGGCCTTTTCCGCTTGGCTTCAGGACGCAGAAAGCACCGCCGCTTCGTACCCCTCCCGCCGCGAACAACTAGAAGCAACGCACTGATTTAGCGCAGTTTATTCTGGATTCAGGGATTCCTGCCCGGCAACCGTTGCATCCCAATACGTCACTTCTCCTGGCATCGGCACTGTGCGAAGATGCATTCAATATGCGTCCACATTGGCCGTGCGAGCCGAGGAGCAAAATCATGACCTATACGAAACCCTTCGAGCACACCGCGACAGCCCAGCAGAGCTATCAGTCAGGGTTCGGTAATAGTTTCGCCACCGAAGCGCTCCCTGGGGCCCTCCCCGTCGGGCGCAACTCACCGCAACGGTGCGCCTACGGCCTGTATGCCGAGCAGCTCTCCGGCTCCCCGTTCACCGCGCCGCGCGGCGCCAATCAGCGCTCCTGGCTGTATCGCATCCGCCCAACGGTGCGCCATCACGGCCGCTTCGAGGAGATAGACCCCGGCAAGCTTCGCACCGCTCCGTGCACTGCCGAATCCCGCCTGCCGATTGGCCAGCTCCGGTGGGGACCACCGCCAATCCCCGCCAGCCAGCAGTCGTTCCTGCAAGGCCTCGCCACGATGACCACGGCCGGTGACGTCAATACCCAGGCGGGCATGGCCGCCCACCTCTATCTTGCAACCCGCTCCATGGACGACGAGTATCTGTTCAACGCCGATGGCGAGCTCCTGATCGTGCCGCAAGAGAACGGCCTCAAGCTCAGGACCGAGTTCGGAACCATTGACGTCAAACCCGGCGAGATCGCCGTGATCCCGCGCGGTGTCATCTTTTCCGTCGCTCTACCGGATGGTCCCGCCCGCGGCTACGTCTGCGAAAACTATGGCGGCGCGTTCACGCTTCCGGAACGCGGACCGATCGGTGCCAACTGCCTCGCCAACCAGCGCGATTTTCTCGCCCCCGTCGCCGCCTTCGAGGACAAGGATGCAGCAGGCACGATCTTCGTCAAATGGTGCGGACGATTGTACAAGTCCCACATCGGCCATTCGCCGCTCGACGTCGTTGCCTGGCATGGCAACTACGCGCCCTATAAGTACGACCTGCGCCACTTCTCGCCAGTCGGAGCCATCGGATTCGATCACCCGGACCCGTCGATCTTCACGGTGCTGACCGCGCCCTCCGAGACACCCGGCACGGCCAACGTCGACTTCGTCATTTTCCCGGAACGCTGGCTGGTGGCAGAAAACACCTTCCGCCCGCCCTGGTACCACCGCAACATCATGTCGGAGTTCATGGGCCTCATCTACGGCCAGTACGACGCAAAGCCGCACGGCTTCGTGCCCGGCGGCATGAGCCTGCACAATTGCATGCTCCCGCATGGCCCGGACAACGACGCCTTCGAGCATGCCAGCAACACCGATTTGAAGCCGGTCAAGCTAGAGAACACGATGGCGTTCATGTTCGAGACGCGGTTTCCGCAGCACGTGACCCAATTCGCCGCCGGCCTCCAGACCATGCAGGACGATTACGCCGACTGCTGGAATGGTCTGGCGAAACGGTTCAGCCTCGACCCGAAGGGAACCTGACCGCACATGCCGCCCGCGCCGCTCATCCCCTACGGTCGAAGCCGACCATGACGGACGCTATGTCAGCTGACAGCGGTGCTCGACAGCGCCGCTGCCCGCATCGATAGTGCGTCAATCATGCTTGCCGTGGCAGCGCTTGTATTTCTGGCCTGAGCCGCAAGGGCAAGCCGCATTGCGCGAAACCTTGCCCCATGTCGAGGGATCGTTCGGGTCAAGCTCTACCCCGCCGACTGCCTTGCAGAGTCTGCAGCGGCATCCGCCGTGCTTCACGCAACGGGCGTCCGGCCTGCGCCGCGGCGATTGCGGCATCCGCCAACTCGAACTCGTCCACGCCCGTCGTGGCATCGATGTGATGCGCCTCGATCTCCGAGAGGTCGACCTCCGGCTGCATCATCTCGTCGTCGTCGGACGGCGGCCTGTCCATCCGCATCAAGTGCCCGGTGACGGTCTCCCTGAGCTTGGACAGCAGACCTTCGAACAGCAGAAAAGCCTCGGACTTGTACTCGTTCAGCGGGTCACGCTGCCCGTACGCCCGGAAGCCGATCACCTGCCGCAGATGCTCCAAGCTGACGATGTGCTCTCGCCAAAGATGATCGAGCGTATGCAGCAGCACCGCTTTCTCGATGTGCTTCAGCCTTGACGCACCAATCGCCTCCGGCGACTTGTCCTCGAGCGCATCGAACTGTGTGACGACCTCCTCCGCGCCGCGGTACTGGTGCCAGAATGTGCCGCCGATCTCCTGCAACTCGTCGTTGCCCAGCTTGCCAGGGTCGACTTCACCGGAGAATTGCAGCTCTGGACGATTGAGCGAAAGCAGCGTGCGCCCGATGCCCGCAAAGTCGGGAGCCTCCGCCTGCAGCCCGGCCGCCAGTTGCGGCTCCGAAGCAATGAACCCGAGAAAACCTCGCGCGCCGTCCGCTTCACCGACAACGCTTTCTCCGATGGTCCTGGCGTTGGCCAACGCCTTTTCATTTGTTTCCTTGTGCAGCCGCTCCTTGATTTCCTCCTCGGCAATGCCTTCCTCCGCAGCCCAGTCTTTGACGGGCAGATCGAGGCCGAAGATTTCTTTCGCGGCAGCCGTCAGCCCCTCGGTATCCCACTGCTCCGCGTAGGCATGCTCCGGGATATGGCGCGAGACCAGCTCGTCGATCACCTGATGGCGCATGTCGACCACGGTTTCGGAAACTTCATCCTGAGCCATGATGTCGATGCGCTGGTCGAAGATGACCTTGCGCTGGTCGTTCATCACGTCGTCATACTTCAGGATCTGCTTGCGGATGTCGAAGTTGCGGGCCTCGACTTTTTTCTGCGCCATCTCCAGGCTCTTGTTCATCCACGGATGGATGATGGCCTCACCCTCCTGCAGCCCGAGGGTGCGCAGTACGCTGTCCATACGGTCCGACCCGAAGATGCGCATCAGGTCGTCTTCCAGCGACAGATAGAACTTCGAGCGTCCTGGATCGCCCTGCCGTCCCGAGCGGCCGCGCAACTGGTTGTCGATGCGCCTGCTTTCGTGCCGCTCTGTGCCGATCACGTATAGCCCGCCGGGTTTCACCACGGTCTTGGCGGCTCTGCTGCCCTTCGCCGGCTCGATCTCGATCGTCTCGGTGGCATTCTTGACCAGCAGCTTGTTGCCGTCGACCTCGGCCTGGATCTCCGCCCGCTTGTTTGCGATGTCCTCATCGCTGGGCGCAGCACCTTTCTGCGCCCGCTCCGCGATCCAATCCTTCAATGTGTATTCGACGTTGCCACCGAGCTGGATGTCCGTGCCGCGCCCCGCCATGTTGGTGGCAATGGTCACCGCGCCCGGCTGGCCCGCCTGCGCAATGATGTGCGCCTCCTGCTCGTGATACCTCGCATTCAGCACCTGATGTGGAATGCCGCGCGCCTTCATCATGTCGGCCAGCAGCTCGCTTTTCTCGATCGACACCGTGCCGACCAGCACTGGCTGCTTGTTCTTCTGCACGCGCTCGATCTCGTCGATGATCGCTTCCCACTTCTCCTGGGCGGTCCGGTAGATCTCGTCGTCTTCGTCCAGTCGGGCAACTGGCAGGTTGGTCGGTATCTCGATAACGTCGAGGCCGTAGATATCGAGGAACTCGCTCGCTTCCGTCAGCGCCGTGCCGGTCATACCCGCCAGCTTGTTGTACAGCCGGAAATAATTCTGGAACGTAATCTGAGCCAGCGTCTGGTTTTCCGGCTGGATCTCGACGTGCTCCTTTGCCTCCAGTGCCTGGTGCAGCCCTTCCGAATAGCGTCGGCCCGGCATCATGCGTCCGGTGAACTCATCGATGATGACGACCTGACCGCTCTTGACGATGTAATCCCTGTCGCGACGGAACAGCGTGTGGGCCTTGAGCGCCTGATTGATGTGGTGAACAATCGAAACGTTGTCGACGTCGTACAGCGTGCCTTTCAATAGGCCGAGCTCCTGCAGCGTCTCTTCCATCCGCTGGTTGCCCAGCTCGTTCAGCGCCACGGACTTCTGCTTCTCGTCGAGTTCGTAGTAGCCTTTTTCCTTCAGCTCCTCTTTGAACAGTTCCTTGCCCTTTTCCGGCCCGAGCTCTTTGACCAGCTCCCGCTCCAGATCATTGGCAAGCTTGTCGTGCTCGTCCACCAGCGTCTTCATGTGGCCGTCGATCGTCTGGTAGAGATCCGCCTTGTCCTCCACGGGACCGGAAATGATCAACGGCGTCCGCGCTTCGTCGATCAGGATCGAATCCACCTCGTCGACGATGGCGTAGGCGTGACCACGCTGCACCATCTCCCCGCGGTCCATCTTCATATTGTCGCGCAGGTAGTCGAAGCCGAGCTCGTTGTTGGTGGCGTACGTCACGTCACATTTGTACTGCTCGCTCCGTTCGTCATCGTCGAGGCCATGAACGATGCAGCCGACCGTGAGCCCCAGGAACTTGTAGATCTGCCCCATCCATTCCGCATCGCGGCTGGCCAGGTAGTCGTTGACCGTGACGACATGCACGCCCTTGCTCGCCAACGCATTGAGATAGACCGCCAGCGTGGCAACGAGCGTCTTGCCCTCGCCGGTCTTCATCTCGGAGATCTTGCCCTCGTGCAGCACCATGCCGCCGATCAGCTGTACATCGAAATGCCGCTGCCCAAGCGTCCGCTTGGCCCCCTCTCGCACGGTCGCGAAGGCAGGGACGAGCAGGCTTTCGAGCGAGGCGCCGTCGGCCAGCTGGCGCCGGAACTCGCTCGTGCGGCCCCTCAATTCTTCGTCGGACAGCTTCTCGAGCTCTGCCTCCAGGGCATTGATGGCGTCGACCCGAGCACGATAGCCGCGGACGCGGCGCTCGTTGGACGAGCCGAAGATCTTGGAGGCAAGTGAGCCAATCGCTATCATCGTGAATGCCGTGTCCCAAATAGTCTGGCGGATGTGCCAGAGGTGCCCCGCCGAGCACGCGCTGGGACAGTCCAGGAAAACATCCGGAAGTGCTGACTCGCGCGCATCGACGTCACACCGCGCACCGTTCAGCTATGCCGCCATATGCCACAAGTGCTGCGACTGTGTGGCCATAGCGCAGCAGACATAAGAACGCTACGCCCGAGTTGTCAATCAATGCTGAGAGAACCCTGACGCGCGGCACTTGAGCGCGTGGACCGTCCTGGTGTCCGCCTCATTACTGCCATCAGGACTGACATCTGATGCCGCCGCCGCGTCGCGACTTCGGAGATCCTGAGGAGTGCTCCAGATGCCCTGCCGTATCATGCCCAAGTCGCGCCCTTCCAGCCGCCTCGTCCCGGATCTCCGCGCCGTGGCCTGCATCGCCGCACTCCTGCTGTGTGCTGGACCGGCTGGGGCACAGGAAAATGTTGTCGCAACCGTGAACGGAAAGCCGATCACCGAGGCCGAGTTGAGCTTGGCTGACACGGAGATCGGCGCCGAGCTTGGCAGCTTGCCCGCTCCGACGCGACGGCGCGTCCTCGTCGAATACCTCATCGAGACGCAATTGATGGCAGAAGCAGCCGAGCGCGCAAGCCTCGGCGCCGGCGCCAGTTTCGATCAACGGCTGGCCTATTGGCGGCGGAAGGCGTTACGCGACGCGTATTTTGATCGCCAGATCAAGGCACAAGTAACTGATGCGGAAGCACGAAGAAGCTTCAATTCGCAGGTTGCAATCAGCGCTGGCGGAACCGAGGTGAAGGCCAGACACATTCTTGTCGAGACCAGGGACAAGGCAAAGGAGATCGTCGAAGAGATCGCCCATGGAGCCGACTTCGCAGCCATGGCCCTCAAGCACTCCAAAGACCCCGGCAGCCGCGAGAATGGTGGCAGCCTGGGCTATTTCGCGCGCGGCCAGATGGTACCGCAGTTCGAGGAGGTCGCCTTCAGGCTCGATAAAGGCGACGTGTCCCAACCCGTCCAGACGCAATTCGGATGGCATATCATAAAAGTCGACGACAAGCGTGCACGCAAGGTGCCTGAATTCGACACGGTCAAGGGGCAGGTCAAGGCCGCGCTTGTCCATAAGCGCGCCCAGGCACTCGTCCAGAAACTGCGCGAAACCGCCCGCATCGAATACGTCGACCCCTCGATCAAGGCCCAGATCGAAAACGAGCGCGCGGGCCTGCCCGGCACGCCCAAGCAACAATAGCCGCGGCACAGACACGGCCGTTACATAGCTCGGGGACCTATCGGTCGCCCAGGCGCCTGACCCACCGTGCGCAGATCGATTCCGCCCCTGTCGAAAACCATCTAGCGCGCCGGACGATCAATCGGACGCACGCGAAGGCCGCGAATTGCGGCCCGGCGCCAGTGCGCCGCCCCCGCGGAGGGCCAGGCCGAAGGCCGGTGCGGCCCGTGAGCGCAAAGGTTCTAGAGCGAGTGCGATTTATCGCACGATGCTCTAGAACATCGCCGGATGCACACGATCGGGCGGCGTATGGCCATCCATGAACGTCTTGATGTTGATGATGACTTTCTCGCCCATGTCGATCCGGCCTTCGATCGTGGCCGAGCCCATGTGCGGCAGCGCCACCACCCGGTTCGACGCCAGCAGCTTGGGATTCACGGCCGGCTCGTGCTCGAAGACATCCAGCCCCGCCCCCGCGATCGCTCCCGCTTCGACCATACGCGCCAGCTCGTTCTCGTCGATCACCTCGCCGCGCGCGGTATTGACGACATACGCTGTCGGCTTCAGCAGTTTCAATCGTCGGGCCGAAAGCAGATGATACGTCGCCGGCGTGTGCGGGCAATTCACCGACACGATGTCCATGCGCGCCAGCATCTGATCGAGGCTATCCCAGTAGGTCGCCTCCAGCTCCTGCTCCACCTCTTCAGCGACCCGGCGCCGGTTGTGATAATGCACCTGAAGGCCGAACGCCTTTGCTCTGCGGGCAACAGCTTGGCCGATGCGCCCCATGCCGATGATGCCCAGCCGCTTGCCCCAGATACGGTGGCCCAGCATCCACGTCGGCGACCAGCCGGCCCAATGTGTGCGCGGATCCTTCATGAACGCGGTGCCCTCGGCCAGCCGCCTCGGAACCGCGAGGATCAGCGCCATCGTCATGTCCGCCGTATCTTCGGTCAACACACCTGGAGTGTTTGTGACGATGATATTGCGGTTTCGGGCCGTATCGAGATCGATGTTGTCGACACCGGTACCGAAATTGGCGATCAGTTTGAGTGTCGGCCCCGATTGCGACAGCACGGACCTGTCGATCCGGTCTGTCACGGTCGGCACCAGAACCTCCGCCGTCTGGACGGCTGTGACGAGATCAGCCTGGCTCATCGGCTTGTCATCGACGTTGAGCCGGGCATCGAACAGCTCCCGCATCCTCGTCTCGACGACGTCAGGCAGCTTTCTTGTAACGATAACAATGGGCTTCTTGGCCGAGTTTGGCATGGCGTCCACATCTATGCGTAGCTAGACTCACGCGCGGCAGCGAGCATCTTCAGCCGGCTGCGGTCGCAAGGATGGCGGATCAATTCCAACCGCCTCTTCCCATGTCTCTATCAGATGGTCACGGCGGTGACAAAGTCGGCTGTCGAAGATCATCTGCAAATCTGGGCCTGGAGTTGACGGATCTCGCGAAGCAGGGCAAGGCGATCGGCATGCGCGTGCATCAAGATCAGCGTGAAAGCTGCAACTGGCGCAAGCCGCCAGGGGTGCCAGGTCTCGCGCTCATACCAACAACTTGTATCAACGTACATTTCTCCACGGCGCACGCGCTCCGAGCCGCCGCCGTTCTCGCCCTTGGCCTCGCTTTGTCGCCACCCATTGCCCTGGCGACCGGCGCCGCACTTGCCCAGACCCGGCCTGCGAACGCCACGGGCGAGCTCCCCGTCCGCCCCAAGACATCCAGCGGCCTCCCGATCCCTCGCTTCGTCAGCCTGAAGGCGGATCGTATCAATATGCGCAGCGGACCGGGGCAGCAGTATCCCACCAAGTGGGTCTACCGACAGGCAGGTCTGCCGGTCGAAGTGATTCGGGAATTCGAAGGCTGGCGGCAGGTACGTGATGCGGAAGGCATCACCGGCTGGATCATTGGATCGTTGTTGTCCGGGCGCAGAACCGCCCTTGTCGTGCCTTGGGAACGAGCGCGCACTGGCAGGCTCGTTCCGCTGCGTACCGCAGCAAGGACGGACAGCAGCGAAATCGCGAAGCTCGAAGCCGGCGTCATTGCCAACGTCCGCTATTGCGATGGCAGCTGGTGCTCCGTATCCGTCGGCCCCCATCTCGGATTTGTCGAGCAGACGAAACTCTGGGGCGTCTACCCGAAGGAACGGGTCAGGTAGCTGCGGCGCCTTCAGGCGGCGGTGCCTTCCACCGCGCTTTGCCTTTGGCCGTTACACCAGCGGACCAGCAAATCCACCAGCTCCTGTTTCTCGAACGGCTTCGCCAGGTAGTCGTCGAACCCGGCCTCCAGGCAACGCCGCCTGTCCTCATCGAACGCATTGGCAGTGAGCGCGACCAGCGGTGGCACATCCGACGCTTGAGTTCCGGCCAGTCGCCTGATCTCGGCCGCTGCTTCCAGGCCGTCGAGCCGCGGCATGTGCACATCCATCAGGATCAGATCGAACGCGTGCCCGTCTTGCGCCAGCGAACGCTCGAAAGCCGAAACAGCCGCTGCGCCATCGCTCGCGTGCACCACCTCACAGCCGATCGCCTCCAGCATGCGGCAGGCCAGCAGTGCATTGATGGCGTTGTCTTCCGCCAGCAGCACACGATGGCAGCCCCCGTTGCCTGGCCTTACGACATCCAGGCCGGCATGCCTGCCCGCGGCGTCCGGATCCGAACCGACCTCGCCGGGGCTGTCAGCCCCTCCACATGCGCCCGTTTTGAGCAGCCCGACCTGCGCCATCAGCGCCAGAGGCCGCACCGGCCTCACCAGATAGGACGTAAACCCGGCGGCCCGATACTGCGCGAGACTTGCCTTCGCTGCCGCATCGATCAGCACGATACCGCGCACGCCGGCATCAGGCGCAACGCACCGGGCCCGCTCAAGTGCAGCTGCTGCCTCTGCCGCCTCTTCGCTCGCGTCGGCGATGACAAGTGCCACAGGCCTCCCCGCCTGCGCAGCCGCGTCTATCTGCTCGTGAGAGGACGGGTCTTCGGCTTCGCGCACTTCCACCCCGAGCGACCGCAGGCTCATGGCCAGAACTCGCCGCTCGATGAGGCGATCGAAAGCCAATAGCACGCAACAGTTCGTGAGCTCGGCTCGCGGCAATTCCCGCAACTGCGATCGCTGTTCGGCCGGCAATGCGAGCTTCAACTCGACACTGAACGTTGCCCCGCGATCGGGCTCGCTTTCGACAGTGATATTGCCGTCCATGGCATGCGCAAGCCGTCGCGAAATCGCCAGGCCAAGGCCGGTGCCTCCTCGACGTTGCGCCAACGGAGCATCGGCCTGTCCGAATTCTGCAAACAGCCGGTCGACCGTTTCAGGTGCCAATCCGATTCCTGTGTCCTTGATCTCGACCCGGACGCGCACCCCATCTTCGCCGCAGCCAATCGCTGCGACCGTGACCATCACCCCACCGCGATCTGTGAACTTGATGGCGTTCCCGACCAGATTGAGCAGAATTTGCCGAACCCGCCCTTCATCACCGATCACGCCGGTCGGAACGGCGGGATCAATCGTCCATGCCAGCTCCAGCCCCTTGTCATGAGCCGTGGGCGCCATGAGTTCGACCACGCCCTGCACGCAGGCATCCAGCGCGAACGGTGAGCTGGCAAGTTCCAGCTTCCCCGCTTCGATCTTGGAAAAATCCAGGATCTCGTCGATCAGCAGCATCAGCGTCCTGGCGGATTGCGAGATCGCATTCGCGAAGGTCGACTGCTCATGAGACAACGGCGTCTCCTTGAGCAATGCAGTCATCCCGATGATGCCGTTCATAGGCGTACGGATTTCATGGCTCATGGCAGCCAGGAAGCGCGACTTGGCCCGGTCCGCGGCTAGCGCGTTGTCGCGCGCCTCCTCGAGCGCGATCTCGAACGCGCGTTGCTCCGTCACGTCCCGCCCGACGATCTGGATTTCCGAGCAATCGTCCAGGCGCCGGCCCACATCCTCTCCGCCCGCTGCACCAAGCACCACGTGCTGCTCGAAAGCGAACCATCTCTGTCCGCTGGCCGTCTCGACCAGCCTGACAGAGGAATCCGGCACTCGACCGTATACGGCGCCAACCACCTCTTCCGCCGCTACGGTTGGTTCGAATTCGCTACCCAGCACATTCGCTGCCGCAACACCGAACACCCGGCAGAACGCTTCGTTGACAAATGTCAGACGACCGCTGCTGTCGCGTCGCGCGATAACATCCTGCTGCGTGTCCAGAAGATCGCGGTAGCGCGCCTCGCTGTCCCGCAGTTGCCAGGTCAGGTCCTGCAGCTCCTCAATCCTGCTATCGATCAATTCGCTCGAGGCGCGGGCAGAAGAGCCGGCTTCACCAATTGTCCGAAAGTGGAGCACCAGCATCAGCGCCGTGATGCAGCTCGCAACAACAACCCCCGCCATCGGCCACACGACCGCCTGACCGGCCGCCGTGCGCCAGATTGTCAGCAATGCAAGACAGGCAATGACCAGCAGCGCTCCGCCAGCCCCCCAAAGAGACGCCCGGCGCAACCAGAAAACGCCCGCCGCGCCAGCCAGCGGCTGACCACGGGCATCCGAATGAACTGCTTTACCCACCTGGCCGTCCGTCTGATCGCCTGAATTTTCTGGTTTGGCGTGACGTTAACCGATGGGCCTTGAGAAACGCTTGATATGGGTGGTTAAAGCAAAGCTAACGATCGTCTTCCCCGTCCATCGAACACCCCTGCGCCATCCGTTCAGCCCGCCGAGGATCCACTTCGGCAAGAGGCTGCCCAGGATCGGGCGACAACGTTCGGAGTGACATTCCGCCGTCAGCTGCAGGATCGCCGGATCGGCGTCAGGCGGAGGACTTCGGCGCCGCCTGCCAGGGTTGCGCCTTGAACCAGGCAGTCGTTCGCGCGATGGCGACCAGCAAGGCGATTCCACCCAGATTGACGAGCGGAACCGACCACAGATTCCGCCCTATGACGTTGAGCAGCGCGGAGGCAATGAACGACAACACCAGCCCGGCCATGAAAATCGCCAGCGACTGTTGTCCAAGGCGTCGAAAAATCTCCACGATCGGCCCTCTGAGACGACAACCATTCTCCCCTGCCGCCACGTAGGCGAGATAAGCCATCGACAGGAAGTGCAGATAGCGCAGGAGACCAAAGCTGGTCTTGTCGCACAACGGCTCGATTGCTGCCCTGATGGCCTTCAGAGCAGGAAAGCTTTGAAGCAGCGGCCACCAGGCAAGCGGAACCGTCAGCACGAGGAAGACCAATGCGGCACCGATAAGCCGCCGATCGACCGGCGGCGCCGATACCCAGCCGGCCATCAGCGCAAACCCCGAGAAGAACACAAGTTGCCAGCCGAACGGGTTGAAAAACCAGACCCGCTGGCCCCACGGCTCCGCCGGTAGCCAGAGCAAGCCCAAATTCGTTGCCAGCCAGACGAAAACAACCGCCCCCGCCGCCGCCCCCGGATGCAACCTGTAAAACCAGACCACAACCGGCAGCATGAACAGGATAACCAGATACATCGGCAGAATGTCGAAATAGTTGGGCACGTAGGCGAGCGTCAGCAGCCCGAGCAACGCGATCCTGGCTCTGTCGTCGAACCATGGCTGCAACTTGAGCCCGTCCACATAGGCGCTGCCGCCAAGCATCAGATCGACGACGACCATCGCGGCCGCTGCGACAAGGAACACGCCGATATGCGACCAGTAGACCTGCCAGCAGCGGAACAGCACCCGCGCCGTGCCGAGGAAAAAGCCTCTGTTTCTGTAGACACTCCCGAACGCGACCGCCGATGCCATCCCTGAGCAGAACACGAAAATCTCGGTCGCATCCGAGAACCCGAACCTCGCGGGGATCCAGTCCGCCCACGGATTGGCATAGATGTGCGCAATGAAGATGATGACGAGACAAAGGCCCCTGAAGAAATCCAGCCGAACATCGCGCAGCCGCTTGCGCGGCTTCGATATTGCACCTGCCTTTTCATCATCGGCTGCCGGCACGATGACCTGTAAAGCCACCGATTGCGGTGCCGACTGTTGTGAATCAAGTCTCACGGCTGCCCTTTTTGATCAGAAGCGGCCAGCTCTTGCGGGCAGTCTCTACGTATCCCGTCCAGTCTTTCTCCCATTGCTTCTGCACTTGGGCATCATAATTCAGATACAGCCGGCCATCCTTGATTGCCCAGGCTTCCGGTTCGATCTTGACGAGATAGCCCTGCGCGACACCGTATGCGCAGTAGCCGCCATAGGCAGGCAGATACTTGTCCGGCTCCATCTCGAACCGCGCCTTGTTCTCTGCACTGGCAAACTGCCATCGCACGCCACCATATTCGACAGACAGCTCCCGCCTTCCGATCATCGGCGCGCCAGCGACGAAATACGCAACCGGATCGTACCCCTTGATCGCAGCGCCGCTCGGACTATCGATCGTGTTGTATGCCGGCAGCACAGTCACGGACACGCTCGGCGTACGCACCATGAATGCTACGCCGCCGATCACGATGGCTAGCATCGCAATACCCAATATGAGGCGTCTGGAATTCAGCATGGCATTGTGGTCCCCGTTTGCTTTGCAACCGACGCACGCCCCAATCTCTGGCGCCAGCTTTTGCCTGCACCGCGCACGAGGCGCCGCTCCAGCTTCGCCTGGAATTGGTCGAAGCAGCGCTCTTGCAACCGCAGCCGTGTGATCGCGGCGACCCCGGCATCATCGCCCGCCCGGCACGCTATCAATAGCAGTTCACGCAGAAAGACATCCCGCTGCGCCGCACTGCCACCGAGTGCGGGCAGCGCCAGCGCGAGCCGCGTCAGATCCCACTTGAGCTGGCTGCATTCCGCAGCCGCCACGATCGTTTCGCCCAGCGGCACACCGATCCGCGCCAGTACGCGCGCCTGATCGCGATCCGAAGCGGCGGCGCCATCACGCATTCGCTGCAGGAGGCTGCGCGCCGCAATGCAGTCACCAGCAGCAACCAGCGCCAGAAGATCGTGCAGCGACCCGAGCGCATAATCTGTATCAAGACTGCGACGGCCTGCGATGCCGTGCAGATGCTCCCAGCGGCTGCCGATCGTCACCCCGTCCTGCTCCAGCCGCCACAGCAGCGACACCGCGTTCATCATGTCGCGAAAATCGCAGTGAAGTGTCGGCACGACGGCCGAATCATACAGTGCCAGCGCTTCTTCTGGCTCGCCGTCTCCGAGCCGGAACAGCGCCAGATGCCAGGCCAGATGCATGCCGAATCCAGCACTTTTGCGCCAAAGCCCACGAGTCGGCTCGAGCCAGCAGACGCCATCTGCCGTCCTCGATTTCGTCTCCAGTACGTGTGCGACAGCGTGCAGGCCCCACACGTCGTCGGCCTCCAGCGCCACGGCTTGACGGCCGGTAACTTCAGCGGCCTCACAGACCCCGCATTCTCCGAGCGCGAAGGCGTGACAGCCGAGCAGAAAGCCGTAGCCGGGCATCGTTTCGTCCCAGAAAGGCAAAACCTCCGCCGAGACGGCCAGCATCTGCTCGCGCCCCCCGGTCATGAAGCGAAGTGCATGCGCGAGCTTTATGGCCAGGAAATCCCGCGGTGCGGCCTCAAGGTGGAATTCGAGCCGCTCAGCCGCCTTTTGCCAGGCCCCACCCAACGCCAGCTGCAGGCAATCGACCAGCGCATGCTCGCCCGGTGTTCCTCCGCCATGCGAGTTCAAGGCGCGAACGGCACGATCATGCCACTGGCGAGCATCGCGCGTAGCCTGCCCGCTTCCGAGCAGGATATGGCACAGGCCCGCGGTCGCGGCTGCTGCTGCGAAATCGGGATAACGCATCGCCAGACGCTGCAGGCTGTCGTGCGCCGGCCGATGCCGTGCGATCGCATCCACAGCCTCCGCGAACAGACCCGCAGCGGCGTCGTCTTTGGATGTGTGTTGACCTCCAAATTGGTCTACGATCATCTCTGCACGCCTATATGCTGATACGCCAGCATCGGTGACCACAATCGTAATCGGATTACCCGCCTCGTCGCGCGGCTCAGCGGCAAGCGGACCCCACGATCGCAATCACATCAGCTGGCGAGTGAACCAAGTATTTCAAGGACGTGCCGAAACCTGCTTCGGCCTCGCGGCGTGAACAAGGCGGGCCCGGCAAGCCAGACGCTAGGCTTGCCCGAAGGCTTACGATTTTCCCAATCACGGTTGTTCACAAGGTTGTCAGGGCCCCTCCGGCTCGGACGCAACCGCACATTCCCGTGCAGCCAAAGCGCATGGCGGCAGCGGCGGCGGGCAGGCCCAGCAGCGATCCGCCGCGCAACGTCGGGCTGCTGCCCGCAGTGCACCCAAAAAGCGGCGCAGTCGCTGGGCCATCAACAACTGCGCCGCCCCCGCGGAGTGCCCGGCCTCTAGGCCGGAACGGCACGTGAGCGAGAAGAACAGATCGATTCCGCCTAAGGCGGAATCGATCTAGGGATTTGACAGGTTCAACGCTGCGCGATGCCAAACTCGGTAAACGGAATAACTGCAACAAGGTCCCCGTGCTCGATATCTCCAGTCTCCTCCGGAATATCGATCAGGCAATCAGACTCGCGCAACGAGGAGATCAGACCGGAACCATCGCGCTTGTATTTATCGACGGCAAGCCCCTGTGGACCTTCAATCAATCGGCCGCGCCAGAATTCGCGTCGGCCGGTCTTGCGTCCGCGAAAGGCAAATGCCGCCGGCAGCAATAACCGCCGCGGCTCGCGCCATGCCCCGCCGCCCAGCCGGTGCAGCACAGGCCAGACATACATCAGGAAGCAGACGAAAACGGCAACGGGATTGCCCGGCAGGCCCACGACCACGGAGTTTCCGATCTGTCCAAGCATCATCGGCCGCCCGGGCTTGACCTGAATCTGCCAGAAATGGCGCGTTCCAAGCGAGCCGAGCGCAGCAGCCATATGATCTTCCTCACCTCGACTGGCGCCGCCTGATGTCAGAACGACATCAAAGCGCCTGGCACAGTCGGCAAGTCCGTCGCGCACCACATCGGCCCGATCCGGCCAAATTCCAAGATCGCTCACCTCGGCGCCGGCCAGCGCAGCGAATGCGCGCAGCATTGGTGCGTTCGCATCGAACACCTGACCTGGCTGAAGCGCGCCACTTCCGGCCCGGATCACTTCGTCTCCCGTCGACACGACCGCCACCTTCAGGCGGCGATAACACTCGACATCGGCAAGCCCGATGGATGCCAGCGCCGCCAGATCCTGCGGCCGCAGCACCTCTCCCGCGTTGAACAGGACCGCTCCGGCCTCCACGTCCTCCCCGGCCCGCCTCACATTCGCACCGGATTTCAGTCCTGCAGGAATAGTCACGCGGGGTTCGGTACCGCCCCCGAGTTCAACGTCCTCCTGCATCACGACCGTATCCAGCCCCTCTGGCACCACGGCGCCAGTGAAGATGCGGACGGCAATCGCGGCAGTTGCCTGATCGCGATAGGGATGTCCTGCCGCAGCCCTCCCCTTGACCCGCAGCGTCACCGCGCAATCTGGGCCGGGATACGCCGCGTGGGCGAATGCAAAGCCGTCGACAGCGGAATTCGTGTGCGATGGCACCGGGAACTGCGCCAGCGCGGGCGAGGCCAGCATACGGCCGACAGCCCGCTCCAGCGGCACCGATTCGCTGTCGACGATCGGATGCACCCGGGCAGCCAGCATCGTCACGGCAGCGGCATGCCGCATCGTAGGGCTTGCCAGCTGAAAGCAGTCATCGATGAGTGGTTTTGACATGGCACGCGACAATCGCCAATTGGCTGTCCCCGTCGCAGACCCGAGCCACTTACCCGGAGCGAACTCCATGGCGCCGCTTCCGGCAACGCCTGTCCCGGGCCGGAAACCGGCGGCTGCGATGACATCTAGAGCATCATCCGACCAGTGAACCGCGGCGGCGGTTCCGTCTGGTCGGATGATGCTCTAAAATTGAAAGCATAGAGCAGTTTTATCCGATCGGTCGATCGCTGAAGCGATCGCGTCCGATCGGAAACAGCTCTAGCGATACAGTTAGACACCTGCTTGGGCAACCCGCAACCAATCCGTTCGGCAATCGAAATCGAGCTCAGCGTTTCGCCATCCATCACCTGCCAACACAGCAAGCGCGCATGGACGGCGGAAGCGGCGCAGTCGCCGTGCGGCCTATCTGGAGCAGAAGCTATCCCGCGAGAAAGCGATCACGTGTCAACTGGATGCGGAACTGGATCCGGAGCGGGTTCTGTAGAGTTCACCCAGGAGATTGCGCCCAGGAACTCGTGTCCAGAAACTCGTGTCCAGCGAAACCTGTCGCCAGCCCAGGACCGGTACCTATGAATCAGCGCCTGTGAAGCAATGGCTGTGAAGCAATGGCTGTCAAGCAGCGCTACCAAGCAACGCCGTCAAGCAGCCATTCAATTCCGCACGCACTCGCTGACTACATACTGTGCAGGAGCAGGAAGAGGCCCACCCCAATGACCGGCGCCAAAGCACTAGCTAGCACCATCAACATGAACGACTTGATACTCATGACGTTACCCCGCATCACAACAAGAACACCATACACAGCCCACTCGCCCACATGAGAGCTGCACACGAATCGGAACCCGCCCATTTGTTCCGATTTATAAACATTCTATCATTTTAGGCGCTCGTCAGCACTCAAATTGGGCAATCCCGTCGTCAGATCATCTCGCAGTTGCGAACGTCTCGGATCAACGCGATAAGCTCGTGTCAACGATTAATCAGAAACATTAGAAAATCAAAAGCTTATAACGCACTGCGCATATCTGATCTGCATTCCACACAAGGCTGCCCACCCGGCTTGTCAACCCCAGATTGCACAGATAAGATACCTCGCGGCACCACTCGTGGTCCCAACGTGACAGAATTGCAACAACGAATTGCGGACCCGAGTGCTCCGTACCAGCCCCTATTCAGCGCAGATCGAACAGCTTGAGCTGCCGCTCATCTTGGCCTTTGGTCTCGCGCGCAAGCTGCTCGATACGGTCGAATGGCACCTGTTCGGCATTGATCAGCGAACGCTGTGCCTTCATCGGTCGAACCAGCCCTTCCTGCACGAGATGGAATTCGCCGACCGTCTGGTGTGGTAGCACCGCCGCTGGATCGAGACCGCTTTCGCTCTGGAACGCTGCCCGCAGCTTGCGCAATGCCGTATCCTCGCGAACGCGGCCGATGAACCACGACGTGATCTGATCCCGGCTCTTGTAATCGAGGTCGCCAGGCGACTGCGTGGCCAGCATGATGCCCAGGCCGGCAGAGCGCGCGCGCTTCAACAAGCTCTGCAGCGGCTCGGCAGTAGCGGGCTTGGCGTTTGCCGGGATGTAGAGATCCGCCTCGTCGAACATGACGACTGCCTGCAGCCCGTCATTCGGGTTGCGCTGGCAGAACCGCAAAGCCTCGGAGAGGAACTGCGAAACCCAGAACAGGATGTTCTCGTTATCGCCGAGAAACCCGGTGTAGATGATCGAAAGACGTGTGCGGCCTTCTCGCGAATGCGGCCCCAACCCCAGGAAGCTCTCCATCGACATGCTCTCGCCCCCGCCTTCGAACAACGCCGCATTGCGGTGCCGAAGGCTGTCGAGCTGAGCGATCAGGTCACGCCGGATTTTTCCTGACGGGTCCATCCGTTGCGTCAGGTCTGTAAGTTCCGCATCCTCGTCCTCGAGCAGGTTGATGAGATCGCCTAGCGTCACCTCCGAGCGGGAGCGGCTGCCGAGAATCTTCAGCGCCACCGACAGAGTGCCGGACTGCTTCTGGTGGGTGGCCGAGTTCTTCAGATGCAGCATATCGCCCAGCGCGGCCGCCGACAGATTGGCAAGCAGCTGCTGCTCGTGTTCCGGCAGCTCGGATATGCCGGTTGGCAGTAGGGTAATCGAGATTGGCCGCCCCGATGCGCGTCCCGGCGTATAGACCGCGACATCGATCGCATCTGCCAGCTTCTCCTGATCGCCACGCCGCTCTGTGTAGTCTTCTTCGTTGAAGCGCCACACATCCGGATTGGCGTAAGAGCACAAGTCGCCCTTTCGATCGATCAGAACGGCTGGAATACCGCGCAGCAAGAGCTGCTCGATGATGGACAACGCTAGCGTCGTCTTGCCGGAGCCTGAACCGCCGAGCACGGCAGCGTGCCGCTTCAACACATCCTTGTTGAGCGTTACGGATTTGCCGGCCGCCCCGCCACCGCCCTGCATCCGCCCCGCGAGGATCGAGTTCGCATCGTCCGCGTTCTCGTCGAGCAGCACCTCGATCGGAACGTTGTCGTCGTTGGCGGGCATGCCGTCGGCACCACCGTTCCCCCAGCCGGTCCAGTCGGCCCATGCCGGTCCACTGAGACCCGCCGCCGCCGCTGATTGCACCTCCGAAGCGTCCGCCATGCCCGCGTCGACTGCCAGCGGCGAAGCTGTAGCCTCGACAGCCTCCACCTGCACTGCAGGAACAACCTCAGCTCGCTGCACAAGCGTCCGGTTCAACAAATCGAGACGCAAGAGCTGCACCATTGGTGGCAATGCGGACAGCAGCTTGGCCTGCTCGAACCACCGATTGAAGCCCGGATCATGCCGATGATCATCATGGAACTGCCGGATGGCAATCATCCTCTCCCACTCCGGGATCGGCACCAGCAGCGAGCGCCCGCCGGCCTCCCGATACCTGCGGTAGGCCATCGCTGTCTGGTTCTTGCGATTCGGCGGAAAGTCGCTGGCGCGCAGGATGAACGCCATGCGATTGCCCATGCTGGCCAGCACCCGGTCGAGCTGCCGCTTGAACCCGCCACCCTGTGTCGGCCGGTTGCACAGGAACAGCCGCGCTTCCTGCGTGAACCCCGTCTTGTGCCGGAAGGCGATTTCCAGTGCCGGCACGTCGTCGGCGATCTCCAGCCGCTTGCACGTGAAGGCGGTGATCCCCTCGCTCCATTCCTCCCGCACACGCTCCAGCGCCGCCGACAGCACCTCGATCAGATCTGCATCGTTAGACGGGATCTCCGCCTCGTTGGCCGCAGCGAACATCTCCCACAGCTCGCGATAATCGACGTCCTCGACGATCTCGTTGGCGGCATCGTTGCTGGGCGCGAAGCCCAATGCCGCGACCAGCGAGCCAAGAAACCCGGGTTGGTGCGTTGTTGGCAGAACGTCGTCGTCGGGCTCCTCCATGCCGGCGGCGCGAACCCGGTTCTGTGCATGTTCCAGCAAGCGCCTGGTCGACAGTCCGCTGAATTCCTCGAAGAAATTCGGGCCGAAAAACGCTGCCGGATCCGGGTAGCTCGGGCCACCCGCCGTCGTCGAAGCATGATGCTCCAGCCGCTTGGCGATGATCAGCCTCGCCTCTTCCGATGTCCGCGCCTCCAGCAGCGCCACCGGCCCCGCCTTCTCCACCCGATCGATATAGGACTGCGGCAGGATCGCGCGCGCCTGCCCGTAGAACTCGTCCAGGCAGGAGATGATGATGATTGCACGCGGCACCCGGTTGGCGATCTGCATCAGATTGCCGACGGCGCGCTGAAATCGCTCCTCCGCATCGTCGAAGTTGCGCAGATCCTCGACCTGGTCGATGCAGAATACCAGCGTGGCCCGGTCCACTGACCACATCAGCCGCCCCAGGCTTTCGATGATCTCGAAGGCCCGACCGTCACCGGTGTTGGGATCCAGCGCTGCCACGGCTGCCTGCGCCAATTCCGCCAGCGGACGCGCCTGCAGATACTGCCGTATCCGCTGGTCTATGCGCGGATCGCTCCTCTGGAGGTACAGCAGCGCCCGCACGATGTTGGCGTCCAGCGCCTCCTCGGCAAACTTCGGGGACGCCAGGATGTCATCCGCCAGTTGCAGGATGAAACGGGCCAATTCCGTCTCGTCGAGCTCCGCCTCGCGCAGCTTTTCCAGCTCTTCGACCGGCATCACATCGCTGTTGCCGACCAGTCCTCGCGTCAGCCGCCCGAGCGCACTTTCGCCGCCGCGATCCGGATCATATGGACGTTCGAGTGAATGGATCAGGCGCCGGAGATAGTAGTCCGCATAGTTGGAGACATCCGGCGTCATCTGCGCATAGCCGAAATAGGCTTTCTCGCTGCGATGCGCTCCGGTGCGCAATGCACGGATGAGATGCGTCTTGCCCGCCCCCGACTGCCCATGGAACAGCAAGATCCGCGGCTTCGACGGCGAATGCCGCTCTGACGTGACGGCATCCAGAAGCTCGAAGAATTTTGTACGGGCTTTCGCATGCACCAGCTCGACGTCGACAGGGTCGGCGCGCCAGACGTCGTCTTCCCACGTGATCGAATGCTCGAACGCGGCTGAGAGCTGATCCGAGTCGGAAACCTGTTGGTCCTTGGCCTGCATGTCTTGACTGTGTCCTCGACACGTTCACGCACACAACGCCGATTGAGACGCAACCTAACTCCAACCACCACCGCTCGGCCCCGCCGCAACAAAGCAGCGGCAACCGACTTCCACTCACTCGTCGACCCGGATCAGATGCCAGACCGTATTCTTGTAGTGAATGGCTGAATCCTGCAGCTTCTTCAGCTGACCACGATCTTTGAGATCGGCCGTCGCCAACACCAGATGTCCGGTGCGATGAGCCTCTGCCAGCATCGCCTTGAACTCGATCGGCGACAGCCCCCACTCAGGATGCCGCTCCGAGATCGCGAGCCAGACCAGACTGACGAACGCCTTGCGGCTGCCGGGCCAACCCTCAGAGTGATCTTTCGCCGCCCCCTGAACAGCCTTGGCAAAACCTTCGAGCCCCGGCCTCGCGGCAGCGGCAGGGAAAGACTTCGGCCGCTCCCGCGCCAGCTCCGACCGAGGCTCGCCAATTCCATCAGAGTCCGGAACAGCCGACTGAGCCGCATCGGTTGGCGGCGGCACCTGAACCGGAGCCTCCACCACGGCCTGCGCCACCGCCATCGCATCGATCTTGCGTGAGAACCGCCGCAGCAGCGCCAACCGCAAGGCGTCGGGATCAGGTTTACTACTGCCAACCGCTTCAGCGGCCAACAATGCCACCAACCTGTTGTCGGTCCCCACATCGCGCGGCTTCGCCAGCAACTGACCGGCGAGCAGCCGTGCAGTTTTTGCGTTGAACCCGTTGCGCGCCGAAACCGCGCTCTTGATCCTCTGGCCGAATGCGCGCTCCAAAGCCACCAGCGCAAGCTCCGAGCGCAGCTTCGTCGGCGAAGCGCCGCCACGCAGCTTGAAACGGAATGTTGCCGCGAGAATTTCGGCCCTCAATCGATCCGGACGCGCCAATCCCTTGATGCGGCTGGCCGCCTCGCGTTCGATACCGAGAGATTTTGCCACAAGCCTCGTATCTCGCAGCTCCGCCCAGCCCTTGGCCGCTGCCTTGAGATCGAGTTGGCGAACAAGTATCTGATTACCAGCCTCGGATACCCTGAACCGCGATCGGTTCTCGGTCGCCAACGCGCCCCTCACCAAAGCTGCAAGCTCGACGTCGATCGCTTCACGCGCCTTGCCGCCCTGCACCAGACCGCCCAAATCGCGTGCCAGTTCGGACCGCGTCGCCCCGTCCTCGACCGAAAGTCGGGCGAGCACGATGAGCCGCAACCCCTTCACCGATGACAGTGACGACTCGGCGGGCGCGGCGTCCAGAATTGCGTCCGTCATTCGACGCATCTCCTTCAAGACCGGCACGGCATTGACGCCCGCAGCCGCCAGGCCGCACGCCGGTCATAGAGCACCTCGTGGGCACTTGGCCCACGGCGGCAAGGGTTGAACCCGCCGGACGCGCGAATCACCGGGAGAGCAAATCTCATTGTGCGGTAGCTTCGCCCACATGGGAAGGGGGATGAAGCGGCTTGCACCCCGAAAACGAACGTGCCGATGCAACGATCGAGCAACCACTGGATAGCGGCTGCAAGCAGAACGACCATATGCCGCCGGCTTCAGCAGCAATTGCTGCCTTGCCGCGATGCCGCCCCGTTCTTGTCAAACTCGCGACATGCTGGTGCTGACTTTGTTCGGCTGTGACGGCATTGACGGCTGCTGTCGGAGGCAGTTGCTGTCGCATCCTGCTGATGGAATTTGAGGGGCGGAGAGAATCAGCGTCGGTCGCATGTTAACGATGGATTAACCGAGACCTGAAAATGTCGGGGCGAGGTCCCAGTCGGACCGATGTGGAGTTCGAGGGAATGTATCGCGTCTTGTTACCCGCATTCGTATCAGTTCTGCTCGGGGCATGCAGCCTCGGAGCATCGCAGCCCCTGTCGTTTGGCTTCGTTTCGAACTCCGGTCAGTCCTCGCGATCCAGTGGCGATGTGCTGTCCAACAGCATAGGGCTCGGCGGAGAGCCGGCACGCCCCAAAGGCCAGAGTGGCCAGAGGGACAAACGTGGCCAGCAAGTCGCCGCCCTCGACGACCGCGCCCCGAAAGGCTCGTTCGACACGGCGCCCAAAGGTGCGCTTTCCGATCGCGATTACAGCGGCACCGCCCTAAACGTCGAGCGGTCCCGCGACCTGATCAATGCCTACCGCAAATCCAAGGGTCTGCGCCCGCTTTCTCTCAATGCGCAGCTGACGGCTGCGGCCAAGGCCCACGCCAAGGACCTTGCGAGGTGGGACCGCATTTCACATTACGGCTCCGATGGCTCCAATCCGTGGGACCGCGTCAAGCGAGCCGGCTACAACGCCCGCGTCGTGGCGGAGAACGTCGGCACCGGTCAGGTCTCGTTCGAGGAGGTCCTGAAAGGCTGGAAGGATAGCCCCGGCCACAATCGCAATCTCCTGATGACCGATGTCGAGCACATCGGTATCGCCATGGTCATTGAGCCCAATACCGAGTTCAAGACGTTCTGGACCCTGTCGTTCGGCGCAAAGCTCTAGCTCGTACGTCTTGCGCCAGCCCGGCTGCTGAAAATTGACACGACAGGCTTGGCAAGCACAAGGCCGGTCCGCAGCCGGCCGTCCGTCCGTTTGCCCCCGCTCGAGCATTCAGCTCGCGCATTCAAACAGTTTCCGTTGTCTCTTCATCATCCTCCGGCTTCCCAGTCCCGGCGGCCGCAGCGGCCGCTGCGGCTGCTGCCGCAGGCACGGCAGCAATGGGAATGGCGGGTGCGACAGCAGGCATCGACCCTGCGGAAGCCGGCATTGCCGCGGGAACGGGGATCGCCGAGGGAACCGCGGTCGGCGCAGCCACCGGGATCGGTTGCGGCGGCGGTGCTGCGGCCGCGGCCGTTGCAGGTGCGGGTGCAGGCGCTGGTGCCGATGTCCCGGCTGGCATGGTATCGCCTGCGCCGTCCTGAGGACCGGCAGCGACGGCGGCCGGCTCCTGCGTCGCGGGTTCCGGCGTAGGCTCCGGCATGGGAACGGGCTTCGGCTTGACCGGCCCCGGTGCGCTCGCCCATACCTCCTCGGTAACCTCGCAGAATTTCTTCACGTTGCGCTTGTATTGCTGAGCCCTGCTGCCGCTGCCGTTGTAGGCGCGCACCGCCTCCCAAAGCTCGCCATGACGTTTCCACGTCACATCAAGCTCGTGCATCACACGTCCCAGGCAAGCGTCGAAATCATACCATTGGCGCTCGCGGAAATAGGCTTCGTCCTCCTTCACGAACTGCAGGTCGTACTGGAATATGCCGTAGCCTTTATAGACCCAGTCGCGCGGCGAATAATCACGCAACGCCCGCGTCTTGTTCGCTTCGTCGATCAGCATCTCGGCGAACGCATCGTCATAGGTCGCGCGGAAGGCTCGCGTATTGCGCGGAAACGCTGAGCGCGGGCTCGAGGGATGGTCGCCGCTGGCATCCAGAACACAGCGTCCGAGCAGCTCACCCGGCTCCAGATCGTCCACGAAACTCAGCCAGAAATAGGCCGTCTCCTGGCACGCGATACCGCAGATCACATGCGGCGGGATCGGCGTGTCCTTGGTCGCCGCCTCGATGCGATCGCCATAGTTCCGTTTCAGCCAGCGCGTCACCTGCTCGGCCTGCTTGAGGCTGATCGGCAAGCCGCTGCGGTCGCGCCGCAGCTGGTTCTCGATCCAGCTCTCGTCCTCCAGATACGTGAAGCCGCGCATGACCGGCTGCCCCCTTTGCAACGCTGCTGCGATGAGACGTTCGTCGAGAATAACGGATAACCTATCAAAGCGGCAGCCGCGCGGCGAGTAAAGCGCTCTACACTTTCATGGCAGACCGTGAAGATGCTCACCCGCTGTTGGCAAGTCCACTGGACCTTGGCATCGTCCTCCCCTAACTCTCAAGCATGCCGACCCGGAACCCGACACAGGACCCGACACAGGACCACCCCGCTCCTGCCGCTGAACAAGTTGCCAGCGCGACCGGCGCCGCGGTGATTGCGTCCTACGTGAAGTCATTGCCCGGATCGCCCGGCGTCTACCGGATGCTCGATGCGGCAGGCAATGTCATCTATGTCGGCAAGGCCCGCTCCCTGAAAGCGCGCGTGTCGAACTATGCCCGGCTCGGAGGCCATACCCAGCGCATCGCGCGCATGATCTCCGCAACCGCTGCGATGGAATTCGTCACCGTGCGCACCGAGGCCGAAGCGCTGCTGCTGGAAGCCAACCTGATCAAGCGTTTCCGGCCACGCTTCAACGTGCTGCTGCGCGACGACAAATCATTCCCGTTCATTCTGATGGCTCGTGACCATGCCGCACCGCAGATCCTCAAGCACCGCGGCGCACGCAATCGCAAAGGCGATTATTTCGGACCATTCGCCTCCGCCGGCGCCGTCAATCGCACCATCAACATGCTGCAGCGCGCCTTTCTCCTGCGCACCTGCTCCGACAGCGTCTACGACAGTCGCACCCGTCCCTGCCTGCTCTATCAGATCAAGCGCTGCTCGGCGCCGTGCACCGGCGAGATCAGCCAGGAAGACTACGATCGTCTGGTCAGCGAGGCCACGCGCTTCCTGAAGGGCGAGAGCCGCAGCGTGCAGCAGATGTACCGCAAGCTGATGGAGGAAGCTGCCGAACAGCTGGAGTTCGAGCGCGCGGCCTCCTACCGCAACCGGCTTTGGGCCCTCGCGCATGTGCAGGCCGACCAGTCCATCAACACCGATGGCATCGAGGAGGCGGACATCTTCGCCGCCCATCAGGAGGGCGGTCAGACCTGCATTCAGGTCTTCTTCTTCCGCACCGGCCAGAACTGGGGCAACCGCGCCTATTACCCCAAGGCCGACCGCTCGCTCGAGGCCTCCGAGGTTCTGGAAAGTTTCATTGCTCAATTCTATGACGACAAGCCGGTGCCGCGCCTCATCCTAGCGAGCCACGACTTCGCCACCCGCGAGCTGATGGAGGAAGCGCTTGCCACCAAAGCGGAACGCAAGGTCGAGATCCGCGTTCCCCGTCGCGGTGCCAAGTCGGGTCTGGTCGAACATGCGCTTCAGAATGCGCGCGAGGCGCTCGGACGGCGGCTGGCGGAGAGCTCCTCGCAACGCACCTTGCTCGCCGGCGTGGCCGAGCGCTTCGGCTTGCCCGCAACGCCACGCCGCATCGAGGTCTTCGACAACAGCCACATCTCGGGCACGAACGCGGTGGGCGGCATGATCGTCGCCGGCGCCGAAGGGCTTCGTGAAGGGCCAATACCGCAAATTCAATATCAAGTCGGCCGACATCACGCCGGGCGACGACTACGCCATGATGCGCGAAGTTCTGACTCGGCGCTTCAAGCGTTTGCTGCCGGATGAGGCGGCAGGCAATCAAGAGCAGCCAGCAGGTGCGGCGTCTGACCCTGCGGGTCTGCCCCTGACGAGTCATCCCGCATCGTTGGGCCCGCACCGCCGCCGCTTGACCGGCGCGGCTCCAGCGCCATCGCCTTCGGCGTGCTGCGGGTGGAGCAGGTGGAGCAGGTGGAGCAGGTGGAGCAGGTGGAGCAGGTGGAGCAGGCGGTGCAGACCCAGCGGGTCTGACCCCGGACGAGCCGGATGATGAGGCGGAGGATGCTGCTTTCCCCGACAAGCCCGACCTCGTCCTCATCGACGGCGGCGCCGGCCAACTCAATGTCGCACGCGAGGTGCTCGCCGATCTCGGCATGACCGATGTTGCTCTTGTTGGCGTTGCCAAGGGCCCGGACCGCGACGCCGGCCGCGAGCACTTCCATATCCCCGGCCGCGACGTCTTCATGCTGGAGCCGCGCGACCCTGTGCTCTATTTCATCCAGCGCCTGCGCGACGAGGCCCACCGTTTCGCCATCGGAACCCACCGCGCCAAGCGCTCCAAGGCGATCGGCGCAAACCCGCTCGACGACATTCCGGGCATTGGCGCCAAACGCAAACGCGCACTGATGAACCACTTCGGCTCCGCCAAGGCCGTGTCCCGCGCCGGCGTCGAGGACCTCAAGGCCGTCGACGGCATCTCCGCCGAGATTGCACAGAAGGTCTATGACTTTTTCCACGAGCGGAAGGGGTAGAAAGGTGAATAATTGAGGTTTCGCTCGCCACCGGAGCCAGCCACTCAGGTGTCATCCCGGGCCTTGTGCCCGGGCCCCATTCATCGGCCTGCGCAACGCCTGCTGCCATGACAGCCGGTGCTTCGGACCGCTGCCAGGCTCGCGCCGCCGCGCAATTGCCACCACCGGCTCATCCGTTGGATGACTCCTTGCACTGACGCGGCAATTGAGTGATCGTCTTGCCTGCAAAGCCGGGCACCCGTGTCCCCATTGCGTGAAAAAATGGCCGGATGCGCATAGGCGAAATGCGCATGGATTGTGTGGCCCGGCCACTCGCGCAGCCAGGATGAGGGATTGGTCAACGCGCAGGCGAGCACCTCGAGCACGGAGTTGGGAGAGCCGCAATGGCCGATATCTTCATCAGTTACGCACGGGAAGACCTGCGCCGACTTCAGCCGCTGATCCGATGTTTGTCCGAGGATGACTGGTCAGTGTTCTGGGATCACCACCCGTCGCCCCAAACCAAACCGTTCAACGAGATCATCAGGCAGCAGATCGACGAGGCCAAGGCGGTTGTCGTGGCATGGAGCGCGGCGTCGCAAGAAAACCATTGGGTACAGGAGGAGGCACTTCGAAGCCTGCAGCAAGGCAAGCTCATCCAAATCAGCATCGATCCCGTTGTACCTGCGCTCGTATTTCGTCGGCATCAGGTTGTGGATTTTACAGACTGGACGGGCGACCCGAACGATCAACGCTATCAGCAGCTCAGGACGAGACTGAGTGACTTGCTTTCCTCAGCCGCCGAAAGAACCGGCACTGCTTTCACCGCAGAGCACGTCGGCAGCCAAAGTGCCGATCAGGATGACACGGCTTGGAATCTACAGCAGCGGTCGGTCGAGGAAGCATCTTCGCGTCCGCCCCCCGATGAGGGTGAGCGCCTAACGATAAGAGTGCCCGCGCGGACCGAGCCCGGTCCCGCAACTGCCCCTCCCAGCGCTGCCGCCGCAGTTCGCCCCACGCCCCCGCAAGCAGCACCATCCCCACCGCGGCGTCTTGAAGATCTGCTTGCCCCAGCGCCCGGGGCAGTAAACGCTGCCGACGAGGCAAGGGAGCCAGCCGGCGCCGGTCACCCTGCAGCCCCATCAATCGCCACATTGACGGAGCTGCGCGGTCCAATACGCGTCGCGCCGCTGCCCGCCTCCAGACCAGCCCCCACCAGTCCGCCTCAGTCCTCCTGCCCCCTCGGCAGCAGCTGCACCAGCTCCCGCACCAGAAGCAAGCCCGTCGCCTGCCGCCCAGCCAGCGCCGCCGCAGTCCGATCCCCCACAACCCAACTACGCCGACCTCGAGGCCGCAGAATTCGGTGCCGCCCCGTGGCCGAGCCGGCCAAGCGCAAACCGCAAGCACACTGAGCCGCCTATGGCCGCCGATCGCGCCAAACGGTCGGGCTCCGCTGCAGGCGCCATCTCCGGCCTCGCCCTGCTCGCCGTCGTCGCCGGCGCCGCCTATGTCTTCCGCGACCGCCTAACCGATATCTCAACCCAGCTTCTCGCCGTCCTCGGCCTCGTCAAGGGCTCGATGCCGCCCGGCCCCGCCGCCACCCAATCCGCCGAAGCGCAAACCGACCTGGTCGATTGCTCCGTATTCGCACCACCGCGCGCCGCCCCGGACACGCGCATCATGGTGCAGGCCTTCCTGCATCTGGTCGAGCAGTCCGACCGCGTTGCCTTCATGGCCGCCACGATGGACGACACCGCAAAGCTGCGCGGCATCCAGACGCTGCAGGTGCCGATACCTCGCGGCACCCATGTCCGCGTCGTGCTTGACGGCCAGGGCCTCCTCGTCGACGAGCCGATCCAGACACTCGTCTGGCGCGGTGAGCCCAACGTCGCTGCGTTTTCCTGCATGGTCCCGGCCGACACCGCACCCGGCACCATCCACCCGGTCGTCCGCCTCTATCTCGGCGACGAGCCGGTCGGCCGCATCCTGTTCAAGCTCGAGATCGCCGCTCCTACGCGCAGCCGCGAGCTACTGCCCGGACCGGAAATGACCGGCACCAGCGCCCGCCGCTACCGTCAGGCCTTCCTCTCATATGCCTCCGAGGACCGTGTCGAGGTGTTGAAGCGCGCCCAGGCCCTCAAGCTCGCCAACATCGGCTTCTTCCAGGACGTCCTCTCGCTCGAGCCCGGCGAGCGCTACGAGCGCCGCCTCTACGAGAAGATCGACGAGGCCGACCTGTTCATGCTGTTCTGGTCGCGCCATGCGCGGGCGTCGGAATGGGTGGCCAAGGAGATCGCCCACGCCCGCAGCAGCCAGCAACGCACCTCTGACGCGCTGCCTGACATCGTCCCCGTCGTGCTCGACGACCCTCGCGATGCGCCGCCTCCCGAGCTTCTGGGCGACCGCCATTTCAACGATACGATTGCCGCCCTCATTTCCTATGAGCAGGCCCGCCGCCAAGGGCGCAAATGGTCCTGGCGCGGCCTCTTCAGACGTAACGCTCACTGATCAAGCGCTACCGTCGCGCGCAGCCCACTCGGCGTCAGCACCCAGTCGAGCGGCGCATCGTGCGCCTCGCACGGCACCGCGGGCACCTCCTGCTCGTCATAGGCCAGTCCCATTGCAACCACCGGCTTCAAGGCCCGCAATCGCGCAATGGTCCTGTCGTAGTAGCCGCCGCCATACCCGAGCCGCCGGCAGCGGAGATCGAATGCCAGCAGCGGCACCAGCAGCACGTCGGGCTCCACCAGAGCAGCCGACGGCAGCGGCTCGCGAAGCCCCCACTTGCGCTCCACCAGCGCCTCGCCCGGCAACCAGGAACGGAACTGCAGCGGCTGGCCCAATGGTGTAAGCGCCGGCAGGCAGATCCCAATGCCATGTCGCGCGAGCAGCTCGATTAAATGGATCGGATCGATCTCGCTGCCTATCGCACAATAAGCAGAGACCGCGCAGCCTGGAGCAAATCCGGCAAACCCAGCCCCTTTGTCGGCAATGGAATGCGCCGCGCCAAGGCGGTGCGCGTCTGGCAGCGCATCACGCCGCGCCATCGCACTCTCACGCAAAGCGCGCTTTTCGCCAACAATATCGGAACGAGAGCTTGTCATGGCAGTAAACGCCGCGGAGGCCGTCGGAACTGTCGATCCCGCCAGGTCCCTTCAGATGAAGGTGGGCACCGTGTGCTCCAGGCCACGACCCGGAGCAGGGACAGCTCCCTAGCAGATCCTATAGGCCCAGGGGATTGTGTGTTCCTGACGCGCCCCGCAGCAGACCGAGAATGTAAGCCGAACCTCCGAAAAATCCAGTAGCTCGACGCAAAATCACAGGGGACAGGCCACCTCAGGACTTCCCGAGACCAGAGATGCGATCCAACAGCTTCGATTTTCGCTTTGGTGCGCCCTGATTGCGCGACGCCCCGGAATTGCCGCCCTCGCCCTCGCCCTCGCCCGCGGCGGCCGCGCCAGCTGCGCGGGCAAGTGCTGATATGGCGACATCCGCCTGCTGAGGTGACGGCGCGGCCTTTACCGCTTGGCGCTCGGTCAACTCCACGACCCCACCTGACTCGCTTGACGAGGCTGCGGTTCCTGCATCTGCGGTCGGTGCCTGTGCTGACGCAACATCATCCGGCACTTCCCCGTCAGCACCCCCTGCATCCGCGCGGCCTGGGTCGCTAAGAGCCTTGATGTATTCGGCAACCTTTGAGCTCGTCGCTCCCCGGCCTGTTGCCCCACTGGCACCGCGCCATCCGGCAGCCCGCTGCCTGCCACGCCCGCCACCGCCGTTGACCGCTTCGCTCGCCTGCTCAGCCCCTGCGCGCGCTTGCGAAAGCCGATGCGCAAGTCCATGCGCATGCATCTCCTCGCGTGCTCGCGCCGAATTGACCGACGTCTGTACCGTCCCTGAGCCGAGCCTGCGCATCTGATCCACGAAGTAGGCCGCTTGCCGCGCAAGCTTCTCGTTGCCGGCCGCAAGTTCCGAGCGCAGCTTCATCACGGTCTCGCCTTGGGCATCGAGTTGCGCCTGCAGCGCATTGATCCGCGCCTTGTTGGCAATCCGGCTATCGCGGCCCCCGGCTTGATTTTGACCGGCCTCCTCATAGGCGGCCACCGCCGCCGAGAGGCGGGCAATCTCGGCCGTCTGCTCGTCTATCTTTGCCTGCAAGTCCGCCGCTCGTTCCCGCCCAGCCGCGAGCTTCTCGTCATAGTCCCGGTCACCTTCGTCGTTCGCAGCGTTGAGCTCCGCCTGTGCGCCCGCCAGCTCGCGTCTGAGCCGATCGACTTCGACAACCGCTTCGCCCCCGGCGGCGCCACCCGTCGCATTCTCACGTGGTGACGCGACGATGGATTGCAGGCGGGCAATCAATTGCGACTGCTCCCGTGTCTTGGCCCGCAGCGCCTCGATTTCGGATCGCAGCGCAATCTCTCCCTCGAACCTCCCGCCGCCCGCCAGCCCGGCATCGCTTCCGTGCCGAGACAGGGCAGCTTTTGCCCTTTCGAGTTCGCCGCGCTGCTGTGCGTTGATCTGCATCGCTTCATCGAGCGCGCGGACACTCCGAGTTGTCTCGGATTTGAGGGTAACCATCTCCTGGTCACGCGCCTCAATCAGTCCACGCGCACCGTCGAGCTGCTGTTCCAGACGCGGCAGGCGATCGGTGACCGTATGCTCCAACACACGGCGAGCGTTGACATTTTCCTCCAGGTTGGCGCGTAACGCCTCCAACTCCGTGACCAGCTCGGCGATCCGCGCATCCCGCCGGTTCATCTCGATGCGTTGCCGCGCTGCCGACAACTGCTGCTGCTCACTCTGCGCCTCGAGCTTATGGACACGAATGGCGAATTGCGCCCGCAGCCGGTCCTTGTCCGCCCTGATCTCAGCCTCGGTGATCGGGATCGACCGCCGGATCTTCTCCGTCGTCAACCGCTCGACGCGCTTCCGGTAGGCCGCGGACAACGCAATGAAGACCAGGCTTGCCAGCAGAAAGCCCAGCGCAATCAGCATAGAGGATTGCAGCGTAATCAAGGAGGCTGGCCCCGTCCAAACAGTCGACACTCTGGTCGCCGGCCCGGCGCACCGACCGGACACTGACTACGATATGCCACGCGCAGAAGCCATAGCAAACCCCGTACGCGGCGAGGTTGCTGTGCACGACTGCTATCCCTCGTGTCGCCCTCCACCCCCTTGGCGACCGGTCCCGGCCTCGTCGGCCGATTGCTCGACTGACATCAAAGTGGAATCCGGATCAGAACGGATTCCATGTCGGCCTTCGCGTATACTTCAAATAACCGACATTTGCACCCAGCCGCAATCCGATGCCAGACCGGATTGGCGCAAGAACCACGTCGCCGTATTTCTGGAACTGCACGCTGACACCACCGACCAGATAGGCCGAACCCTGCACCCCGCCGAACCTGTGGTAGATCTCCGAGGGGTCACGCAGATTATAGACGAGCACCATCGTCTTCGAACCTTCGCCGCCGAAATCGTAGCCGAGCGACGGCCCCTGCCAATAGACCTTGTGATTGCCGGCGTCCTTCGTATAGAGCGTGCCCTCTCCGTACCTCAGGCCGGCGATGAACGCGCCTCCAGCATCCTCACCGAGAATGTAGCCGTTCGGCCGGCCGGATTGCTGGAACACGTACTCGATCGCCTTGGCGAGCCCCGTGCTGACGGACCCGAAAAACCGGTGCCCGGTATCGATAACTTCGTTTTGGGAGTACGTCCGCCCTTGCCGCGCGTCAGGACCGCGATACGGCTCCCCCTCGCGATCGTAGCGCCGGTCGGCGTCATACCTCTGCCGCGGCGGCTGATATGGCTCTCCATACCCGGTCGAGTTGCCAGCGTATCCGCGATTGTCGCCTGCTGAGGCCGGCGGCCGGTAGGCGTCATCGGACCGATCGGCGCCGGTCTGTCCGCCTTGCTGTCGTGGCGGCAGCACATAGACATCGTTGGCGCCCTGGCCCCCGTTTCGCGCCGTATCGTAACCTTGCGAAGCCGGCGGCGCACCATACGACGGCGGCGGCGGCCGATAGGCATCGTTGGCCCCGGCATAGCCTCCTTGCCGGTTCGGATATTGACCGGTCTGACTGCCGAGATAGCCATTGCCGCGATCGACGGTCGAGCGACTGTAATCCGGTGCGGGTGCCGACACATAAGGTTCAGGCTGCCGCCATGCCTGCGGATCTTGTGCCCTGGCAGGCGCTGCCATATGCAGCGCGGCGCATCCGGCAAGCATCAGCTTCACTAGTCGCGTGTACATGGAAGTGCGCCTTGTTGGCGTTTCAGTCCACGACGCGCGCACGGCGCGTCAACACTTCGCAAACCATCAGCCGAAAAGTGTTACCAAAGTGTGGCCAGCCGCCCCGAATGTGGCGCAACTGCCTTTGTTGGAAGATTTTTTTGCTGCCGCATCCAATCAAACATTCGTCTGGTCACCTGCCCCGCCACCCACCTTGACCAGCCCCTCCCTGGCCCAGGCAACGAAATGGGGATTGAGAAAATCGCCTGCCCGCTGAAGATAGCGCAGCAGCCGGCCGTCAGGCGTTGTCACCGTCCCCCCCGCCGCCTTCAGCACCGCGTGACCCGCCGCGATATCCCATGCCGACGTTGGCCCGAACCTGGGATAGATGTCGGCTTCCCCGGCAGCAATCAGCCCGAACTTGACCGACGACCCGATGCCGATCTCCTGCGCAACTTGAAACTGTGACAGAAAGGCATCCGTCTCCGCCGTCCGGTGAGACCGGCTGCACAGCACACGCAGCGCCGAACGATCCGGCTCCGCCGTCCTGATCGAATGCCAGTCGGGCCTCGCCGCGCTGCCATCCCCCAGCCGCGACGGCATCACTCGGGCCTCCACCGCCTCATCGGTCCCACGCGTGCCGAACAATCGCCCGGAGGCTGGCGCCAGCAGCAAGCCGAATACCGGGTTGCCCTCGACGACAAGGCCTATATTGACGGTGAAATCCTCACCACCGCGAATGAATTCGCGCGTCCCGTCCAGCGCATCCACCAGAAAGGCCCTGTCACCGATGACAGGCACGTGGCCGGCGCTGATCGCCTCTTCCCCTATCACCGGGACATCCGGCGCTACCCGCATCAAGGCCGCCGTGATGATATCCTCCGCCTCCCGGTCGGCAACTGTCACGGGCGAGCCGTCAGCCTTCAGATCAGGCCGGATACCGGCTTCCCGATGCCGCAACAGGCAAGCACCAGCTGCCAGCATCGCCGGCACCAACGCATCGCAAAGATGCTTCAAATCAATAGAGCTCGCCAAGGTCCCGCAACTCCTGCAAATGATAGTGCGAATGCTGCGCCTACGCCGCTATCGCGCTGCTACTTTAACTCAGTCCGGCTGGTGATTCGCTCGATTTACATGGTCCGCGAGACTTCCCCCCGCCAGTAGCTGCAATCAAACCCATGCAAATCCAGCACGTTGCTGACGCTTTGCACGCGGAGGCTTTGCAACAGTGCGCGACGCATGTATCTACCGAGCCAGCACAAGTGCAAGCGGCCCCTGTCGAGGCTCGCGTCGGCGCGGCGTTTTTCGCGTCAGAGCCGCCGCGCCCGGATCCAACCGAACCCGAGGGGCAGTAATGAACCAGCACGTCGCACCATCCGATTTAGAGCTTGCAGCCCTCATCTCCAGCAAGATCTGCCACGACGTCATCGGCCCCGTGGGTGCCATCTACAATGGCCTCGAGATCCTGGAAGAGGATACCAACCTCGACGCACAGAGTTATGCGCTGGACGTCATCCGCAACGTGACCGAACAAGCCTCCGCCCGTTTGCAGTTTGCGCGCTTCGCGTTTGGCGCCGCAGGTTCCGCAGGCGCCATGATCGACTTGGCCACGGCAGAGAAGTTGAGCCGGGGTTTCGTTGGCGACAGCAAGCACAAGATCAAGTGGCACAGCGCCCCGGGCCACATGGCGAAGGACCGGGTCAAGCTGCTCCTCAATCTGGTCTCCAGTGCAATATCGGCATTGCCGCGCGGCGGCGAGATTGCAGTTGAGGTGCTGGGCGAGCTCGAGCATCCGACATTCCGGTTGACCTGCACTGGCAACGCCTGTCGTTCGCCGCAGTATCTCGGCGACTTCATTTCCGGCGCCGCTCAGCCTCAGCTCGATGCGATGACCATCCAGGCCTACTACACATGGCGCCTGGCGGAGTGTTCCGGCATGCGCCTCGGCATTGCGAAGGTCAATGACGCAATCCTGATAGAGGCCATAGCAACGGCCTGAGCCCACTGAGCCCACGCCGGCCGCGTCACCTGAAGATTGCGTCAAATCCAGCGCGCGCGCCTGGCACCCAACGGGCACGTGCTGCTTTCGGCCAGTTTACGTTCTTGGCCCTGAACACTACAACGAGGGCTCGCATCCCAATTAAGCTGGCTTGGCCATGACGTGCCTGAAGGTAGCCCGCGAATGTTCAACAAGATTCTGATCGCAAATCGCGGCGAGATCGCCTGCCGCATCATTCGCACGGCCCGCGCGATGGGCATCAAGACCGTCGCCGTATACTCCGATGCGGATCGCGACGCGCTCCACGTCGAGATGGCGGATGAAGCCTGCCACATCGGTCCCCCCCCAGCCGCCGAATCCTATCTGGTCATCGACCGCATCGTCGCAGCCGCCAAAACAACCGGCGCCGAGGCCGTGCATCCGGGCTACGGCTTCCTCTCAGAACGCGAGGCTTTCCCTGTCGCGCTTGAAAAAGCCGGCATCGTGTTCATTGGCCCCAATCCACGTGCCATCGCCGCAATGGGCGATAAGATCGAATCGAAGAAGGCAGCCGCCAAGGCAAAGGTATCGACCGTTCCCGGTCACCTGGGCGAGATTGCCGATCCCGTCCAGGCCGTGAAGATCGCGGCTGAGATCGGCTACCCCGTCATGATCAAGGCTTCGGCCGGCGGCGGTGGCAAGGGCATGCGCATCGCCTATGACGCCAGGCAGTGCGAGGAAGGGTTCGCGCTGGCCCGCTCGGAAGCCAAATCCAGCTTCGGCGACGACCGCGTCTTTATCGAGAAGTTCATCGTCGATCCTCGTCACATCGAGATTCAGGTGCTTGGCGACAAGCACGGCAATGTCATCTACCTCGGCGAACGCGAATGCTCGATCCAGCGGCGAAACCAGAAAGTCATCGAGGAAGCCCCCTCGCCGCTCATTGATGCCGCCACCCGCAAACGCATGGGCGAGCAGGCGGTCGCCCTGGCCAAGGCTGTCCGTTACGACTCCGCAGGCACCGTGGAGTTCGTCGCTGCACAGGACAAGAGCTTCTTCTTCCTCGAGATGAACACCCGGCTGCAGGTCGAGCACCCCGTCACCGAGCTCGTGACCGGCATCGATCTGGTCGAGCAAATGATCCGGGTGGCAGCAGGCGAGAAGCTGCAGCTGAAGCAATCCGATGTCCGCCTTCACGGCTGGGCCGTCGAGAGCCGCATCTACGCCGAGGATCCCTATCGTGGATTTCTGCCGTCGATAGGTCGGCTCGTCACCTATCGGCCGCCGCAGGAAGGCAGCAAGGATGGTATCACCGTCCGCAATGATACAGGTGTGACCGAAGGCGGCGAGATCTCGATGTACTACGATCCCATGATCGCCAAGCTTGTCACGCACGCCCCCACCCGCGAAGCCGCCATCGACGCTCAAGCCACCGCCCTCGATGCCTTCGCGCTCGATGGCATCGGACACAATATCCCGTTTCTCACCGCCCTCATGCAGCATCCTCGCTGGCGCGCAGGTAAGCTCTCCACCGCATTCATCGCCGAGGAATATCCGCAAGGCTTCGTGGCTCGCGAACCCACGCCCGCCGAGCTCGATACGCTCGCCGCTGTGGCGGCTTGGATCGATGACCTCCACAATAGCCGCCGCCGCGCCATCACCCAGCAAATGTCCGGCGACCAGGTGGCCTTCGTACGGCGCCGCGTCGTATGGCTGGGCAGTCAGCCGCGCGGACTGCGGATTTCCGGCGGCAGCACCGCGCAATTCACGGCAACATTCCTCGACGACACCGGAACAGACGAACATACCGTACAGGTCGACTCTGCGTGGTGGCCGGGCCAGCCTGTTTGGCACGGCACCGTCGACGGCCAACGCGTTGCCATTCAGGTCAGACCGGTCATGAACGGCTGGCGGCTGGCCTGGCGCGGCATCGAGGCTCCCGCAATCGTCTACACCGAGCGCGAAGCCGAACTGGCCGCTCTGATGCCAACCAAAACCGGTGCCGACACCTCGAAGCTCCTGTTGTGCCCGATGCCAGGACTGGTCAAGGCGATACACGTTGCAGTTGGCGCCGAGGTGAAGGCCGGCGATGCTCTCGCTGTCGTAGAAGCAATGAAGATGGAGAACGTGCTGCGCGCCGAGCGCGATGGCACAGTCAAGGCCGTGAAGGCCAGCCCCGGCGACAGCCTGGCGGTCGACGCCGTAATTCTGGAGTTCGCTTGATCCCGCCCGACGAGCTTCTGACGAAACGATGGTGGGAGTTGTCGGCGGCAATTCCCGTCCAGCCAGGCAAGTCCGCGCTCTGGCAGTCATTGCTTGCGGAACTGCTATCCGCATAAGGTGAGGCAAGCCGCCACTATCACGAACTCGCTCACATCGCTGCGCTACTTGAGTTGTCTGCCGCCAACGCGGCCCACCTGAGCGACCACACCGCAATCGACCTCGCCATTTTCTATCACGATGCGATTTATTCCACGCTTCGTCCGGACAACGAGGAACAAAGCGCCGAGCTGGCTGCCGCGCGCCTTGCCACAGTCGGTCTCGCCCCGCCCATGATCGCCAAGGTGGAGCACTACGTCCGGGCGACGAAGCACGGCGCATCTCCCCCGGCCAACCAGGACCCCGACCTCGATCATCTCCTGGACTTCGATCTGTCGATCCTGGCCGCAGTGCCGCACGCTTATGACGAGTACGCCTCGTCCATCCGGCGCGAGTACATCGCGATTCCCGAGCCGATGTACCGGATTGGACGCCAGAAAGTCCTGCGCAGTTTTCTAGCTATGCCGGCCATCTATCGTGTCCCCCGGCTTGCAGCAGCATGGGAGCAGGCCGCCCGCACCAATCTGGAACGCGAGCTGAACACCCTGACGCAACCGTAGATATTTCAAGCAACTTTTCATCAACAGTCTTGTTGCATGCTCGCCCCCGGTATTCCGGAGTACAGCCATGCCCGACATCGCGACAATCGCCCAGGAGCTCGTCGATCCCCGCGGTCGCTGCAACCGCAAAGGACTTGTGATCCTGGCGGTGGCGATCCTGGCCCTGGAGGCCGTTATCGGCCTCATTGTCTTGGCGTTGGGCATCAGCCTCGAAGGCCCCCTCGCCATTTCGATTAAGCTGGCCTTCTTCTGGACTGCATTTGCCGCGGCCTCCAAGCGCCTGCATGATCTCGGCCGCTCCGCATGGTGGGTCGCCGCAGGCCTGTTGGGTCTGATCGTGTGGTCGTTTGCACTGGCAATCGCCGCTCTCATGGCCTTCGGCCCGCACGTCCTCACAACCAGCACGGCCGTTTACGCGGCCATCATGATAGGCACCATGCTACCCGCCCTCGCCGCGCTGTTGTGGCTGCACTTCGCCAAAGGCCACCCCGGCCCGAACAAGTTCGGACCGCAACCGGAAGGCCTCGGCTTCTCGCGGCCGACGGAAGCGGATATGATTTCGGCCATGCCGTCTGCGGCCTGATCGCTCACAGCCGGCGGCCGCACCCAAGACCTGCCGCTGCGCCCAGGCAGGTTACCCCCGCTAACCCTTCATCTCGCTTGAAGCGTTCATCACCGCGTGCAGATTGCGCGCGAAATCCACTGCGCCGTGCACGTCCATATCCATCGCTCGGCTGACGTATTCCTTGACCCCCTCGGTAGCAATCGCCGGAGCCTTCAGGATCGCGGCAACGGTCTGGTCCACGGTCGCCTCGAGCTTGTCTGCCGGCACCACCTCGCTCACGATACCGAACGACAAGGCCCGTTCCGCTCCGATCACGGCGGTCGAGTGCACCAGATACATGATTGCTTTTCTCGGCACACGGTCGACAAGCGCCGACAACACCATGCCTGGCAGAATATTGTGCGCCATCTCCGGCACCTGGAATGTCGCCTTGTCCGACGCGATCGTGATGTCCGACAATGCAGACAGCGCGCACCCCAGCCCCAGCGACCGGCCCTGCACAACGTTGATGATCGGAATCGGACACGCCCTGAACGCGCCATAGCAGTCGAACACGAACTGGAACCCGCGCCGCCGCTGAAGCGCCTCGATGCTCGGTGGCTCCGCCGGCTTTCCCGGCGCACGGCCGATGCAGAAATCCGAGCCGGCGCCGCGCAACACCATCACCCGTGACGTCTTCGGCGCCGCCTCGATGATCTCCTTCAGCTCAGTGACCATCGGGTCGGTCATGCCGTTGCCGCCATCGGGCCTGTTCAAGGTGACCCGCAGGACCTTGCCATCCTGCTCAGTCAGAATATCTTTGCTCATCGCCACACTCCTCCGCCTGCCGATAATCGGTGCCGTCACCTGTTTCGCTCCCGATCGATACGATCGACGGGAGGAAATGGTGACAGCACCCGTTTGCCCGTTTTCATGAATGCCGCAGCAGCTTACCCTCGATCTGGAGCAGCACGGCGTCGATGTTGTGCAGGATCTGATCCGTCTTCTTCAGCTCTCGCTCGATCAATTGCACGTCCTGCTCGGCATTCGCGCGCTTGAGCGCACGCGCGGCACTCGCCACCGTACCCAGAAAATCGCGGACTTGATCGATCGTACTTTGCTTTCCCCGCCGCTTCGGCTTGCGCTGCGCGACATCTGCTTCCGCCTTCTTCCTCGCCCTCATCAGGCTACGCTTGAGATGGGCGTATTCCTTTTTCTTGTGCTTGAGCTCCTTGATCGCGACCTTTGCCTCTGCCGCCGAGTTGACAGCCGCGGAGACTTCCGTTCCATCGATCGACACATAATGCGTTTCGCTCAACTGCATTGCATTCGCTCGTGCGATAATCTTGCCGATGCCTGCCCAGGGCTGACACTTTATCCTTGCCGTCCCGATGTGGCGAGATCCCTTCCGCCCCTTTTTCAGCCCGCACCCGCCCCTGTCGCGAAGTACCGTTATCCGATCCTGGTTGCGGCCAAACCTCTGAGCCGATAATCCCTCATCGGGATACCAAGGCATATGGAGAGGAATGGTCCATGACGAGTGCACGCACGGTTTCGGCAGCCCAGACAAAGACCCGCGACGGGATCACGCTGGTCTATGACATCTATGGCAACAAGGATGCCGCCAAACGCATCGCCCTTGTCCACTCGCTGGCGATGGACCGCAAGTTCTGGGCGCCGGTCGCCGAGCGCCTCGCCGCGGATGCTGCCGTCCTCTGCTATGACTGCCGCGGTCACGGTGCCTCCGGCAAGCCGGCTGGGCCCTACACCGTCGAGCAGTTCGGCGACGACCTGGCCGACCTCGTTTCTGCCCTGGGCTGGAGCAAGACCGCCGTGGCCGGCGCCTCGATGGGCGGCTGCGTATCGCTCGCATTTGCCATGCGCCACCCGGACAAGACCTCCGCCCTCGGCCTCGTCGACACCACAGCCTGCTACAACGACGCCAAGGCCTGGGCCGGCCGCGCCGAGGCAGCTCTAACCAAGGGGCTGGAATCCCTTATAGAATTCCAGACGACCCGCTGGTTCGGCGATGCCTTCCGCGAGGCCAATCCAGCCGTCGTCAAGGCGTGCGTCGACACCTTCCTCGCCAACGAGCTGCCGGCGTATTCCGAGACCTGCAAGATGCTCGGTGCCGCCGACCTGCGCGACGGCCTCTCCGGCATCAAGGTTCCAACCCGCATCGTGGTCGGCGAGGAGGACTACGCGACGCCTGTGAAAATGGCCGAGGAGATGCACGCCGGCATCACCGGCTCGACCTTCCTGGTGCTGCCCAAGGCCCGTCACCTGACCCCGCTCGAGCAGCCCGACACGATCGCTGCCGAGCTCAAGCAGCTGCTGTAATACCGGAAAACCTTAGGTTTGACCTGGGGTCGAACCTGAGGTTTGCAGATATCTGCGCGCAGGGTTGGTGTCGCGGCTGCGCGCGAAGAAAAATAATAGCGGCCCACCCGACCGCCGACGAATGATCGCAGGAGCCAAGCCGATGCCATACGAGCTCTACTACCACCGCATTCATCAGGGCCGCGGCGAGTTCGTTCGCCTCGGTCTCGAGGAAGCAGGCGTCGAGTATGTGGAAATGGCAGGCACCGTCCCTGCCGAGGAAAGCCGGGGCTTCATCCTGAACGCGATGACCGACCCGCGCCTAGCCACACCGCCCTTCGCGCCGCCCTTCCTGCGCGCCGGCGATCTCGTCATCAGCCACGTCGCCAACATCCTGATGTACCTGGGCGAGCATCACGGCCTCGCCCCCAGGGACGAGGCCGGCCGCCTGTGGACCCACTCGCTGCAGCTGACGATGACCGACTTCGTGAAGGAAATTCACGACACGCATCATCCGATCGCGAACATGCTCTATTACGAGGACCAGAAGGCTGAGGCGCTGCGCAAGACGGAGGACTTTCGCGCCAATCGCGCGCCGAAGTTCCTCGGCTATTTCGATCGCATCATGGAGAGCAACAAGGCGGGCGACAGCTGGCTCGTCGGCGACCAGCTGACCTATGCCGACCTTTCCCTCTACCAGATCGTCGCCGGCCTCCGGCACGGCTTCCCGCGCATGATGGTTGCACTGGAGCCCACGGTGCCGCGCGTCGCCGCCCTGCACGACCGCGTCGCCGCCCGCCCGCGCATCGCCGCCTACCTCGCCTCCCCCCGCCGCCAGCCCTTCGACAACGTCGGCGTCTTCCGCCACTATCCGGAGCTGGATGGTTAGGGCGGCGGGCTAGTGGGGACTCGGCTGGCATCTCTCCTCAGAACTCGCCATGGCACCGCAAGCTCCATCCGTCGCGACGGACACTCGCGCAGACGCTGTGCACTGAAGTTGCGCCTCGAACAGATGTCATCCCGGTGCTTGTCACCGGGACCCATCATGCCACGCACTCCGCGCCTCGAATCTGCCCCCGAGCGGCCTTACCGGGGTCAGACCCCGCAGGTCTGACCCGTCAAACTTCACCAGCCGACGGCGGCCTGCGGCGGTCATCTCGCACGTATACGATGACCACCTCGTCGGCCTCGATCCGGTAGTAGACGGTGTAGGGGTAATGAGACACAGGGATCGAGCGGGCCTCGAGCTCCGGCCGATTGCGACCTGCGCCCGAGAACTCGCCGATCAGGGTCAACGTGGCGTCAATAGCCTTGCGGACAGAATCCGCGGCCACAGGATTACGCGTCAGGAGGTACTCACGGATGCCAGCAATGTCGGCGGCCGCCTGCGGCGTCAGCGTAACGGCTACCGCCATGGCCGCTTCAAGAGCGCGTCGGCTTCGGCGGCGGACACACGCTGGCCGGCCTTGGCCTGGCGCACGCCCTCAGCGATTGCGGCCTTGGTTGCGTCATCCTCTACCGCCACCGCGCGGGTGTAGGCCTCCGCGATGTCGGCAAGCGCCTGCACCTGCTCGTCGGTCATTTCGTCGAGCTTCGCCTTGATCGCGTCTATGGCCTGCATCCTGGTCATGCAGAAACTGTATCACGACAAACAAAATTCGACAAAATTCGGGACAGCTCGATTTAGTCGTCCAGCAGCCCTATCACCGCAACCATCACAAATCATAAATCGAGCTGTCCCGAATTTTGCGCCCACCACCACCATCACCCAAACGACCCCACCCCCATCGCATTCGGGTCGGCCAGCGCCTGCAGCCGCCATGCCGCGGCCCGCGCGAACCGCAGCGTCACCGCCTTGCGCCTGGCGCCTGCCAGCGGCGTAACAGGCGCTTCCCGCACCAGATCGGCCCCATACTGATCGGCAATCATCAGCCCGGTATCGTCGGGCAGCAGCTCCACCGGAAAATCCCGCGCCACCGCGAACAGCAGCCGGTCGCAGTAATCGCGATACTCCGGCCACTTGGAATCCGCCCGCCAGTCCGCAACGCTCGACTTGATCTCAACGATCCAGATCTCGCCCTTCGCCGACACCCCGACCACGTCCGCGCGCCGCCCGCTGGCCAGCACCAGCTCCGTCACGGTCGCAAACCCCATCGACCACATCAGGCGCCGCACCCCGCGCGCAATCGCCGCCGCCTGCGGCGACTGGCGCCCGTCCTCGGGCACGCTCAGAATTTCAACAGGCTCCGGCATGGCACGCCCTCGGTTTTGCCGACAAACCTGCCGCAGAAAATCGCCAGTCACAACCTGTCGCCGCAACGCAGGGACACACGACCGGCTCTTCACGCCCCTGAACGCGGCCTCCATGTCATCCCTTCGCCAAATCCGCGTGAGAATTCCCCCTTCGCCATAATTTGCCCGACACAGCCTGCCCGTTTACTGTCTGGCCCGTTTAGTGCCTGGCATGGCAAGGTCCACCGACCGCCAGCGAGGCAGTGTGTCCGAGGAAGAGGGAGAGAGCATGTTTTTCAAGCGCGGACGCGAGGACACCACACAAAAAGACAACAAGCCGGCCAGCGGCAGCGCCCTGCAACCGGGACTGACGCCGGCCCCAACTCACGCGCCGCTCGCTCCCTCTGAGCTTCGCCGCTTGGTCGAACCCAAGGCGTTAGGCTTCGCCACGACCGCCGAGCTCGAGCCGATCTCCGGCCTGATCGGCCAGGAACGGGCGTTGCGCGCGATCGAGTTCGGCGCCGGCATGCCGGCACACGACTTCAACATCTTTGTGCTGGGCCCCCCGGCGGCCGGCAAGACAACGGCGGTGCGCGCCTTTCTCAGCGAAAAGAGCAAGGAGATGCCAGCCCCGCATGACTGGGTCTATGTCAACAATTTCGAGAACTTCAACAAGCCGCGCGCGCTCAAGATGCCCAGCGGCCGCGCCAAGCAACTCAACAAGGCGATGATCGCAGCGATCGACGAACTGCGCATAACCGTTCCTACGATATTCGAGGGCGAGGACTATCAGACCCGCCGGCGCGCCATCGACCAGGAGTTCCGCGCCGGCCAGGAGGAAGCCTTCGAAGCGCTGAACCAGAAGGCGCAATCTCAGAATATCGCCATCGTGCGCACGCCGACCGGCTTTGCCATGGCCCCGATGCACGAAGGCAAGATCGTCAAGCCTGAGGTGTTCAATGCGCTCCCCGAGGACATGCGCAAGGGCGTGGAAGCCAAGATCGAAGCGCTTCAGAAAGAGCTGGAGGAAATCCTCGAGAAGGTACCCAAATCCGACAAGCAGCGTCGCTCAAGACTGTCGGACCTGAATGAGGAAGTCGCAACCGTAGCCGTCACCGAGGCGCTCGACGACGTCAAGGCCGCATTCACCGATCTCCCCGAGGTAGGCGCCCATCTTGACGCCGCGCACAACGACCTCGTCCGCAACATCGCGATCTTCCTGGCCACCAGTGAAGAAGAAAGCGCGATCGTCAAGCAGCCGGTCGACACCTCACGCGATCCACGCTTCCGCCGCTACATGATCAATGTGATTGTGTCCAATGGCGAGGAGCGGTCCAACGCACCGATCGAGGAAGAGCTCAATCCGAACTATTCCAACCTCATCGGCCGCGTGGAGCACATCGCTCAGATGGGCGCGCTGGTCACCGACTTCCTGCTCATCAAGCCTGGCGCCCTGCACCGTGCCAACGGCGGCTATCTCTTGCTCGACGCCCGCAAGCTGCTGCTGTCCCCATTCGCCTACGAAGCACTGAAGCGGGCGATGAAGACGCGCCAGATCCGCATCGAGCAACCCGCCGAATCCGCCGGTCTCATCTCCACCCAGACCATCGAGCCCGAGCCCATTCCGCTCGAGCTCAAGGTCGTGCTGATCGGCGACCGTGAGCTGTATTATCTGCTCTCTCAGCACGACCCGGATTTCCTTGGGCTGTTCAAGGTCCAGGCCGACTTCGACGACACCATCCCTCGTTCCGAGGCGAACTATCGCGACTATTCCCGCGTCATTGCCTCCATCGCCCAATCCCACAACCTGAAGCACGTCGATGCCGCCGGCGTTGCCCGCGTACTTGAGGAGGGCGCCCGCCTTGCAGACGACCGTGAAAAACTGTCGATCCAGGTCGGCCGCATATCCGACATCGTACGAGAAGCGGACTACTGGGCCGGCAAGGCAGGCCGCTCCATCATCACACGCGAGGACGTCTCGACGGCCATCGAGGAGCACACCCAGCGCTCCGATCGCCTGCGCGACCGCTCCCAGGAAACGATCGACCGCGAGATCGTATTCATTGATACGGACGGCACCAAGGTCGGCCAGATCAACGGCCTGTCGGTTCTGCAGCTCGGCGACTTCGCGTTCGGCAAGCCGACGCGCATCACCGCGCGGGTGCGGATGGGCCAAGGCCGCGTCACCGACATCGAGCGCGAGGTCAAGCTCGGCGGACCGCTGCACTCCAAGGGCGTCATGATCCTCTGGGGTTTTCTGGCCGGTCGTTTCGCCCAGGACGTGCCGCTGGCATTGGCGGCCACGCTGGTGTTCGAGCAGTCCTATGGCGGCGTCGACGGCGACAGCGCCTCCTCTACGGAACTCTATGCCCTGTTGTCTGCCCTCTCGGAGGTCCCCATCCAGCAGGGCCTCGCTGTCACCGGCTCCGTCAATCAATGGGGCGAGGTCCAGCCTATTGGTGGCGCCAACGAAAAGATCGAAGGGTTTTTCGACGTCTGCAAGGCACGCGGGCTCACCGGTCGCCAGGGCGTTCTGATCCCCAAGGCGAATGTCCAGCACTTGATGCTGCGCTCCGACGTTGTCGATGCGGTGCAAGCCGGCCAGTTCTCGATCCATGCCGTATCGAGCATCGATGAGGGCATCGAGATACTGACCGGGGTCAAGGCGGGCGAGCGCAATTCCGATGGAGTTTTCCCCGATGGCACCATCAACCGGCGTGTCGAGGACAAGCTGCAGGCATTCGCAGAACACGCCAAGGCATTTGGGCGGCGGGGAAACGGTAACGACGACAACGGAAAACTCACGTCATGATGCACGTCGCACAAGCCGGTGAATCGAAAGGCCGGGTGCTGTTGCAGCTCTGCTCGTCAGCACCCAACAGCGCGGCGATCGAGGCAGCCGTCTGGATCGCCCGCGCCTTTCAGTCGGAGATTGAAAGCCTCTACGTCGAGGACGAGCAGCTCTTGGAATTGACGAATTTTCCCTTTGTGCGGGAGATCTCGCTGACCGGACGCAGCCGGCGTACGCTGACGGCAACGCAGATCGAACGGCATTTCCGCTACACCTCTGCCGAGTTCCACAGCCGTATCGCCTCCATCGCAATGACCGCCGAGGTACCTTTCAAGCCGCGCGTGATGCGCTGCGATCCTCTCTCGGCAATAGCCACAGCCTGCTCCGAGCACGGCCCCTGGAATGTGGTTGTCCTGGCCGAGCCGTTCACCTCACCTGCCTGCCCACCGCTAAAATCGCTGTTCGAGAAAGTCACCGACGCCACAGGCGTGCTTCTCGTCGGCCCGTTTTCCAAGCGCGCCTCCGGTCGCATTGTTATCGTGCTTGAGCGGGCCGAGACGCTCTCTGCCATGCTCTCTGCAGCCGATCGGCTGGCCTCTGCAGAAAATGGCCAGATTGCGTTGTTCATGACCGCAGAAGGCCCGGAAGCGCTGTCTGAGTTGGAGAGCGCCGCACGCTTGGCGCTGGAAGATCGTTCCGACGTCGCAGTATTCACGCACGACTGCTCAAGAAATTCCTTCGCTGCCTCTGCCGAAGCGCTACGCCGGCTTCAGCCTGGTCTTATCATAGGCGAATTCGGCGGCGTGCTCGTGCCTACCGAAGGCAATCTCAAGCCTCTCGCTGAAGCCCTGGAATGCCCGCTACTGCTGGTAAGATAGCGCCGCGCTCGCATCCGTCAGGGGATGGCAAACCCGCCGACTGCAGGCATCGGATCAGCTCCTGCAACTGCTCTTCGCCGCAGGTCATCCTGAACGTCATCAAGCTCCCGCTTGCCCTCCGCGAGGATGGACAAGCCCGTGTGGGGACTGATGACAAGTGAAGCTCTAATGCTCACCCGGTGCGCAGCCCTCATCTGGTCATCAATCAGCTGTGACCAATAGATGCGCCGCATCGTGCGGTCGAAAGACTGAAAAATTTCGCTTCCCATAGTGCGTTTTTCCCCTGGCTCGTGCGCTACGATACCGGAAAACCTGAGGTTTGCAGGTATCTGCGCGCAGAGTTGGTGTGGCGGCTGCGCGCAAAGAAAAAATGATACCGGCCCACCACCGCCCGGAAAGAGTCGAACTTTCGGTGGGCCGATATGAGGCGGATCGCAAGCCTCACGCCAGGCAGCTGCGTATCGTCGCGCAAATGGCCCGAAGCCTCAACAAACGGCAAACAACTGTCGCGAGGCGACCAGACATCGGGTATCGGAAGGCAAGGCCCGCCCTCGTCAGCGCAGTGCTGGATTGTGACGAGCTGAAATAACAGACCTGGCCGCTGGGCACAGACCGGACGATCCGATTTCGGGACGAGCGACGGTCAGGGCCGATCTATTTCGCTACACCCGCGAGCGCACGCCATGACGGCAGACCGCGAAAATCGGCGCCGTTGCCGCACGATCGAAGGAGAATCTGGCCGGATCGGGAGAGGGGGTGCGCGACGGCGCGATGTCCAACTCGAAACAAATGGACTGGCCGCCGCGCTACCTGTGCCGGAATACGCGCTACTTGAGCTTCCCGCCACCCCACAATTACACTTGAACTGTTGCGGAATTGCAAACGCGCGATTCATTTCGCGATTCGTCGTTTCCATTGAGCGCCAGCCATCTGCCCAGGAACCGATCGAGCCAATGCCGCACGCCTGGTCCGTGTGAGATGTGGTCGGCCATTTGTTCAGGCCGAGGTTGCGCGCCCGGTAAGGCCAGCCGCGCTTCGTTGCGGCTCCAGCGCGCCACCATCGCGTGCGTGATCTCCGGATGGAACTGGAAGGCGTAAGCGGCTGGACCGTACCGGAACGCCTGGCACGGGAACGGCCCCCGCGCGCCAACGAGTTGCACAGCCCCTGTCGGTAGGTCGAACCCTTCCCGGTGCCATTGATAAAAGCGGGTTGGCCAGCTTGCCTCGACCTCCGTCTCGCCCGCCAGTGCCGGACTGTGCTCCACGTCGTGGTACCCGATCTCGACCCGCCCCTCGTCGTCGAACCACACCTTGGCACCCAGCTCCATCGCCATCAGCTGGCCACCAAGACAAACCCCGATCAGCGGCCGCTCTTCTTTCAGGGCAAGCGTGATCAGCCGGCGCTCCTGATGGATGTAGTCCTCGTCATCATTGGCGCTCATCGGACCGCCGAACACGACGGCCCCGGCATGCCCGGCAAGCGTCTTGGGCAATTGTTCGCCGAACCGGGGCCGGCGGATATCCATCTGCACGCCACGGGCGCTCAACAGATGGCCGATGTGTCCGGAAGTCGAGTGTTCCTGGTGCATTATGATGAGGACGGGCCTCCCGTCGGCGGACCTGGTCATCGCCCCGCGTCCCTCCTGCGCCCCATCCCTGTCCCGATCGGTTTCAGCGCCAAGCATCCTTCTCGCTCCGTGGCCTCAGCAGAAGCCCGATTACGGGAAACAGGAATATACCCGGCAGCAGCCGCATTGCCAGTGCCAGAACCGGTGTTGCGACCCCCGGATAGACCACACCGAGCCCCAGCCGGAATCCCCGAAAGGCGCTCCGTGCAACCGCCTCCGCGCTGGCCCCCGGCATGACCTGCCGATAGGTCGAAAGCTCCGCTCCCATTTTCTCGTGGAACCGCGTGTTGACCGGACCGGGCACGACCACACAGACCCGCACCCCCTGTCCTCGAGTTTCCCATCCGATGGACCTGGTCAGCGAGATCACGAACGCTTTGCTGGCATAATACATGCCCTGGTAGGGACCCGGCGCAAACCCTGCCAGCGAGGCCACGTTGATAATGCCCCCTCGCCCTCGCTTCAACATCCCCGGTAGGTAGTGCCGGCAGAGCACGCTGACGGCCCGGACATTGAGATCGATGAGCTCGGTGATGGCGACCGTGTCGTGGCCGGCAAAGCCGCCGCTGAGGCCCATGCCCGCATTATTGACGAGCACATCGGCGAACAACCCCCGCTCGTTGAGCCAGCTATCGATCCGCTGCACCGCGTCCGGCGCTGTAACGTCCAGCGGCAGGGCAATCCCCCTGCCCTCGCCATGATGCCGGCAAACCTCCCGCGCCGCAGCCTCGAGCCGCCCGGCAGTCCGCGCGACCATCACCACGGTATACTCCGCCGCGGCGAAACGGTTGGCTAAAGCCAGCCCGATCCCCTCCGACGCCCCCGTGATGACGACCGCCGGCTTTGCCTGACCTGCCGCAGCCTCGGGAGCATCACCCGCCGCGCGTCTGCGATAGCGCCTCAACCAGATTTCGATGAACCACATCAAGGGATTGGACATCAGCTTGCACGCTCCTGCCGGAATGCAACGCCCGATGCCCAACTACTAACCGGAGTCGAGAGCAGCGAAAACCGCCCGCGCTATTTGGCCTCGTTGCTGGCTTCCTGCGCCTTCTTCGCCATTTCGGGCGATGCCTTGTAGAAGCCACGCACGATTTTATCGACGCGATCACCCGTCATCGGCTTGAAGTTCACAGTGATGCGCTTGCCATCCTCGATCATACCCGGATCTTTCATCGTCGCGTCGAACGCAGCCCGTAGCGCAGCCAATCGCGCTGCCGGCACGCCAGGAGGTGCAGCAATCGGGCGCGTGATCTCGGCTGGTCTGAATACGAGCTCCGCAATCTGGCGCATCTCGTCACCCTTGCCGGCGATCAATTCGCCGATCGACTTGGCATCTCCAAACGTCTGCACTTTCTCTTCGAATGAGGTCTGGAAAATGATCTTCAGATCACCTGACTCGAAGTCCCGGCGGAATGGCCCGAGTACGGAGGATTTGAACATTCCGCAGCTCGCGTCGGCCTCTCCCTTTTGCATGGCCAGATTGATCGCCTTCGTTCCCTTGTAGCCGTTGACGACCTTGACCGGTGCATTGAACACCTTCTTCAGGTAGGTCGGATATCGCGACGTCGTGTTCTCCGGCGAGATCGCACCGAAGACGACGGTCTTCTTCGATTTCAGCAGGTCCTCGAACGTCTTGATGCCGGCGCCGGCGCCCTTCCACACCCCGCAAGAGTTTATGTCCGTATGAACACTGCCGAGATAGCCGAACTTCCCGGCCTCGAATTGGGCGTTCTTGTTGCCGAACAGCGGTTCCAGCAGAATCGGCGCCGAGAACATGGCCAAAGCGGAGCCGTCCTTTGCGGCCGCATTGTAGAGATAGTTGATAGCCCGCATGCTTCCCGCACCAGACATATTGGAAACGACAACCGTCGGATTGCCGGGAATGTGCTTGCCGAAATGGCGGACGAACAGCCGGGCTGTCGTGTCGTAGCCCCCACCGGCACCGAATCCCACGTAGAGCGTCAGCGTCTTGCCCTTGTAGAAATCCGCGACCGGATCGGCCATTGCAACGCCGCCACCTGCTGACACCAGCAGTCCCGCAACCGCCGTGGACGCTACGACGCCCGAGGCCGATCTTCCCAATCTGTTAGCCGCCATCCTGCGTTTCCTCCGTTGTTGCGCTGGCTTTATGCCGATCAATTGCATTATGAGTGCGCAACCGCTCTACTGGCAACGACGTTCGCAGCCAAAATTGCCAAAAGCCCGCCGCGATGCCACGATCGCGCCAACTGCCCGCCCATCACCTGCCCGGCCTGTCGCAGCCTTCACAGGCATGCAGCAGCGCCGGCACCACACACGCTCAAAGGGAACAAGAGAATGAAAGCCGTCTACGTCGAGGAATATGGTGGACTGGACAATCTCATGTACGGCGACCGTCCCGATCCGGTCGCCGGCCCGGGCGAGGTCATCCTCGACGTTCACGCTGCCAGCGTTAACGGCGCCGACTATAAAGTCCGGCTAGGCGGCACCTATGCGCACGTGAAGTTGCCATCCGGCATCGGCCGTGACTTCTCCGGCGTTGTCGCGGCATTGGGCCAAGGCGTGACCGATCTCAAGATCGGCGACGAGGTGTTCGGCGTCTGCGATGTCGGCCAGGAAGCCGCGTATGCCGAAAAGCTCGCCATGAAGGCAGCGTTGTGTGCCCCCAAGCCCGCCGGGCTGAGCCACGTCGAGGCCGCTGCAGTCTCGCTGATCGGCCTCACCGCGCTGATCTCGGTTGAGGATACGCTGAAGCTGCAGTCAGGCGAGACCATCCTCATCCAGGGCGGGGCCGGCGGCGTAGCCAGTTTCGCCATCCAACTCGCCAAGCATCTGGGCGCACGCGTCGTCACCACGACATCGGCCAGGAATATCGACTATGTGAAGGGTCTCGGCGCCGACCGGGTCATCGATTACACCAAGGAGGACTTCTCCAAAGTCCTCTCCGGCATCGACTGTGTATTCGAGACCGTCGGCGGCGACGTCGCCATGAAGTCGTTCGACGTTCTGAAACCGGGCGGCCGCGCCGCCTTCATCGCCTCTGGCACCAAGGCGCCTACCCCGCCTCGCTCCGATGTAAACTCACTGCGCCCCAACGTCACCCGCGACAGGCCGCATCTGGAGCGCATCTCCCAACTCGTCACCTCCGGCGCCATCAAGAGCCCGGAGATCCGCACGTTCCCATTGTCCGAGGCGCGCCAGGCCCAAGCCATCAGCGAAGGCCGCCACTTCCGCGGCAAGCTGGTGTTCAAAGTGAGGTGACGACCGGCCAGCACCGGCCATGAAACGGCCAAGAAACAGAAATCGAGAAACAGGGACAGCCGCCAACGGCCGGATGCGGACAACCGGTCTTCGCCCATTCGGCCAGGAAAATGGTGGCTGTCCTCTTTTACACCCGCTACAAGCCACCCCATGCCGACAAAGAAACGACAATCGACCCCCGCGTCGAAGACTGCCGCTCGCAACAAGGCCAGCACCAAAGACGCAGCACCGGCCGCGAAAACGCGCCGCGCTGCCAAGCCACGCCCGAAAATCCCGAAAGTCGGCTTCGTCTCGCTCGGCTGCCCCAAGGCGCTTGTTGATTCTGAGCGCATCATCACGCGCCTTCGTTCCGAGGGCTACGAAATCGCGCCCGAGTACAAGTCAGCCGACGTTGTCGTCGTCAACACCTGCGGCTTCCTTGATTCCGCCAAGGCCGAAAGCCTCGATGCAATCGGCGAAGCCATTGCCGAGAATGGCCGTGTCATCGTGACCGGCTGTCTTGGCGTTGAGGCAGACCGTATACGTACCGCCCACCCCGACGTACTCGCCGTCACCGGCCCTCATCAATACGAACAGGTCGTGCGAGCCGTTCATGACGCCGCCCCGCCCCTGCACGATCCATACCTCGACCTGGTCCCGCCCGAAGGCTTGCGCCTCACCCCGCGCCACTATGCCTATTTGAAGATCTCCGAAGGCTGCAACAACAAGTGCAGCTTCTGCATAATACCGTCCATGCGCGGCCGCCTGGCCAGCCGGCCGGCCGCCCACGTCATGGCCGAGGCCGAGCGCCTCGTCTCAGCTGGCGTCAAGGAACTGCTGGTCATCAGCCAGGATACCAGCGCCTACGGTCTGGATCTCAAGTATGCGGAAAGCACCTGGAAACGAAACAGCCTCAAGGCTCGCTTCTACGAGCTCAGCGCAGCGCTCGGCTCTCTCGGCGCCTGGGTCCGCCTGCACTACGTCTACCCTTACCCGCACGTCGACGAGGTTATTCCTCTGATGGCGGAGGGCAAGATACTGCCCTACCTCGACATCCCGTTCCAGCATTCCTCGCCCTCGGTGCTCAAGGCCATGCGACGCCCCGCGGCCGGAGCAAAGACGCTTGAGCGCATTCATAAGTGGCGCGAGATCTGCCCCGACCTCGCCATCCGCTCCACTTTCATCGTCGGCTTCCCCGGCGAGACCGACGACGACTTCGCTCACCTGCTCGACTGGATCCAGGAAGCGCGGCTCACCCGCGTCGGCTGCTTCAAATACGAGGACGTCGAGGGCGCCGGCTCCAACAAGTTGCCCGGCCACGTCCCCGACGAAGTCAAGGAGCAGCGATGGCATGCCTTGATGGCGACCCAGCGCGCCGTCTCCAGCTACGTTCTAGCCGAACGACGCGGTCAGGAGATCCCGGTCCTGGTCGACGAGGTCGACGAGGAAGGCGCCATCGCCCGCTCTGCCTGGGATGCTCCGGAGATCGACGGCTGCGTCTTCCTCAATGGCGCCACCCACCTGCGCCCCGGCGACCTGGTGCGAGCCCGCATCACCGTCTCCGATGAATATGATCTGTGGGGCGAGGTCGTCTGATCGCAGCCTGCAACCGGCAACCTCCGCTCAGGCCGCAGCCGGCTGGCCCGCCGCAACCACCCCTTCCGGCGTCCGGTTCTCGCGGATGAACAGCGATAGCACGCCCGCCATTGTCGCCAGCGCCAGCGAGATCACCCACACCCAGTCGTATCGCCCCGACAGATCGAACAGGTAGCCGCCCAGGAACGAGCCCAGCGCCCCGCCCAGCGAGTGCCCGGCAAAGATCAGCCCCATCGACACGCCCATGATGTGCCGTCCGATGTGGGTTGCCACCAGGCTCGCCACGATCGGGAACGTCGCGTAGTCGAAGATACCGAACAACACCGCGAAGATATAGAGCAGCGGCAGGTTCCCGGCGATCTGCATCAGCATAATGAACGTCAGGGCCCGCAGGAGATAGATCGAGGCCAGCAGCATCGGGCGGTTGAAGCGGTCCGATAGGTGGCCGTAGGCGATCATCCCGATCAGGCTGAACAGCGACAGCACGCCGTATGCCGCCGCGCTCTGCAGCGGCGGAAACCCGCACGCCACCGCATAGGGGATAAGGTGGATCTTGATGACACCCGCCGTGGTGAACCCACAGATGAAGAAACCACCGGCCAGCAGCCAGAACGTCCTGTTGCTCCTCAGATGCCTGAGCGTTTCGCCCAGTCTCTCCGGCTCGCTCTTGCCCGCAGCTCGCGGTCGCGCCGGCGCATCTCTCAGCACCATGAGCAGGCCGACCATCAAAACCAGCATGGCCACCGCTACCGCCACGAATGAGGCCCGCCAGCCGATCCACACCACCAGTACGCCAAGCAGCGGCATCAGTGCCAGCTGCCCTCCAGTCGAGCCGGAGGACGCCACGCTTGTTGCCAGCCCGATCCGGCTGTCGAAATACCGCACAACTGTCGTCGAGACGAGCGAGGGCGAGATCACCGCGAACCCCGCCCCGCCGAGCACGCCGAACAGCACCATCAGCTGCCAGCTCTCGGTCATCAGCGCGCACAGCCCGAACACGACCGCGATCAGCGTCATCGCTATTGCGAACACGCCGCGCGGCCCGAACCGATCGAGCAGCAGTCCGCCAACCGGCGCGCATATCGCCATGGTCAGCATCATCACCGCAGCCGCGCTCGACACCAGGCCATAGCTCCAGCCCAGCTCGTCCTTCCACACCGGCATCATCAGGCCGATGGAGTTTCGCGCGGTGACCCCGACAGCGAGCACCATGAACAGCGCCACAACAACGATCCAGCCTTGGGCGCTGCCTTGTCTCACATATGCACCGCGCGCTTGGCCACGCTGAGCGCCGCCTCCTTCACCGCCTCCGTCAACGTCGGATGCGCATGGCAGGTGCGCGCCAGATCTTCCGCCGAACCGCCGAATTCCATCAGCACCGCCGCCTCCGCGATCATCTCACCGACATGCGGGCCGATCATGTGCACACCCAGCACCCTGTCCGTTGCGCTATCCGCCAGAATTTTCACAAATCCATCGGTCGTGCGGTTCACTTTCGCCCGACCATTCGCCGTGAACGGAAACTTGCCGCTCGTATAGGCGACACCCGCAGCCTGCAGCTCTTCCTCGGTCTTGCCAACCGAAGCAACTTCCGGGAACGTATAGACGACGCTCGGAATCACATCGAAGTTCACGTGCCCTGCCTGCCCCGCCAGGATCTCGGCCACCGCGACGCCCTCGTCCTCCGCCTTGTGCGCCAGCATCGGTCCCGTGATCACGTCCCCGATCGCATAGACGCCCGGCACGCTGGTCTGGAAATGTGCATCGACCTTGATCCGCTTGCGCTCGTCGAGCGCGATGCCCGCCTCCGCCGCACCGAGCCCTTCGGTAAACGGCACACGCCCGATGCAGACGAGCACGACATCTGCCTCCACCGTTTCCACCGCACCACCTTTGGCCGGCTCGATCGTCACCGAATGCCCGTTCCCGCCCAGCGCGGAAACCCCGGTGACTTTGTGTCCGAGCTTGAAGCCCATGCCCTGCTTCTCCAGGATGCGCTGAAACTGCCGTGCAACCTCCGCATCCATGCCGGGCAGGATGCGATCGAGGAATTCCACCACCTCCACTTGCGCGCCCAGTCGCCGCCACACCGAGCCAAGCTCCAGCCCGATCACGCCTGCTCCGATCACCAGCAACCGCTTCGGCACCGACGTCAGCGACAGGGCGCCGGTCGATGAAACGATCGTTCTCTCGTCGATCTCGATGCCCGGCAGCCGCGCAATGTCGGACCCCGTGGCAATGACGATCGCCTTCGCCTCCAGCGGCTTTCTCTCGCCGTTGATGAACGTCACCTCCACCTGACCTGTGCCCAGCACCCGGCCCGTCCCGTGGAAGTGATCGATCTTGTTCTTTTTCAACAGGTAGGCGACACCATCGACATTGCCTTTCACCCCCTCGTCCTTGAACGCCAGCATCCGCCCCAGATCGAGCTCGGGCTGCACCTTGATGCCCATCCCCGCGAATCCGTGCCCCGCTTCCTCGTACAGCTCCGAGGCATGCAGCAACGCCTTGGACGGGATGCATCCGACGTTGAGGCAAGTCCCGCCATGCGTCGCGCGCTTCTCGACCACGGCCACCTTCATCCCGAGCTGCGCCGCGCGAATGGCGCACACGTAGCCACCCGGACCGGTGCCGATAACGATGAGATCGAACTGGGTCATGTAGAGCTTGAACCTTCCATCCTTCCCCACCCATAGCCCCCCGCCAGAGTTGCCAGAGTGCCGATCAATTCCCGCCATTCCACAAAAATTCTGTGGAGAACTAGAGAACCACGAAGATCTGACACGGCCGTGCGCGTCGCGCTGCAACACATGGCACGCCGAATCAGCGGTGCACGAACAAATTGATTTTACACGATGTTCTCGCGCACCTTCCGCTCCATGTCAGTCGCCGCCCCAAGTAACAACGGCATTATTTCACTTTTGCAACAGAAGATTTTCCATTTCGCGACATTGCTCCCATCGAGCCGAAGCGCGACAACCGACCCACGTCGAACGAAGAAAAAGGCTGACCCGGCATCCCCCCAAGCCGACCCTCAGCAGCCTGTATCATTCCAATGCGGCGTGCCGCTCGGCTATCAGGCTGGGCGGCATTTTTCTTTGCGGGTCAAAGCTCCAGCACGAACCTTTGCGGATCTTCCAGGCACTCTTTCACACGCACCAGAAAGGTCACGGCCTCTTTGCCGTCCACGATCCGGTGATCATACGACAGCGCCAGATACATCATCGGCCGGATCACCACCTGACCGGCCCGTGCCACCGGCCTCTCCTCGATTTTGTGCATGCCTAGAATGCCGGACTGCGGCACATTGAGGATCGGCATCGACATCAGCGACCCGTAGACACCGCCGTTGGAGATGGTGAACGTACCGCCCTGCATATCCTCGATAGCCAGCTTGCCATCCCGCGCCCGCCGCGCGTAGTCCGAAATCGCCTGCTCGATCTCGGCCAGGCCCATCCGGTCTGCCTCGCGTATCACCGGCACCACCAGACCTCTGTCCGTGCCCACCGCGACGCCGACGTGGTAATAGTTCTTATAGACGATATCTGTCCCGTCGATTTCCGCGTTCACGGCCGGAATCTCGCGCAGGGCCTGGATGCAGGCCTTCACGAAGAAGCTCATGAACCCGAGCTTCACTCCGTGCCGCCGCTCGAACAGATCCTTGTATTCCGACCTGAGCTTCATGACCGCGCTCATATCGACGTCGTTGTACGTCGTCAGCATCGCAGCCGTATTCTGGGCTTCCTTCAGTCGCCGCGCGATTGTCAGCCGCAACCGTGACATCGGCATGCGCTCTTCCCGCACGGCATCGCTGACTGGCGAAGGCGCCCGCATGCCGGCCGCCGCCAATGGCGCTGGTACGGTTAGTCCGGACGTGAAGCTCTGTGCTGCCTGCGCCGGCTGAACTTGTCTCTGCGGCGGCGCCTGCTCCCCCGCCTGAGCCGCCAGCGCGTCCCCTTTCAGAACCTGCCCGCGCCTGCCGGACCCCTCGACGGAGGCGGCATCGACGCCCTTCTCCTCCAGGATCTTTCGCGCCGCAGGCGACGGCGGCATCGCGGAGCCACTGCCCGCACCTGCTCCAGGCGCGGCTGCCGCGGACACCGGAGGCGGTGGCGTGGTAGCGGCGTTTTTCGCCATTGCCGGCTCACCTGTTGCAGTCGCCGCGCCACCTTCCTTGACGAGTTCCTATGACCGTCCCTGGCGTCACCGTACCGCCCTGCGGCACAAGTATATCTGCCAAGACGCCGGCAACAGGTGAAGGCACCTCAACGGCCACCTTGTCTGTTTCGAGCTCGCACAGCGGCTCATCTGCCGCAACCGCCTCGCCCGCCTTTTTGTACCAGGTGCCCACCGTCGCCTCGGCAACGCTTTCACCTAGTGTAGGCACCTTGATCTCGATGCTCATCTCGTGATCCGTTCGATCTCTCGTTCGTGGCCTATGGATTGGGATTGGACCCAGAAATGAGGGGCGCCGCTGCTAGCGTAGCGCTTCCTCGACAAGTGCCTTCTGCTCCTTGGCATGCCGAGATGCCTGTCCCGCGGCCGTGGATGCTGCCGCTGGGCGACCGGCATATCTGGCACGCCGGTATCTCGCCTCCAGATGCTCAAGAACCCATTCCAAATTCGGCTCGATGTAGGTCCACGCCCCCATATTGCGCGGCTCTTCCTGGCACCAGACCAGCTCCGCATGCGAAAACCGGCCGAGTTCCTGCAACAACGACCGTGCAGGAAACGGATAGAGTTGCTCCAGCCGCAACAGGTAGACGTCGTCGATCCCAGCCGCTTCGCGGGCATCCAGCAAATCATAGTAGACCTTGCCGGAGCACAGGACGACGCGCCTGATCTCACGATCGGGCTTGAGTTTGACCTCCACGCCCTCGCCGATATGCCGTGCGTCGGCATGATCCCACAACAGCCGATGGAACAATTCGCCGGGCAGGAACTCCTCGATCTGCGAGATCACACGCCGATGACGCAGCAGCGACTTCGGTGTGAACAGCACCAGCGGCTTGCGGAAATTTCGATGCACCTGCCGCCTCAGGATATGGAAGTAGTTGGCCGGCGTGGTGCAATTTGCGATCTGCCAGTTGTCCTCCGCCGAGAGCTGCAGAAAGCGCTCGATGCGAGCAGAGGAATGCTCCGGCCCCTGCCCCTCGTATCCGTGCGGCAGCAGCATGACGAGGCCCGACATTCTGAGCCACTTGCGCTCGCCTGAGGAGATGAACTGGTCGATCACCACCTGCGCCCCGTTGGCGAAATCGCCGAACTGCGCCTCCCAGATGACAAGCGCCATCGGCTCGGTCAGGGAGTAGCCGTACTCGAACCCCAGCACGGCCTCTTCCGACAGCATGGAGTTGATCACCTCGAACCGTCCCTGGTCCGGTGAGACGTAGCGCAGCGGCGTGTAGCGACGCTCCGATATCCTGATCGTACAGCACGGAATGGCGATGGCGAGAATGTTCCCCGCTCGACATCCTGGCCCGACAGCCGCACTGGAAATCCGTCCTTGAGCAGCGTGGCGAAAGCCAGATGCTCGGCCATGCCCCAGTCGATCCCGACGCCGGTGTCTATCATCTCCCGGCGCCGGTCGAGCAGCCGCTGCACCGTCCGATGCGGATTGAAATCGTTTGGAACCAGCGTGATCCGACGCCCGATCTCCTTGAGCGGTTCGACATCGAAACCGGTATTGCCGCGCCGCGCGTCATCCTCCGCAAAACCAAGCCCGGCCCATCGGCCATCGAGCCAATCCGCTCTGTTCGGCTTGTAGCTGTCTGCCGCCTTCAATTCCTCGTCGAGCACCGCGCGATAGGTATTGCGCATGCCCTCGACCTCTTGCGGCGTAACCACGCCTTCCTCAAGCAGCCGTTTCGAATAAATCTCAGCGGTGGTCGGATGCGCACGGATCTTTCGATACATGATCGGCTGTGTGAACGCCGGCTCGTCGCCCTCGTTGTGACCATGCCGCCGATAGCAGAACATATCGATCACGACCGGCTTCTGGAACTTCTGCCGGAACTCGATCGCCACCTTGGCGCAATAGCACGACAGCTTCCGGATCGTCTCCATTGACGTGGAAGATCGGCGCCTCGATCATCTTCGCCACGTCCGAGCAGTATGGCGAAGTGCGCGAGAACCGCGGATTGGTCGTGAACCCGATCTGATTGTTGACGATGAAGTGGATGGAGCCGCCCGTACGATGCCCTCTCAAGCCTGAAAGCCCGAAGCACTCCGCCACGACGCCTTGCCCTGCGAAAGCAGCATCGCCGTGGATCAGCAGCGGCAGCACCGGCGTGCGATCATCGCGCGGACAGCCATGCTGGTCCTGCTTGGCCCGCACCTTCCCCAGCACCACGGGGTCCACGATCTCCAGGTGGCTCGGGTTCGCGGTCAGCGACAGATGAACTTTGTTGCCGTCGAACTCGCGATCGGAGGATGCCCCCAGGTGATATTTGACATCACCGGAGCCCTCCACCTCGTCGGGCTTGAATGAGCCGCCCTTGAATTCGTTGAAGATGGCGCGATGCGGCTTCGACATCACGTTCGCCAGCACATTGAGCCGGCCACGATGCGGCATGCCGATCACGATATCCTTCACGCCAAGCTGCCCGCCGCGCTTGATGATCTGCTCCAGCGCCGGCACCATGGCCTCGCCGCCTTCGAGCCCGAATCTCTTCGTGCCGGTATATTTCGTGTGACAGAACACCTCGTAGGTTTCGGCCTCGATCAACTTGTTGAGGATCGCCCGCCGGCCCTCCGGCGTAAACCGGATGTCTTTTTCCTCGCCTTCGATCCGCTGCTGCAGCCACGCCTTCTGCGCCGGCGACGTGATATGCATGAACTCCACGCCGATATGCCGGCAGTAGGTGCGCCTCAGGATGCGCAGGATCTGCCTCACCGTCGCCGTTTCCAGCCCCAGCACCTTGTCAATGAAGACAGGCCTGTCGAGATCCGCCTCCGTGAAGCCGTAGGTATCTGGCTTGAGTTCCTTGTGAACCTTGCGCTCCGCCAACTCGAGTGGGTCGAGGTCAGCGGCCAGATGCCCCATCACGCGATAGGCACGTATCAGCATCAGCGCCCGGATCGAATCCTGCGTCGCCCGCAAACCTGCAGCCATCGACAGCTCGTAGCCGCCAGCGTGCGCCCGGGCCTGGATTTTCTCTCGAATTTGTCGCTCGGCGCCCTGATAGTCGCCTGTCAATGCCCCCAGCAGCTCCGCATTGCCGGCAGCCTCGATTTCCGCCAGTGGACGCCCCCAGGAAGGTCCATGCGATGGCCCGTGTGATGCGCCGTTGCCATCCTCGCGACCCGCTGCGCGTCCGGTCTCGCCGAGGCTTTGGAAAAACAGCCGCCACTCATCGCTCACCGCGCCAGGATTCTGCTCGTAAAGCGCCTGCATCTCTTCCACATAGGCGGCATTCACGCCGTGCAGAAAAGAGGTCTGAGCGAAAGCATCGTTCTTGGGTTGACGGGACATCTCCGAAGCGCCCTTGCTTGGTTCGAGCTGAAAGTAATCGACACGAACACGAGACGACACCCGCCGGCGATGCTTACCTACGTCGGAACGATTGCCGGCACCCGTCGAGTGTCAATATCGGACCTCCCGGCAACATCTAGTGCACAACGCTCACCCTTTTAAGACCTTCGACAGCGTTGTACCCAGCGAAGCGGGGCTGTCGGCGATCGCGATGCCGGCTGAGCGCATCGCCTCGATCTTGTCTTCGGCCTTGCCTTTACCGCCCGAAATGATGGCTCCGGCATGCCCCATGCGACGTCCCGGCGGCGCCGTCGCGCCCGCAATGAAGCCTGCCATCGGCTTCTTCCGCCCCTTTGCCGCCTCACGCTTGATGAAATCGGCCGCGTCCTCTTCGGCCGAGCCGCCGATCTCCCCAATCATGATGATCGAATGCGTATCCGGGTCGGCAAGGAACATCTCCAGCACGTCGATGAACTCGGTACCCTTCACCGGGTCGCCGCCGATTCCCACCGCGGTAGACTGTCCGAGCCCCGCGTCCGTCGTCTGCTTCACCGCTTCATAGGTCAGCGTGCCCGACCGCGACACGATGCCGACGGTGCCCTTCTTGAAGATGTTGGCCGGCATGATGCCGATCTTGCAGGCCTCCGGAGTAAGCACGCCTGGGCAATTAGGACCGATCAGCCGCGACCACGACCCCTGCAGGGCGCGCTTCACTTTCACCATGTCCAGCACCGGGATACCCTCTGTGATGCACACGATGAGTGGGATTTCCGCGTCGATCGCCTCCAGGATGGCATCCGCGGCGAACGGCGGCGGGACGTAAATCGAGGTCGCCGTTGCTCCGGTCTTTTCCTTGGCCTCCAGCACGGTGTTGAAGATCGGAACGTCCGCCAGCGCTGCATCAGGGTGCTTGCTGCCACCCTTACCGGGCGTCACGCCGCCTACGACCTTTGTACCGTAATCAATTGCCTGAGTTGTATGGAACGTACCCTGGCTGCCTGTAATGCCCTGGCAGATGACCTTGGTGTTCTTGTCGACGAGGATAGCCATGCCCTAATGCGCCCTTTGCGTTGTCCGGCAGGTTGTGGGCCAGAATGCCCTTATGATCAAGTGCGTCAAACGGCCGATTCGAATGAGGAGTAGCGCCAGGCACCGCGGCCTGCTGTACCGCGTCGGCTCCGGCATCCTCATGCAGGGATGAGACTGCAAAAGCATGATCCGGACAGTCTGCACTCTACCTTCCCCCACCCGACGCGCGACGCCACACTTGCGCCTCACCCAGCCTTCTTCACCGCCTCGGTGATCTTCTTGGCAGCATCGGCGAGATCGTCGGCAGCCACCACGGCAAGCCCGCTCTCGTTGATGATCTTCTTGCCGAGGTCGACGTTGGTACCCTCCAGGCGCACCACCAGCGGAACATTGAGGCCGACCTCCTTCACCGCCGCGATCACGCCCTCCGCGATGATGTCGCAGCGCATGATGCCGCCGAAAATGTTCACCAGGATGCCCTTTACGTTCGGGTCCGCGGTGATGATCTTGAATGCCGCCGTCACCTTCTCCTTCGAGGCACCGCCACCGACATCGAGGAAGTTGGCCGGCTCCTCGCCGTACAGCTTGATGATGTCCATCGTCGCCATCGCGAGGCCTGCGCCGTTCACCATGCAGCCGATGGTGCCGTCCAGCGTGATATAGCTGAGGTCGAACTTCGAGGCCTCGATCTCCTTGGCGTCCTCCTCGTCGAGATCGCGCAGCTCCACGATATCCTTGTGCCGGAACAGCGCGTTGGAATCGAAGTCCATCTTGCCGTCGAGTGCAACCAGCTTGCCGTCCTTGGTGACGACCAGCGGATTGACCTCCAGCAGGCTCATGTCCTTTTCGACCACCATCCGGTAGAGGTTGCCGATCATCGCCACGCACTGCTTGATCTGGTCGCCTTGGAGCCCCAGCGCGAACGCAATCCGCCGGCCGTGGAACTGCGAGTAGCCCGATGCCGGATCGATGCTGATCGTCACGATCTTCTCCGGCGTGTCGTGCGCCACCTGCTCGATGTCCATGCCGCCGGCCTGGCTGGCGATGAACGCGACGCGCGACGACGTCCGGTCGACCAGCGCCGACAGGTAAAGCTCGCGCTCGATCTGGCTGCCGTCCTCCACGTAAAGCCGTCGCACGGCGCGCCCCGCCTCGCCGGTCTGCACGGTGACCAGCGTGTTGCCCAACATTTGCTCGGCGAACGTCTTCACCTCGTCAATCGACTTCGCCAGCCTGACGCCGCCTTTGTCGCCGGCTGCCGCTTCCTTGAACTTGCCCTTGCCGCGCCCGCCGGCGTGGATCTGCGCCTTCACCACCCACACCGGGCCCGGCAGCTTCTTCGCCGCGTCCACAGCCTCAGCCGCCGAGAACACCGGGACGCCTTGCGGCGTCGGCACGCCATACTGGCGATAGAGTTCCTTGGCCTGATACTCGTGGATGTTCATTGCTGGTATCCCTCGCGTAGCGGAATTTTCCGCCTCAATAGCGCGGCGGTCCCACCATTGCCAGTGCTGCTTTCGCCGCGCCCGTCATTGCAGTGGCACCAGTTGACGATGAAGCAACTGACGAAGGCTATGCTGCTGCAGGCGCGCCAGCCCGGCGAGGAGGAGTAACGTTGTATGCGCGGCTTTCTGCTGTTTCTCGCTCTGGCGTTCCCCGTGGCGCTGATGAGCCCCGTGTTCTGGTCGCTCGTCGCCATGGAGTTCAGCGCCGCACCGGTCGCCTACGTCAATCACGACGGCACTGCACAGCAGGCACTGCTCGGCCCCAAGGCACCGTGGCCGGACTGGGCTCTGGTGCCAGACAACGCCGAATTGCGGGTCAAAGCGTGGTTCGGACCTACACCGAGCCAACCCGAGACTGGCTACGGCGATCTCGGCGTAGGCAATGCCCCCCGCACGTCTGCCGCCCACTATGCCGACAAGCTTCGATCAGCCGGCTGGCAGGTGGAGACGTATCGCTTCCGCAGCGTGTTGCCCAGCTTGCCGCCACAGCCGCTGGACCGCTGCATCATCCGCGCCTCGCGACAATCAGGCGATGACCGCAAGATCTTGGCCAGCCTGGACTTGCAGCCACACCCCGGAACCGGCAGCATCCACTGGTCCCGCGGTGCGTTGCCGCCACTGCTCGGTACGACGAAAGAGGAGTGCTGAGGGCTCGCGGCGCACACCTGGCTCGCCCGGCCTACCGCTCCGCCACCACCTCGATCTCGACCTTCGCCCCCAGCGGCAGCGCTGCCACCCCGATCGTGGAACGCGCCGGGAACGGCGCCGGCATATGCTTCGTGTAGATTTCGTTCATCGCCGCGAAATCGTTGATGTCGACCAGGAACACCACCGCCTTCACCACGTTCTGCAACCCCAGCCCGGACGCCGCCAGCACCGTCTTCAGGTTCGCAAATACCTGCTCGGCTTGAGCCTGCACGTCACCCTCGACGATTTTCCCTGTCGCCGGATCGAGCGGAATCTGCCCCGAGACATAGACTGTGCCGCTATTGCCCTCCACAGCCAGATTATACGGCCCGACTGCCTTCAGCGGCGGCGCTTCGATTGTCTTCTTGGGCATGATGCCTCGCTTCTTGTTGCTCCATCCGCGGCGGCCGGCGCGCGCAGCGTGTCGCCGCGGACAACTGAGACCACGGCCGGCGCGCGAAGCGTGTCGCCGCGGACAACTGAAACCCGGCCGGCGCGCGAGCGTGTCACCGCGGACAACTGAAACCTACGCACCCAGCTGAGGTGCGATCTTCAGGCAGGCGTCGACCAGGTTCTTTACCGACTCGACGCTCTTCATGAACATGCCGCGCTCGGTCGCGTTGAGGTCGATCTCGACGACACGCTCCGCGCCGCCGGCGCCGATGATCACCGGCACGCCGACATAAAGCCCCTTCACCCCGTACTCGCCGGACAGGTAGACCGCGCACGGCAGCACGCGCTTCTTGTCCTTGAGGTAGCTCTCCGCCATCTGGATGGCAGCCGAGGCCGGCGCATAGAACGCAGAGCCCGTCTTCAAGTGCGCCACGATCTCGCCGCCGCCGCCGCGGGTGCGCTTGATGATCTCGTCCAGCCGCTCCTGGCTCATCCAGCGCATCTTCACGATGTCTGTCAGGGGAATGCCGGCCACCGTCGAGTAGCGGGGCAACGGCACCATGTCGTCGCCATGCCCGCCCAGAACGAACGCCGACACGTCCTCGACCGACACGCCCAGCTCTTCCGCCAGGAAGGCCCGGAACCTGCCGGTGTCGAGCACGCCCGCCATGCCGACCACCATGTTGCGCGGCAGACCGCACGACTTCTGCAGCGCCCACACCATCGCATCGAGCGGATTGGTGACGCAGATAACGAACGCGCCCGGCGCATACTTCTTGATGCCGGCACCCACCTGCTCCATGACCTTCAGATTGATGCCGAGCAGATCGTCTCGGCTCATCCCGGGCTTGCGCGGCACGCCGGCCGTCACGATGCAAACATCCGCGCCCTCGATATCGGCGTAGGCATTCGTTCCCTTGAGGTTGCAGTCGAAACCCTCGATGGCGCCGGACTGGCTGAGATCCAGCGATTTGCCCTGCGGCGTGCCTTCCATGATGTCGAACAGCACGACGTCGCCCAACTCTTTCAAGCCGATCAGATGGGCCAGCGTGCCGCCGATCATGCCGGCGCCGATCAGCGCGATCCTGGTGCGCGCCATGTGTGCGTCTCCTGTGGCTGGATTTGAAGATAAGGCCAAGAATCCCGGCCCTGGCATCGGCTCAGGCTCGTTTGGCCCGCAGCCCTCAAGTCAAGGCTTTTCGCGCTCCGAGTAGCCCGAAACCCGCCCCCGTTCAAGCGGCGCCCCTGCGTCATGAACGAAAGTTGAGAATGCGGCCGCCATCATCGAAACGTTAAAATAGGCGGGCCCGGCGCGGAAAAGACGAAAGCTCGACTCGGCCGGCCCCCTGGTTGGAGCCATCGCCGCCACCTGACGTCTTACCCTTCAGGCAGGTTTCGCGCCGGCTCCCCGTCGGCCATCTCGCGCCCCTTCCACCGCCGGCTCTCGATGTACTCCGCGCTCCGCATTTCTGTCAGCCGGCTCGCCGTGCGCTCGAACAGAAACGCGACATCTCCCTCAGGATAAAGCTGGTGCGGCTCGGCGTCGGCCGAGGCGATCAGGCAGACGCCGGCATCGTAGAGTGTGTCGATCAGATTCACGAACCGGCGGGCCTCGTCCTTGCGCTTCGGGTTGAGCATCGGGATACCGCCGATCATGACCGTGTGGAAGTTGCCGGAGATCGCCAGATAGTCGAGCGCACCCAACGGCTTGGCGCACAGATCTGCGAACTCGAAGCGGGCCACGCCGGCCGCTGCCTCAGGCACCGGCAGCTTTCTCCCCTTGAGCTCCAAATTGGCCGGCTCGCCTCGCCTCACGCCCGTGATCCGCTCGAACACCGCCCTCATTTCCACCTCGGCAGCCCGATCCGCCGGCGTGAAATAAACCTCTCGTCCCGCCAGCTTCGCGAGCCGGAAATCCTTAGCCGCCGATAGCTCGTGCACCATCATGCGCGTTTCCAGCATCTCGATGAACGGCAGGAACAGGGCCCTGTTGAGCCCGCCCGCATAGAGGCCGGACGGCGGCACGTTCGATGTCGCGATCACAACGACCCCATCGTCGAACATCGCCTTGAACAATCGCCCGATAATCATCGCGTCTGCGATATCCGTGACGTGGAACTCGTCGAAGCAGAGCAGTCGCGCCTCCCCGGCGATCGCACGGCCCACCTGCGGAATGGGATCTCCTGGCGACGTCCTGCGCGCTTCACCGATGCGATCATGCACCATCGCCATGAATTCATGAAAATGCAGCCGCTTCTTCGGCCCGAACCCCACGCGCGAGAAGAACAAGTCCATCAGCATGGACTTGCCGCTGCCCACAGGCCCCCAGATATAGAGGCCGCGCGGCGCTTCACCCCGCCTGCCCCCGAACAACCCCGCCAGCAGGCCGCCGCCCGGCGACCACCGCTTCAGCTCGCGCGCCACCTGCCGCAAAGCCTTTGCTGCAGCAAATTGCGCCGGATCCGCTTCCAGTTGCCCGGAATGCACGAGTTCTCGGTAGCTCGGTAGCTGTGTCTTGCCCATGCCGCCCGGCTAACCTGCCGCATTCCGGCGGTCAAGCACAGCACTGCATTTTTGGCACAGCGCCGCCCCGATCTCGCCGCCCTTGTGCTTATTGTGCATTGCACAATCTGTATCTGTAGCCTCACGCTTCTGCCGCGTCGGCGGAGACACCCACCATACGAGGTACGAACCGGCCGAGACCGGCACAGAGGGATCATCATGAGCAACGAACGCACTACCGGCCACATCCGCAAGCTTTGGCCGAATGAAACGGACCGCTTTCGTGACCATCTCTTGCGCCTTGATGGCGAAAGCCGCCGAATGCGCTTCGCGCACGGCGTCGCCGACGCCTTCATCATCGACTACGCAAAGCGCATGAACGACATGGGCGGCATCGTCTACGCCTACATCGAGAATGACATGGTCCGCGCCACCGCGGAGCTGCGCAGACTTTCCGACACTTGGGGTAGGGAATCGGAAGCTGCATTTGCCGTCGAGCGCAGTCACCAGGATCGTGGCATCGGTTCCGATTTGATGGGCCGCGTTATTTGTTCCGCTCGCAATCGCGGTGTTGGCCGCCTTTATATGAGCTGCCTCGCGGACAACCGGCGAATGCAGACAATTGCACGCAAGTACGAGGCCGAGCTGAAATTCGAGTACGGCGAAGTGACCGGTGAGATAGAGCCGGTCGGCCCCGATTACTTTTCCTTTCTTTCAGAAGCCGTCGACGATCGCATCGGCTTCATGCTCGCGGTTCTGGATATTCACGAACGCATATCTCGCGTTGCGTGAATGCACGGCAGTGTATCGCGGATAAAAACCTGGGTTCCCGAATTCACAGTCGACGATTTTGAATTACTTCGGGAGCAACCGATCGAAAGTTTCAGACCGAATCTGCGGGTGATCACCAGACAGAATCAAGACGAACCGGAACATGCTGTTGGCACCGAGAACTCAACCGACGTATCCTCGAACGCCAGGAAAGTAATTGAAACTAAACGAATTTGATGATTTCAGGCCACACTTTTCTGCAAAAGCCGCCAAAAAATGGAGCGCGATACATTTTTGACTGTCAATAAATCGATTGATTCTGCACATGATCTGTATGTGCGCGAAATAATTCGCCCACTGATCCTATGAGGGAGAGACTAAAATGGCTAAGGCTGCTGTGAAGAAAGTGACGAAGAAGGCTCCGGCTCGCAAGACCGCGAAGAAGACCACTGCCCGCAAGGCCGCTGGCCGCAAGGCTCCGGCTCGCAAGACCGCTACCCGGAAGGCCCCGGCCCGGAAGTCGACCGTTCGCAAGGCGGCGGCGAAGAAGGCCCCGGCCCGCAAGGCCGCTGCTCGTAAGCCTGCTGCGAAGAAGAAGGTCAGCAAGCGCTGAAGGAAAGGCGCTCTCCGCTGGGCAGGCGGAAGCGCCATTTCTTTTTCAATTAAGAAGACCGGGAGCCTGCGACCGCGGCTCCCGGCCTTTTTTTGGGTTAAAGTTTCGCATTACGGCTTCCTGCCAATAGCCTGCGAAATGGCTGTCGTGCCGAAACTCCCGGCTTCGCCATCTCGACAGTGTCAGCCACTGCCTCCACCGCATGCGATGCGCCAAGTCTCGATCAAATCATCGAAGCTTTCAGGTTGCCGCTCATAGCTCGGCAAATCGGGGTCTAGAATTACCCCTGCTTGCTTGCTCGCGGTCCACAGATAACCGATGGGTTGCAGCCAGGACGCATCATCGAGCGTACCCGGCTTTATATTGATCGTATTGGCCCCTGGGCGGGCATGATAGATACGGCAGCCGCAACGCGGGCAAAAAACCCCCTCGACCTGAACGCCGGAACCCTCCCCGCGTAGCCAACTCTTGGTCTCGCCCTCGATCCGAACTGCATCTGCATTCAAACGCATCGACATTCCGAATGCCGATGACGACTGGGCCTGGCATTCCGTGCAATGGCAGGCATAAAGCGTCAGCGGGCGTTCACTGATGGAATAGCGCACGCCGCCACATTGGCATCCACCATGCCAGGGCAACGGTGGCAGTGCGATACGAGGCATAGCCATGGCTGCATGAGCCCTTCCAGTCGCGACGCCTCACTAGCCACTCACATTCAAACCCGCCGCTCGACCATCATCTTCTTCAGCTCGGCAATGGCCTTGGCCGGATTGAGCCCCTTCGGACAAGCCTTCGCGCAATTGAGGATGGTATGGCAGCGGTAAAGGCGGAATGGGTCCTCGAGGTTGTCGAGCCGTTCCCCCGTCGCCTCGTCGCGGGAATCGATCACCCAGCGGTAGGCCTGCAACAGCACTGCCGGCCCGAGATAGCGATCCTGGTTCCACCAGTAGCTCGGACACGACGTCGAGCAGCACGCACACAGGATGCATTCGTAAAGCCCGTCGAGCTTCTCCCGATCGGGCCGCGCCTGTCTCCACTCCTTTGGCGGCGTCGGCGTTGCGGTCTTTAGCCACGGCTCGATCGATCGATGTTGGGCATAGAAGTTCGTCATGTCCGGCACCAGGTCCTTCACCACCTCCATGTGCGGCAGCGGATAGACGGTAACCGGCCCCGGGACGTCCTCGATCGCTGTCAGGCACGCGAGCTTGTTGGTGCCGCCGACATTCATCGCGCACGAGCCGCAGATGCCCTCGCGGCAGGAGCGGCGGAACGTCAAGGTCGAATCGATCTCGTTCTTGATCTTGATGAGGCCGTCGAGCACCATCGGTCCGCAGTCGTCGAGATTGACGTGGTATCGGTCGACCTGGGGATTCTTGCCGTCGTCCGGGTTCCATCTGTAGACCCGGAACTCACGCCATTTGCCCGGCCCATCCGGCGCGTTCCAGGTCTTGCCCTGGTTGATCTTGGAATTGCGGGGCAGCGTCAGCTGGACCATGGATCGGCGTCCTTCCGGGTCGATGAGAAGATTTCTGACCGTCTTCATTAGCCTGCGGCGCCTGTGTGTCAACGCCACTGCGGCTCGCGCGCTCCGATTTGCCTATGGACAGAGCACCACCTCCAGCGCATGGCACTCGGTCAGGTCGGGTGCCTCCCAGCGCTCCAGCATGCGGGCGATTGCAGCCTCGGGAACTGGCCGCACCCGCGCGCGATTGCGCCGTATAGCCTCCTCCGCACCTGTCTCTACATAGACGATGCGTATGCGAGCCCGATAGCTGGCAGCCAGGTCGATCAGCTGCCCGCGTATCTGCCGCGACAAATTGGTCGCATTCCATATCAGCGGTCGCCCGGCTCGCAGCGCAGTCTTGGTCTGCTCCCGCGCGGCCGCGACCACGGGCCCCTGCCGGTCATCGGGATCGACCCCCATCTCCGCTCGCAGCCTGTCGAGAGAGACCACCTCCCGGCCGCTACCGTGCGCCGCGACCCACGTGTCTTTGCCGCTTGCCGGCAGACCGCACATCAAGGTGAGCTCGCCCTGCCAATCGTCCCATACCTCGTAGTCGGCCGCCCGCGCCTCGTTGCGGAAATATTCGAAGCGGCTGTGGTCCGAGGCAAATACGCGCGACGACCTCAGGCAGGCCTGCTCGCGGCACAATTCTTCGAACACATCGACATTGTCGAGCAGCCTGGCAGCGTCGGGACATATTCGCCCTCGCACATCCGCACGCGCCAGCAACACCAGCAGATCGCAGCGCGTCTGGTAGCTGATGAGATGCACGACCCGCTCGGGTCGCTCTCGCTCCATCACCCACAACGGCACCTGATGATGCGTGATGAGATGACAGATGCGCTCCCGCTCGGCGAACGGCGCGCCGTGCCGCCACAGGATCGCCCGTGCCATGATTTGCCCGCGGCGCGAATGCCCACGCGACGTGATCCGTCCGCCTGCCTCCACCCGCGTGCAGGCTGGCTTGGCGACGTCGTGCAGCAGTGCCCCCCAGAACGTCACCCTGCGCTCCGGCAGCGACAGCGCCTGCCAATCCGCATCCGCGACCAGCGCGTCCGCCACCATTCGCGTATGTACCAGCACGTTGCCCTCGGCATGGAATACCGGGTCTTGCGCACAGTCTTCCAGTGCCCGGAACCATCCGAAAGCGGACACGATCGCCTGCCAATCCACTCCACCGCCCGGTGGCGGCACGACATCCTCGTAGCTACTCATTGCCCTCCCCCAGGCGATGGCACATCCGGGTCCTGCCGCTCCTGCGCCAGCCTGTTCGGCAGGATCGGTCGCGACTGCCAGTGGCTCTCCGAATCCAGCACGACCGCCAGGAAATCGTGTCGCACGAATTTGAAGCGCGCCAACACCTCCCCGCCCTCTTCCACCTTGATATAGAGCCCTTCCATCTGGTCTGAAGGATCGGTCTGCCTCATCACGGTCTCGGCTCTGTGCGGCCCCACCGCTGCCGCCACCATCAATCCCTGCCGCCAATCTTTGGACTTGAAATTAGACCGGCCGACCAGCTGCCGGAGTGCGTCGCCATTGGCCAGGAGCCCCTCGTGCAGGACAGGCACCGACCAAATCGGCAAGCCATCCAACAGTGCGCGCCGCTGCACCGTTGCCAGAAACCGGCCACTGTCACGGTCCAGCACGTCGAACTCGAGAAAATAGTGGGGCAGCGCATCGTAGAAGATCGTATGCTTGGCATAGAGCCACTCGCCGTAAACGACATAGCGTACTCCCAGCACCGGCCACAGTTCGTGCGCCAGTCCACCCGCCCAGGCCTTGAATGCATCGAAGTGCCGCTCGCGGTATCCGCCAGTGAGATAGTGCCCCCGGCTCTGCAGCAGGAGCCTGCCCGAGGCATCAAAGCTCAACGCGGCATTGGCGCCATCCACCTTCTCCTCCACGACGATATGGCGCCCGGCAATTTCCTCGAAACCGGCGGCGGCGAGATCCTCGTCACCCGGCTGCAGCCGGGAGTCGAGTATGTGTCGCGTACGCGGATATTTGAGTAGTCCCGTCATGCCGCATCGGCCACGGCCGCGACGGCGATGATGTGGCCCGGCACGTAGTCGATCCTCACGCGTTGCGCACCCGCGGAAGTCAGCAGCCTCGCCAGGCTTTCACCGGTGAACAACTGTACGTGCTCGGGATTGTCGTCAGCCTTGGATGGCACCGAAGCGATCACGAAGCGGCTGGCAACCCGCACGGCTTCCCGCGCTAACGGCGCCGGATCGTGCTGATGCTCCAACACCTCCAGTACGGTCACCACGTCGAAACCGGCATCCTGGAATTGCAACGCACTGGCCTCGCCACCAACAACCGAAAGGCGATCGATGCCACCACGGTGCACGGCCTCCAGGTGCCCTCTGCGCCTGTCGTCCCGTTCCGCGGCCGTCACCGACAGCTCGGGAAACTGATCGAGAAGCGGCCACAGGAACACGCCCCGCCCCGATCCGATATCGAGCAGGCTGGTCGGCCCGATCCCCCGCAACGCTCCCAGCACGGCCTTGACGCGCGGCAAGCCCATGGTCCGCTTGAAACGATTGAGCCGCAACCCGGTTGCCCGCCCTCGCGCCATCAGGTCGGCTGCACTCTCTCGCTCTCCGCGCGAGTCCGCCTGCAGCAGGCAGCCACGCACGTAAGCCTCTGCCAGCTCGTCATAAAGTCCACTCATCCCAACCTCGCCCGTCCGTGATTGAGCGTTCTGTCGGAACAATAGCGCCCGCACATGCTAATCTAACCGCCATGACGAATGATCACCACCACCACGATCATCAGTTCGATCATGCGCATGGCCATGCCGGCCACGACCATCCCCGCGGCGCCAATGAAAAAAGTGTCGGCCTCGCGGCGCTGATCACCGGGGCCTTCATGCTTGCCGAGGTCGCCGGCGGCATCGTCTCGGGCTCGCTTGCACTCCTCGCTGATGCCGGCCACATGCTGACCGACTTCGCCAGCCTCGCGCTCGCCTGGTATGGCTTCCGCCTCGCCCGCCGCCCAGCCGACTGGCGCCGCACCTATGGCTACGATCGTTTTTCCGTCCTCGTCGCCTTCGTCAATGGCCTTGCGCTATTCGCCATCGCTGTCTGGATCTGCCTCGAAGCCTGGCATCGCCTGCAGACACCATCCGCGGTGCTCGGCGGCTTGATGCTTTGGATCGCGATCGCTGGCCTCCTGGTCAACGTTCTGGCCTTCCTGATCCTCCGGCGTGGCGATCGCGGGAACCTCAATATCCGCGCCGCCATGCTCCATGTCGCCGGAGACCTGCTCGGGTCGATCGCAGCGATCGCCGCCGCTATCGTCATCATTCTCACAGGCTGGCACCCGATCGACCCGCTGCTCTCCGTCCTCGTCGCACTCATCATCCTGCGCTCGGCCTGGCGCGTCGTTGCCGAAAGCAGCCATATCCTGCTGGAGAGTGCCCCGGCCCATCTCGATGCCCGGGAAATTGCGGCAGATCTGATCGCCAGCATCCAGGACGTGCACGACGTCCATCACGTCCACGCCTGGTCGCTCACGCAGGAACGGCCGATGGTGACGCTTCACGCCAGGGTCGAGCCGGGCACAACGCCCGAGGTCTGCGTCGCCGCCATCAAGCAGCGACTGCGACACCGCTTCGGAATCGACCATGCGACGGTAGAACTCGAGCATGACGCCTGCGTCGACGACCATATCGATGCGCGGCCGCAGGGCGGTTGCGGCTGATCTCGACGCCGGTTCCACACCACACGGCGCTCATTCAACGAGATGTTTCTTCAGGTCTCCCACCAGCCCGGTCAATGCGACGGCAATCTCCAGCCCGCCATCGACCGTATCCTTCAAGGTGGCCCGCGTCTGCAGCAGCTTGTTGAGTCTCTCCTGCTGCTCTCCAAACCCATAATACACGTCCTCGGGCGCTTCGATCTCTCCATCCTCGATCGCCGACATCGTCTCGAAGCTGTTGTGCGATGCGATCACCAGCATGCTCGCTACATCGCTGATCAGCTGATGATAGGAGCGCGCGTTTTCAGCATCGACCCGCATCCCCATGACACCGAATTTCATGGGCGATGCAGCCCCGGCTCCCTCCCGCGCGAACAACCTCGGATGACGCTGAAACCGCCGGAACAGATCCTGCAGATTGAGACAGCAGCTCTCCAGGTCGCGCAGTGCCATGACAGCCCTTCTTCGCGTCCGCGAGCGGTCCGGCGTGCGCTCTTGGCCCACCCAGTTGATTGCGGCTATCGAAGCGATCGCACCCAGAGCGGCCAGCCCGGGCAGCACCGCGGTGAACGGATCCGGAGCGATCCGCATGTCGGCTTGGGCTTTCGCGACCTTGGCGGATTGTGGCGCCTTGCTCGAACTCGGTCTCCACGTCGTCACTCCGTCGCAGCATCAGGATGCGGGCAATGGAAATGTGCCGGCGACGCCCCGCACCGCCGCCAGCTCAGCCCACAAGTTGCATGTCATGAATGGCAAGCCAATGGCGCACGACGCACCCCCAACAAGATTTCTGTGTGTCATCGCGATAAGGCACCCACGGTGCCTTCAGCGGCTCGTCGCCCGCTTGAACAACGCTGTCGCAGCCAGACCGGCTCCGATCGAGAGCATGACCGTCACCAGCCCATAGACAAGCGGCAGACTGAACGCAAACGAGTAGAGCAGCCGCTCGACACCTTCGCGCCGGAGCCGCACGCGCGCCCTGAACGTATGCAGCAGCCTGCCTTCCCGCAGCAAATGCGCGCGCGCGACCAGCTCCCCCACCGGTACGTTTGCCGGCAGGTTGATCGCGGCCCGGAATAGGCTTCGACCGATAAACGAAACACCGACCGGTTGCTCGACGTAAAGGTGCTCGCGTTGCTTCAGCCGCACAACCGAGGACTTGAAGTCTTCCAGGTCGCCCGTCGTAAGCCCGGTCTGCCAGCCGCTGACCGGCTTCATCCGCACATACTCGAAACCGATGTCGTTCTCGCGCAGCACCAGCGGGTCTGCCACCTCGTCGAGCGGTCGTGTCGAGATGATCGCGTAATAGCTTGGCACGCTTTCGAAGGTAATCGAGCTGGTATTGATCCAGATGCCGGCGACCCGGCTCTTCTTGCGCGCAACGGCGGGAGTCGGCGTCCCTTCAACCACGATTACGACGTCGTAGTAGCCCGATTCCGGACTCGGCTGCCGGCTGTTGTCGACCGCGCCGAAGACGATGATTTCCGTCCCGCTGAAGCCGGAGGTCACAGCCACGCTGCGTGTCGAGACGTCGACTTGGACCGTCTCCCGCAAATCGAGCCGTTGTGCCTGGGCCCCCGTTTGGCCCCCTGTCTGTGCCGCCGCTGGCCTGACAAGCGCCAGATCGGCACCGCCAACAAGCAGTGTGCCCAGCGCGAATGCCATCGCGAAAACGGCGCTCAAACACACGCTTCTACCACCGCGGCGCACTTGCCTTCGGCATGTCCGTGCTGAGATCGGCTGCGCTCCCGGCATCTGCCCTTATTGATCCTGATCCACCATCGTTCCAGTCGGGTCGCTTGAACCCTGACTAAGCCTTCCACCGCGCCCGCGGTCAACATCTGCCGCGTGCAGCCGAGCGCCGCAGCCCCTCAAAAAGGCCCTGTTCAAATACGAAGGCCCGCCTCGGCTCAGCCGGGCGGGCCTTCGTTCGAACAACCGCTAGGATCTAATTCGTCTGTTTCCAAACCTCGCCGGCCAGCCGCATATCGTTGACCTGCGTGTTGGCGCTGCGCGGCCGCCAGCCACTGATTTCGGCATCCACTGCCTTGACCTGCTCAGGCGACAACTTCGCCCGCAGGTTGTCACGCCGCCGCGAAGCTTCTGCGTCTCCCCCCCGCGCAGCGATGGCAAACCACTTGTAGGCCTGCGCCGGATCACGAGCGACGCCCAGTCCGCTGTCATGCATGATCGCAAGATTGAACTGGCTGTCGAGCAAGCCGTATCCCGCAGCCTGCGTAAACCAGCGGATCGCGACCTCGTAATTCGGCGTGGCGCCACCACGCCCCGAGCTGAGGACCGCGAGATTATGCATGGCTTTCACCACGCCCTGCGCCGCGGCCCGCTCGTACCACAGCTTGGCGCGAGCGGCATCTGCTGTCACGCCGAAGCCCCGCTCGTACATGCTGGCGAGCCTGTATTGGGCTGGCGCAAACCCCTTCGACGCGGCGCGCTGGTACCACACCACAGCCTCCTTGAGGTCCTGCGGCACCCCCTTGCCTTCGGCAAATCGCGCAGCGATCTCGAATTGGGCCGAGGCAACGCCGTTCGCGGCTGCATGCCTGAGCGAATAGGGGCCTATTGCCGCCGGTGGAAGAGCGAGCGGCCCTTGCACCGCGTCTGCTGAATTGAGCGTCGAGTTCGCGGCAGTCAATGCGGCAGGCACTGCCGGAACCACTGCCGCCTCGCCGACGTTGCCGTATATCGCACTGACCGGACCCAGCCCGCCCCCGTTCGATGCGTTGGCAAGAGCGGTCGCCCCGTCGATCGCTGGAAGTTCACCTGGCAGGCCACTGGACGGCCACCGGTTGATGCCGGCGCGATGATTGCCCTGCTGTCGCCGAACTGGGGCGCCTGCAACGGCACGCCGGTCGACTTGCCCTTGAGCTCCTCATCGGCATCCTTGAGCAGCGACTTCGGTTCGCCGTTCGCTCCAGATCCCTTGGTGGGATCGGTGACGGCACCGCCGCTCGCCGGCGCAGGCTTCTTCATGCTGGCAGGACTTTGGAAAGCGGAGGGAAAACCACCGATAAGCTGAGTCTTGAACAGCGCGAATCCTGTTCCAGCCGCAAGCAGACACAGCAACGCGAGTGTAAGTCTGGACGGTCCGCGCGAAGCCTTCGCCTTGCCTCGCTTTGGCTTGACGGCACTGATCTCCGCCTCTGGCTCCAACGCTGTGTCGACCTCTGACGTTGGCTCGCTGGGGTCGGGATGCGTTTCTGCCGCCTGACGTGCAGCCCTGCGCGCCGCAGCAATGAAATCCTCCCGCGAGGTTACCGCGCCCGCTTTGGCTTTTGCATCAGAGGTCGTGACCTGACCACCGGCCGCCTGACTGCCAGCGCCGCTGCTCCGTAATGTCGTTAGCTTCGGCACGACCGAGCCTGCCAGCTGCAAATCGTCCGGCGCGAGCCTTGCTTGCGGACCGCTGGCCTCGTCTTGCCCCCGTCTGCGATTCAGGTCCGGCGGCAGATCGTCGGGAATATCGGGACCGTTGACCTGACGACGATAGCTGACGGGCTCACGCTCCAACTGCTCCAGGTCGCCGGCTTCCGGATGCGGCCTGTAGGCCTCGAACAACTCCTCATCGGCCTCGCTCGGCGCCGTCTGCACCGCCTCGATGGCATCCATCCGGTCGAGTAGACGGATCATCGCCTGCTGCATCGTATCGAGCATCGTGTTGGTCTGCTCGTCACCATGCCGGCGCTCGTTCACGAAGTCGTGCACCAGCACCCTCAACTCTTCCAGTCGTTCCGCGCCACCGTCCTCGCGTCCGCCCGGCCTCGAAAGCTGGGGTGCGAGTTGTTCGGCGACAAGGCGAGCCATTTCGCTGGGATTGGATCCAGAACCGCCCATATCTGCGAAATCGGCGTTGATCTTCTCTTCCGAAATGCGTTCGGCGATGGTTCGCAGCGCCGCCTCTATTTGCGGCATCTGTTCAGAAACTCGGTTGGCCACCACTTCGGCGAATTCCGCGGAATTCGGTGCCTTTGGCGCGATTTCCTCGAACAGCTTTGCCAGCCTCTCTTCGCTGACCTGCTCCGCCAGGGCCCGGAGTTCGAATTCGATCGAATCGAGCCGTGAAAAATGCGTCTGGACCGTCACCATCTGCGCCGCGAGATCCTCGAACTGGGTCTCGATCGTCTTCAGGCCAGACAAGTCCTCCCGCGTCGCCGCCCCGGCCATGGCCAGGCTCAGGCTCTCTTCCAGTTTGGCAAAGCGCGAGTTGAGCTCGCTGACCGACCCACCCTGCTGCATGCCCTGCAGTGACTTGTCGAGTCGGGTTGCAATATCCGCGAAGCGGCTCTCCAGCCAATCCCGCTCGTTCCCGAGTAGAGCGGACGCCTCTGAGGTATCTGCCTTGGCAACTGCTGCCGGTTGTGCGGGGTCCACCGATTGGACATCGTGCGGCATGGACGCCTCGGCCTCTGTCCCTTCCCCTGGACCGAATTCCGCCAGCTTCGAGAAGTTGGAGTCGGAGGTCTCATAGATCTCTGTCAGCTTTTCCGCCGATGCCTCGTCCCACGGTTCGTCGAAATCAACCACGTCGAATGGATCGATGTCGGGCTTGCCCGCCCCTTTCTGGCCCTCGTCACGGCGCGTCAATGACCCGAGGGCATCAGCCGTCAGCACGGACTTGAGTGGGGCTGGTGCCTCCCCCTCGCTCCCGGCCTCGCGTTCCGTATCCCCCCAATCTGACATCGCAGCCAGCTTCGCCGGATGCGAAACGGCCCCCTCGGACTTGGCCACGTCGTCTGCCTCGGTGATTTTCTGCGACAACACCGCCATGCTTTGCTCGATGCGATCAAGCTCGTGGGTCATCTCGTGCGGTACGTGCTCGCGCATGCCGTGCGCCACCTCTGCCAGCGAGGTCAAACGCCCCTGCAGTTCTTTGAGCACAACGCTGTGTCGACGATCGGCGTCTGCCAGCTGATCGGCAATACCCGTCAGTATCGTCTTGAGATTGCCAGCCTCGCCAACCCCATCCGGAATCTCGGTCTCGTAATCCATCGGCATATTGCGTGTCTTCCTGAGGCCCACATTGGGAGCGTGATTGCCAGACCGGAAGCAGCCCGAGATTACGAAACCCGATTCGGCATTGTGCGCCCTATCGAACTCGTGCTGCAGAGGCAGATGTCCACATCACACGCGCCACAAAAGAATCGAGCCTCATGAAGCCAAACTCGCAATGCGCAGTAAATGTTTGGTTAAACATGCAGATGAAGCAGAATTTCCCAAAGCTTCTCGATGAATTCGTCACGAATCGGTAGAATATCGCAACAGTCAAGTGTAAACTAGGCCACCCCCGGCGGTGGACCCGCCGAATCATCCTGTCTTTGGCTCGCCTTCCCGCTATCCTATATGTTCACCACCTCGAACGCCGCTGCCACCGGCGAGGTGGCAGTGAGCAGACCTGCTACTCCGCCAATACCGCCGGCGGGCGCGCCTCGAACGACAGCAAATTCGACACTCCCCCGAGTGGAAACGATGGAGCCGCCAGTGCAGAGCCACTATCCGCGAATCTCAGCCGTTTTGATCTCGGCAATTTGCGCTTCTGCCGCCGTCACGCCATCCACTGCCAATGACCGGCCCGGCCGCTTTACGATGAGCCCTGCCGTCGGCGGCGGCTTCGTACGGCTGGACACCCAGAGCGGCCAGATGTCGCTATGCAATCGCGTCAACGCGGAATGGAAATGCGAGGCAATGTCCGACGAAGGCAGGGGGCTGACGGCTGAGGTCGACAAGCTGCGTGCCGAGAACAAGCGCCTTCAGGAGGAGGTTCGCCGCCTCGACGATCTGGTCATGGGCATGAAGTCCGGCCCTGGCAATCGCAAGCTCGAACTACCAAGCGAGGAAGACGTCGACCGCGCGATGACCTACCTCCAGCGCATGATCAAGAAGTTCCAGGACAAGCTGAAAGAGTTCGAACCCGACCGCGATGCGAAACCACAACGCGGACCGGCCATCCCGCTCTGAGCTGCACGCACGCACCGCTCCAGGCTGATCGATCGCTTATGTCCAATCCCCCTCCCAACCCGGTTGCCACGACCGTTCGCAACGAGCTCTCCCAGGCTCTTGGCAGCTTGCTAATCGAAACTCCCGGCCGTGGGCTGGTCGACATCACCCGACAAGTCGCGGCGTGGCTGGAGCAGACCGGAGTGCGCGACGGACTTGTGACGCTGTTCATCCGGCACACATCCGCATCCCTCACGATTCAGGAGAACGCGGACCCCGATGTGCGCACCGACCTAACCATGGCCCTCGATCGGCTGGCGCCCGCTGACCTGCCGTACCGGCATACGCTCGAAGGCCCCGACGACATGCCAGCACACGTCAAGACGATGCTGACCGGCGTAAACCTCGCCATTCCGATTACCCAAGGCCGCATGGCGCTTGGAACCTGGCAAGGCATCTATGTCGCCGAGCACCGAACCCAGCCGCACCGCCGCGACATCGTCCTTCACGTCCTTGGGACCTTTCACCCATGAGAAACACCACCCGAGGCCACGCATGACACCCGTGACCGGCTGGACCGGCAAATTCATCGGCCTTTCGCATCTGCCGCCGGACATCCGCAGCACGCTTGAAACCCAGAGCCGCATCGTCTCCGTTCCTGTCGGCACCGTGATTTTCGGGCCGGGAAAGGCGCCTGATAATCTGCTCCTCCTGCTTGACGGCACAGTCCGAGTGCAACAGGTCTCCGAGACCGGCCGCGAGATCGTCCTCTACCGGGTATCCGCCGGCGAAAGCTGCGTGCTGACCACCGCCTGCCTTCTGGCTTACGAGGATTACAGCGCCGAAGGCATTGCGGAGACCAACGTTACCGCCGTTGCCATTCCCAAGCAGACCTTCGAGGACCTTGTAGCCCGCTCCTCCGACTTCCGCCGCTTCGTGTTCCAGGCCTATTCGACCCGTATCACCAGCCTGTTCCGCCTCATCGACGAGGTCGCCTTCTCACGCATCGACATTCGCCTTGCCCAGCGCATTCTGTCTCTGGCCGATCCGTCTGGTCACTTGACGGCAACACACCAGCAGCTTGCCAACGAACTCGGCAGCGCGCGCGAGGTGATCAGTCGCCAACTGCAGGAGTTCCAGCGCCGGGGCTGGATCGCCAGCAGCCGGGGCAGCCTCACCGTGTCGGATCGTCGCGCTTTGGAGCGTCTCGCTGCCGAAGGCTGACGACAACATCGAAACGGGATTGCCAGGGTGACTTAGTCACCGACCGGCCTGCGGTCGTCCCGCTAAGGTCTCTTCGTCATCCCCGGAATTGACCGGGTGAGACCCCGGAGGACATCTCAATGTCAGCAAATGTCGGAACTATCGACCGCATCTTGCGCATCATCGTCGGCCTTGGCCTGCTGAGCCTGACGGTCATCGGTCCGCAGACTCTGTGGGGTCTGATCGGCATCATCCCACTTGCCACCGCGCTGCTCGGCTACTGCCCTGCCTACACGCTGCTGGGCATGAGCACCTGCCCCCGCAGGCAGACCAATTGAAATCCGCGACAACCGCCCGCATCTACAAGAGGCCATCCCGTGAACATCCTGTTGGCACCCGGCAACTTCGTCTGTGACCTTACTGGCCTCCCGAAAGACAGCGACCACCGCCAGATCCTCCGCATGTTCGTCAACACGCTATTCTGGGGTATCGTCGGCGGATTGGCGGTCATCCTGACGCTCGCATGACAGGTCCCGGTAGGAGAGTGCAAATCTCAGGTGAAGGGAGCCAGCCGCTCCCTTCGCCTGCTCCAACAACCGGTCGACACCGACCTGACTGAACGAGCTTATCTGGATGACAGCATTCTCAACCCAGTTCACGCCGATTGAAGCTGCCGTCGGCGGTGCCCTGATCGGCCTCGCCGCCATGCTCCTGATGCTGCTCAACGGCCGCATCGCGGGAATGACAGGCATCCTCGCCGGCATCCTGCCGCCTGCGCCGGCTCGCGATTGGGCCTGGCGCGCCGCATTCCTGCTCGCCGCCGCAGCCGCACCTTTCGGCTATGTCGCGATCACCGGAACACAACCCGCGCTTGCCGTTCCTGTCGGTCGCGAGGCGTTGATCGCCGGCGGCCTGATCGTCGGCGTAGGCGTGACGCTGGGGTCGGGCTGCACCAGTGGTCATGGCATCTGCGGCCTCGCCCGGTTCTCGCCCCGCTCGCTGGCTGCCGTCGTCGCATTCATGCTGTCGACGGGCCTCACCGTGTTCGTTATCCGCCATTTGATCTGAGGCCGAGGCATGACACGCATTCTGGCTGGAGCCCTTGCGGGCTTCGTATTCGGCCTCGGCATTTTGGTTTCCGGCATGTCGAACCCGGCAAAGGTGCTGAACTTCTTCGACGTTGCGGGAATATGGGACCCAAGTCTGGCATTCGTCATGGGCGCCGGACTGGCCGTCACGATTGTCGGATATCGGCTCGCCTTCGCACTTGGCAGGCCGTTGCTCGCTCCAAGCTTCGACCTGCCGACGCGCAAGGAAATCGATTGGCAATTGCTGCTCGGCTCGCTGCTGTTCGGCGTAGGTTGGGGCATTGCCGGCTTCTGCCCCGGCGGACTGATCCCGGTCTTGGGGCTTGGACTTGCAGATCCGTGGATATTCTTTGCCGCGATGGTCGTCGGCATCATCGCCACCCGGACGCTGCAAATGACCTGGCAGCGCCCCTCGACAACCAACTCCCCCGCCAGCACCTGAGACTTGCCAGGGGTTTACGCCATTGGACTTCCTTTGAAAAACGCAGGAGACGCAACGATGGCCTATCCGGTCGATCTTTCGGTCAAGCCCGAGGTCACCTCGTTCTTCGACGACGCCACCAACACATTCAGCTATGTCGTGAAGGACCCTGGCTCCACCGCGTGCGCGATCGTGGATTCAGTCCTCGACTTCGACTATGCGTCTGGCCGCACCTCCTTCAACTCCGCCAACGAGATCATTGCCTTCGTCGAGGGCCATGGCCTCAAGGTGGAGTGGCTGATCGAGACCCACGTCCACGCAGACCACCTCTCCGCCGCACCCTACCTCCAGGCACGCCTTGGCGGCCGACTGGGAATCGGCCGGCACATTACGACCGTGCAGGAGGTGTTCGGTAAGGTTTTCAACGAAGGCTCCGAATTCCAGCGGGATGGCAGCCAGTTCGACCGCCTGTTTGACGACGGCGATACATATACCGTCGGCGGCATGACGGTATTCGCCATCAATACGCCGGGCCATACGCCGGCGTGCATGACACACGTATGCGGTGATGCCGCCTTTGTCGGCGATACCCTCTTCATGCCTGACGGCGGTACAGCGCGCGCCGACTTTCCAGGCGGCGACGCACGCGAGCTTTATCGCTCCATCAGGAAGGTTCTCAGTCTGCCCGGCGAGATGCGGCTATTCATCTGCCACGACTACGGCCCGGGCGGACGGGAGATCCGTAACCTGACGACCGTCCAGGAGGAGCGTACCTCCAACATCCACGTCCGCGACGGCATCACCGAGGACGAATTCGTCCGCGTTCGCACCGAACGCGATGCCAGCCTCGGCATGCCAAAGCTGATCATCCCGTCGATCCAGGTGAACATGCGCGGCGGCCGCCTCCCGGAACCAGACGAGAAGGGCAATCGTTTCCTCAAAGTGCCGATCGACGCACTTTGATGACGCCGACCGATCCGATCGACCTCCCATATCCCTCAAACACAGATGCGAGACCGCAAGTATGAGCATGTTTCCATGGCGATGGGGTGGTGCCGGAGGATCCACGGGCGACGATCCGCTCGCCACCCTTCAGATCAAGCCGCTGAGCGCCGAGATAGCCGCATGCGGCCAGGTCCGTCCCGAGCATATTCCCGCCATTGCCGCGGCGGGCTATAAGGCGCTCCTCTGCAACCGGCCCGACGGCGAGAGCGCGGATCAGCCAATGTTCCGCGATATCGCCAACGCCGCCGAAGCCCACGGGCTGCGGGTCGCTCTCGTTCCTGTCGTCAGTGGTCGGATCAGCGAGCAGGATGCAGAGCAGATGCTGGCCACTGTCGAGGAATTACCCAAACCCATCCTTGCGTATTGCCGCAGCGGAGCGCGTTCAGCCATGCTGTGGCGGTTGGCCGAAGCACTCTGAGCGCGTTTGCCGCCTGACGCCCGCAAACGCATTGAACAACTCGAGCAAGCTGAGGTGAAAAGCCCTCGGGGTGAAGGGCCGTGTCCATGTCGAATGGCAATCTACCCGTTTCGCAACTGAAAGCCTTTGCCGTCGGGATTGCAAACGCCGTGCGTCAGGGCCTGTCACAACTGCCTGCCCAGCGCTGGTTGGCCTCCTATAATCGACAAGCCTTGTCCAGCGACGTCATTGCCGCCGTCATCGTCACCATAATGCTGATACCGCAGAGCTTGGCATATGCGCTGCTCGCCGGCCTGCCACCACAGATGGGCCTTTACGCCAGCATCCTCCCCTTGCTCGCCTATGCCGCGTTCGGAACCAGTCGTACGCTTGCCGTCGGCCCGGTAGCCGTAATCTCGCTCATGACCGCGGCAGCGATCGGCCAGGTCGCCGCGCCCGGCACCGCGGAGTACATTACCGCGGCCATTACGCTCGCATTCCTGTCCGGCGTATTGCTGCTGGCACTTGGCTTGTTCCGGCTCGGCTTCCTCGCAAACTTTCTAAGCCACCCCGTAATTTCTGGCTTCATTACAGCCTCGGCCATCCTGATCGCGACCAGCCAGCTCAAGCACCTGCTGGGCATCAAGGTCATAGGCCAATCGATGCCGGCGATGCTGAACAGCCTGTGGAGCGGCCTGGGAAGAACCAATTTCATCACACTGACGATCGGCATTGCCGTCACCGCCTTCCTCTTCTGGTCGCGCAAGGGCCTGAAACCAAGGCTGTCGTCATTCGGCATGTCAACGCGCGCCGCTGATATCGCCGCGCGCGCTGCCCCGGTCGCCGCGATCATCGCCACGATCATGCTTGTCTGGATTTTCGATCTGAAGGCGCATGGCGTTGCCATAGTCGGTACCATTCCATACGGCTTGCCCCCTCTTGTCGTGCCCAGTCTTGAATCGGCACTCGTTGTATCTCTTCTCCCATCGGCAATTCTCATCAGCATCGTCGGTTTTGTTGAATCGATTTCCGTTGCGCAAACACTTGCCGCACGCCGCCGTCAGCGCATCGATCCCGACCAGGAGTTGAACGGCCTGGGCGCCGCCAATCTCGCCGCCGCAGTCAGCGGCGGGTTTCCTGTCACCGGCGGCTTTTCCCGCTCCATCGTCAATTTCGATGCCGGCGCGGAAACTCCTGCCGCCAGCGCGCTGACAGCCGCCGGCATCCTGCTCGCCACGCTGATCCTGACCCCACTCCTCTACTTTCTTCCCCTGGCCACTCTCGCTGCAACCATCATCGTTGCAGTGCTCTCGCTGGTCGATTTTGCAGCAATCAGGCGCGCATGGGCGTATTCGCGCTCGGATTTCAGTGCCATGTTGGCGACCATTCTCGTCACGCTCGGCTTCGGCGTGGAACCTGGCATACTGGCTGGCGTGGCGCTTTCCCTGCTGCTCTATCTCTATCGCACCAGCAGACCGCATATTGCCATTGTCGGCCAGGTGCCCGGCACCGACCATTTCCGCAACGTTTTGGGCCGCGGCGAGATCACCAGCCCGCAAGTCCTTTCGTTGCGCATTGATGAGAGCTTGTATTTTGCGAATGCGCGCTTCCTGGAGGATTCCGTCTATGACCTCGTCGCCGCCCGCCCGGCGACGAAGCACGTCGTCTTCATGTGCTCCGCCATCAACCACATCGACGCCAGCGCGCTCGAAAGTCTCGAGGCAATCAACCTGAGGCTCAAGGATGCCGGCGTCGAGTTCCACCTGTCCGAGGTCAAGGGTCCGGTCTTAGCCCGCCTGTCTCACACGCATTTCCTGAAATCGCTGACCGGCAAGGTATTCATGTCGCAATATTCGGCCATGGAGGCACTTGACCCGGTCACAACGGCGCGGGCACACGCTCAGCCCTCGCAAGACCGGGACGGAGCTCGCTGACCAAGTACACCTCGCACGATTGCAACTCGCCGCTACCCCACCCCCGCGCATACAGACCGCCGACAGGCGATAGGCGATAGGCGATAGGCGATAGGCGACCACGCATTGCACACATGCACACTTATCTATTGCGGCCCGGCGTCAATGCACGTCTATTGCCGCCACGAATGACACCCCCCGCCAAAGCGCCATGAATTTCATCTTCCTGCTGTCGACCTCATGTTTTATCGGCTCGCTGTCGATCCGGATGCTCGATCCGGTCGTGCCGCAGGTCGCGCGAGATCTGTCCACGACGCCAGAAGCCGTCGCCCTGCTGTCGACCGCCTTCATGCTGTCCTACGCGGTCACCCAGCCATTCATCGGTGCTCTGGCGGACGCCTACGGAAAAGTCAGGACGATCAAGGTCTGCAGCGCCGCCCTGGCCCTGATGCTTGTCGTCATGGCGTTCGCCCCAACCATCGAGATCCTTTACCTCTCGCGCATCCTCGGCGGCATGTTCGGCGGCGGCGTGTTCACTGTCGCGTTGGCGGTCGTAGGCGATCGCGTCCCGACGGACGGCAGACAGGTTGCCCTCTCCAACCTCATCATGGCCTCGCAGTTTGCACAGCTGTTCGGTGTCGCTGCCACCGGCTTCATCGCCACGTATTTCGGATGGCGTACGGCTCTCGCCGCCGCTGCCGTGATCGCGATAGCCGCAGCCATCATGCTGGAGCGCTACCTTCACCCTCGCCCGGGGGCCCCTCGCCATCCTTTCAATCTGCAGCGCATCGGCGCAACGTTCATGACGCTGGTTCGCAATCCGCGCACCGCCACCTGCTACACCGCGGTTCTGTTCGATGGCATGGCGATCTCCGGCGTGTTTCCGTTCATAGCGATCCTGTTGGAGCGCCAGGGTCAAGGCAGCCTTCGCGAGGCAGGGTTTGTTATCGCCGGCTTCGCCCTTGGTGGCCTGCTCTACACTTTGACCGTGCGCCGCCTGCTGATTTGGGTCGGCGGCATGATGCGGATGTTGCGGCTGGGCGGACTTGTCTGCGCTCTTGCCATGCTCGGCATCGCATTCGGAGGTCCATGGCCAATTCAGATGCTCGAGTTCGCCTTCGCCGGCTTCGGTTTCTTCATGGTGCACGGTTCGATACAAGCCCAGGCCACCGAGGTGCAGCCGGAGTTGCGGGCCTCCTCCGTATCCTTGCATTCCACGTTCTTTACTTTGGGAATGGCAATCGGACCGGCGCTCTATGCCGTGGGCCTGAACACCGTCGGCTCGATGGCATCGATCATCACCGGCGGCCTGCTGATGCTCGCAATCGGATTGCTGACGGCGGCGAGTTTTGAGCGCATATCGGCGCTCAAAGCATGAGCTTTTCCGGCTCCCAATCTTGCCGGTGACACTGCGTCACGAGATGCTGCGTCACGAGATGCGGGGCCTTAGGCGCCGTCCTGCCCGTAACGATGCAGATCCATTCCGGATGCCCGCAGCCAATCGCGGCCCGTCTCCATGTCCGGCATCGTTTTTCTGACCAAAGCCCAGAAGCGCGACCCGTGGTTCATCTCCGCCAGATGCGCAACTTCATGCGCGGCGACGTAGTCCAGCACCAGTGGCGGCGCCAGGATCAATCGCCATGAGAACGACAACACCCGTGTCGTCGAGCATGAGCCCCAACGGCTGGACTGGTCACGAATGACGATGCGCTTCGGACGAACCTTCAGCGTTGTCGCATGGGTTTGCACTGATGTATCGAGATCGCGCCGCGCCTGCTCCTGCAACCATTCGGTGAGACGCCGCCCCGCGCCTTCCCCGGATCCTGCCACCACCAGCTCGCGCAACCGTTCGCCATTCGGCTCGGCGACAAGACCGGCCATCGCCCGCACGACGAAACCGCCGCGCACACCCGTGAAACGCAGTCTGTGCAGCACGCCTCGAAACGGGATGACCGCACCATCTTCGAACGGCACCGGTTGCGGCACCGTGCCCAGATGATGGCGAACCCAATCCAGGTGCGAATTCAGGAAGGTGCCGGCTTCCGCAAGATTGCACTGCAGTGGCACAGTCATGATGACCGCACGCCGTGTCCGGCTGACGCGCAACGTCATACGACGCGCGGCCGGGTGTCGTCTCACCTCGACCGGCGCTTGCAGACCCTTGATGCTCAAGGCTTCCGGACTGGAAGCTGAGGTCATTTTGGTCCGACGCATGTATTGATCCCCCCGCGTGCGCAAGTTGATCCGCAAAATGAAGCGAGAAATCGGAACGCTGACGGCAAGCGCACCACGACTTCTGATCAGATGGGAACTCGAACGCTCGAATTCCATCGGCTCAGACTGACAACTGCACCGCTAGCCATCTCTCAAAGCAACTTTCGTGCCCTTGACGGACAGAGTTGAAGAGCGCGGATCGAATATCGGTGCTTGTCGCGCACTGATTCTTATTTTGTTACCATCGGAGCGCGCATCGCCTCCACTGGTAAATGATGCATCTGCGATCAGCCCGGCCACAGTGTGATAAAGTGGCTTCACGTTTGCCGAATTACAATCATACCGAACGACATAGTGTGCCCCGCGCCGCCCCCGCGCCGCCATTGTGCGCAAATGCAACGCCGTGAGCGAACGGACGCGCTCATCGCGTCCACTCTCACGAGAGAAGCGGATCACGTGCGCCTGTTCAGATGATACGGCTGCGATTTAGGTCTTGAACAAGCCTTCGAAGCGCTTGTTGAAGCGCGACAACCGGCCACCGCGATCCGTCAAACGTTGATCGCCCCCGGTCCACGCCGGGTGTGTGGTCGGATCGATGTCGAGCGTAAGCGTGTCACCCTCATTGCCATAGGTCGAATAGGTGACGAACTCGGTGCCGTCCGTCATCACCACTTTGACCTGATGATAGTCAGGGTGGAAGTCGGCATCTTTCTTCATACTGGGTCTCGCGCCACAATGCCTAGCCTGCTCGCGGCGTGCGGAGCGACGTGCCAGACGGTTTCAGGAATTCTGAGCGCCGCTTTTAGTGCATGCGCGCGCTCAAGACAAGCACCAACCACAAACCGGCCCACAAACCCGCCCGCGCCCGGTTCGCGCCCCCCTCGCAACCCGTTGTCCCGATGCCGCGCCGCTCTGAACTTGCATCGTCATCAGAACAATCCGTTTCCCAATCGGCTGCGCGACTTGCCAGCCCAACCATCAGCGGGCATTGTCCCCGGCCAATCAACAGGAGTACCCGCCGGCTTGCAGAACAATATCCCAGTTACCCCCGCCCGGCCCGGCGACGCCGCTGCGTCTACCGCCGGTGCGGCTGACGAGGCCCCGCAGGCCAGCCGGCGATCCCTCAGGCCGCTGCTGGCGATCAAGCCCTACCTTTTGCGCTACTGGGGCACGCTGGTGCTGGCCGCAATCGCGCTCGTTGCCTCCGCCCTCGCCATGCTGGCGGTGCCGATGGCGGTGCGCCGCATGATCGACAACGGCTTTGGCAGCGCCAACGCCGAATTCATTGATCGCTACTTCCTGATGCTGATCGCGATCGGAGTTGTCCTTGCAATTGCGTCGAGCGCCCGCTTCTATTTTGTCAACTGGCTCGGCGAGAGAGTGGTCTCCGATCTGCGCGCTGACGTATTCCGGCATCTTTCGACGCTTGGCCCGGCGTTCTTCGAACGCACCCACTCCGCCGAGCTCATGAGCCGGCTGACCGCCGACACCACCCAGATCAAGGCCGCCGCCGGTACCGCTCTGAGCCAAGCCGCCCGCAACCTCATCATGCTGATCGGCGCACTGGCCATGATGTTCGTGACCAGCGCCAAGCTTTCCGCACTGGTATTGATTGCCATTCCCCTGATCGTCTTCCCGATGATGGCCTACGGCCGCGTCGTGCGCCGCCTCTCGCGCCATGCGCAGGACACACTTGCCGAAGCATCGACCTACGCCGCCGAGAACCTGGGTGCTATCCGCACCATGCAGGCCTTTACCCATGAGCCCGTGGCCGTCTCCCGCTACGGCTCGGCCGTCGAAAAAGCGTTCCAGGCTGCCCGCAGCCGGCTGCTGGCACGCGCCGGCCTCACCGCACTTGTCATCTTTCTCGTAGTGACGAGTATCGTTGGCGTGCTCTGGTATGGTGCAACCGCCGTGATCTCCGGCGATCTTTCCGCCGGCCACCTCGGTCAGTTCTTGCTCTATGCGTTGTTTGCAGGCGGCGCCCTCGCCGAGCTTTCAGAGGTCTGGGGCGAGGTCCAGCAGGCCGCTGGCGCCGCCGAACGGCTGTCGGAGCTTCTTGAAGCCAGCCCCGAGATTACATCCCCGGCAGCACCACATTCGCTTCCTGATCCCCCGCGCGGCGAAGTCACCTTCCAGGATGTGTCCTTTTTCTATCCCTCGCGACCCGACGTACCGGCCCTGCAAGATTTGACGTTCCATGTCGCCCCGGGTGAGACGGTGGCGCTCGTCGGCCCCTCCGGCGCTGGCAAGAGCACGGTATTCTCGCTCATCCTGCGTTTTTACGATCCGGCGCGCGGTCACATACTGCTCGACGGATGCGAGATCAGCCAAGCTGACCTCCGGACCGCTCGCTCCAGGCTTTCGCTGGTCCCTCAGGATGTCGCGCTATTTGCCGATACCGTGATGGAAAACATTCGATACGGCAGCCCGTCCGCGTCCGACGCCGACGTCATGCGCGCCGCCGAGGCAGCCCAGGCCGGCTCATTTATCGAGGCTCTCCCAGAGGGTTATTCGACCCGGCTCGGCGAGCGCGGCGTCACTCTTTCAGGCGGCCAGCGCCAGCGCATCGCGATCGCGCGCGCATTGCTGCGCAACGCACCAGTCCTGCTGTTGGACGAGGCCACGAGCGCCCTCGATGCCGAGAGCGAAGTGCAGGTACAGGCAGCGCTCGAGACCGTGATGAAGAACCGGACCACGCTGGTTATTGCCCATCGGCTGGCCACCATCCAGAAAGCCGATCGCATTCTGGTAATGGATCAGGGACGCATCGTCGAGCAGGGCACGCACGCGGAATTGCTGCGGCGTGGCGGCCTGTACGCCCGGCTGGCCGAGCTGCAGTTCGGTACGACGGAGGCCTTGAACGATTGAGACCGGAAAACCTCAGGTTTGCAGATATCCGCGCGCAGGGTTGGTGTGGTGGCTGCGCGCAAAGAATAATTGATTCCGGTCCCGGCCGACGGCTCAACCGAACACGAGCGGCTTCAGGGACTCAGCAAGCAGACGTCCTTGCCGATCCTGATCCTTCATCGCGAGTTGCGCGCCAAACCAGTCCTGCACCATCTGGCAGACCTTTTCAGGCGGCGAGCGCGAAAGACGACGCGGATCTGAGAACACCGCCAGATCGTCCTGCGTCCAGCCCCGGTTCACAAGCTCTGCTGTCAGCGCGTCGTAGTCGGTTCGCTGCGCCGCCTGGTAAACCTGCGGAGACTTCCGCCCCTCGGCCACCGCCTTGAAAATCGCTTCCAGTTGCTTCTGCAGCAACTCCGCGAATGCGGGCGTTTTGGACAGCTCCAGCATGAAGGCACTGGCTTCGCCATACGAAATGAAGCCGAAGCACGTCTGCGCATCGCGCGAGGCCAACTGCTTGAGATTGGCCAGAAACGCCCCTGCCATCTCTCTCAGCAGCACGGGAGAGGCCTGCAGCGCCGCCTGCGCATTCTTGCGCCGCAACACGACGATCACGTCGGCCAGGAATTTCGAGATGACCTTCTCGTCCTCGTTCTGCTGGCGCATCCGCTCCACGTCGGCCAGCCGCTCCGTATACCAGCCGTTGTAATCGCGCTTGAGCGCCTGCCACGTCGCGGATTTTTGCAGCGACGCGTCGATCTCGGCCCGCGTGCTCCCCTGCACCACAAAAGGTGATTGCTGGAACGCCCGTGCTGGCAATTCCTCGCGCGAGACATTGGCGATCACCGCACTCCCGAGAGAGGACACATCGGGAAGTTTCGAGAAATTCTGCCAGCCGACCCAGGCCGCGCCCCCGACGATGAGCAGGCCTGCTACGACTGCGGCCACCTTGCCAAAGCGGCTTCGCCTGGGGGCCTCGTGGCCTTCTTCATCATCGAATTCAGCCCCAGCGCGCTCTCGGCCCCCTCCTGCAGAATGCGCCTCCCAATCCGCCGCACGCCCCGGGTCCCTCATATGTCCGGTCGTCTGTCCGGCAGGATAACCCGCCGCAGAGCTCCCAGGCTGCCCCTGCTGGGCGTATCCGCCAGATCCGGCCCCGATGGTGCGACCGCCTTCAGCCGGGCCACCAGCGCTCCGCGCGCCGGTATATCTCACCTCGACTTCGGCGTCGGCACGCTGACCGCCCGCTGCACGATTGGCGGGATATGCCCCCAAAGACCGAGCGCTGTCGCGGTCCGATTCTGGCTGGCTGAGAGGCTGCCGCCCGCCACCAGCAGCCGGCTCATCGGGCCCAGCCGCATGCCCGCCGTCCATACCCGGCCGCGCCGGACCACGTCCGGCAAGCTCCGGAAACACCTCGGGCGCGGGGCGCCAGTCGGGAAACCCGGCACACCACACCAGATCCGACACACGCAGATGCCCCAGCTCGATGAACTTGCGCATCTCCGTATCGGATAGCGGCCCGTGCTGCGTGCCGTCCCGCGCGATGTACCACTCGTTCTGTGGTGCTGAACCCGCCATCACAACTCTTTATCCGAGTGACGCAAACCGCCCCGCCCATGCCATCTGCCCGCAAACGCCGCCAGCCCACTGTGCGAACGCCGTTTCCGCTCTGCGGATACCTTCGTCGCCGGACCTGCCAATCAATTTGCCGGTCCCCCATCGGGCGCACGACGCCTGCGTCCGACAATGCCGCGTCTTGCCAACCGCTTCAAGGCCGTCGAATCACCGATAGATGAAACAGCTGTGTCCACATTGCGGCACAGTCGGCCCCGGCCGCCCCACCGGTCCCTCGCAAATGACCGGTGCTTGTGCCTGACGAGCCTCTGTCGCCGCCAGATCACGGGCCACCGTCGCCCCCTTGCCCCAGCATCGAACAGCGGCTACATGAACTCGCCTGAGCGATGGGGCGTAGCCAAGCGGTAAGGCAGCGGTTTTTGGTATCGCCATTCCCAGGTTCGAATCCTGGCGCCCCAGCCACGCTCGATCGTCAGCTGTTGTCGGACCCGACAACCATCGCCCCCCTCCACCTTCCGCGGCAAGCACCCGACGGTTGCATCCGCGCCGCTCCGGTTTGATCAGCGCCGACCGCAATGCACCTCGCGCGTCCAGCCGCTGCGGGCCGCCGCCCCGGCGGCATCATCACCGCAATCTCGACAAGATCCCTGTCGATGTCGGTTAACGCATTTTGGGGCCAGCACGTCCCAGCCCACCGCAACCGGCCCGACTGCCAGACGGCGACACCGCCACCGCGATCGCCAACTTTGCGGACATCCAGCCCCCAGCAATCCATCCCATCGAATTAAATTCATTTTGTCGGAATGCCAGCAAGCACTTGAAAGCCATTAATACGACGGATCCGATTCAACTAACGCAAAGCCTACAATTCGAACAATTCCTGAAAGCCAGCATTCACTCGCCGTCGCCAATGCTGGTCCTCACAAATTGAGCAACAATTGCCCCAAATAAACGGAGAATGCGAATGCAGCGGCCCGGCAAGTCAATTGGGGTCTTTTCCGTCAACGATCGCGGCACCGTAACGGTCATGTTCGCGATGACGTCTCTTATCAGTCTTGCCTTCGTTGGTTTGGCCATCGACTTCGGCACGGCGCTCCACGCCAAACAGCAGCTGCGCACCGCCGTGGATCAAGGCGCGATCGCCGGCGCCAGCCTGCCAGCGACGGCGGCACAGAACCGCATCAACAAGGCCCAGAGCTATTTCTCCAAGAACCTCCAGAGCACGCAGATGGCAGCGGTCACGCCGACCGTTGTTGCCGATAATTCCGACGTCGCTGTCAGCGCCACCTGGAATTATCCCACCTCAATTCTCAAATTGTTCAACATCGATCATCTGCGCATATCGGTCACCACATTCGCGCGCTCACAAGTCCACAACGGCGGTGTAGCCTGCCTACTCGCCCTCAATCCGAACACAGATAACGGATTGCACTTGCAGGGCATCAATGCTGTGTCCTCACCTGACTGCTGGGCCTGGATCAACTCCAATCACTCCCAGGCCATCAACGCCGTCGGCGCCTCGCAGGCGACAGCGCAGGGTTTCTGCACAGCCGGTGGCGTGCTCGGCGGCGAACATTTCGCACCGCACCCCTATCTCGGCTGCGACCCCATGCCTGATCCGTTCTCCTCCAAGATTGTGCCCGCAAGCGGTGCCTGCACAGCCAACAATCTCGCGTTGACGAATGGCACCCACACCTTGAACCCCGGCACCTACTGCGGCGGCATCGAATTGAAGCCACAGGCCAACGTCACCTTCAACCCTGGTCTCTACATCATCGACAACGGCCCGTTCCTCATCCAGGCTCAGTCGAGTGCTATCGGCGACGGCGTCGCATTCGTCTTCAAGGGCACGAACGCAGGCCTGGAGATTCGCGGCGGCGGCCATGCCAGCCTGAAGGCGCCACCTTCCGGTGCAGCCAATGTCGGAGATCTTCACGGCTTCGTATTCTTCCAGGATCAGTACACCACCGTGGCTGGCCAAGAGGCCATCGTCCAGGGTGGCGGCACACTCAAGATTGATGGGATCGCCTACATTCCGACCTGGCGGCTGAATATCTCAGGCAACGGCGATGTGAACCAGGATGCCAAGTACTTCTCGGTCATTGCCGACAGCTTCTACCTCGAAGGCAATGGCAAGCTCTACGTGAGGTCCGATTTCACCGCTGCCGGCTTGCCCGACCTGATGCCGAAGATCAAGAACGGGCCCATTCTGCTCAATTGAGCCGCTGCCGGGTTGTTGACCTGATCATCGAAACACAAATGCCGGAGGCGGTCCCACCCCCGCCTCCGGCAAGTTTTATTCGCTTCGGCGCTCGCCGCTCAGGCGAAGCTCACGCCACACTCGGCACGGTTTAAGCTGCTGCCATCTGGCGCATCATCCGCCGCATCTGCAGCTGAGCAGCGTCGTTTGGGATATCGAGCAGACCCTCGATCGACCCGCCGCCAGGCAGGTTTTCCTGCTGCCGCTCCAGGAAGATCAGGTCCTCCATGAACGTATTGCGCGAGCCTTCGAACAGCAGCTTCGACATCCCCTCGTCCTTCAGTTGGAAGTTGCGCGCGAAGCCGAACATGTAGTGGCACGACGTCTCCGTCTCCGGCGATCACGAGATGCGTCGACCAGATCGAGATGCCCTGGCTGCGGTCCCCCTCCGGAGCGCCGGTTCCGGTCTTGGCGCAGCCGACGTCGAGATAGACGGTGGCCGGCGCCTTCCACGTCACATGCTGCCAGCGATCGACGCGGCCGGTGAACTTGCCGGCCTTGGCGAACAACGGCGGCGGATCGAAATCGATCATCCAGCGTCCGTTGCGGATGCCGCCCTCCACCCGCTCGGTCTTGGTCGGGGTGATCGCCTCGCGCGGATCGCCCGCAATCGTGTTCTTGTGGACGTAGGTGACGTGCGTGAGGTCGAGCAGATTGTCGATCAGCAGCAGATAGTTCGACTTCACGTGCAGATAGCCCGGCGTGAGCGTCCATTCCGGGCTGTCGAGCCACGGCAGATCCTCGATCTTGGCAGGATCCGCCAAGGCCGGATCGCCCATCCAGATCCAAACGACACGTTCTGCCTCTCGTGCACCGGATAGTGACGAACACTCGCACGGTCCGGAATGTCCTTCTGCCCCGGGATATGCGTGCATCGGCCATCGGCGGCGAACTTCAGGCCGTGATAACCGCACATCAGGTCGTTGCCCTCGACCTCAGCCAAGCGACAGCGGCGCCGCCCGGTGGCAGCATCTATCCTCCAATGCGCCTGGCGTCCCGTCCTTGCCGCGAAACAAGACGACCTTCTCGTTCATGAAGGTGCGTGCAACTGGCGTCTCACCCAGGTCCTGCGACCAGGACGCGGCATACCATCCGTTCCTCACGAACATGGCTCACTCCCTGAAGCGTCTCGATATTGTCACCAATTTAGGACACCGCCCGCCTGCGCTGCAAGGCACCACAGCCCCTATATGAGCCGTCAGTTAGCCGCACCGCACGACATCGCCCCTCCCAGCCTTGCTCACGGCCGATGATTGTCTATCGTACCCGCAGCGTTCACGACGAACTGAGCCAGCGGAGCCTGCTGCATGCCGCCCAACCTCACCCGCACCATTGGCGTCGACACCGGCGGCACCTTTACCGATCTGGTGGAGATCGGCGCCGACGGCCGCATTGCCTTCGAGAAGGCATTCTCGACCCCCGACTCACCCGACCAGGGCGTTCTCGACGCCATCACCGCCCTCGCCGGAAGCCGCGCTACGACACCCTCCGGTATCCTCACCCACACCACCCGCTTCGCCCATGGCACCACCGTTTCCACCAACGCCGTCATTCAGAGAAAAGGCGCCAAGGTCGGCCTCCTGCTGACCCACGGCTTCGAGGATACACTCTTTATCGCCCGCGGTCCGATCGGCCGCGCCGGCGGCCTGCCGCTCGCCCAGGCCCTCGACTTCCTGCACACGGAGGTTCCTGCGCCGCTGGTGCCGAAGCATCTCACCGCAGGCCTCAAAGAACGGATTGATGTCACCGGAACGATCCTCAGCCCGCTTGCAAAGTCCGATGTGCGAGCCGCGATCCACAAGCTTATCGATGCCGGCGCGGAAAGCCTTGCAGTCTGCCTGCTCTGGTCGTTCCGCAACCCGGCCCATGAACGCCTCGTCGGGCGCATCGCCCAGGAAGTGGCCCCCGGCCTTCCCCTGTCGCTGTCCTGCGACATCGCCCCTCGCATGGGCGAATTCGAGCGTTGCGTAACTACGGTCGTCAATGCCTACATCGGCCCTACGACCACGCGATACATCCAAAGGCTGCAGCAGCGAATGGCGGCGGAAGGCTTTGCCGGCCAGGTTCAGATCATGAAGTCATCCGGCGGCGTCACCCTGCCCGAGCACGCAGCGACCGATGCCGTCGCCATCGTCAACTCCGGTCCCATCGGCGGCCTCGTCGCCGCGCGCCACGTCGGCGCCATGCTGGGCCACAGCAACATCATCACGGCCGACATGGGCGGCACATCTTTTGACGTCGGCATCATTGCCGACGGTGCCTTCGAGGAGCAGCGTGCCCCGTTCATCGATCAGGGCCTGCCGGTCCTTATCCCTGCCATAAAGGTCGTGACCATCGGCGCCGGCGGCGGCTCCATCGCCTGGAGCGACGGCTTTCGCCTTCAAGTCGGACCGATGAGCGCCGGCGCTGACCCGGGCCCGGCCTGTTACGGCCGCGGCGGCACTGAGCCCACCGTCACCGATGCTCTCGTCGCGCTTGGCATCATTTCCCCCGCGCATTTCTTCGGCGGGCGCCACACCCTCGATATAGACGCCGCCCACCGCGCGATCGAAAGCCGCATCGCCACCCCGCTCGGCCTCTCAACCCTCGACGCAGCCGCCGGCATCTACGAGGTCATCACCGCCCGCATGGCCGACCTGATACGCAAGGCGACCATCGAGAGCGGCAACGACCCCAAGGATTTCTGCCTCCTGTCCTACGGCGGCGCCGGAGGTGCCCATTGTGCCCGCTTCTCCGCCGCGCTTGGAATCGGCAAGGTCATCATTCCGTATGCGGCCTCTGCATTCTCTGCACTCGGCTGCGCGCTATCGGATGTCCTCTTCAGCCACACCCGCTCCGATCCCGTCCCGCTGCACCCGGCGGCCGACGCCGCCGCCACCATCAATCGCGTGTTGACGGACCTTGAGGCACGCGTCGTCGCCGACATGGCCGCCGCCGGCTACCCCCGCGACCAGCTCGAGTTTGCCGTCAAGCTCGACCTGCGCTACGCCGGCCAGATGAACGAGGTGACGTTGACCGGCCCCGGCCTTCGCATGAGCACCGCCGATATCGAGAGCTTGCGACCTGCTTTCGAAACCCATTACGAGCAGCGCTTCGGCAAAGGCACCACCCACGCCAAGAGCGCGCTGGAATTGATCTCCGTCCGTGTCGAGGCCGTGCGCCGCATGCCCAAGCCCGATCTGGCGCCGCTATTCAAGCCAGGAGCCAGTCCATTGGCAGCGGCCCCCAAGCACCACCGCAAAGTCTATCAGCACGGCTCCGGCTGGCTCGATGCCGCCATCTACGACTTCGACAACCTTGCCCCTGGACAGGCCGTCCCAGGTCCAGCCGTCATCGAACGCCAGACCACGACCGTCTGGCTACCCCCCGGCTCCACAGCAACCCTCGACATCTGCGGCAACCTGGAGATTTCGTAGCGTTCAGGACATCACCCCTCGAACTCGATCACATCGAGGCCGTACACCTTGTCGGTAACGAAGATCAGCCCGCGCTCGTCCCGCGCCACGTCGTTGGTCCACGGCACCGGATGGCCGTCTGCCGCCTTCGGAATGATGTGGCCACGCTCCTTGGGATTGGCCGGATCTGAGATATCAAGGATGCGCAGTCCCGCCGCGAACCAGGTCACGAACAGCAGGCAGTCCTTGTCCACTGCCTCCGCAACTGGTGCGTACCGAAGCGCACGTCGTCACCGTGATAGGGCTGCGTCGTCTCGTCCATCTCGACCTTGGCGAGCAATTTTGGCGCGGTCGCATCGCTCACGTCCCAGGTGCGCAACGCCGCATGCGGCTTGCCGGTATCCGGACCGCGCTTGGAGCGCTCCTCCTCCGTGGACACCGCGATCGTCTTGCCGCCGATCTGGAACGGCACTTCAAGGAACGTATGCGTCGGCTCGATCGGATCATAGTCGACATGCGACAGCGTGCGTGGCCGCTTGATGTCTGTCACATCGATAATCGCAATGCCCGATCCCCAGCAGCCGGCGTAAAGCTTGTTACCCGACCGCATGGCATGGTGCAGCATGTGATAGCCGCCCTTCGGGCTTGGCGCCTCGCCTGCGGCGGTGTTCTGCCCTGGCATCCACCAGCGCGACACCTCGACGGGCTTCTCGGGCTTCCGGATGTCGTAGATGACGAGGATGTTGCCCGCGAAACCCGGCATCTCAGTCGAAAGGTAGGCGTAGTTCTCATCAAGGTCGAACCGGTGCACGCCGCGCGCATGCGTCCGCGTGAACGAGATCAGCTTCGGGTTTGCCTTGTCCTTGATGTCGTAGATCCGAAATCCGCCGTCCTCATAGCCCACGCGGCTGCCCTTGCCCGGCTCGATCTCGGAGTTCACCACCATCAGGTCGCCGACGACGCGAACTTTGTGCGTATGCGTCTGCGGATGCTCGACCATCAGCTTGGAGACGATCTTTGGCGCGCGCGGGTCGGAGACGTCGAGGATCGTCGTGCCGTCGGGCCCATGCTGATGTCCGATGAAGCAGTACTTGCCCTGGAATACGATCTGCGAGCCGCCCGGCACCTCCATGCGGCACAGGTGCTTGATGTTGTCCGACTTGTAGACGGGAGTAGGCGTCAGACGAGCTGCGGATGTCGATTGGGCCACGTTGCGCTCCCGGGCTGGTGCAGGCTTGTTGCGGAAATGCGGTGACGGCGTGCCCGTCCTGGCTGGATTGCTCAATAATACGCAGTGTTCCGCCAGGCCTGCAACCGGATCCAACCGCCTCCCGCTCAGACCTGCTCCCCGAAACTCACCATCTCCGCTGACACCATTGCGGCGTTACCCTTCACACGCCGCCCGGACGTGACATACTGCCGGCACCAACCGCGACGAGGCATTCGACGATGACAGGTCCGCACTCGACAGAAGCGCTCGACCCGATAACCTTCGAGGTTCTCAAGCATCGCCTGTGGACCATCAACGACGAGCAGGCGCTGGCCATCAAGACCATCTCATCCTCGCCCATCGTGGTGGAAGGCAACGACTTCAATGTCGGCCTGTTCACTGCCGACGGCCAACTCGCAACCGCAGGCATCGGCTCGCTGGTCCACGTCGGCACCATGGGCACGACGATCCGCAACATCCTTGCCAAAGCTGGCGAGATCGCCGACGGCGACATGTTTCTGCTGAACGATCCCTTCCTCGGCGCCCTGCACCAGAACGACGTCGTTATTGCCAGCCCGCTGTTTCATGAAGGCGAGATCCTGATGTGGGTCTCCAATGTGCTTCACCACCCCGACGTCGGCGGCATCGACGAAGGCTCGTTCTGCATTTCCGCCCGCAACCTGTATCAGGACCCGCCCCGCTTCTTCCTCAAGATCGTCAACGCCGGCAAGCTCGTGCCGGAGGCCGAGCACACGTTCGTCACCAACTCCCGGCTGCCGGAGATGGTCGCCCTCGACCTGCGCGCCCAGATCGGCGCCATCAACGTCGCCAAGCGGCGTCTTTCCGACCTCATCGCCGAGCGCGGCGCCCCGCTCATCCGCAACGTCATGCGCCGCGCCATAGATGTCGCGGAGGCTCAGGTTCGCGACCGCTTCCGTCGGTTGCCATACGGATCATGGCACGGTGAAGCGTGGATGGACGGCGTCCGCGTCGGCCTTGATGATCTCGTCAAGGTCACCGTCAAGCTCACGCATCGCGACGACAAGCTCGTCTTCGATTGGACCGGCTCCGACCCCCAGGTCGAGGCCGCCGTCAACTCCACCGAGCACGCCACGCTGGCCGGCACCTCCGTACCGCTCTACAGCTACCTGTGCCAGGGCGACATCGACTGGAATGAGGGACTTCTGCGCTGCATCGAGGTCATTGCGCCCGAAGGCACCGTGGTCAATGCCACCTTTCCCGCGCCCGTCTCCATCTGCACCGTGGGCTTCCGCTGGCTGGTCACCGTCGCCGCCGCCCAGGCCGTCGCCCGCATGTTCGACGCCAGCACGGACTTCCGCGACCGCGTTTGTTCATCCTGGAACGTCTCATCCAACTGCAACAACGTGTTCGGCATCGGCCGCGACGGCAAGCGCGCTGGCGCCTTGCTCTCCGACCACCGCGGCGGCGGCGCCGCCGCGCGCTCCTTCGACGACGGCTATTCCCACGCCGGCCAGATCACATCCTTCTCGGCCAACCTCGGCAACGTCGAGAGCACCGAATGGAAGCTGCCACTGCTCTATCTGTGGCGCAGGCAGCTGCCCGATTCTGGCGGTCCGGGCAAGATCCAGAGGCGGCCTCACATCGGTTGCCGCCGCATTGCCCCACGGCACCAGCCAACTGATCTTGAAATCGACCAACACCGCGGGCACAGACCAGACCAACGCTCACGGCATCGCCGGCGGCTATCCCGGTTCGGGCTCGCAATGCATCATCGTGCATGACAGCAACGCGCGTGCGGCGCTCGAACGGCACGACGATCTCGGCGACTTCCGCGCCATGGCTGGATCTGTCGAATTTCTACCCTCCAAGGCCAGTGCCACACTGCAGCCCGACGACCTGTTCGTATTCTATCCGCCCGGCGGCGGCGGCTATGGCGACCCGCTCGACCGCGATCCGGACCGCGTCGCGCATGACGTCGCCAATGGCTGGGTCTCACAGCAGCGAGCACAGGAAACATACGGCGTCGTGCTGGACACGGACGGCAACGACGTGCCCGACGCCACGTTGGCGCAACGTCAGCGTCTGAAGCGCGCTCGCCTCGACCGCGCCGCGCCGCACCCACGCCGCAGCACTGGCAACTCTCCCGCCCTCCATTGCCCCGCCTGCGATCCCAAAAGTAGCGGCCTTCCGGCATCGACAGTCGGCCTCACTTCCCCCCTTGGAGAAGCCGGCCCCTGGGTGGCCATTTCATACTCTGGCGACAGCCCGCACTTCCGCTTGTCGCAAACCGCCTGCGCAACATGCGGCACTCTGCTCGACACCAGCGAAACCGCGGTGCCACACGCCTCGCACACGTAAAACCCGCGCGCAGGGTTGGTGTGGCGGCTGCGCGCAAACAAAAACTGACACCGGCCAATCGTTTTCCCGCCATGCACGGCGCCGATTGGCCTGCCTTGCGATCCTCCGCGCAGAAAGCCTATGATCCCGGCCGAGCCACTGCCTCGAACACCAGACGCGGGAGACGCATCGACAATGGCACTCGACGACGCCAACCCGGCCGATACCGGCACCGCATCGCTCCCCGCGGTCGCGACGCCTCTCGTCGCCACGCATTGGGGCATCTACCGCGCTCGCCTCGAGGGCGGTGCAGCAGTTGCCCTCGATCCCTACGGAGCCGATCCGGATCCCTCTCCCATTGGCTCTGCGATGCTCGAGGCCCGCGCTCTCACCGGCTCGCATCATGCGGCCTTCGATCCGCAAATCCTTCCTCGAGAAAGGGCACAGACCGGCGGCGCGGCCGCGGCGGCGAGCCATTCGTCGAGGTCGACTGGGACACCGCCATCACGCTCGCCGCCTCGAGCTCGACCGCATTCGCAAGACCTACGGCAACGCGTCAATCTACGGCGGCTCTTACGGCTGGGGCAGCGCCGGCCGCTTCCACCACGCCGGCGCCCAGGTGCACCGCTTTCTCAACACCATTGGCGGCTACACGCGCAGTGTGCAGAATTATTCGTTCGCGGCCGCCGACGTGATCCTGCCGCACGTGCTCGGCACTACCGCAGGGCCTCGCCGCCGGCCACACGCCGTGGAGCCTGCTCGTTGGTCACACCGAACTTGTCGTTGCCTTTGGCGGCATGCCCCTGCGCAACGCCCAGGTCAGCAACGGCAGCATCGTCCGACACTGCACGCGCGACAGCATACGCGAGATGCGCCGCAGCGGCGCTGCCGCTTCGTCAACATCAGTCCGCTGCGCGACGACACCATAGCCGAGATCGACGCCCAATGGCTCGCGCCCGGCCGAACACCGATACCGCGATCATGCTCGCACTCGCCCATGTCCTCATCACCGAGAACCTGCACGACAAGGCATTCCTCGATCGCTACACGGTCGGCTTCGACAAGCTGGAGGCCTACATCCTGGGCCGCAGCGACGGCTACGCCGAAGACGCCGGAGTGGGCGGCCGCAATCAGCGGCCTCGAGCCCGATGCGCTGCGCCGACTCGCCCGTGAGATGGCATCCAAGCGCACGCTGCATCACCGTATCGTGGGCGCTGCAGCGCGCCGACCGCGGCGAGCAGCCGATCTGGATGGCCGCCGCGCTGGCCTCGATGCTCGGCCAGATCGGCCTTCCCGGCGGCGGCCTTCGGCTACGGCTACTCGGTATCCGGCGGCATCGGCCGCGCGACCTCGACCGTCGCCTGGCCGTCGGTCTCGCCCAGCTCAAGACGCGCGTCGACGACTTCATTCCCGTCTCCCGCGTATCCGACATGCTGCTCGGCCCTGGCACCACGTTCGACTACAACGGCAAGCGCTACACCTATCCCGACACCAAATTGATCTACTGGGCCGGCGGCAACCCGTTCCATCACCATCAGGATCTTGAACCGGCTGATCGAAGGCTGGCGCCGCCCCGAAACCGTCATCGTCCACGAGCACTACTGGACCGCCCATGCGCGCCACGCCGACATCGTGTTCCCCGCCGCGACCATGATGGAACGCAATGATGTCGCCGCATCCGGCCGCGACAACTTCCTGGCCGCCTCGCACTGCTTGCCGAGCCGCCCGCCGACTGCTGACCGACTTCGAGATCTTTCGTGCGCTTGCGAGCCGCCTAGGCAGCGAGGCGGAGTTACACCGAAGGCCGCAACGAGGCCGACTGGGTCCGTCACCTTTACGCCGATGCCGTCCAAGCGCGCCGAGGCTGCCGGCCAGAAACTGCCCGACTTCGAAACCTTCTGGCGCGACGGCGTCGTCGAGGTAGCCACGCAGCCGCCCGAGCCGTTGCTCGCGAAATTCCGTGCTGACCCTGACAAGAACAAGCTCGCCACGCCGTCCGGCCGCATCGAGCTCTACTCCGAGAAGATTGCATCGTTCGGCTACGACGACTGCCTGGGCCACCCCGCCTGGTTGCCAGCCTGCGGAATGGCTCGGCGCGACCGTTGCGGCGCGGTACCCGTTGCATCTCCTGTCCAATCAGCCCTCGCAGAAGCTGCACAGCCAGTACGATCACGGCAGCCACGCACGCAGCATCAAGATCAAGGGCCGCGAGCCGATCCGCATCAATCCTGCCGACGCCGGCCAGCGCGGCATCGCCCACCACGACGTCGTGCGCGTGTTCAATGGGCGCGGTGCTCTCTTGGCGGCAGCGGTGCTCGACGATGGCGTGCGCCCCGGCGTCGTGCAACTCGCGACCGGCTCCTGGTATGACCCGGCAGAGCCCGGCAAAATCGGCACGCTCGACAAGCACGGCAATCCGAACGTGCTGACGCCCGATCACGGAACGTCCAAGCTCGCCCAGGCACCCAGCGCCAACTCCTGCCTCGTCGAGATTGAGCGCTATGACGGCGAAGTGCCGCCCATCACCTGCTTCGATCCACCACCGATCTCACCGCGCACTTAGCGTTGCAGGCCCCAACACGAGCGCAGCCGTCGATCACGACGGCTGCGGAAAGTCAGCGGGCCCGCCTCGTCGCCGGCACGCCATAGACCTTGACCGTGGCACGCCCGCCGAAGCCCGGCCTCGCACGGTAGGTCATTTCGATACGCCGCAGGAAGCTGCGCTCGCCCCTGAGATCAAGCGGGACCGCAGCACCAGCCGGCAGCAGACGGTCGAGGCGATAGTCCTCGGCATAGCCGTTGAAATAGACGACCTTCACGTTGATCAGGTGAACATCGTTGCCTTCGGCAATGATTTGCAGCCGGCGGAACGCCCGGTTGCGATACCAGTCATCGGAATGCCCGATGTTGATCGCGTCCCGATCCACACGAAAGCCGACCGACTGCTGACCGAGCAGCTGCCAATCAGGTCCGACAACCGGCGCCGGCGGACCGCCTGTCGTCGTCGCTGCCAGGCCTGCCAACTCCAGCACGCCGCCATCCCGGTTGCCGCGCCCGCTCAGCTCCACGATCACAGCGCTGATGAAGCGTGCGCCACCGTTGAGATCGATGGCTCTCAGAGTCCCCCCGGATCCGATCGTCGATATTGACTGTCTGCACCTCGCCATTGCCAAACCGTATGCGCACGTCCCGCACACGGACCGAGCCCTCCGGTGCCCGCAGCCGGACCTGACTGAAGCGCCCTGCCCTGGCGCCAACCTGCATCTCGACGTCGCGCTGACCGGCTCTGAACGTGCCGGTAGCGATCCGTTGCCAGGCGGGTGCGACATAGCCTGGGCGAGCCGATCCCAACAGCTCCAGCTCTGCCCGCCCGGCTCTGCGGCGCGGCTCGAGCAGCACCGTGACATCGGCCAACCGCCTGGTTTGGCCATCCAGATCGATCACCTCCGACATCTGGCCTGCTTCCAGCCTTTGGCCCAGCCGCACTGACTGCGTCTGGCCATTACGGAACCTGATTTGAACCGAGCGGATGATGACGTTCTCGCCCGCAGCCCTGAGCCTGATCCGGCCCACCCGGCCATCATCCCGCAGACGGCTGAACACGACTTCACCCAGCCGGCGGTCGAACGCAGCCCGGTCCATCTCGGCCCAGCCGCGAGGCGGCGCGGGAGGCGCAACCGCCACCGGCGGTGGACCGCGCCTGACGCGCTCGCCATAAACCTTGACCACCGCCTGCTCGATCTTGAAACCCCCGCGACCGATCGACAGCCCAAGCTGTGAACGCTGAGTGAGGACAACGGCCTTCAGGTAGCTGCGCTCGCCAGGCAGGTCGACGGGCAAGCTTTCTCCCTGGTTGATCTTCCGATCGACGCGTAGATCCTCCGAATACCCGTTGAGATAAACCAATCTGATATTCATCAGGTGCAGGTCTGCACGCGAAACATCGAGCCTCAGCCTGCGATAGGCGCGGTTGCGAAACCACTCCTCGTTCTGGTTGATGTTGACGACGTCCCGGTCGGCCTTGAACCCGACCTTGTGCTCGCCAAGCAGCTCCCATGTCCCCACCGGAGGTCCACTTCGCTGCGCGGCGGCAGGCATTACGGCAATCATCGCCGCTAGCAGCGACAGAGCCAGCGCCTTGAGGCTCATCTGGGCATCCCTTCTTTCTCATCGGGCGCCCCAGGTCCATACCGCCCGGATCTTGCAGCCCGCATGCTGTACCATTTTCGCAGCCCGAGACTGGCAACCTCGGCTTGAACGCTAGGTGAACGGACTGCTTTGCCATCCTCCAAGCTCCTTTGGGCAGCACTGAGGCCGCCAACCCATTGTGAGAAAAACAGTGATCTCGCATAGATCGGTAGGCTCGCCCCACCGCTGTGCAATTGCCGGCATCCCGTCGGCAGCAGCAGGCAGCCTCGTCGCGGAAATGCAAAAAGCGGACAGCCATGGATTTTTGGTCCATTCTGTTTCCACACTGATGCCGCCTCCAACACAATCTAGCCAGGACCCCGCAACCGACATGCTTTTCATTCACAACGACGTCGTCGCCGAACTGCTCAAGATGCCCGACTGCATCGAGGTCCAGGAAAAGGCCTTCCGCGACCTGGCCGAAGGCCGCGCCGCTCACCGGCCCCGCTCCGATATCTATGCCCCGTGCGATCGCGAGGACGGCTACTACCGCTGGGGCACGATGGAAGGCTGCTCGGGCGGCTATCTCGCGATCCGCATGAAGTCGGACATCACAACCTGGCCGCAGGACCAGCACGGCAACTGGACGGAGGAAAAGCACTGCGTCGAGCCGGGCACCTACTGCGGCCTCGTCATGTTGTTTGCAACCGGCAACGGCGAGCCTCTTGCCATCATCAACGACGGCCATCTCCAGCACATGCGCGTAGGCGGCGGCGCCGGCATCGGCGCCAAGCTGCTGTCGCGCAAGGACGTCGGCACCGTTGGGCTGCTCGGCTCCGGCGGCATGGCACGCACCTACATGCAGGCGTTTTGCGCCGTCCGCCCCATCCGCCGTGCCAAGGTCTACAGCCCGACCAAGGCCAACCGGGAAAGCATTTGCGGCCGAGATGAGCCGTAAACTGAACATCGAGATCATCCCCGTCGACACGCCGGAGGAGGCCGTGCGCGGCGCTGGTATTGTCTCGATCATGCACCGACTCCATGTCCCCCACGATCCAGCCGGAATGGCTGGAGCCGGGCCAGCACGTCACGATGCTCGGCCCGAAGGAGATTTCCGCCGAAGTGATCGAGCGCGCCGATATCGCCATTACCCAAGGCGGGTCGGGCCTGAAGATGGACGGCGGCGGCATCGAGCGCGAGGTCGGCCACAGCCCGATGGCCTGGGTCGCAGGCACGCCGGAGGAGCGCGCAAGATTGCCCAGGAGCAAGGGCGGCCCGGGCTTCGATTCGGGCTTGCCCGACTTCTGCGACCTCGTCACCGGTCGCATCGAGGGCCGGACAAAAGACGATCAGATCACGCTCTATTACAATCTCGGCCTGCAGGGGCTGCAGTTCTCATCGACGGGCGGTCTCGTCTACGAGCTGGCCAAGGCCGCCGGCAAGGCCCGCCAGCTACCGACCGAGTGGTTCCTGCAGGACATCCGGAATTGAATGGCTCACCTGCAAACCATGACCGTCATTTTCGCCTGGTTCAGCACGTTGTGCGCCTGACTGCCGAGCAGCAGCCGGTTGAAGCCGCGCCTGCCGTGTGAGCCCATGCAGATCATGTCTGCGCCGACGTCGTTTGCAGCATGGATGATGCCGTCGGCAGGTATCATGTCCGGCACGTGCCGGGTCTCGCAAGGCACGCCGGCCGCTTTCGCTGCGTCTGCCGCCTTGGCCAGCACCTTGGCCGCGGCATCAGCCGCCGCCTTTTCGTAGTGTTCGATCCGGGCCAACGCCTCGCGGCCCGCCATGTCGACAGCTGACCACAATTCGGTGACTTTCACCACAGTCACCCTGGCGCCCATCAGCTTGGCGACCTCGAGCCCCTGCTTGACGGCCTTGTCGCCGACCTCGGAGCCATCCGTTGCAATCAGGATGTGCTTGTACATGGCTGCGTCCTCTTTGCGAGCAAACTCTCTTAGAGAATGCTCGCGCGGAGAATGCCTTGGATTGATGCCGATCAAGCAGCCGCAGCCCGCGCCGCCTATTCCCGTCGCCGGTCCGTCCGGCCCTGCGCCAGCCGGCCACCGAACGAATCCCACGTCACCGTCACCCGCGTGCCCAGCTTGACCTGCTCGTAGAGATCGATGACGTCCTTGTTGTACAGCCGGATACATCCCTTCGAGACCGGCTGCCCGATCGTCCAGGGCGCGTCCGTGCCATGAATGCGGTAAGCGGTCGATCCGAGATACAGCGCCCGCACACCCATTGGGTTGAACGGATGCCCCCCAGGCACGTAGCTCGGCAGGCGCGGATTTTCTTTGATCATCGTCGGCGTCGGCGTCCATGACGGATTGACCCGCTTGTCCGACACCCGCATCACGCCCTGCCAGTCATCCTGTTTGCGTGGAATTGCAATTGGATAGGCAACAGCCTCGCCCGGCTTGGTCACGTAATACAGCCGCCGGTCGGTAAAGCTCACGTAGATCTCACGCACCTTGAGACGAGGATCGACCGCCACGACGGTTCGGCCACTGGATGCGACTTTCTTTTCACCGCCCCACTCCCAGGATTGGGCGTGTTTGTCTTCCTCGGCTTGCGGCTCTGACTGTTTGGGCTCAACGATCGCCGGCTTCGACCGCACCGCTCTTGTGGACTTCGCTCACCTTGCGCCCCGGCAAGGACTTTCCGCCGGCACGCGAGGTGCTGGGTGCTGGTATGTTTTCCCCTGCGCCCACACTCCCGGACCCTGACCACGGCCAGTGCGAGTCTTGCGCAAGTGCAGGGGTCGCCATCAGCACGACGGCAATGGCGGCAGCCTGCCCCGATATCCCAAGCAGCGAAGTTCGACGTACGAATTCGTTCATGACCCGTCTCGGCATCTTCCAGAAAAGGCCTCTGCAACGTCGCATTCAACGCATACACGAACATTCGACGCGCCACGCGATCACGGCGGCACGGTGTATTACAATGTCAGGAGGAGTTGCGCAGTGACGCCGCGGCCACGGGAGAAAACGATTCGACGCCGCAAAAACTAACCGATTGCACTAGCGATGTAAATCCGGCCTCACGCCGCCCGCGCGCTGTTCACACATCTGTGACTTCCATGCAGAACCGCCGACAGGCCTCGATATGCCCATCGACGTCGAGCCCGGCATCCATTGTATAAAGTTGCATATGGGTCGCCCCCAGCTGCCGCCATTCCTCCAACTCCGTCCGCCATTGCTCCGGCGTACGGCCCGGAATGAATACCCGCCCCTCGATGCCGATCGACGCACGGATCGCGCCCCGCAGAACGGGCAATATGTCTCATCCGCTCGACGATCGCCCCAGGTGAAGCTGACTGCCTGGGCAGAATGTCCGCATCCGCGCGCTGCCGCATCGAAGGGAAGCGCGGAAACCACCCATCGGCCAGGGTCCCTACGCGCTCGATCACAGCATCGGCCATGCCGCCGAGCCAGATCGGTATCGGCCGCTGCACCGGCAGCGGATTGATGCCTGCATCCCGCACCGTATCCCAACGTCCTTCGAAAGTGACGCAAGGCTTGGTCCATAATTCGCGCAACAGTTGAATCTGCTCGCCGCACCGCGCTCCGCGGGTTGAGAAATCCTGCCCAAGCCCCTCGTACTCGACCGCGTTCCAGCCCACACCGACACCGAGCCGCAGCCGCCCCCCCGACAGCACATCCACCTCCGCCGCCTGCTTGGCTACCAGCGCCGTCTGCCGCTGCGGCAGCACCATGATGCAGGTTGCGAACTGCAGCGTCGTCGTCACCCCTGCGAGATACGCAAACAACGTCAGCGGCTCATGGAACAAGCTCTCGTGGGTATAAAGCGTCTTGAAGCCTGGCCGGTTTACGGGATTTGCACCCAGCACATGGTCGAACGCGGCGACATGACTGAGCCCCATGCTTTCCACCGCCTGCGCAAACGCCCTGACCGCACCCGGGGTCGGCCCCGATCTCGGTTTGCGGGAACACCACGCCGATCTGCATCAGCGACCTCCATGAACTTCGAATGGGCACCAGCAGCATGCGATGTGGAGGTTGTTACACATCCCACTCGTCTGATTGCCGGCAGCTGCGTCTCTTTACCCACGATCGAGCTGCAATAAACGTGGCGCATCTTTAGCGGTCAGTGCCCCTCGTTCGGATCATGATAGAGCTTGCCGACAATACCGGTGGTGCCTGGCGTCGCCGCCGCAAGGTGATAGCGCCCATCGCGGTCCCGTCCGAGTTTACCGGCGCTGCGCAATTCGTCGAGCGCACTTGCCACCTCGCGGCCGTCATCGCTGCCGACCGCCTCCACGATATGGGAAAAGAACATCGGTCCGGCCTGCAGCGCCTGCTCTACCGTCTGGAACCGCGCCGGTCCGGAGAATACCTTGGCAGCGCAGCGCGTCATCGTGATCTCATGCACGCGCCCGAACGGCCGGGTGCAATCGAACCCGACTTTCGCGCCCGTCCTGCGCCCCTGCAGCGACGGGTCCATCGGCATCCCGAGCATACCCGTCATCACGACAATGTCCTGGTCGCCCTGGAACCTGGTACCCATCGCCCATTCCACCTGCCGCTCGTTGCGGATGTCGATGTCCTCGTCGAACACCCAGATCTGCTTGAGTTGGCGGATATTTGCGAACAGTGCCGCGATCGCGATACGCGCCTCACCGACGACATGCTGGCGCAGTGAGATGCGCAGCGTGCCAGAGCCGCCCGACGTCATGCGCGTGCAGGCAGCAATCGGTTCGCGGACGACACCGCGCAGGATGCGCATCGCGTTGGTCTCCAGCCGCAGTGCGGTAATGTTCGTCGAATTTGTCTGATCGAGCACGAAGGCGCTGCCGTGCTGCAAAGTCTGATACATCGGATCGCGCCGCATCGTGATCGCGGTGCAGGTAAAAATCGGATCCATGTGTATGGCGCCATAGTAACCCATATATTCTCCGAACGGCCCCTCCGGCTCGCAGTATCCCCGCTCGTCGAGATAGCCTTCGAGCACCACCTCCGCATCTGCCGGCACGCGAATATCGTTGGTCAGGCACTTCACCACCGGCGCCGTCTCTCCACGCATCGTGGCAACCAGACCGAGTTCGTCGCCTGGAATACGTGTCGTGGCAGCGACCATATCCAGCGGATGCGCACCGATGGTGAAGGAGATCGGCAGCCGCTCTTTCCGTGCCGCACACTTCTCGTAGATCCGCTTCAGATCCGACGGCGCCGTGACATTGGTCCCGGTCTGGTAGCGGCTGCGCAGCGACAACCGCCGGCTGCCGACATTCGTTCGCCCGGTCTCCGGATCGATCGTGTAGTCGATACCCGATGAAATGTAGCACGAGCCATCGAACTCATGCTGTGGATGGAACGGCATCCGCAGAAGGTTGACGTCCTTGCCAGTGATCTTCACCTGATGCACCGGCGCCTCGTCGGACGGCACTTCGACGACCTGCTGCGGATTTGCAAGCCGGGACGGCAATTCGTCGTAGATTTTCTCCGGCGTCGAACTGAATGCCGCAATCAGCCGGCCACGACTGGCCATCGCCTTGGCAATGATTTCCAGCTGCTCGGGCCCCGCTTTCTTGAAAAGCACCGCGCTTGGCGTCGCCTCGATCGCCGCGCTGAGGCCCGTCAGCGGCACTGCCCCTTCCTTGACCTCCACCTCGCCGATTTCGATCAATCGGTCCACGAACCTGCGCAGCCGGAACTTTTCGAAATCCATCTCACCGCGCGAGCGGAGTATCGTCGCCATGTTGCCTCCAAGGCACGGCCGGCGGCAGTTCAGCCCTTGGCGATTGATCCGCCGGAACAGGGCCCCCGCGGACCGCGCAAATTGCGTATTCAAACACGCTGCCATGCAGGAATTGCAGGGGTCAAGCGCTTCCTTCAGCAGCCTCGCGCTTTGTCGCCGGCGTCGGCAGCCAGCCCCGAAACCGGCGCCAGCACCGCCTCAACGCTCTTGTCCGAGCACCACACGTCCGAACACTGAAGCATCCCGCCGCGAAGCCATGTATGCCTTGCCCAGAAGGCTCAGGCCACAGCCGCCGCCCGCCCGTCCCCGACAGAATTGCCCAGTCCGCATCGAGCGCGCAATCGCTCTTGCGTGCATACCCGAAAAGCGCAATTCTTGATGCCAATCCGGTGCTGAGCGGTCGATTCATGGAATGGCATTTCATCTCGGTCATCCAGACGATCCCGCCGCCGCTGCCGTGCAGCTATTTTGCAGGAGCAATGGACACTCATGCTGTCGACGAGCGAGAACGACCGCCTTACCCGCGTCGGCCCTGGCACCCCGATGGGCGAGCTCATGCGCCGTTACTGGATTCCTGCCGCCTTCTGCGACCAGATCGCCAAGCCCGACTGCCCCCCAGTGCGCGTCCGGCTACTAGGCGAGGACTTGGTGCTGTTTCGCGATAGCAGCGGACGTATCGGACTAATCGACGAATACTGCCCGCACCGCACCGCCTCCATGTATTTCGGACGCAATGAAGAAGGCGGTCTGCGCTGCGTCTACCACGGCTTGAAGTTCGACGTCACAGGTCAGTGCCTCGATGTGCCCTGTCTGCCGTCCAATTTCGCGGCACACGCCGACCGGATCAGGAACGAGATCAGGATCAAGTCATATCCATGCCTCGAGCGCGGCGGCACCGTATGGACATACATGGGACCGCCGCAGCATCAGCCCGAGTTCCCGGATCTCGAATGGACCGCGTTGCCGGCAACTCATCGATACGCATCGAGGCACATCCAGGAATGCAATTGGCTGCAGGCGCTGGAAGGCGGCTTCGATGCGCCGCACCTTACTTTCCTCCACGCCGGCGACGCTGAGCAAAGCCGCAGCATCGTTCCGTCCTACTATGAGGTTGTACCAGCCGATTTCGGCTTTGCCGTCGCCACCGGTCGCGATCTCGGCGGCCCGAACATCCATTGGAACATCAACGTCATGTTGATGCCGTTCCACAAGATCATCTCGACCATACCGCCAGGCGCCCACGTTTGGGTGCCGATCGACGACGACAACACGATGCTCTACAGCGTCGAGTTCAGGCGCGACCGCCCGCTCGACCAGCAGGACTTGACAACCATCGCCGAGGGTCGCGGGATCCACACCGAAAATATTCCCGGTACGGACATTGCCGTCCAGAACAAGAGCAACGACTACATGATCGATCGCGAGCTGCAGGCCAGCGGCAGGTCGTACACCGGGCTCAAGGGCTTCGCGATCCAGGACTGCGCGATCCAGGAATCGATGGGGCCGATAGCCGACCGCACGCGTGAATATCTGCTTCCCGGAGATGCAGCGATCGTGAAACTGCGCCGCCTCCTGCTGCAAACGCTCGACGACCACGCCGCCGGCAAGCCGCTGCCCGGTATGGATCCCTCCAGCTATCGCGTATCGTCGTCGCGATGGGAGTTGCCGAAGGACACCGACTTCACCGCAACGATACGCGACCGCCTGCGGCCCGAAGCAACACTTGCTGCCGAATAGCCGCAGCGACCACAGACACCAGAAGCCGGCTGTTCGTTCGCTGACCGATCAAGCTGGTCGCCCAAGTCGAAACAGGGAGGTAATGAGGATGTCAGGCAATTTCGCGCGCAGTTTTGGCTGTCGCATCACGCTTGCAGGAACAGTGCTGGCCGCCGTCACATCAGCACCGGCGGCATCAGCTCAGACCGTTGCGGAGTTCTACAAGGATCGGCAGGTAACGCTGACGATCGGATTTAATCCCGGCGGCGGTTTCGACACCTATGGCCGTCTCGTCGCCCGGCATATCGGACGCCATATTCCCGGCCAGCCGACGATCGTGGTCAAGAACCGGCCGGGCGCTGGAAGCGTCATTGCTGCAAACAGCCTCTACAGCACCGCCCCCAAGGACGGCACCGAGATCGGTCTGATCGCGGAAAGTGTCCCGCTCGATCCACTCTACGGTCTTGCCCGGACCCGGTTCGAGGCACTGAAATTCAACTGGCTCGGCAGTGTCAGCCGCTCCACCTCGATCTGCCTCGTCTGGCACACCAGCAAGACGATGACGGCCAAGGACCTGTTCGATCGCGAGACGGTAATCGGCACCGCGGGCACCAGCACGATCATGTTTCCGCTCGCACTCAATAGTGTTCTCGGCATGCGGATGAAGCTGGTCACAGGATACCGCGGCACCGCCGGCTTGATGCTGGCGCTGGAGCGTGGCGAGATCGAAGGCATGTGCGGCCCGGTCTACGACGCCATCAAGACCCGCCATCCCGAGTGGCTCGCCGAGAAAAAGGTGCGTGTCGTGATCGAGATCGGCGGCGAAAAGAGCGGCAATTTCACGAACGTCCCCTTTGCCATGGATTTGGCCAAGAGCGAGGACGACCGCAAGGTGCTCAACCTGATTCTCGGGCCGACCATCATGGGCCGCCCGTTCATGACACCGCCGGACGTTCCCGCTGATCGACTTGCCGCGCTGAAAGCGGCATTTACCGCCACGATGAAGGATCAGGCCTTCCTCGCCGATGCCAGGAAGCTGAACATCGAGGTGGACCCGATCACCGGCGAGCACATCGAGCGGTTCGTCAAAGGAGCCTATGCCACGCCCGCACCGATCGTCGCTCGTGCACGGACGATCGTTGAAAGCATGCGCAGCGCCAACAAGGAGAAGGGCAAGAAGAAATAGGTCCGCGGCATCGGCCGCTAACACGCCGGTTCTGAAATCGCCCGGCAATGACATACCCGGCACTGAAATCCGCTCGTGCGGCCTGCTCCCGAGCAAACGTCAGAACCAAGAGAATGACTGGCACCGTTGTGATCCTCGAATAGCGTACCGCGAACTGACGACCCGAGTTTGCTGAAAGGATGCCGCCCACATGAATGGCGCTGAGCTTGTTGCCGAGATCGTCAAGCGGGAGGGAACGGAGTTCCTGTCCTGCTATCCTCGTAATCCCATGATCGAGGCATGCGCCGCGCTCGATATCCGGCCGGTCATATGCCGGCAGGAGCGGGTCGGCGTTGGCATCGCCGACGGTTATACGCGGGTACGTGGAGGGCGTATCAACGGCATCTTCGCAGCCCAGCACGGCCCGGGTATCGAGAACGCATTTGCCGGCGTGGCGCAGGCATATTCCGAGAATGTGCCACTGCTGGTCATCCCCGCCGGCTCGCCGCTGGAGCGGCAGTACAATCATCCAACATTCCGCGCCGCGCAGGTCTTCGCCCCTGTCACCAAATGGTCGGCAATGGCGCACACGGTCGACGAGGTGCCGGACCTGATGCGCCGGGCCTACCAGGCCATGCGCAGCGGCAAGCCCGGGCCCGTGCTGGTGGAGATCCCGAAAGAGGTGTTCGATGCCGACTACACCGGTCCGCTCGACTACCTACCGGTGCCGCATCAGCGCTTCGCTGCTGACCCCGATGCCATTCGTCGGGCAGCGCAGATGCTGCTGGCCGCGAAGCACCCGCTAATCTGGGCCGGCCAGGGAATACGCTATGCTGACGCCGCTGACCAACTCGCCGCCCTTGCCGAGTTGCTGCCTGCACCGGTGGCAGCCACCAATCCCGGCAAGAGCGCAATCGCTGACAGCCACCCGTTGGCACTCGGCGGCTCGACACGCTCGCGCTCAAAGATGTACACGGACTTCATGCGCCGGGCCGACGTCGTTTTCGCAATTGGCTCCAGCCTCACGTCGACGTCGTTCGGACCTGGCGTGCCGAAGGGCAAGACCATCATCCACGCCACCAACGAGCCCAGCGACATCAACAAGGATTACCGTGCCGATTGTGCCATTACGGGCGACGCCGCGCTGGTGCTGGATGCCCTGATCGAGGAGATCGGCAGGCAGCGCTCAGCGTCCAGACAGTCGGCACAGGCACTCGCCGATCTGAAGAGCGAGATCGCGGCAGTCAAGGCGGCCTGGCTCGCGGAGTGGCAAGCCCAACTGGACTCCAGCGAAGTCCCGATCAACCAGTACCGCGTCATCAACGAGATGCTTCGCACATTCGAGCGCGACAACGTCATCATCACCCACGATTTCGGTTCCCCGCGCGAACAGTTGATCCCGTTCTGGGAAACGACTGAGCCGCACTCCTATCTTGGGTGGGGAAAGTCGACGCAGCTTGGCTATGGCCTCGGACTGATTTTGGGGGCCAAACTGGCTGCCCCGGAAAAGCTGTGTGTCAATGTCATGGGTGACAGCTCGTTCGGCATGACAGGCATGGACATCGAGACGGCCGCGCGCAATCGTATCGGCATTCTCACGATCGTGTTCAACAACGGCGTCATGGCCGCAGAGCGGGACGTGCTCCGGCTGGCCACGAAGAAGTATGGCGCGCTGTCGGTCGGCGGCAACTATGCCAAGCTGGCGGAGGCGCTCAACGTCCCATCGCGGCGCATCGAAAAGCCCGACGACATCGCTGACGGACTACGAGAGGCCGTGCGTACCACCGAGACCGGATCCCCATTCCTGCTCGAGTTCATGGTCAAAGAGGGCTATGAGTTCTCGCGATATAATCTCGAAGGCCTGTGATCTGGAAAACTCGTGAAACGGACTGATTGGTAGCCGCGCTCGCCAGCTCTGCTCCTGTCTCGCCGCCTCCTGAATTGATCGGACAAAGAGATGTCGATACGTCCAGAGCTGAAGGGCGTGGCCTTGATGCTCGTCGGCATCACATTCCTGAGCGCCAACGACGCGCTTTCGAAATATCTTGCGGAACGCTATCCGGTTGGCGAGGTCGTCTGCCTGCGCCAGATCGCATCTTTGGCCTTCATCCTGCCCTATGCGCTCGCAACCAGCGGTATGTCCGCGCTCCGCGTCGTCGACGTTGCGGGCCAGGTCTGGCGTGCCATTGCATTCATCGGAACAGCGGTCTTCATCGTTGCAGGTCTCGCCTATCTGCCGCTTGCAATCGTCACCGCGATTGCGTTCTCGAGCCCACTGTGGGTCGCAGTGCTGTCGGGCCCGCTGCTTGGCGAAAAGGTCACGCGCTTGCGCTGGATATCGGCCGGCGTTGGCTTCGTTGGCGTTCTTATAATCATGCGGCCGGACAGCCCCTCCTTCGGCTGGGCCCTGCTGTTGCCACTCGCCGGTGCGCTGGCGAACGTCGCCCGGGATATGATGACCCGGAAGCTGGCGAAGACGGAGACCTCCTTATCGATATTGTTCTGGTCGATGCTGCTCAGCATCCTCGTCACTGGCGCGACGTTTCCGTTCGGCTGGATCCCGATAAAGCCGGTCGATTGGCTCTGGCTGGTGCTTGCTGGTCTCGTCAACGCGATCGCGCACTTCACGATGATCGCTGCCTTTCGCTATGCCGACGCCTCCGCGCTATCCCCGTATCGCTATACCTCGCTGATATGGGCACTTATTCTGGGCTGGCTGATCTGGGATCACTTTCCAGATACCCTGTCGCTCGTCGGCGCCGCGATCATTGTCGGTGCCGCGGTCGTCGCCGCCCGGCAGCCGGCCAACAGCAGCACGCGAGGCACATGATTGATATCTGCGCGCAGGGTTGGTGTGGCGGCGCGCGCAAAGAAAAAATGATACCGGCCCGCCGCCGCCCAGAAAGTGTCGAATTTTCGGTGGGCCGGTATGAGGCAACATCGCAGAGACTCACCGCTCAGTCTTACGCGGGCGTCAAATCTGGAACGAGTGAAACATGTCGAAAACCTTCCAACCGGCAGAACACATAACGCGCGATGAGATTGCCGCAGCGTCGAAGCGGCTACTGGCCCGGCCGGATATATCCTTCCGTGAACGGGAGGTCATTCATCGGATCACGGTTGCCGATATGGATTGGGATATCGGCGTGATGCTGTATGAGCCGACAGACCCAGAGCAAATCCCGAAGGGTGCCGATGGCCGGAGTGTCGGCGTGTTCCTGACACACGGCGGCGCCAGCGATTGGCGTTCCATGGAGCCGTTGGCGCGCCTGCTGGTAGCGAAGCTGGGCTACCGTATCGCCAGCATGACGTTTCCAGGGCGCCTCTATCTGCCCGATCCCTCACGCGACTGGCCCGGCGATACAGTTCGGACGGACGGGACGGTTCGTACACCGATCTGGAAGGTTGGAGAGTTCATTGCGGACGATGAATACGATGTCGTGAGCGACGGATCGTTGCGCCACATCTATGGCACGCGGCCCAATGCGCGGGCCCGGCCCGGCACCACCTTCTATTCCCGGATGGCAGCCTGGCCCTTGGCTTTCGAGCAGGCCATGAAGGACATTTGCCATACCTATTTTCCCGCCGACGATTATTCCGTCTATGTGCACGGACATTCGACAGGCGGCCCTTTCGTCAACATGCTGACCCAGCGCGTCGACAACATCGTTGGGCTCATCGGCATTGAGAACTCACCGTTCGGCTACATCTATCAACGCATGGCCGGTGTTGAATGGAAGGGCCCGTTCAACGACCTTCTGATCCGCAACTGGCGCGACCTTGCCAGATATCGTGGCGCTGAAGCACTGAAGACCGAGGGGCCGGAGGCCCTCATGCGTCTGCCCGCCCTCATGGAGGATGTCTTCGATGAGTGGGCACTTTCCACGCGCTATCCCCAGTTCAAGGCGGAATATATTGTCCACTACGCCGCCGCGCCTGCACTCGAGGCCGCAGCCCGCGTCACAAGCGAGCGGATGCGGCTCGGCACGAGGGCGACAGAGGAGATGATCGCGCACTATATCGGCCTGGGCCGCGAGCTCTCCGGTCCGGGCGCGAAGCCGGTGCCGCCCCTGTTATTGGCGATCACCGCATTCAGTCGCGACCACACCGCGGAAAGGTATCGCGACATCGTCGTGCCGGCCTATCGCACGATGCGCCCTGCTCCGAAAATCAGCGTCGTGCAATTCGGCGCCGGCATCCATTCATACTGGCTCCCGGAGGAAGGACTCCCCATGGGAACCCTGCCGGCCGTCGTGGAGATGTGGGATCAGTCGATCGCCGGAGGATATTTCACGCCAGCCGCCGGGTCTTGAAGCCTGGTCTACGTCCGCGCGTCAGCAAACGATAAGGCCTCGCTGCGTAGTCCGCGTTAAGGCCTTATCACTATCGGCAATTCAGGCCCGATATCCGGCCCGCAAATCGCTCCCAAATCAGCCCTTGATCTTCATGCCGGCTTCTTTGAACGCCTTGATCGCGCCTGGGTGATAGGGGGCGAGATCGATCAGGCCCATCTCGTCCTTCTTGTTGCGGCGGAAAGCACCGAGCGCCTTCTGCAGCTCTTCCTGCTGCTCGATGACCGTCTTGGTGATCTTGTAGACGACATCATCAGGGGTCTTCTTACCGGTCACCATGATGTAGGCCATCTGCGCGACGTGCGTCGGCTCAGGCACGCCGGGCATCTTGGTATTGACTTCCTTCACGATCTCCAGCGCAGGCGCCAGCTTCTTGAAACGGGCCAGCGCTTCCGGTGAGGTATCGAGGTCAAGATAACGCATACCCCCACGGCTCTGCAGCTGAACGTGGATCTTGCGTGCGCCGCCGGAGCCGACAGGCACCCACGCGACATCGGCCTTGCCCTCACCGAGCGCAGCGATCCCCTTGGCCAGCCCCGAAACCGGCACCTTGGTGAAGTCTGCGTAGCTGACGCCACCATTGGCGAGACCAGCAGCAATGAAATCCTCCAGAATGGCAAGCGACGTGTACTCGGCAGTGACGCGCTTGCCCTTGTTTTTTTTCAGATCGCTGATCTTTGTCATTCCGGAATCGGCCACCACGGCGATCCCCGAGCGCAATGGGAACATGTGCGCCACAACCCTTAGGTCAGACTGCTTCTTGCCGTCGAATGTCCCCACGCCGTTGAAGGCATGCTGCAACTCGCCGCCGTTCGTGAAGCCGAACGCGATCTCTCCACGATTGACCATCGGAACATAAGTGGTGGAGCCGCCCATTGGTTGAGCGCGTGCCGTGATCCCGCCGCTCTTGGCGGTGACGACCTTTGCAACGGCAATGCCGGTCAGATAGCCCAGCGTGCCTTGCGGATTGGTCGCGATTCCGACGACTTGCGCGCTAGCGGAGGCGGCGAGAGCCGCCATTGCGGCGGTTACAGCAGCAGTTCTCAGGATGACTCTTTTCATGTTCTCACTCCCTTTTCCTTGTAAGCTTTCCTGGTGTTCCGGCCGCATCGTCACCACTCGTTGAGACTGGCGTCAACCGGGCTCAGGAGCTCTTGACGCGTTGCGCCGCCACATGAACTCCCAGCCGACCAGCAAGCAGCCTAGCACGATACCGGCAGCATCGATCGCACCGCCGAAGCCAAGCAGACTGTCCGGCACCATTGCAGCCATGCCTGCCAATGTCATCAGCGAGCGCATAACCCAATTGAGCGGGCGTGTCAGGTATCCAACCACGGCGATGGTTATGAAATAGACGCCCGCGGTTGCCGTAAGCGTATTCAGCGCGACGTGCCAAGGCTCGCCATAGAGCAGAAGCGTCGGCGAGAGCACGAACAGGAATGGCACGACATAGGCCACCCAGCCAAGCCGCATCGCCACGAAGCCCGTCCGCATCGGGTCGGCCTTGGTCAACGTCGCGGCGGCGAACGCAGCCAGCGCGATCGGCGGCGTAATCATCGACATCATGCCGAAATAGAGGATGAACATGTGCGCCGGCACCGGCTCGACACCCGCCTGGACGATCGCCGGCGCCACCAGCGCCGCAAGCAGGATGTATACGGCGGTGGTGGGCATGCCCATGCCCAGGATGATGCAGATCACCGCCGAGATGATCAACACGATCCACAGCTCGTTACCGGCGATCTCAACCAGCGTGTTGGGCAGCGCAAGGCCGAGCCCCGTCATGTTGAGGACGCCAATCACCAGGCCGGACGCAGCGACGATCATTAACAGCCCGGTGCAGACAAGACCGGTCTCAGCCAACACCTCGTAAATGTCGACGAGCTTTATTCGGCGCCCCCGGTAGCTGAGAAACAGCCCCATCACCAGCAACACTCCCGTCGCATAGATGGCTGCCACCGCCGGCTGCTGATTGCCCCAGAACAACAGGTAGATCAGGATTGCGAACGGCACGATGAAGTACCAGCCCTGCATCAACACCTGCGAAACCTTCGGCACATCCTCGTCGACGAACGAGATATTGTCGCGCGCCGCAATCAGATCGACTTGGATGAAGACGGCAAAGTAGTAGAGCATCGCCGGTATCAATGCCGCCAGCATGATCTGCGCGTAGGGAATTTCCAGGAACTCCGCCATCAGGAATGCGGCAGCACCCATGATCGGCGGCATGAATTGGCCACCTGTTGATGCGATAGCCTCGATTGCACCGGCTTGCGTCCCCGAGTAGCCCGCGCGCCGCATCAGCGGAATCGTAATGATACCCGTCGTGACCACGTTCGAGACGGCAGTACCTGAGATCGTGCCGAACAATGCCGAGGCGACAACCGAGATCTTGGCCGCGCCGCCCCGCCGGCGCCCCATCGCCGACATCGCGAGATCGGTGAAGAATTCACCGCCACCCGCCTTGAACAGAACCTGTCCCATCAGAATGAACATGATGACGATGGTCGTGGAAACGACCAGCGGCAGCCCGAACACGGCGTTGGGGTTGAACCCCAGGTTCATCGTGACCTGCCAGAGCGGCAGCTGGAGCCCGACAAGCTTACCTGGCACCAGGTAGGCGAGCGGCGCGTAGATGAGAAAAATGCCGACCACGGCAAGCAGCACATACCCGGACGAGCGACGCAGACACTCCAGGACCAGCAGCGTTATGATCGCGCCAAGCACGATCACCTCGTTGGTGGAATTCGAGTAGCCGGTCTCCTTCAGCCTCAGATAATTGGCACTTGTGTAGAGCAGCACCCCGAGCGCAATCAGCGCCAGCAGGCCGTCGTACCAGGCAAGGCGGGTCGGCGTGCGGCGGCCGATGGTGTAGGTGAGAAATACGATAGCCAGCCCCAGGCCCAGCACGAAGGCTTGGAACGTCTCTTCGATCAACGCGATGCCGAAGCTGTTGAGAATATCCAGGTTCCAGCCGATGCAAACCAGCGTCATCAGCGCCGCCAGCACCTTCGCCACCTCGTAGTGAGGACCCGAGCCCTCCGGCATCTCCGAAGGCAGATTGGAGGCGTCACTCATCGATCGAGCACCGCAACGGACATCGTGCACCCTCCCCGGGCCACAGGCTGTTTGTTACTGCCACCGTAGCCCACCACATATGCGAAAGTCCACCACGGCCATTGACGTGCCTGCCCATTGACGAGCCTACTCAGCGAACATTGGCCGCATCGCGCAGGCAATCTATCAGCGCCGTCTTCATCAGGAACTCGCGCGCCAGCGCCGGATCATCCGCACGCCGCCGCATTGCATCCGCATACTGGCGGCGCTTGGCCGGATCCTTCTGCTCCATCGCCTGCTTGTTTGCAATTGTAGCAACTTGCACGTGCTCGGTGGCGACGTGCCGACGCTGGCGCACATACCGATCCAGCGCCTCCTCGCCCTCTTCGCGCTGCAGCACGCGGATCAGGTTTTCCGCCAGGTTCACCGCATCATGGATGCCGCTGTTCATCCCCATTGCACCGATCGGGCTGTTGAGATGCGCAGAATCGCCAGCCAGAAGCACGCGCCCCTTGCGGAAGGTCACCGCAACGCGCTGCTGTACAGTATAAGAATCGTAGATCACGATGTCGTAGGGCTCGGCCCGCTGATTGAACCGCTGCAGCTTGCGCTGCGCCATCTCCATGGCGCCCGGCCCCCTGTAGGTCTCATGCGGATAAACCGGCGCGATCAGGCGGAACACGCCGGGCGGTCCTGTCCACGAGATCTTGAATAAATTATACCATTCCTCTGGATCGGAGATGTAATTGCGCTTTGCGTAGCCATCCTGCTCGAAATCGTAGGGCGTGCCGATGATGGCGAAGCGCTCGGGGTAGGTGAAGCCCTCAAATTCGATGCCCACGAGGTCGCGGATGGTGCTCTTGGCGCCATCGGCGCCGATCAGATAGCAACCCTTGTGCGTGCTGCGGGAGCCGTCGGCCCGCTCGACCACGACCTCCACCCCGTCGGCGCCGTGGCTGCAATCAACCGCCTTCGCCTCGGTATGACACACCACCTTGGGCACCTGTTGCACCATCGCGTAGGCGGTGCGCGACAGCTTGTCCTGCTCGCACTGCAGTACCCACGGGTGCCGAGTCGCGTCCTTGATCAGCGCGTGATCGAACGACGCCAGCAACGCCTTGCTGTCATAGTAGTTCACGATCGGGCATATCACGCCCTGCGGCTCGATCAGCTTGTAGATGCCCAGATCGTCCAGGATATCGAGCGTGGCGGGATGGATCGTCGCCGCGCGCGGCTCCGAATGCATGATATCCCCCTGGTCGAACAGCTCGACATCGATGCCGGCACGACCAAGCATGAGGGCGACGATCAGCCCAACGGGACCGCCGCCAACGATGATGACAGGAGCGCTCACGAGCCGACCCTTATTCCGCAGCCGCCTTCTTGTCGGGACCGGCTGGCACGACCTCCTTGACCGCACCCTTCCAGCCGGAATGCGTCAGGTCGAACACGACGCCCTCGGGGCTCGCGTACTTGACCTCATAGTAGGTGTTCGGATTGTCGTCGACGCGGCCGTGAACGTACTTACCGCCCGCATTTGTGACCTTCTCGACGGTCTCTTCAAGATTGTCGACCCACATGCCGAAGTGGATAAGGCCGGTCGGACGCTCACCTGGCTTGAAGCCTGCGACGTCGCCCGGGAACTTCAGCAGCGCCACGTTGATGATGCCGTCGGTCATGTAGAGGCCGAGACCGGCCGGCCCGGCGCGGGTCATTCCGAAGGCCTCCTCGAAGAACTTGGCGGCAGCCTCCGGGTCGGGAACATTGAGAGCGATGTGACGAAGCCGGGCGACCATGAGCGTCCTCCTGTGCGTGCTTGCGTGGTGTTGCGCTGATGACGAGCATCCCTGCCGGGCCCGCACGCGTCAAGAGCCCCAAAGCGCGCAGCAGGGGATCCAAAACGCAACGGCTCGGAAGACTGCCCGCCGCCCGCCCTTATGACTTGATCTCGAACTCGCCGTTGATCTCGACCGGAATACCGTGCGGCAGCTCGTACATGCCGACTGCCGAGCGGGCATGTTGCCCGTTCTTGGACCCGAGCACCTCGTAGAAGAAATCGGACGCGCCGTCGATCACCTGCGGCATGCGGTCGAAGCCCGGCGCGGCATTGACCATGCCGAACAGCCGGATAAGCCGCTTGATGCGGTCGAGGTCGCCCAGCTCCTGCTTGAGGCTCGCCAGGATCGACAAGGCAACCGCACGGGCGGCGACGTAGCCTTCGTCCACTGTGAGATCACGTCCGACCTTGCCCACCGGCTTAACGCCAGGCCCGGTCAGATCGCGGCCATGGCCGGACACGAACACGACTGTGCCCACAACCACGCAACCAGTCCGGTTGGGGTTGGGAAATACGAACGGCTGGGGCAGCTCGTGCCCCATCGCCCTGACCTTGTCCTCGATCGCGCTCATGGCAGTCGTCCTCCACAACTCCTCTACTCACCCGACACTAGCCGCCCGTGCGGCCGCGGTCCAATGAATGAACCCGCGCGCTGATCCCAAAGCCGGTGACATCGGCCCGCCTGTCCATTAGCTTCGGTCGTAGGGGAGGCCGGGCTGGGACATTGCCGTGTCACGTATATTCTTGAGCCATTCATCTGCCAACAATGCCGAGGCCATCGCGCTGCGCGACTGGCTCGTCGCGGAGGGCTGGTCGGACCTGTTCCTCGACCTCGATCCGGATCGCGGGATCGCCGCCGGCGAACGCTGGGAGCGCGCGCTCAACGAAGCAGCACGCCGCTGTGAGGCCGTGCTGTTCCTGATCTCGAAGGCTTGGCTCGCCTCACGCTGGTGCATGAACGAGCTGACCCTGGCCCGCCGCCTCAACAAGCGGCTGTTCGGCATCCTTGTCGAAGAAGGGCTCACGGTTGCCGATCTTCCGCACGACGTCACCAGTACATGGCAGCTCGTCAATCTCGCGACAGGGCGCGACCATCAGCAGTTCCGCGTCACGCTGCCGGTGAGCGGCGAGGAAGTCCACGTCACCTACTCACTCGAAGGACTGTCCCGGCTAAAGGCCGGCCTTCAGCGCGCCGGGTTGCACGCCAGCTACTTCGCGTGGCCGCCCGAGACCGATCCCAAGCGCGCGCCCTATCGCGGCCTGCGCCCGCTGGAAGCCGATGATGCCGGCATCTTCTTTGGCCGCGAGGCGCCTGTCGTCGAAGCCATTGATCGCTTGCGCGGACTGACGGAGGCGGCGCCGCCCCGGTTGATGGTGATCCTCGGCGCGTCCGGTGCCGGCAAGTCGAGTTTCCTGCGGGCAGGTCTCCTGCCCCGGCTGGGGCGCGATCCGCAGACGTTCCTGCCGCTGCCGGTGATCCGCCCGGAGCGCAATGCGATCACCGGCGAGACCGGCATCATCAATGCAATGGCAGAGGCATTCGAGACGACCAGCCTGAAGATCAGCAAGGGCGACATTCGCGACGCCGTCGCCGGTGGCGCCGTTTCGCTCAAGCCGCTCTTGGCGCAGTTGCATGCTGCGGCGCAGCTTCCTGCCGTCGATGGCGCCACGCAGCAAAGACCGCCGACGTTGGTCATCGCCATCGACCAGGGTGAGGAACTGTTCCTGGCCGAGGCACAGGGGGAGGCGCAGCCGTTCCTGAGCTTGCTGCGGGACCTCGTCGTCGCCGACGCGCCACAGGTGATCGCCGCATTCACGATCCGCTCCGACAATTACGAGCGCTTGCAGTCCGCTCCTGAGCTGGACGACATCCACAAGGTGCCGCTCGATCTCGGGCCCATGCCCAAGGGCTCCTACGCCGAGGTCGTCAAAGGACCGATCCGGCGGCTTGAAGGCACGGCGCGTGCGATTCGGCTGGATGACGCTCTGGTCGATGCCTTGCTGGCCGACATCGAGGCAGGCGGCGCCAAGGACGCGCTGCCATTGCTCGCGTTCACGCTGGAGCGGCTCTACGACGAGTACGGCGCGACGGGCCATCTCACGCTCGATCATTACGTCAAGCTCGGCCGGGTGAAGGGCTCCATCGAGGCGGCCGTGGAACGGGCCTTTGCGGCTGCAGACAGGGACAGCCGTATTCCACGTGACCGCGACGCCCGGTTGGTGCTGCTCAGGCGCGGCCTGATTCCCTGGCTCGCCGGCATCGATCCGGATACCAAGGCGCCACGCCGGCGCGTTGCACGGCTTTCGGAAATTCCGACCGAGGCGCGGCCGCTGGTCGACTTGCTTGTCGAGCAACGGCTGCTCTCCACCGACGTTGCGAAGGACACGGGCGAGACCACGATTGAGCCGGCGCACGAGGCGCTGATGCGCCAGTGGGGGCTGTTGCAGGGCTGGCTGGAAGAGGACACCGGACTGCTGACTGTGCTCGACGGCATCAAGCGCGCCGCGAGGGACTGGGCGGCGAATGCGAAGGCGGCCTCATGGGTGGCGCACGGCGCCGACCGCCTACGCGCCGCGGAGCGGCTGCTGGCTCGGCCCGACCTTGCTGCGAACCTGGAGCCGACTGACCGGGAGTATGTCCTGGTCTGCCAAGCGGCCGAGCAGGAGGGGTTCGCACAAGAGCGAGCAGCCTTGCGTTTTCGGCGGCGCATGCAGTCTGCCGTCATCGTCCTCTTGGTCGGGGTGATTGCCGGTCTCGTCGGCTGGATGAACCAAGAGACCGTCAAGACCCAGTGGCATTTCCACACGGCGGTCCGCCCCTACGTACTCGCGGCTGACAAAGAGCGTAACCTGAAGCCGGGCGATGTCTTTAGAGAGTGCTCAGTGAATTGCCCGGAGATGATTCTTATCCCCGCTGGCACGTTCATGATGGGAGAGGGGCGCGAACAGCGAAGTGTCACCATCTCCAGGGGGTTTGCTGTCTCGAAGTACGAGGTGACGTTTGACGAGTGGGACCTCTGTTTCCGGCTTGGTGGCTGCAAGAACCCTGCATCGGATAGTGGTTGGAAGCGCGGCCGTCGGCCTGCGATCAATGTGAGTTGGCAGGATGCCCAGGAGTACGTGTCTTGGCTGTCGAAGTTGACCGGCAGGCCGTACCGACTTCTGACCGAAGCCGAGTGGGAGTACGCGGCACGAGCTGGAACGACGACGGCCTATTTCTGGGGCAACGAGGTCGGCAAGAACAACGCCAACTGTGACGGCTGTGGCAGCCAGTGGGACAACAAGCAGACCGCGCCTGTCGGCTCCTTCAAGCCTAACGGCTTCGGGCTCCATGACATGCACGGCAACGTATGGGAGTGGGTGCAGGACTGCTACGTGGAGGGCTACAAGAATGCGCCGTCCGACGGGACGGTGGCAGTTGGAGATGCAAGCTGTTCCCGCGTTTTTCGCGGCGGTTCCTGGTACAGCATTCCAGACCTCCTCCGCTCCGCCAACCGCAGCAGGGGCCAACCCGACGTCCGCGACAACAGCATCGGCTTCCGAGTTGCCAGAACGCTGTTACCTCCTACCCCTTGATCACCTTACTGCTTGAGAGACGTCCTCTCCGCACGGCACGACCGAAAGCCTCTGACCGTTGCAGCGATCGTTCAACTTCAATCCGCATACCCACCGACACCGGCTCGCTTCTGTACCGCCGCTACCCTGCCGCCACCCACACCCACAGCGCCAGCATCGCCAGCGCAACCGCCCCCACCCACATCGCCGCGCGCGAGCCGCGCTGTTGCCGCGCCTGCTCCGCCGCAATCGCCCGCACGCTTTCTTCGTCGAGGCGCAATCCATCCTTCGCCATCACCGCGAACGACTGCGCCGCACCTTCCGCCTGCTCCAGCACCCGCGGCAGATGCGCCACGACACGCCCGATGATCTCCGCGTTCTCGCCGGCATCGCGAATCCGCCCCGGCAGCCCGTAGTTCTGCTCGATCCACTCCTTGGCGATCGGCTCCGCCGCCGTCCACATGTCGAGCTCCGGATCGAGCGACCGCGCCACGCCCTCCACGATCACCATCGACTTCTGCAACAGGATCAGCTCCGGCCGCGTCGCCATGTCGAACATCTCGGTATACGCGAACAGCTGCTCCAGCAGGTCCGCCATCGAGATCTCGTCGGCAGTGTGCCCATGGATCGGCTCGCCGATCGCCCGCATCGCCTGCGCGAACACCTCCACGGAATGATGCGGCGGCACGTAGCCGGCCTCCAGATGGATGGCCGCCGCCCGGCGATAGTCGCGGGTGATCAGGCCATGCAGGATCTCGGCGAGAAACCGCCGCTCCTTCATGCCGAGCCTGCCCATGATGCCGAAGTCCACCGCCACCACATGGCCTTCCGCGTCGACCAGCAGATTGCCCTGGTGCATGTCGGCATGAAAGAAGCCGTCACGAATGGCGTGCCGCAGGAAGGCGCGCAGAACCGTCTGCCCGAGCCGCTTCAGGTCGTGTCCTTCCGCCGCCAGGCGTTTGCGATCCGACAGCGCAATGCCGTCCACCCATTCCAGCGTCAGCACACGGCGCGACGTCCGCTCCCAGTCGACCGTCGGCACACGGAACACACCGCGGTCGTCGGCCGCGTCATCGACCTTGATGTCCTCCTTGATGTTGTCGGCCATCTCCGAGATGGCCGCCGCCTCCAGCCGCAGATCCATCTCCAGCTCGGTGGTGCGCTTCAACGTATCGACCACCGCCACCGGTCGCAGCCGTCGCGATGGCGGATGGAAACGCTCCACCGTCCTCGCCGCGAAATAGTAGCTGTCGAGATCGCGCCGGAACCGTCGCTCCACACCGGGTCGCAGGATCTTGACCGCCACCCAGCGCTTCTCGCCATCCGCGCCGAGCACCACCGCCTTGTGCACCTGCGCGATGGAAGCCGCGGCCACCGGCGGCCCGAACTCCACGAAGTGATCTTCCAGCCGCCCGCCCAGGCTTTCCTCGACGGCCCGCCGCGCTTCCGCCATCGCAAACGGCGGCAGCTTGTCCTGCAGATTACCGAGGTCGTCGGCCAGCTCCGGCCCGATCACATCCGCTCGCGTCGCCAGGAACTGCCCGAGCTTGATATAGCTGGGCCCCAGCGTCACCAGCGCGTCCGAAACCCTTTTTCCCTTGTCCTGCCCTGTCCTGAACGGCACCGAAAGTACCGACACCGGCCACGTCGCCAGCCGCGCCAGCTTGAGCGCCAGCGGCACCGGCATGCCCTTCGGCACGAAACTGACGCCATAGCGCGCGAACACGAGACCGGCTCGTGCCAGGCGGTAGATGTTGCCGATCGTCGTTGCCATGAGAGCTGCGGGGCGCCTGTTGTTCCGAATCGTGAAGGATTACACGAGTTTGTGAGATTGCCCGAGGTCCGTCTGGGGTCAAGCGAATAACCCGGAAATCCCTGATCAATCAGGCAAATCCGTAGTGGGTCCGGCCTCGCCCGCCGCTGCACCCCAGGTTGGACTTGCATCAGCCCCGGTCATGGGCGACACCGGTCGCGGAATAAAGGCGACATGCGGCGACCGTCAGTGCGGCGGCTATACCAACGTCATGCTACCGACGCGATTAGCTGCTCTCTGCCAGCAGCGCATCGTCATCACGACCATCGAGGGGAGGACACACGATGGCTTACGGTTCTACGCGTGGCGGGCCGGTTGGCTGGCTGGCCGGTCTGGCTGCCGGCTTTGTGCTGCTCATCGTCGAGCTCATCCTGACCATGCTTATTTATACGCTCCTGAACCTGTACGCCCTCGGCACGTTCGGCTACCTCGTCCGCATTTCCGACTGGATACGGGAGTTACTGGTCAAATCGATTTTTTACTGGCTGCCGGGCCAGGCCGACACCGCCTATGCCACCTTGTTGGGCGAGCTCGGCCCCAAGGCGATTTTGCTGCTGCTGATCGGCCTGATCGTGGCTGGAATTGTCAGGGCAATCAGCGCACTTGTCGGACGCCTCGTGTCCAGCCCGGATTACTGAGGCCAGAACGAAAGGCCAGAGCGAAAACGCCGCGCAATAAGCCTGAGCTATAACCCTATATCATCGCAAGATTTTTACACGAGCTTAGGCAGCCCTCTGGCTCGGTAACGAGGGCGTGAACTCGATGTGTTGCAGCGCCGACGCCAGACGCCCCTCGCGCCATTGAATCGAAATCTTTCAGCCCCATATTCAAGCAACGGAGCCCAAGGGTCGCCTGACAGGGGACCTGAATGGGCACGCGGATGCCGTCAAAGGATCCGCGACACACCATCAAGGTCGCTTGCAATCGAGGACTTTGGTCAATGGCAAGAATGTCTGTTCTGTCGAGCCCGCTATTGCTTGGGTTCGACGAGATCGAGCGGTTAATAGACCGTCTCGGAAAGCACGGCGGGGACGGCTACCCGCCCTACAACATCGAGCGCGTCAAATCCGCAATGGATGGCTCGGAACTGCTTCGCATTACGCTCGCGGTTGCCGGCTTCTCACGCGACGACTTGGAGATTACGCTCGAGGACAACCAGCTCTCAATTCGCGGCAAGCAGGTCGACGAAACGGAGCGGGAGTACCTCTATCGCGGCATCGCCGCCCGCCAGTTCCACCGCACCTTCGTGCTGGCGGACGGCATCGAAGTCCGGTCGGCGGACTTGGCCAACGGCCTGTTGTCCGTCGATCTCATCCGCCACGAGCCAGAACGCCTCGTACGCACCATTACCATTGGCGAAAGCGGCAAGGGTTAGGCCCGGTAAGAGGCAAAGCAATAACGACGGAACAAGTCTTGGCGGGCAGGACGAGAAAGGAGCGTAGAGTCATGAGCAACAATACCCGGAACAAAGCCAGGACCTCTGCGGCCAGCAGAAAAAAGAAGGCAGAGGAAATCGTGATGAGCCAGCACGACCTGGCCGAGCTCGGTGGCGGCAGGATCGCCTACATCAAGGTGCTGTCCTCCGACGAGGCAAAGCGTATGTACCCTGCCGTGGAGGGCGTGCCATCGGGCATCAATCTCTACGCCTTGCAGGCCGCCGACGGCACCCCGATCGCCTTGACCGATACCTTGCAGGCCGCCCTCGGCCACGCCATCGGCGACGAGCTGGAGATCGCCAGCCTGCATTGATGGTCGATCGGGGCCACGCCCTCAGACGCCGCGAGACCGGTGCAGGATCGCAACCTTATGATCAAGGCACAGCCGATCCGGCTGTGCCCTTTTTCTTTCGCCGCGAGCTCGCATTCACTTCTTGTCGGGCGGACCGATCTCGGGCGGACCGCCCGGCAAGCCGAGGCCAGATGGCGGTGATGACGGCGGTGACGACGGCAGTCCCAGCCCTGGCGGCGGCCCACCGAACGGAGTCTCGCCGAACGGAGAACCCGGTGGCAGCGTCAGGCCGCTCGGCGAGCCCGGCGCACCCGTCCCGAACGTCGGCGAAGGTATTTCGATCTTGCCCGGCCCACCGGCCCGGGCCTCACCCTTGTAGTGCGTCACCAATTGCGGGAACGCGATCACCAGCGCCACCATGATCAACTGAATGACGAGGAACGGGATCGCCCCCCAGTAGATCTGCGCCGTTGTCACGGGCGCCATTTCCTTGCCGGTCACGCGGTCGATATAGGGCTCCCGTGCCGCCACAGAGCGCAGATAGAACAGCGCGAATCCGAAAGGCGGATGCATGAAGCTCGTCTGCATGTTCACGGCCAGAATCACCCCGAACCAGATCAGGTCGATACCGCAGCCGTTGCCCCCGCCGAGTCCCTGACTGAGCTGCTCGGCGCTACAGCCGATATTCGCTGCCGCTGGCGCCAGCAGCGGCACCACGATGAACGCGAGCTCGAAGAAGTCGAGGAAGAAGGCCAGCAGAAACACCAGCATGTTGACGAACACGAGGAAGCCGACCTCACCGCCCGGCAGCGAGTGCAGCAGCCGCTCGACCCATTCGTGGCCATTCACGCCGTAAAACGTCAGCGAGAAGATCCGTGCCCCAATCAGAATAAACAGAACGAAAGCTGACAGCTTCGCCGTCGCATGCGTGGCTGAGCGCACGATCTCGAAGTTGAACCGCTTCGGGTTCTTGTCGAGATACCGCTTGGCCGCCGCCAGCATCATCGCGCCCATCGCGCCCATCGCACCGCCCTCGGTCGGCGTGGCGACACCGAGAAAGATCGTTCCAAGCACCAGGAAGATCAGCAGCAATGGCGGCACCATCACGAACGTCACCTGGCTCGCTAGCCGCGACAGGAAACGCCGGCCGGTGATCTTCGCGCCGGCCCAGTTCACCAGCGCCACGACGAACGCGAACAGAATGGACACGCCCATCGTGAGGATCACATAGTCCGCTCCGGTGTAGCCGAAATCCCGCATTGTCAGCCATCCGAAGCCGGCCGACACAACGGCAAGAATTCCCATCGAGACCAGGCCGCGCCTGCCGTCATCCTCGCGAAAACCGATCGCTTCCACCGGCAATCCGGGCGCGGAGTTCGGCGACAGCACGGAAGCGAGAAATATCCAGCCCGCATAGAGGCTCGCCAGGATCATGCCGGGCAGGAAGGCCCCTTCGTACATGTCGCCGACCGACTTGCCGAGCTGATCCGCCATCACGATCAGAACCAACGACGGCGGAATGATCTGCGCCAGCGTGCCGGACGCCGCGATGACACCCGTCGCAAGTCTCCGGTCGTAGCCGTACCGCAGCATGATCGGCAGCGAGATGAGCCCCATCGCGATCACGGATGCGGCCACCACCCCCGTCGTCGCGGCCAGCAGCGCTCCGACGAACACCACCGCATAGGCAAGCCCGCCGCGCACGGTGCCGAACAGCTGCCCGATCGTATCGAGCAGATCCTCTGCCATCCCGGAACGCTCCAGGATCAGCCCCATGAACGTGAAGAACGGAATGGCCAGCAACGTCTCATTGCTCATCACGTCGAATATTCGCGACGGCAACGTCTGCAGGAACGGCCAACTGAGCGTTATTCTGAGCTGCTTGCAGATCTCATGCGCTTTTCCCTCGGCGACGCAGGCCCGATAGTTGTCCTCCGCGAACGGCGACAACTCCACGCCGATGACGAAGAACAGCAGCCCCACCGCGCCGAGCGAGAAGGCCGCCGGATATCCGAGCAGCAGGAAGCAGACCAGCGCCAGGAACATGATTGGCGCGATGTTTTGCGCGATAAATGCAGCCATCACCGCTCCTCCCCCGCCCCGGGAGCCCGGTCCTTTGGCACCGCCACGCCGGCATCAGTGTCCACCTTCTGTCGCTCGACCTGTTCCGCCGCAGGCGGGTGATGGCCACCACCCAGATCGTCCGGCAATAAACCTTGCATCACCGCGATGCGCTTGATCAGCTCCGACACGCCCTGCAACGCCAGCAGCGAGAAGCACACTGGAATCAGCAGCTTGGCGGGCCACTGCGGCAGCCCCCCTGCATTGGTGGATTGCTCTCCCAGCCCCAACAGCGCCCGCCATGCTTCGCCGACAGCCGACGGACTGAACGTGAAAAACGAGCCGAGAAATCGTCCGAGGCCCCCAATCAGCTCCGGCAATGTCGGCACCGAAAGCAGGAAGAACCACCAGGACAGGTACACGACCAGAAATCGCCATCGGCAGCAGAAACAAGGCGTGCCCGACAACCTCGATCCAGTGCCGCACCCTGCGCGGCAGCATCGTGTTCACGATATCGATGCGGATGTGCTCGTTGGCCGCGAGCGTCCACGACGCACAGGTGAGGAAGGCGGCTCCGAACAGCACCCATTGCAGTTCCAGCCAGGCGTTTGAGCTGGTGTCGAATAGTTTGCGCACGATCGCATTGATCGCACTGACCATGATCGCAACCACGATCAACCATGCCGCACCGCGTCCAAGTCGAGCATTCATTGCATCGACCGCGCGGCTGAAGCCGAGCAGCAGCGACATATCTCCTCCCCAGCCTCCGGCTCTCTCTCCGAGGCTTATTTCGCCCAGGTGCCTGCTGCCCTCTGTCTGGCAGCATGATGGCCACTTAAGTTATAGGTGAGCCCGATAGCAAGGAGACCGAGCCGCATGACTGTATCTCAACAGCAGATTATTGACGCACTCCGCCGCATCCGAGGGCCGGATCTTCAGGGCAATATCGTTGACCTGGGCGCGGTCTCGGGAGATTCTGATCAGGGACGGACGCGTTTCGTTCTCGATCACCGTGCCGACCGATCGCGCCGCCGAGCTGGAACCCTTGCGCCAGGCCGCCCACAAGGTCGTATCGGAGCTTCCAGGCGTTACTGCCGCCACAGTTGTGCTCACCGCCGACCGTCAAACGCGCCAGCCCGCCCCGCAAGCTCGCGCGGAAAGCCCCCGCGTCGCCGCTGCCCGTGCCGCCGCCAACCCACCGGCAACAACTCCACCGGCTGGCGCCCCTGGACCTGGTCGTGGACATAGTCACAGTCACGATCATGCCCATGGCCGGCCCGCAGCCCCCGGCCCCGCCGCTGGTGGACGGGTCGCGGCGGTCCCCGGCATAAAACACCTGATCGCGGTCGCCTCCGGCAAGGGCGGTGTTGGCAAATCCACGGTCTCGGTCAATCTGGCGCTTGGCTTTGCGGCCCTCGGCCTCAAGACCGGCATCATGGATGCCGATATCTATGGCCCCTCGCAACCCCGCCTGCTGGGGCTCACAGGTAAGCCCCGCGCCAACGGCAACCGCCTGGAGCCGATGCAGGCCTTCGGCATCGAGGCCATGTCGATGGGCCTCCTGGTCGACGAAGCCACGCCGATCATCTGGCGCGGACCGATGGTTGTATCCGCGCTCAACCAGATGCTGCGCGAGGTCGACTGGGGTCGCGGCGGGGAGCCGCTGGATGTGCTCGTGATCGACATGCCGCCAGGAACCGGCGATATCCAGCTTTCCATGGCGCAACAGGTGCCGCTGTCGGGCGCCATCATCGTCTCCACGCCGCAGGATCTGGCCCTGATCGACGCCCGCAAGGGCTTGGGCATGTTCCGCAAGGTCGACGTGCCCGTGCTCGGCATCATCGAGAACATGAGCTACTTCCTGTGCCCCAAGTGCGGCGAGCGCAGCGAAATCTTCGGCCATGGCGGCGCGGAGCAGGAAGCCGCAAAACTGGGCCTGCCGTTCCTTGGCGCCATCCCCTTGCATATCGACATTCGCGCGAAATCCGACGCCGGCCAGCCGATAGTCGCCTCCGACCCCGAAAGCGCAAACGCCGAGGCCTTTCTCGACATAGCAGCCAAGGCCTGGGCCCACATCCAGGGTGCCGGCAGCAAGAGCTCTCAACCGCACATCGAAGCCACTGACGAAGGCCGGGTGCTGGCCGTGAACTTCGAGAACGGCGCCAAATATCAGCTACCGGCCGAAATGCTGCGCGTCATGAGTCCGTCCGCGGAGGTCCAGGGCCACAGCCCCGAACAGCGGGTGACGGTAGGTGGTAAGCGCAACGTCAAGATCAAGGACCTGCGGCCCGTCGGCAATTATGCGGTCCGGATCGTGTTTGATGACGGCCACGACACCGGTCTTTTCTCCTGGACGTATCTGGACGACCTGGGGCGCAATCAGGAGCGGCACTGGCGCGTCTACCTGTCGGAGTTGGAGGCCAAGGGATTGAGCCGTGGCTGATCACGCGGCGGCGACTGGCTGAAAGTGGTCGCCGCCTCACCCCAAATCTCGCTTCACTTTGAAAATACTGTCATAATTTCTTAGCCTACCGAAGCAATCCTGTTTTCGGGGTCGCGTCCGCCGATTCGGCGCCGGCGGATTGGAGCCCCGAAAGAGGTCTTCGGATAGGTCGACACCAAATGCGCAAAACGACAAGGACGCAACGGATGAGCGGGCCCAGGACCAAGAAGGCAGCGCTCCCCAAAAAGGCAACGGCACCAGTGCCTGTGGCCCAACAAGGCCCAGATCGCTTCTACAATCGCGAGTTGTCGTGGCTGCAATTCAACCGCCGCGTGCTGGAGGAAGCCGGCAATCCCCGTCACCCCCTCCTCGAGCGCTTGCGTTTTCTCTCCATATCCGCCTCGAATCTCGACGAATTCTACATGGTGCGGGCAGCAGGACTGTTTGGCCAGCAGCGTGCCGGGGTGAATGTTGTCAGCGCTGATGGACTGACCCCCACCCAACAGCTCATCGAGATCAATCGGTTTGCTGCCGCACTCATCGCCGAGAAGGAAGCACTTTGGATTGAGATCAGCTCAGCGCTATCCGACGCGGGCATCCAGGTTGTCGAAGCCGCCGGGTTGGCGCCTGCCGAGCGATCCTGGCTCCACGAGCACTTTCTGACCCATGTTTTCCCTGTCCTGACCCCGATCAACGTCGATCCCGCGCACCCGTTTCCGTTCATCCAGAACAAGGGCCTCACCTTGGTCGTGGAGATATCGGACGAGGACCGCCAATCCATGGTCGGACTGATCCCGATCCCCTCGGTGCTGGAGCGCTTCACTCGACTGCCTGCCACACCCGACAGCGACGTTATCCGCTTCGTCCGTATCGAGACCGTAATCGGCCTCTTCCTCCAGGAGCTGTTTCCGACCTTTGACATCGGACGACAGGGCGCCTTCCGCGTGCTGCGGGATAGCGACATCGAGTTCCAGGAAGAAGCTGAGGACCTGATCCGCGCCTTCGAGGACCACCTGCGCCGCCGCCGTCGCGGCAACGTGATACGCCTCGAGATCGACGCCGGCATGCCGGAAATCCTTGCAGCAGTTCGTCATCGGCGAGCAGCGTGTCGCCGCCGAATCCGTGTTCATAAAGCCTGGCCTGCTTGGCATGGCCGACACAACTCAGCTTATCGTCTCCGATAAGCCCGAGCTGTTGTTCAGACCCTATAAGAGCAGGTTCCCCGAGCGCATTCGCGAGCACAGCGGCGACGTATTCGCCGCCATCCGGGCCAAGGACATCGTGGTCCACCACCCCTACGAGTCCTTCGATGTCGTATTGCAGTATCTCCGCCAGGCCGTCGCTGACCCCGACGTCGTCGCCATCAAGTGGACGCTGTATCGCACCACACGCGAGAAAAGTCCGATCGTCGAGGCGCTGAAGGAAGCGGCCGAGGAAGGCAAGTCTGTCACCGCAGTCATCGAGCTGAAGGCTCGCTTCGACGAAAGCACCAACATCCGCGTTGCCCGACAGCTGGAACAGGTCGGCGTCCAGGTCGTCTACGGATTTCTCGAGCTCAAAACGCATGCCAAGCTGGGTATGGTCGTGCGCCGCGAAGGTGGATCCATGGCCACCTACTGCCACATCGGCACCGGCAACTACCATCCGCAGACGGCCCGCATCTACACCGACCTGTCGTTCTTTACGGCCGATCCCGCCATTGGCCGCGACGTCAACAAGGTCTTCAATTTTGTCACCAGCTACGGACGGACGGCCGACCTCGAGGTGCTTGCAACCAGCCCGTACGGCATTCGCAGCCGGATCCTGGAACATATTCATGCCGAGATCGGCCATGCCAGGGCGGGTAGGCCTGCCGCGATCTGGGCCAAGATGAATGCCCTCGTCGATCCACAGATCATCGACGCCCTTTACGAGGCCAGCACAGCGGGCGTGCAGATCGACCTCGTCGTCCGCTCGATCTGTTGTTTGCGCCCCGGCATCCCCGGAATGTCCGACAATATCCGCGTCAAAAGCCTCGTCGGTCGCTTTCTCGAGCATGCGCGCATCTATTGCTTCAGCAACGGGCACGGCCTCCCCTCGCCGGAGGCGGCGGTCTATATCAGTTCTGCGGACATGATGCCGCGCAACCTTGACCGCCGGGTTGAGGCTATGGTTCCCATCACCAATCCAACGGTGCACGCGCAGATACTCGACCAGATCATGGTGGCCAATCTCAAGGACAATCAACAAAGCTGGAGGATCCTGCCCGACGGATCCGCTGAACGCCTGCAGCTTGGCAATGGCGATGAGGCATTCAACGCACACCTCTATTTCATGACCAATCCCAGCCTATCCGGGCGTGGCCAGGCACTCGCGGAAAGCATGCCACCTCGATTTAATTTGCCGACAAAGGCCCAGGCGCAATCCGAAGAGGAATGCAAGGGACCAAGCAGTTGATCAATCAGTATGACGCTGCGGAAAGAGATCAACTGGCGGGCAGGGAGCCGATCGGTGTCGTCGATATCGGTTCCAATTCCGTGCGCCTTGTCATCTACGACGGAGCCGTCAGATCGCCCACACCACTGTTCAATGAAAAGGAGCAGTGCGGTCTTGGTCGATCGGTTGCTACGACGGGCGCCTTGGGCGAGGCAGGCGTCGCCACCACGCTGGCCACTCTGGCCCGCTTTCATGCGCTGACACGCTTGCTGCGGGTCAAGAACGTTCGGGCGTTCGCCACGGCTGCCGTCCGCGAGGCCAGCGATGGCGCAGCATTCCTCACCAAGGCCGAAAAAGCCCTGGGCTTCCCGATCCAGCTTCTCAGCGGCGAACGCGAGGCGCAACTCGCCTCACTCGGCATCGCCATGGGTTTCGTGCATCCCGATGGCGTGACCGGGGACCTGGGTGGTGGCAGCCTCGAGCTTGTCGATCTGGAAGGCGAGCAGCGATGCAACGCGATAACCCTGCCGCTCGGCGGACTTCGCCTGATCGACATCACCGCAAATCGCTTTGAGGAGGCTATGGCTGTCGTTGACCAGCAACTCGCCTCTATTCCGTGGGCGAGCCGCGGCCGGGGACGGCCGTTTTACGCCGTTGGCGGCACTTGGCGCGCGATAGCCAAGCTCCACATGGCCCATTTCAATTATCCACTGCGCGTGCTGCAGGGCTATTCGCTACCCGCTCGCGACGCCATTCGGTTCTGCGACCTTATCGTCAAGGACCGCAAGCGCCTGCAGCAGATCAAGGGCATGGAAACGGTATCCCGCTCGAGGCGGGAGGTCCTACCACTGGGCGCTTTGGTTCTGGGACGATTGCTGCAGCACCTTGGCTCGACCGAGCTGGTCACATCCGTTTACGGCATTCGCGAAGGGGCACTTTACGATTTGTTGCCCTCGCACCTTCGCAGCCAGGATCCGCTGCTGTTCTATTGCGATGAGCTTGCCCAATTGCGCTCTCGCTCCCCGGAGCATGCCCGCGAGATCGGGCCGTGGACGGACGCGATCTTCGGAGCCAAGATATTGGAGGAGACGGCGGACGAGCGCCGCCTGCGTTATGCCGCCTGCCTTCTATCCGACATGAGCTGGCGCACGAGCCCCGATTTCAGAGGTGAGGAAAGCATCAACGCGATTGCCCATTCGACGATGACCGGCATCGAGCACCCAGGCCGCATCTTCTTGGCTCTCACCGTATATTTGCGCCACGTCGGCCCCGGGGCGCCGCTGGAGTCCCTGGCCGGTCGTGTCAAAGGTCTCATCAGCATCATCCAGAAGGACCGCCATGCCGTGCGCCGCGCTCGCATTCTCGCGGCGGCAATTCGGCTCGCTCACATGATTTCCATCGGTCAACCTGGCATCATCGATGAAACACCTCTGATGATCGAGGACGAGCAACTGGTTCTCAGCATGCCGCCAGCCCACGCGTCGCTGGACGGCCCTCGCCTGCGGCGTCGCCTCAACTCCTTGGCGCGCCTTTTGTCGCTCAAGCCATTCGTCCGTTTCAGTCGCTGAAAGACCGGTGCATCGGCCTGGAGCCGTGCCATCCCGCAATAATCCTGCCAAAAGCTGTTTTTGCGCGATTTTCGCCTGCTCGTTGCCGCAATCGATGGTAGAAGTGCTGCGGATAGATCTTGAGCACCAAGAGCCATGGCCGACGACCCTTATATAGTGCTGGGCGTAAGCAGGAATGCGTCTCAGGACGACATTTCCAAAGCTTTTCGCAAGCTCGCCAAAGAGTTGCATCCTGATCTGCATCCCGGCGACAAGTCTGCTGCGGATCGCTTTAAGCGGGCGTCTGCCGCATATGAGCTGCTTGGCGACCCCGACAAGCGCGCACGCTTCGACCGCGGCGAGATCGATGCCTCGGGCGAGCCCCGTCGCACCTACCAGCCACACGGCACGGGAGCCCCGTATGGGACCCGCACGTGGCGTACGGGCCCAGGTGGTGGACCGGGTGGTGGACCAGGTGGCGGTCCGGGCGCGGGTCCCGCCGACGATTTCGGCTTCGGTGACGTATTCTCCGATCTGTTTGGTGGCGCCCGCGGCGCCCGTGCTCGCCCCGGCGGCCCTGCCAGGGGACAGGATGTCCGCTATACCCTGGAGGTGGAGTTCACCGAAGCAGTCACCGGCACCAAGAAGCGGGTCAGCCTGCCGGAAGGCGGCATGCTTGACCTCGTCGTTCCGGAAGGAGTTGCAGACGGCCAGGTGCTGCGCCTGAAGGGCAAAGGTGGTTCTGGCTTGCGTGGCGGTGAGCCTGGAGACGCCCTTGTCGAGATCAAGGTGCGTCCGCACCCCGAATTCAAGCGCGATGGCGACGATATCGTACTTGAGCTGCCGATCGGCATCGACGAGGCCGTTCTGGGCGCGCGCGTGGAAGTGCCGACCGTTGGCGGTCGGGTTCAGCTCACGATACCGAAAGGCACGAGCTCTGGCACCGTCTTCCGCATGCGTGGCAAGGGCGTCCGGAATTCATCGAAAGGCACCACCGGCGACCAGCGCGTCACCGTTCGGATTGTGCTTCCCGACACCATAGACGATCAGCTTTCATACTTCATGGCGGAATGGCGCCAGAAGAACGCCTTTGATCCCCGCAAGAAGCCCTGAGATCAGCCGATCACTTGAGCGCCGCAAACAGCTTGCCCGGCAACCAGTCGAACGGATCAGCCTTCCGCTCGGCCGCATCTGCAAGCGCGCGCTGCACGCTCCAGACGAATATGGCAGCAACGATGAAGAAGCCGATCTGTATGCGTGTCAGCTCGGCAATTGGCACCATCCCGATCGGCGCCAGGTACAGAACCGGCAGCATGACTTTCTCCAATGGGCTCGCGCCCCGCTTCAGCATGTCGCCTGCCAGAAGAGCAAGTGGAATTGCCAGCAAAGCCAGCTCATAGTCGTAGATGTAAGGTGGGATCATCAACGTTGCCGAGACCAGAACCGCACCGGCGAGCAACGTCGGCCCGGTACGCCACCAAACCAGCGCCGTCACCGACATCACGGTCACCGCCACCAACACCTGCACCACATAGCTGACCGTTGACGGCGCCCCCATCAAGACAAACAAGGTATATGCGCTCGGCATTTTGGCCCACGGCAACTGGCCCACTTCCAGCACGTGTGAAACAACGCGCGCATTCGACACGAACACGCCCCACAGCTCCGCCCCCAGCACCACAGTGGCCAGCCCCGCGAATCCCAATGCCGTCACTGCCGCCGACCAGAACACGCGCCACCGGCCGGTCACCATCAGCACCAACGGGAACAGCACAGCCAACTGCGGCTTGTAGGCCATCAGCCCAATGCAGATACCGCTCACGATCGGCCGCCGATCGATCAGCACCAGCGCTCCGCATATCAACGCAGCCGACAACAGTGAATTCTGCCCATAAGTCGCCGCAATGAACACGCCGGGGAACGCCAGCAAAAGCAGGCCCGCTTCCCGCCACGGCACGATCTGGCGCAAAACCGCTACATAGATCACGAGACTGAGCCCAGTGAATGCGAAGTACGACCACAGATACGGCAGCAACGCCAACCCTGCCGCCACGAGCTGGAACGTCGGCGGATAGTGCCAGAGAAAAACCGTGTTGCTACCAGGCACGGCCACGCGCTGCGCGGCAAAGATTGCCGCTTTGTCGAATGCCGCAGCCGCCTGTCCGTCGAGCGTCAGCGCACCTGCACTCCAGAATGTTATGAAGTCATAGCCGAACGGCTTGCCGAGCGGATCGACCAGCCCCGGCGACATCCAGAGCACCAGCGCCATCACGCCGACGTACGCCGCCACAACGAACCGCGAATAGAGCTTCACCCGTACCGGGTCCCAGATCGCTCCGATATCTGCGCAACGGTCCCTTGCTGTGCTGGAGCAATGCATACCCACCCCGCCGGAAGCCGGCGCCGGCCCAATGCCGCGCACCGCCCCCTACTCAAGCACGACTTGGTAGACATCACCTTAACCTATTGTCCAAACGCACGAATATTAATCTCTATAGCGATCATAAGCAACGCAGGTTTCGGGGCTTGTGGTAAGCAAAACGTAACCCTGCTGACGCATCAATTGATCCACCGGCAGAAGGCCGAACCAGGTTGACGCAGCAACCGCTGCTCAGGCCCCGTCACCTTCGTCCGCAGCCGGAGCGTAGCAGAGGATGCGTTATGGCTCGCGAAGCAAGTGAAGTAACGGCGAAATCCGAGATCAAGCTCGACCAGACAGAAGCCGGTCCCGTAACTTCTGGCACACTGCCGCTGGTGGTCGATATGGACGGCTTTCTCGTTCGTGCCGATGTGGAAGCTGAGGCAGCCGTTGCCGAGTTGGAGGCCAAGCTGCGGGCATTCGCAGCCATCCTGCGCGGCCAGCGCCCCGCCCCCCAGGCCTCCATCGATGCCGCCAGCATTGCTGAATACGCTCGCAAGGGCCTCGACGTCTCCCGCCTTCCGCTCCAATCGGATCTTGTCGACTATATCCATGCCGAGGCATCCAATGGGCGCGAGTTGCATCTCATAACCTCCGCCTCGCAGGAAATTGCCGAGGCGATTGCCGCGCACGTTGGCTCTTTCACGTCGGCCACCGGTGCCTGCATCGACCGTCCGATGACGTCCTCTGACAAACTGCGCCACGCCCGCCAGGTCTTTCCGTCGGGTTTCGCCTATGCCGGTCGCGATCAGTCGCTGATCCGCCACGCATCGACCGCGGTGGTCGCAACCGACGACATTGCTGCATCAGGCAAGATCCCAGGCCACACCGTGCGCATCGAGGCCGAGATTGGTAGCCCTGCCGCCTCTCTTGCATCTACCGCCCGCCTTTGGATCAAGGCCCTGCGCTGTCATCAGTGGTCCAAGAACGCACTGGTGTTCATACCGCTCATCCTTGGTCACGCATTCACCGACCCCGTTGCCGTCGCGAGCTGCATCGCCGGCTTCTTCCTGCTCAGTGTCCTGGCATCAGGAACCTATCTGCTCAATGACCTGCTAGATCTGGATGCGGATCGTCGCCACCCCACCAAATCGCGCCGCCCTTTGGCCCGCGGCGATATCCGCGCCGGCACTGCGATCATCGTGGCCTGCGTGGCAATCTCGGCCAGCCTTGCCGCCGCCTACACCCTGTCCTTAACCTTCTTCGCTGCACTGACGGTTTATCTCATCACGACACTGAGCTATTCTTTCTACCTGAAGCGGCTTCACCTCGTGGACGTGTTCGTGCTTGCTGCGTTGTTCACAACCCGGATTGCCATGGGTATCGCCCTCGCCGGCGTCACCCCCTCCCCATGGTTGCTCACATTTACCATGTTCTTCTTCCTGTCCCTGTCGCTGGCCAAGCGCCATGTCGAGATCGTCAACGCCGCCGAGATCGGCCAGATCGACATTCCCGGCCGCGACTACCGTGCCTCTGATCTGCCTTTGACCGTTGCTCTAGGCATCAGCTCCAACGCTGTCGCCATGCTCGTCATCTTCCTCTACCTCGCCTTCGACGCCATGCCGACCGGCTTCTACAGCCAGCCATACTGGCTTTGGGGCGCGGGCTTTGTGGTATTCCTCTGGTCACTGCGGATCTGGGGACTGAGCCATCGCGGCAAGCTCGACGCCGACCCCGTGGCATTCGCGATCAAGGACCGCCCGAGCATCGCGCTCGGTCTCGTCGTCCTCGCTGTTTTCGGCCTGGCACTGTGATGCAACAGTACACACCGACATCATTCTGCAATATCAGCTACGCCGCGCCGCGGCATGAACCCGCCCGTGCCCCCGCGCCCGCACCAACACTCGAGACCCGCACGATCACATCCTGGGGCCGTGTAAAGCGTCAGCGAACGCTGGTTGCCCGTCCGCGTTTTCGCGACGAATTGCCCGGCCTCTTGCAGGCTCCCGTATCGCCGCCCATTCTGGCACTTGGCGCTGGCCGCTCCTATGGCGACAGCGCACTGAACGACGGCGGCCGCCTGATCGACATGACCGCAATGGACCGGCTCATCGTCTTTGATCGCACCAACGGCATAGTGCGAGCGGAAGCCGGAATCACATTTTCCGCATTGTTGCGTGTCATCGTCCCCCATGGTTGGTTCCTGCCGACGACACCAGGCACCCGTTTCGTGACCTTGGGCGGCGCCGTTGCCAACGACGTACACGGAAAAAACCACCACACCGCCGGCACGTTCGGCACCTCGGTGACGCGCCTCGGCCTCTATCGCTCGCAAGAAGGCGAGATCGAGGCGAGCCCCCATCACAACACAAACTTGTTCAGGGCAACGATCGGCGGCCTCGGCCTCACCGGCCTCATCACATGGGTCGAGTTCAAGTTGCATAGGGTCGGCAGCTCTAAAATAGCGGCTGAGACCATCCCGTTCCGCGGCTACGACGAATTTCTTGCGATCTCCAACGAGAGCACGCCGGCCTGGGAGCACACGGTCGCCTGGATCGACTGCACCACCGGCGCCAACGGCGAGGGCACGCGAGGCCTCTTCTCGCGTGGCAACTTCCTCCCCGCGGGCCCGTTGCAAACGCACACGGACAAGACGATCGCGAACCTGCCGATCGAAACGCCTGTCAGCATGATCAACCCGGTCACGTTGAAGGCCTTCAATTCTCTGTATTACGCCGCAGGCTGTCGAAAGCGCGGCGTGAAACTCGTCGATTACGCTCCTTTCTTCTATCCGCTCGACGCGGTGCGCAACTGGAACCGCGCCTACGGCCGCCGCGGTTTTTACCAATACCAGTGCGTCATACCCTTGGCGGATGCAGATACCGCGATCCCAGAAATGCTCGCCTCGATTGCCCGCGCCGGACAAGGCTCCTGCCTCGCAGTGCTCAAGACCTTTGGCGCAAACCCCTCGCCCGGAATGCTCTCCTTCCCGTTCGAAGGCGTGACGCTGGCGTTGGATTTTCCCAATCGTGCTGCCCGGACACTGGAACTTTTTAACCGGCTGGACGGTATTGTCTCCTCCGCAAAAGGCAAACTCTATCCGGCCAAAGACAGTCGCATGCCCGCCTCGCTGTTCCGCGAGGGCTTTCCGGCTTTCGATGAGTTCAGCACCCTGATAGATCCACAATTCCAATCCGACTTCTGGCGGAGAATGACGACATGAGCCGTACGGACAGACAGCAACGCGTTGTGGCGCTCGGCGCCCTGTCGGCAATCGGCGAGGCCACCCTTCGCCTTTACGCAGAGGAAGGTGCAAGGCTGCTTCTTGCCGGCCGCAACGAGGATCGCTTGCGAGCAATCGCAGCGGATCTCGACGCGCGCGGCGCCGGTAGCGTCGTGGTTTGGCCTTGCGATCTCGCCAACGTCGACAACCCTTGCGACGAGCTCGACAAGATGGCGGCTTCCATCGGCGGCATGGACGCCTTGCTGCTCTTCTACGGCACACTTGGCGACAACTACAGGGCGGAGAAGGAGCTGGACGAGGCCCGCAGCCTCCTGCGCACAAACTTCACGAGCGCCGCCGAATGGTGCCTGGCAGCCGCCAACCTGATCGAGGATCAGGGTCATGGCTCGCTGGTCGTCGTCGGCTCGGTTGCAGGCGACCGTGGCCGCCAGTCCAACTATATCTACGGCGCAGCCAAGGGCGGCCTTGCCCTGCTGGTCCAAGGCCTCGCGCACAGGCTCGCGCGCTGCGGCGGACGTGCTGTCGTCATCAAGCCGGGCTTCGTCGACACACCGATGACGGCCGGAATTGAGAAGGGCGGCCCGCTCTGGGCCAAACCGGAAGCAGTAGCTCAGATCATCAAGCGCGCCGCAATCCGCCACCAGCCGGTTGTGTATGCGCCCGGATTCTGGCGCTGGATCATGCTTGCGATCCGCGCCGTTCCGGCCACCGTGTTCCATCGCACCAGACTGTAAAGATCATCGCGGTAAATTGGGTTGGGACGTTAGCGATTGGGTTACGGGTTGCAGGTTACAGATAACGAAGCGGCCATTCGGCTGCCTTGTGTTTCCTGCAACGCGCACCTGATCGAACATGTCGACCGCAGACGCCTCAATCATCCTCCGCAATCAGTTCTATCGGATGCCGCCTTTCGTCCGGTTTCTGGCGCTCGGAGGCTTTTCTGCAGGCGTGAACCTGGTTGCGCGGTTTGCCCTCCAGCCTCTGCTGGGCTTCGAGCAGTCCGTGCTCGTCGCCTACATGATCGGCATGGTGGTCGCCTACAATCTGTTCCGGGTATTCGTCTTTGACGACACCGGCCGCTCGGTCGGTTCGGAGGCCTGGCGCTTTACGCTCGTCAACCTGCTGGCACTCGCCCTGGTCTGGCTCATCAGCGTTGGCCTCGCTCGCGTCGTATTCCCGGCCATTGCCTTCACTTGGCATGCCGAGGACATCGCGCACTTCATCGGCGTCGCCTCCCCTGCGGTCACCAGCTGGATTGGCCACAAGCGCTACACCTTCAAGGCAGCGTAAGCGCCAACGCCAGCACCTCTCCCACAGCATCGCGAAAACGAACTGATGCGCATCCGTCCTGGCTGCGCTACATAGTCCCTCGTTCGCACTTTCCTGCCCTCCCAAGGAGAATTCGGGATGTCCGCAATCCTTCGCGTCGCCACTCTAGCATTGGCGGCTTTCCTCGCCTCGGCCGTGACGATCGGCCCGGCCAACGCCCAGACTGGAAAGACCATGACCACACCGACAGGCCTCCAGATCACCGACACCCAGCCAGGCACTGGCGCCTTCCCGAAGTCCGGCCAGATTTGCGTCATGCATTACACCGGCTGGCTCTACGAGAACGGCAAGAAGGGCGCCAAATTCGACTCCTCAGTCGATCGCGGCCAGCCCTTCGAGTTCCAGATCGGCGTCGGCCAGGTGATCCGGGGCTGGGACGAGGGCGTGGCATCCATGAAGGTCGGCGGCAAGCGAACGCTCATCATACCGCCCAACATGGGCTACGGTGCACGCGGCGCCGGCGGCGTCATCCCGCCCAACGCGACGCTGCTGTTCGAGGTCGAGCTGCTCGGCGTCAAAGGATAGTCGCCACCAGCTCGAAATGACTGCGCACAGGCCAGACCATACGTGTCTGGCCTTTTGCGTTGCTCGCCTTGATCGAGCCACCCTACTCCTGGCCGCAGTGCCAACTCTGCCCAACTTTCATCGGTTGGCACGACACCTCCCCAGGCCGACGAATGCAGTACCAATCAACCGCTGAACGCGATCAGCACGTGCAAACGCTTCATGCGCGCGTCCAGAATTCCGATACTCGCGACGGTCGGCCAGGTCGAATCCGCCAATTCCGCGCATGAGCGCCCAAAGGTCTTGTACTTGAGCGCATTGGGATTACCCTCCCAACGGCCCACGGATTTCATCTCGAGCACATGGCAGTAGAATTTGCCGCTCACAACCGCTTCCGCACTCTTCAAATCGTAATGCCACGCTTTCAGACGCCCGGCCACGGAAGCCGGAATCGGCAACTCCTGCCACGCCAGCGCCTGCTCAGAATATGATTCGCCGATGGCAGGCGAGTAGCTGATCAAGGCCGTCGGGGCCCAAACTTTATCGTCCCCGAGCGACGAGACATAGGCCGCAAAACCAGCGTCCGTGAACTGTATGACAGCTCGAACGCGCAGCCCTTCCGGTAGAAACGACTTGGGATCACTATCGAACTCAACGAACACAGCATCCGTCGGCAGATGAAACTGCTGCCGGACATTATTCATGTCACGCGGCTTCTGAAACCAGGAGTAGTGGTCCGCCTGAAATACAGCCGCCGCGATTAGGACAATCACCATAAGGACTGCTGCCAATCTCATCGCGCGCAATCCCTGAAATGAAGGCTGACCAGAACAATACCCACCACCTTTCCCTCTGTAAACCAATCAGGCCTCATGCCCCAATGCCCCTACTGGCCTGCTCGGCCGCGACGAGGGGCAAAGCCGCCCTTGTCGACATGACTTTGGCATTGGCTCGCAGTGGAGGACGAACCGCTTCACGATACTCCGACTGCCCACTAACCCGATCGCAATCAAGCACCGCTACAATACGCGCCTTGCGATGCGCTCTGGCAGTGCCGATCGCCTGAGGACAGATGCAGGCCACAAATCCGAAAATCGCCGGGCCGGACGACGTGTCCGCGGACATAGCAGGCCACGGCCAGGGCAAGCCGCACGATCATGCGCTCGATTACCGGATAAGCTTCAGAATTCTGGGGCTCAGGCTCTATTTCGTGCTCCTGGCCGGTATCGAGCAGCGCTCACCCCACCGGCTGCACCAAGCGGGTCAGCTGCGCTCGACAACGCTGTTGGCAGCCAAGCTCGTTCTGCTGATGGTGATGCTGCTGGGCCTGATCACCATGCTGATGGCGGCGGGCATCGTCGGTCTTTACATCGTGAAGTCGCTTGCGGGCATCGACCTCTTCGAAGGCGAATCCTTCCTGCACGGACCGGTCTACAACCAGCTTCGCCGCTGACGGCACGGCGCAGGTCCCGGTAAAAGCGACCAGAACAAGCTGCGCGAACCAGCCCCCGGAATATTGGCTAGCCCTCGCATCGGTCATCCCGCCTTTTGCCTCCCCACTGGACGAAACCCCTCCGGCACGCGAATATGCCGCGCGCCAAAGACCAGTGGAGGAAACGCGTATGACGGGTAAGGCCAAAGGCCAGCCAATCGATAGCATGGGCAATCCTATCGGTAGCAGCAACGCCAAGCCGGCGAAGAAAAGCTCAGCGAAGTCGAAGGCGGCAGCCGCGCCAACCTCCTCATCCAGCGTCGCCGATCTCACGCCCCACCTGCCCTATACCGACCTTCGCGAATGGATCGCCGAGGCCGAGAAGATGGGCGAGGTGCGCGAGGTCTCCGGCGCCAATCTGGCAGGAAGACATCGGCATGGCGACCGAGCTGCTTTCTCATGAGGAAAGCGCGCCGGCAGTCCTGTTCAAGGACATCCCCGGCACGCTCCCCGGCTCCCGCGTGCTGGTCAACTTCTTCGGCGGCCAGCGCCAGAAAATGACGCTCGGCTTCCCCGGTCACCTCAACAAGCTCGAGCTCTCCGACGCGTTCCGCCACCACTACATGGCCGACCTGAAGCGCATCCCGCCCAAGTTCGTCAATGACGGTCCGATCTTCGAGAACGTGATGAAGGGCGACGACATCGACGTCGGCGTCTTCCCGACGCCGAAGTGGCACGACGAGGACGGCGGCCGCTACATCGGCACCGGCTCGTTCAACGTCACCCGCGATCCCGATGACGGCTGGGTCAACTGCGGCACCTACCGCGTCATGATCCACGATCAGGAGATCCGTCGGCTTCTACATCTCGCCCGGCAAGCACGGCCGCATTCACCGCGACAAGTACGAGGCGCGCGGTGAGCCGATGCCCGTTGCCATCGTTGTCGGCTGCGATCCGATGTCGTTCCTGATGGGCTCGTCGGAGGTTCCCCACGGCGTCTGCGAGTACGAGGTCATCGGCGGCATCCGCGGCAAGGCGGTGGAACTGGTGCATGCGCCGATCACGGGGCTGCCGATTCCCGCCAACGCCGAGATCGTCATCGAAGGCTACGTACAGCCCGGCAACGTCAAGCCGGAAGGTCCGTTCGGCGAATGGTTCGGCTACTACGGCTCGGACGTCCGCGACGAGCCCGTGATGGACATCAAGGCCATCTACTATCGCAACAATCCCATCCTGCTCGGCTGCGCCCCGCAGCGCCCGCCCGACGAGATCGCCCGCTACCGCGCGCTGACCCGCTCGGCAATCGTCCGCGAGAATATCGTCAAGGCCGGCGTTCCCGACGTCACCGCCGCCTGGGCGCATGAATGCGGGACCTCGCGGCTGCTGCTCGTCGTTGCCATCAAGCAGCGCTACGGCGGCCACGCCAAGCAGACCGGCCACGTCGCCGCCATGTGCCACGCCGGCGCCTATGCCGGCCGCTACGTGATCGTGGTCGACGACGACATCGACGTATCGAATCTCGAGGAAGTCATGTGGGCTGTGCTGACACGCTCCGACCCCGCCACATCGATCGACATCATCACCAACGCCTGGTCGACGCCGCTCGATCCGCGCATCGACCCCGCCGAAAAGGCGCGCGGCAACTTCACCAACTCCCGCGCGATTATCGACGCCTGCAAGCCGTTCCACTGGAAGGACGAGTATCCGAAGGTCAACCAGCCGCCGCCGGAGATGCGCAAGCTTGCGCGCGAGAAGTGGGGGTATTTGTTGAAGTAGCGAGCAGAAATCAGGCACGCGAGCCTCACCGCCGCGCTGCATTCTGATCGAGGCGCGAGAAAAGATTATCGCAGGGAGCATTCACCCATGGCCAAGACCTATGAGACAGACGTCGCCATCATCGGCGGCGGCGCCGCCGGCATCTGCGCCGCCCTTGATGCACAGGCTGCCGGCGCTCGCACCATAGTATTCGAAAAGGCCCCCGCCCCCGGCGGCTCGGCCATCACCTCCGGCGGCGGCTGCTGCATGGTCGATACCCCGCTGCAGGAGAAGGAAGGCATCAAGGACAGCCCCGACCTCGCCTTCGACGACTGGATGAAGTGGGGCGGCCCGGCCGCCGATGCCGTATGGGCGCGCTACTACATCGAGCATACCCGCAACGATCTCTATCTCTGGGCCGAGCAGCACGGCGTGAAATGGCTCGACTTCAAGTCCCAGGAAGGCAACACCGTTGATCGGTGGCAACGTGCGCAAGGCAATGGTCTCGGCCTGATGACCAGGCTGATCGAATCCTACAACAGCAAGGGCGGCGAGCTGGTCACCGATACACCCGTCACCGCCATCACCATGAAGGATGGCCGGGCCGTCGGCTTCACCGGCAAGAATGCGAAGACCGGCGAAGACATCACGGTGAAAGCCAACACCGTTGTCGTCACCACCGGCGGCTTCAACGCCAACGTCGACATGGTCAAGCAGGCGATGCCCTGGCTCAAGGACGAGCGGATCATGGAAGGTTCCGGCCGCGGCTCCACAGGCGACGGTCACAAGATGCTGCAAAGCCTCGACGCCTACTTCACACACATGGACCACATCTGGTTCTACGTTTACGCGACGCCTGACTATCTCGATACGGCCGGCAACCGCGGCCTCGCTTTCCGTCACATGCCTGGCTACATCTGGGTCAACCAACAGGGCAAACGCTTCCACAACGAGGCCCTGTCCGGCGGCAATTCGGCAGCACCCGCGCTGCTGGCACAAAAGCCACGCCACGCCTGGGCCATCGTCGACCGTCCGATGACGGCAAAGCTGGAAATCGCCGACCCCTATTACCGCATTGGCGACAAGGTCAACCGGGAGAAGGTTGAAGAGCTTCTAGACAACTCCCCCTTCATCAAGAAGGCCAACACCCTGGATGAGCTGGCCCAGCTGATCGGCGTCGATGCCAAGACGCTATTGGACACCATCGCGCACTATAACGCCGCCTTCGACGAAGGCCTCACCAACGAGCCGGCGTTCGGCAAACCGCTCAAGGCATCCAAGAAGTTCGACACGCCGCCCTACTACGCGCTTCAGATCTTCCCGCTCGCGCGCAAGAATTTCGGTGGCGCCAAGACCGACATCCGCTGCCGCGTCCTGAACAAGCATATGGAGCCAATTCCCGGCCTCTACGCGGCTGGCGAGTTGTGCGGCATGGCCGGCGGACACATCAACGGCAAGGCGGGTCTCGAAGGCACCATGCTGGGCCCCTCGCTGTTCTCCGGACGCGTCGCTGGCGCCTGGGCAGCGCAAGAGGCCGGCTTCGGCGAAGGCTTCAAGGGCAACCCGAACCGCTGACAGCCCACAATGAACGCTTGGCCTCGGGTGCAGATCGCCAGGCGTTCGCCGCTCCATCACACAACCATAATGTGCGGTAACGCGCACGCCCCTGGCGCGCCCGCCAACCAGCCGATCGCAGCGCGGCTCTCACAGTCATCCGTGCAAAATCATGCCCTGATTGGCGCGGCAGAGGAAATTCTTGCCTGCTTTCGCCAACAGCAAAAGATTTTCCCTTGCTCAATGAAATAAATCGCGCAATCTCATGCTGACTTCCATCTGCGGCCAGGCGACCGAACCGATGGGCGCCAGCCTGTCGGGACTTGACCAGACCAGCCCGGTAGGCAATGCCCGCACATGAGACAACGATCATCAGGGTCCACAGCCGCTCCTCGCGGCCGGGGCGATGCGCAACACAGTTGAATGGAGAGCGGAACGTGAGCAAGACGATGAAGGCGCTGGTGCTGAGCGCGCATGGCGATCTGGACCAGCTCGTGGTCAAGACCGACTATCCCGTGCCACAGGTGCAACCGGGCCACGTTGTGATCCGCGTCGGCGCCTCCTCGTTCAACTACCACGACGTATTCACGGTGAAGGGCATGCCGGGCATCAAGGTGCCGATGCCGGTCATCATCGGCCTCGACATGGCCGGCCAGATCACCGAGGTCGGCGAAGGCGTATCGGGCTGGAAGGCCGGCGACCGGGTGCTGGTCAATCCGGTCAACAAGAAGAAGGGCCTGATGGGCGAGATGCTCGACGGCGGCATGGCGGAATACTGCCTCGTCTCCGCCGACCAGCTGATCAAGATGCCGGACGGCGTGTCCTACGAGGACGCTGCCTCGCTGCCCGTAGCCTACGGCACGGCGCACCGCATGATCATCACCCACAACACGATCAAGAAGGGCGACAAGGTGCTGATCCTCGGCGCATCCGGCGGTGTCGGCACCGGCTGCATCCTGATCGCCAAGATGCTGGGCGCGGAAGTGATCGCCGCCACGTCCAGCCAGGAGAAAATGGACGCACTGAAGAAATTCGGCGCCGATCACGTCATCAACGTCAATGAGGTCGAGTTCGACAAGTGGGTGATCGAGAAATACGGCAAGCCGCAGCGCCGCAACTATGACGGCGGCATCGACGTGCTGATCAACTACACCGGCGGCGACACCTGGAAGCCCTCGCTCAAGTGCATCAAGCGCGGCGGCAAGCTGCTGGTCTGCGGCGCCACGGCCGGTCACGACCCGAAAGAGGATCTGCGCTACGTGTGGAGCTTCGAGATCGAGATCAAGGGCTCCAACAGCTTCTACGACGACGACCTGAAGGGTCTGATGGACATGATCCAGGCCGGCAAGATCAAGCCGGTGATCGACGAGGTTCTGCCGCTGGAGAAGGCCGCCGAAGGCCTCGCACTCATCCGCGACCGCAAGGTGATCGGCAAGGTGGTGGTGAAGCCTTGAGTCATTCTTGAAAATGGGGACAGCCACCAGTTTCCCCAAAGCCAACTGCCTGATCGCGAATGCCGCTAAGGGAAAATGGTGACTGTCCCCATTTTCGTATGGAGGAAAAGATATGTCCGACGAGATGACCGCCGCAAAAGTTCAGGAGATGATCCTGACCCGGCCATTCCACCAATGGCTCGGCCTCGAGGTCCTCGATGTCACCGATGAGACCATCGAGCTCAAGGCCAAGTGGCGCGAGGAGTGGGTGGTGAACCCGCAAGGTGGCTGGACCCACGGAGGCATCCTGGCCGCCCTCGTCGACCTCACGGCCGACTGGGCGATGATCAAGAAGCTCGGACGGCCAGCGCCGACCGTCGACATGCGCGTCGACTATCACAGCCCGGCCCGGAAGGGTGACCTCATCTGCAAGGGCCGCATTGTTCGCATGGGGGGCCAGTTCTCGTGCGCTGAGGCCAGCGTCCACGATGAGGCCGGCAAGCTGCTCGCCTCCGGCCGCGGTACCTATGCAACAGCACCGCCGCCGGCGAAAGGGTGATTGAACATGGGGACAGCCACCAATTCCCCCGAACGTTCACGACAGGGCGAACAGCCGCCGACGGAAAGTGGTGGCTGTCCCCATTTTCGCAATCTCGGTGATCTGATCCGGCGTGACCGGGAGCTTTCCAAAACGGCAGTCGTCGATCTTGGCGGGGAGACGAAGCCGCGCGAGTTCACCTACGCCGACCTCGATGCGGCAGCCAATGGTGTCGCCCGTGCCCTCACGGCGCGCGGGCTGCAGCCAGGCGATCGCGTCGCCATCCTTTCCGCCAATCGGTTTGAGTATCTCGCCGCATACTATGGCACGATGCGCGCCGGCTTTGTTTCCGTGCCCGTGAACTTCAAGTTCCCGCGCCAGACGATCCACTACATCCTGCAGGACTCAGGGGCGAAGCTCGTCTTCAGCGATGGCCCGCGACGTGCCGACTGCCCGGAGGGGCTGCCAGTTATCGATTTCAGCGATCCTGGTGCGAACGGCTTCGAGGCATTTCTGGACCGCGGGCCGTTCGAGACAGTCACGCCCGACCCTGATGAAGCGGCGATGTTCCTCTACACCTCCGGCTCCAGCGGCACGCCGAAAGGCGTGATACTTTCACACCGCAGCCACATCTGGGTTGCCGAGACGAGATTGGGCAAGCAGGACCTCTCGGGGCATCGATATCTTATCGCCGCCCCTCTCTATCATATGAACGCGCTGGCCCTGGCCAAGCTCGCCAGCGTCGGGCACTCCACCATCATCCTGCTGCCGCAGTTCGTCGCCCGCGACTACATCGAGGCAATCGGCGCCTACAAGGCGACGTGGCTGACCGCCGTCCCTCCCATGATTGCCATGATGCTCCGTGAAGAGAAGGTCATGACCCGCACGGATCTGTCCAGCGTGCAAATCGTGCGCATGGGCTCCGCCCCCGTCAGCCAGAGCCTGATGGACAACCTCAAGCGCGCGCTGCCCCATGCAGCCGTGATCAACGCCTATGGCACCACGGAGGCCGGACCTGTCGTGTTCGGTCCCCACCCGAAGGGCCTGCCGCAGCCGGAACTGTCCGTCGGCTACCCCCATCCACAGGTCGAGCTTCGTCTCGTCGACGGCGGCCGGCTCCCCGCAGGGGAGTCGCCGTCGACACCAACACAAGGCGTCCTGGAAATGAAATGCCCGGCGGTCATGAGCGGCTACCACAGCCGGCCCGACCTCAAACCTCCGTTTACAGAGGACGGGTTCTACATCACCGGCGACGTGTTCCGGCGCGACGACAACGGATTTCATTACTTCGTCGGCCGCTCCGACGATATGTTCGTATCAGGCGGCGAGAACATCTATCCCGCCGACGTTGAACGCATGCTGGAGCGCCATCCGGCCGTTGCCCAGGCCGCCGTCGTACCTGTCGATGACGACATCAAAGGTACCAAGCCGGTGGCATTTGTCCTGCTGAAACCAGGCAGCAACCCGACTGAGGACGACATCAAGCAATTTGCGCTTGCCAACGCACCTGCCTACCAGCACCCCCGCTCGGTCTGGTTCGTCCCCGAAATACCGTTGGCTTCGACCAACAAGATCGATCGCGGCGCACTCAAGCGCGAAGCCGCGTTGCGGGTAGCTGGCGGCTGAGCATCAACCGCCAGACTTCCTGATCGGCTCTTGGTAGGCGAGACCCATGTCCCACGGAAAATAGATCCAGGTGTCCTGGCTCACCTCTGTGATATAGGTATCGATCAGCGGGGCGCCCATTGGCTTGGCATAGACGGCCGCGAAGTGGGCATTGGGCAGCAACTCGCGAACCAGGCGGGCCGTCTTGCCGGTATCGGTGAGATCATCGACCACCAGCACCCCCTGCCCTTTGCCGCCTCCTGCATCGATCACCGCTGGCGTGATGTCCTTGAGAACCTTGAGCTCGCCTTGCTTCTGGTGATCATAGCTGGCGATACACACCGTTTCGATGATCCGGAGCTCCAGCTCGCGCGCCACGATCGCGGCCGGCACCAGCCCCCCGCGCGTGATAGTGACGATCGCCTGAAATGGCCCTTTATCGGCCAATCGCCAGGCGAGCGCCCGGGCATCGCGATGAAATTGGTCCCACGATACCGGATAAGCCTTGGCTGGCGGCGCTGTGCTCATGTCTGCTCCCCTTTGTCTCCAGGCGCGATTGATATAGCCTGAGTGCAGTAGTAGGGCCAGTCGCAACAGACGACCCACCCCGAGAAGGAAGAGCATTGAAAATGCTGAAGATCTACGGTCGCCCAAATTCGCTCAACGTGCGTAAGGTCCTGTGGCTTTGCGGCGATCTCAACCTGCCATTCGAGCGCGAGGACTGGGGCCGCGACTATCGACCAACCAGCGATCCCGAATTCATGAGGTTGAGCATCTACGGCGTGGTGCCGGTGATCGACGACGACGGCTTCATCCTGCGCGAGAGTAACACCATCGTTCGCTATCTTGCGTCCAAGCACGGCCGCACGGACCTCTATCCGACCGAGCTTCAAAAGCGCGCACTTGTCGAGCAATGGATGGACTATGGCTCGGTCGATTTCGGCCGCGGCATGCCCGCCGTGTTCCAAGGCATGGTTCTGGGCCTGAAACCCTATGCCACACCCGATATGATTGCTTGGGGCAAGGCAGAATGGAACAAGCAGGCCGAGCGGTTGGAGCAGCACTTGTCCGCCAACGGTCCCTACATGCTGGGCGACCGCTTCACGATCGCGGATATCCCTGTCGGCGTGATGGTGCACCGGTGGTGCTTTATCGAGTTCGACAAGCCGGACTTGCCGGCGGTTCGCGCCTATTACGACCGGCTGTCCGAGCGACCGGGCTTCAGCCAGCACGTCAGAACCGATCAGCCGTGATCCTGGCACACCCGCCGGATCAATCGAGGATGTGACCGCCGTACTGTTGCCGCAATACGCGCACAAGTGGCATATTGCCTGCGACACGTGCGACGAAAGAACTGGTATCAGGTGGACACGACGCGCACATACGTGGCCGAGCGGCCCCCGGTTGACAACCCGGCTAACATTCCGGCTAACACCACTACTGTCTGGCTTTTGGTGGCCGCGCTGCTGTCGCTCATCGCAACTTTGCCTGCAGCGAATAGGGCAATGGCGCAGGAGGTCTGCGTCGAATGCAGCGGCCCCGACACGCGCTATCGCTGCTCTATCCGGGATTTCGAAAAGATCGCCAAATATCAAGCATCCAGCAAGGTGCTCGAATACGTCTGCATCACCGAGCTCGCGAGGGCTGGCGGACACGCCTCGTGCCGGGCTGGCAATTCGTTTCAAGGGCCGTGCATCGGCCAATCCCGCCAACTGGACCCCGCCACCGTTGGCGAGCTCCCACCCGAGCCTGCCGCAAAGGCGTCGGTGGCTGGTGCCGAACCGCGCAATCCCTCAAACGATCCGGCAGCGCAGCCGCCTGCGAAGAATCAAGCCGGACGCGATTCCCCGCAGACCTTGGAGGAATTGGCGCGCCGGAATAAGCTGGACATGTCCGGCGTCAAGGACGGTTTGAACACGGCCGGCAAGGCTGTGGGCGGCGCAGTAAAGAGCAGCTGGCGTTGCCTTAGCTCGCTGTTCTCCGACTGCTGAAGCTCATCCGCGGAATTGGACATTGCCTAACGCGTCGCGCCGTCAATGCGTGGCGAGCCATTCCCTGGCCTTGCGCTGCGCAAGCGCAACCTGCGCCTTGCTCATTTCGCGCGCCAACTCCTGCCGGTACCGCTTGGCTTCCTCGTTGCCTCTCAGCGCGGCAAGATTGAACCACTTGTGTGCTGCAACGAAATCGAGATCGACGTCCCGCCCGCTGCAGTACAGCAATCCGAGCTGGAACAACGCATCTGGCGCCCCGCCTTCAGCCGCGCACTCAACCACGTCGTGTGAAGCGAAATCGTATCGTGCCATCTTGGCAAAAACTCCGAACCATTCCTCCCGTTGGGATGCGTCATTGCCCCCACCCGCACCGCAACGATGTCAGGGGGCGGATGAAAATTTGTAAACGGCACAAATTTTTCCACGATGATTCAGAAGGTTATTTGTTTGCATTGTCTGAACACGCGTCTCAAGGCGGGATTATCGCACCAGATCGAGATATCGCTTTGATCTATTTTAACGGTTGGTCGGTTCGTAGCCCGAAATCGACAACCGTTTCGGTCACATCGGACCTCCGCGCCACCCACCGGCCGACAAAAAGGGAAAAGCACTTGTTCCCATTCAATCATTGGGCGTGCGGCGGCGTGCGCCTAAATTTCGCTGCAAGGTTGCCTCAAACAGGGCGATCTGACAGCATCGGGCGCGATCGGACGCGAAAAGGCACGGCACTCGCAGGGAAACGTGCAGGACAACCGAGACCAGGACTGCCTTGGGGGGCTCAAATTGGTTTCCAGGATCATCACAGCAGTAGCGCTGGCGCTTGTGTGCGCGGGCTGCAGCGACGGGGCATCCGTGGCTTTGAACCAGCTCTCCGTGGCACCGCTGGCCTCGACGGCGAACGCCGGCAATGAAGCGACCGGCTCGCTCGTCGCACCCCAGCCCGGCGGAGCGCCGGCCCGGATCGGGCCGGACCGCAGTTTTTCGTCCCGCGTTGTAGCCGCGATGGCACTTGAGCGCGTCACCGGCCGCAAGCCTGACCCAAGCCGCCTGGCGGAAGCGTTTTAGTGTTCCGGTTCTGACGCTTGGTTTCCAGAGCAGCTGAACGCGGCTGCCAGAGGTCAGGCGGGCTATACTTGTGCGGCCCCCCGGATCGGCTTGCGAGTACGCGGCCTCAGCTTCAACTCTCGAATGAAAAAGGGGCCAGGCGACTTCGCCCGACCCCGCTTGCAAGCTCTTATAGTTGCGCCAGGTCTCCCCCCCGTCAGCCCCGCAGCGCCTTGCGCGCCTTCTCCACGAGCTCCGGTGGTGACGCGTACATGCCCTTCAGCAGCTTCTCGACGGTGGCGGCATCCTTGGCCTGAATACTCAGCTTGGCCTTGTCCGCGTCGGCAAGCAGCGCCTTGTCCTTCATCACGGCATCGAACGCCTTCCGCAGCACGGCCAGATGCTGCTTCGACATCCCCGGCGGTGCAAGATAGGGACGGTGGAACTCCTGCTGCGCCAGGATCAGCTCGGCAATCTTACGGTTCTCTCCCTTGACCCACTTCCACAGCGACGGCACCCCGGCCTTCTCAAGGTCCTTGTCCGGCTCCAGACTTGTCTGCAAGATCATGTGCGCCAACTTTGGATTGTCGTACCAGGTCGGCCGCATTGCCTTGAACGAGCCTGAATCGAGCCCGCACAAACCGTCCAGCTCACCCCGCTCCATCGCGATAATGGTCGTCCGTGAGCCCTTGTACCCATTCACGATCTTGAATTTTGAGCCTGCCAGCGCATTCAGGAACGCCGCATAGTCCGTCGTCGAGCTGCCTGGCCCGCTGCCGCCGAACGAGGACGGCATTTTCAACGCATCCTCGAACGTCTTTATCTTGGACGAGGCGACCGTAACGCATAGCCTCACGCCGGAATCGGCTGAGCCAATGAATTCGAACTCCGTTGGTTTTAACCGGAACTTCTTCTTGTTGTCGAACAACGGCTCGACCAGAGCCCCCGGAAACACCATGCCGAACACCGATCCATCCTTCGGCGCCAGCGCGAACATGTACTCCGCAGCCTTCATGCTGCCGGCCCCCGGCATGTTCTGCACCACGATGGTGGGGTTGCCCGGGAGATGCCGCGGCATGTGTCGCGACAGAATCCTGGAGTAGATGTCATAGCCTCCGCCGGGGGCCGCACCGACGATCAGCGTGATCGTCTTCCCGGCATAAAGTTGAGCCGCCGCCGGCCCCGTCACCAGGGCTCCCGACGAGACCATCGCTCCGATGGCCATGGCTGCGATTACAGCTCTGCTCCTCATGCGTTGCACTCCCTGGATTTTTTCTTGCCTTGTCGGTTGGCAGGAAGCCTTTGGATCAGCCCTCGCCTGCCACAAGGGCTGGATCTTGGAAAGACTACCATCATTCCCAAGCAATCGCCCAGATCCGGTAGCGCGGCATTCGACTTGAGTTGCCTCTCCCTCACTGCGGACTGCCACCCCGCTGGACCACCTGCACCCCTTCCGCACCGCCCCGCCCTGGCCTAAAGTCCCCGGGACACACCAGGGAGACCCAAAGACGATGCACGAGAATTTCCGCCAGTTCCTCGACCGCCTGCGCGAGCACGACGAGCTTATCGATCTGAAACAGCCTGTCGACATTCGCCACATCGCGACGCTGGTCGACCAGTCGCCCAAAGCGCTGATGTTCCACAACGTCATCGGCTATGACACCCCCGTGGTCTCCGGCATCATCCGCACCCGCGAGCGCGCCATCCTGGGGCTTGGCTGCGAGACCTACCGCGAAATCGAGGACAAGCTGAAAGCGGGCATGGATAACCCCATTCAGCCAAAGCGCGTGAACTCATCGCCCACCCATGAGGTCGTCATGGAGGGCGACGACGTCGACCTGTACAAGCTGCCAATTCCGATGTCGTCGATCTTCGACGGCGGCCCGATGATCACCGCCGGCGTGGTCATCGCCCGCGACCCGGAGCTCGGCATCAACTCCGGAATCTACCGCTTTATCGTGAAGGAGAAGAACCTTACGGGCATCGACATCGTCACGCCCAACAATATGCGCCTGTACGCCCAGCGCGCGTTCGAGCGCAAGGAGGCACTGCCGATCTCAATCTCTATCGGCGTCCACCCTATCGAGATCACCGGGTCCGGATACCGCGCCCCACTCGGCCAGGACGAGATGGCGATTGCCGGCGGCATCCGCGGCGAGGCGGTGGCGCTGGCGCCCTGCAAAACCATCGACATGCCCTACATCGCCGATGCGGAAATCGTTCTGGAAGCCGAGATCCTGCCCACCGGCTGGACCTGGCCGGAGGGCCGGTTCGGCGAGTTCACGCGCCTGATGGGCGGCCTGCACTGGAACCCCCTCGTCCGCATCAAGGCCATCTGCATGCGCAAGGACGCGATCTATTACAACCTTCACATGCCCTGGGAGAATACCTGGCTCGCCGCCCCCACGCGCTACGCCGCCATCCGCCAGGCGCTGCGCACAGCCGGCGTGACGGTCAAGGACATCAACGTGACGCTTGGCGGCTGCGCCTTCTGGCACGCGATCATCTCGATCAAGAAGCAGCCTGGCGAAGCCAAGAACGCACTGCTGGCCGCACTTTCGGTGATGGACCTCAAGCATGTTGTCGTCACCGACGACGACATCGACATCTTCGACCCCACCGACGTGGAATGGGCCATCGCCACCCGCGTCCAGGGCGACAAGGACGTCATCGTCATACCGAACTCGCGCGCCAAGCCGCTCGACCCCTCGTTGCCGCAAGGCTTCGGCATCGTCCCGACCGGCGCAAAAGTCGGCATAGATGCCACTATTCCCGAAGGCATCCCGAAGGAGCACTACGAGCGCATCACCTACGCCTACGCCGATACCGCCAGGATTGCCGACTACGAGAAGGGCAAGACCGACGAGGGCGGAAAGGCAGGCGACAAGAAGGACATCGAGGCATTGGCCAAGAAGATCCTCAAGGCGATCGAGGATGAGCCGCTCTACTACACTGCGATCGCGGAGAAATTCTCCACCTACGACTTCCGCACGATCGCACAGGCGCTTGGCCACCTGCACGAGACCGAAAAGCTTTGGCAGGACCCGCGCGGCAAGATGTGCGTGCGCGGCTCCAAGTTCGCCGCCAAGCCACCAGTGAAGTAGCACTCCCCCTCTCCCCGTAGCGCGTTCCCGCGTGTACGGGGAGAGGGTTGCGGTGAGGGGCAGCGGCGAGATCTGCCCGATCGATTGAGGAAACGACAATGCCCGATCCAGCCCTTCGCAAGGCGCTCAAGAAGAAAGAGATCATCGTCGCACCCGGTGTGTTCGACGGCATTTCCGCAATGGTTGCCGACCGCATGGGCTTCAAGGCGCTCTATGTCACCGGCTTCGGCACCGTCGCCTCGTCGATGGGCCTGCCCGATGCCGGCATAGCCACCTATCGCGATATGGTCGAGCATATCGGCATGATCTGTGAACGCACGAAAACACCGGTCATCGCTGACGCCGATACCGGCTACGGCGGTCTCCTCAACGTTCGCCAGACGATACGCGGCTACGAGGCCGCGGGCGTCAGCGCAATCCAGCTCGAGGATCAGGAGTTTCCCAAGAAGTGCGGCCACACGCCCAACCGCCGCGTCATCCCCAAAGACGACATGGTGGCCAAAATCAAGGTCGCCGTGGATTCGAAGTCGTCGAAGGACTTCCTCATCATCGCCCGCACCGACAGCCGCACCGGCCTTGGCCTCGACGAGGCGCTGCGCCGCATGGAAGCCTACGACAAGGCCGGCGCCGATATCCTGTTCATCGAGGCGCCCGAAAGCGAGAAAGAGCTCGCGAAAATCGGCAGGCACTTCGACAAGCCCCTGCTCGCCAACATGGTGACGGGCGGAAAAACCCCGGTGCTGCCCGCCGACAAGCTGCAGGAGCTGGGCTACGCCATTGCGATCTTCCCGGCCGCCGGCTTCCTGGCCGTCGCCGCCGCGTTGCAGCAATCCTATGCCGAGCTCCACACCGACGGCATGAACACCGGCAAGACCCCGATGGTCTCCTTCGCTGACTTCAACGAGCTGATCGGCTTTCCCGACGTGTGGAAATTCGAGAAGAAATACGGGTTGGCGGAGTAGTCCAAGTCCCCTCTCCCCGCATTGCCACCCGCCGCACCCCATTGCTTCCCCGGACGCCGCTGAGGCGCACAGCGCCTCGAGCGGCGAGCCGGGGCCTTCACCATCCTCGAAGGGTGAGGACCCCGGGTCTACGCTCGCCGACGCCGCCGGCTCGCCCGGGGACGCAAAATGCGGGTTCCTCGATTGCCACCCGCCACGCCGCGCACTAACCTCGCCCATTGAGGAAACGAGCGCTTGGCTTCACGCCTCAGGTACGCGCTCTGCGGCCGGCTCCCCGAAGGGGAGTCGCAGAGCGCCACTAAAAGGACTTATCCCATGGACGGCACCAACCCCTCTAGCACCCGCCATTCCCCGATCGACCAATCCATGATCGGCGGCCCTTTCGTGCGCAATGCCTGGTATTGCGCGGCCTGGGCGCAGGAGCTTGAGCCCGGCAAGATTGTCGCCCGCATGATCCTGGAAGAGCCCGTCGTGCTCTTCCGCCAATCCGACGGCAAGGCGGTCGCGCTCGAGGACCGCTGTCCGCACCGCTTCGCCCCCCTGTCGATGGGCAAGGTCATCAGCGGCGATGGCAAACCCGACCGCCTGCAATGCCCCTATCATGGCCTGGAGTTCGGCGCCGATGGCGGCTGCGTGCATAATCCTCACGGCACCAAGAACATTCCCTCGCGCGCCCGCGTTACGGCGTACCCGCTGGTCGAGAAGCATCAGGCGATCTGGCTGTGGATGGGCGACAAGCCGGCCGACGAGAGCATCCTGCCTGACTTCTCCGTGCTCGACACCACGCCGCCGTCCCACATCACCCCCAACGACCATCTGGTGCTAACGGCCAACTACCAGCTCATCATCGACAACCTGATGGATACCAGCCACACGTCCTATCTGCACGCGGGCATTCTCGGCAACGCCGACACCGTAAACTCCGACGTCGAGGTGAAGATGGACGGCCGCGACATGATCGTATCGCGCACGTCCACCAACTCCGAGCCGCCCGGCATGTTCAAGCAGCAATGGCCCGGCTGCCCCGATCGCATCGATAACTTCACGCACATGCGCTACATGCCGCCGACCAACATGAAGCTGATGGCCGGCATCTGCGAGATGGGCAGCAAGCCGAGCGAGACCGGCGTCGGCTACTGGGGCCTGCACATCCTGACGCCGCAGACGCACAACTCCACGCACTACTTCTTCACCGCCGCCCGCTACGGCGTGCGCACCACCGAAGCGGAGAACCAGGAGCTGCGCCTCAAGATCGGGAAGACTTCGCCGCTTTGCTTTCGCCGAGCAGGACGGCCCGATGATCGAGGCCCAGCACAAGGTCATCGCCGCCGCGCCAAAGTCCCTCGATCCCGTCATCCTCTCGGTCGACCCCGGCGCCGTCCGCTTCAAGATGATCCTGCAGAAGATGATGGCGGCGGAGCAGAAGTAACGGGGTCAGCCCCTGCGGGTCTGACCCCAGCCAGGACACGACAGCCAACCAAGGGGTCAGACCAGCAGGGTCTGACCCCGTCTCACGAACGGACCGATCTACATGACCGCACCCCGCCAGTTCACCACCCGCCCCGAAATCACCGGCACATTCGGGGTTGTTGCTTCCACGCACTGGCTGGCGAGCGCCGTCGGCATGTCGATCCTGGAGCGCGGCGGCAACGCATTCGATGCCGGTGTCGCGGCGGCGTTCACCCTGCAGGTGGTGGAGCCGCACCTGAACGGCCCCGGCGGCGACGTTCCGATTATGGTATTCGACCGCAAGACCGGCAAACCGGAGGTCATCTGCGGCCAGGCCCCCGCACCGGCCGGCGCCACCATCGCCCACTACCGCGACCATCTTGGCCTCGATCTCGTCCCCGGCACCGGCCTGCTTGCCTGCTGCATTCCCGGCACGTTCCCAACCTGGATGCTGCTGCTCGAGCGCTATGGCACCATGCGCCTGCGCGACGTGCTCGAGCCGGCCATCGGTTATGCTGCCAACGGCTATCCGGTTGTCCACCAGATTACCGATACCGTTGCCACAGTCGCCGATCTCTTCAAGGAGCATTGGCCGACATCCGCCGCCGTCTACCTCAAAGGCGGTAAGCCGCCAGCACCCGGCTCGAAATTCACCAACCCCGCCCATGCCGCCACCTACCAGCGCATCCTGAAGGAAGCGGAAGCCGGCGGTGGATCGCGCGAGGCCGAGATCGGCCGTGCGGTCAAGGCGTGGAGCCAGGGCTTCGTCGCCGAGGCCATGGACACCTTCTGCCGTACCCAGGAAATCATGGACGTCTCCGGCCGCCGCAACAAAGGCGTGCTCACGGCGCAGGACCTCGCCACCTGGAAGCCGCACATCGAGGCGCCGCTGTCTTACGACTACGGACGATATACCGTTCTGAAACCCGGGCCTTGGTCGCAGTCCCCAGTCCTGTTGCAGCAGCTCGCGCTGTTGAAAGGCACCGGCATCGACAAGCTCTCGCCCACCGATCCGGATTACCTCCATATGTGGATCGAAACCGCCAAGCTCGCGTTCGCGGATCGCGAAGCCTTCTACGGCGACCCCGACCACGTCGACGTCCCCATGTCGGATCTTCTCTCCGACAGCTACAACGATGAACGCCGCAAGCTGATCGACATGACAACTGCCAGCCTCGATCAGCGCCCTGGCCGCCCTGGCGGCCGCGAAGGTTACCTGAACCTGCGCGAATTCGAGCGGCCTTGCCGCGGCCGCCGGCGTTGGCGAGCCCACGGTGCGCCGCGACCAGCCCGCTGGCGTGGGAGAGCCGACAGTGCGCCGCGATGGTCTTACCCGCGGCGACACCTGCCACATCGACATCATCGACAAGGACGGCAATTTCTTCACCGCGACGCCATCTGGCGGCTGGCTGCAGTCCTCGCCGATTATTCCTGAGCTCGGCTTCCCGCTCGGCTCACGCGCCCAGATGTACTGGCTCGACGAGAAGTCGCCTTCCGCGCTTGTGCCCGGCCGCCGCCCACGCACCACGCTCTCGGTCGGTATGTGCCTGCGCGACGGCGAGCCCTACATGGTGTTGGGGCACCCCCGGCGGCGACCAGCAGGACCAGTGGACGGCCAGATGTTCTTGCGCCACGTGCATTCCGGCATGAACCTGCAGGAGGCGATCGACGCGCCGTCGTTCCACATCGAGCACTTCAACAACTCGTTCTGGCCGCGCGAGGCCCGCCCCGGCGCCTTCATCGTCGAAGCGCGCATGCCGGAAGCCACCATCCGTGAGCTGGAACGCAGAGGCCACCGCGTTGAAGTCGGCCCGAATTGGAGCGAGAACCGTTTGTCTGCCGCCACTTCCGACAACGGCTTCCTGAAAGCCGCTGCCAACCCGCGTGGCATGCAGGGCTATGCCTCCGGCCGCTGAAAATGCGAAAATGGGGACAGCCACCATTTTCGCAACACACATCAATCAATCGCACAGTTTCCAATGAAATTGGTGGCTGTCCCCATTTTCCATCGAGGATCGCAATGCCCGCCACCTTGCCCCCTCCGTTCCGCGCGGACATCGTCGGCAGCTTCCTTCGCCCCGACACCATCAAGGCCGCGCGCGCAGATCATCGTGCCGGCAAACTCACGGCCGACCAACTCCGCCTTCTCGAGGACACCGAGATCCGCAAGGTCATCGCCATGCAGGAAGCCGCGGGGCTACAGGTGGCAACCGATGGCGAGTTCCGTCGCGGAACCTATTCGGAGAACTTCACGACGCAAGGCCTGACCGGCGTCACCACCGAGCACTCGGGCACCGGCAAATGGACGTACTCGGATGGCAAGGGCGGCTCCCGCAACGCGCGTGTGCCCACGGTGACCGAGCGCATCAAGTGGTCCGGCGGCTCCGGCAACGTCTCTGCCTTCAGCTTCCTGAAGTCCTGCGTCACGTCGGCGATACCGAAGATCACCCTGCCCGGCCCCTGCTACATCTACCAGCGCGCCGGCCGCGACAACATCTCACCCGACGTCTACCCCAATATCGACCAGTTCTGGGCCGACCTCGCCAGCGCCTATCATGCGGAGTTGAGTGCACTCTACGACGCCGGCTGCCGTTACGTTCAGCTCGATGATACCGCCGTCGCCAAACTGGGCGACCCGAAGATCCAGGCCGCGCTGGCCGAACGTGGCGACGACTGGAAGCGGTTGCTGGGCACCTATACCGACGCCATCAACGCTGTGATCGGCGGTGCGCCGAAGGACATGACGATCGCACTCCACCTGTGTCGCGGCAACCAGGCCGGCCACTGGCAGGCCGAAGGCGGCTACGATCCGGTTGCGGAGCATCTTTTTGCGCGCATCAAGGCGCCCGCATATTTTCTCGAGTACGACAGCCCTCGCGCCGGCACCTTCGAGCCGCTCCGGAAGTTGCCCGATGACAAGGTCGTGGTGCTCGGTCTCGTCTCCACCAAGGTCGCTGTGCTGGAAGACGCCGCACGTATCAAGGCGCGCATCGCAGAGGCCGCCAAGGTCGTGCCGCTGGACCGCCTGTGCCTGTCGCCCCAGTGCGGCTTCGCATCGTCCGAGACCGGCAATCCGCTCACATTCGAGGATCAGCGGGCCAAGCTGGATCTCGTGGTTTCGGTCGCCCGAGAGGTCTGGAAATCGTAGCAGCTTGGGCAACTCACGAAACCCGCCCGGACCTCTCCAGCAGGCACCCGCCGCCAGTCACCACCGCATCATATCCGGCCGCCGCCAGCGCTGCCCACAGCGTCGCCGTATTCGATGTCACCACCGGCAAACCCAGCTCCGCTTCCAGCCGCGCCAGGAACGGCAGCGTTGGAAAATCGGTGCACGTGATAAGCAAGGCCTCCGAACCCGGCTGCAATGCGCCGCGCGCATGCGCCTCGATCCTGTCGAGCGGCGTCTCGGCGATAAGCGGAAAATCCGCCGGCCCGTTGGCGCCAAGCCCAAGCCCGACGATGCCGAGTGTCTCGATGCCATTTTCGCTGAGGAACTCGACCTCGTGCTGGTTGAGCGCATCATGATAGGGCGTTGCAATTGAAACGCGCCTCACCCCCAGCCATTCCAATGCATCGACAATGCTGGCCGCCGTGGTCACCAGCGTCTTGCCCGTGCGCTCGGCAATCTCCTGCGCCAGCCGATGCCGCGGATTGATCATCGAGCCCGCCGTGCAGGCATACGCCACGCAGTCGACCCGCGCTGCTGCCAACTCCTCTACGCGCTCAGCCACGTCCGTGACAAGCTGACGCCGGGCAGCTTCGTCCATATGGCCAAGATGGATCGGCATGCGCACTGTATGGAACGTCACGCCATCCGGCATCAGCCTCGCCCATTCCGCCTCGTTCACCGTATTTGTCGGTGGCACGATGAGACCAAGCTTTGCATTCCAGCTATAGGCCGACCTGTGGCGATGCTTCATGTTGAAACCCCCGCGCCGAACCGACACACTGGTGCCAACCTAAGACATGGCGATGGCTTCCGCAAATTGACCTTTGCTGCCGCATTGCCCCGCTCACTTCTGCTACGAGGCACGAACGATGGCCGGAAAAGACGTAATCGTGGTCGGCGCAGGTCCCGTCGGCATGGTCGCAGCCGCACTACTGGCGAAGGCTGGCGTGCCGGTCACGATTGTCGAGGCTCAGAAAGACGTTGCAGACGATCTGCGCGGCTCCACGTTTCACCCGCCGACGCTGGAGTACCTCGACCGCCTCGATGTGACGCAGCAATTGATTCCTCAAGGTCTCATCAGCCCGCACTGGCAGTTTCGCGACCGCAAGCAAGGCGCGGTCGCCACATTCGACCTTGCTGTGCTCAAGGACGACACGCCACATCCCTACCGCCTTCAATGTGAGCAATGGAAGCTGACGCGCCTGCTGCGCGATCGCATGGAAGCGGAGGGTCGTGCCCGCTTCGTATACGGCGCCCGTGCAACCGATGTCCGCCAAACCCCGGACGAGGCGGTCCTTACCATCCAGCACGACGACGGCCGAACGGAAGAGCTGACGGCCGCTTATATCGTGGCGGCGGACGGCGCCCGCAGTGCCATCCGCAAATCGCTCGACATCGCTTTCGACGGCATCACCATTCCGGAGTTGTACCTGACGCTCTCGACCACGTTCGAGTTCGACAAGGTCGTACCCGACCTTGTCCACGTCGCCTACATATCGGATCCGGACGAATGGTTGGTGCTGCTCAAGACACCGACGCTCTGGCGCGTGCTGTTTCCGACCGACGCCTCCCTCAGCGACGAGGAAATGCTGGCGCCCGACGTGGTGGAGGCACGCCTGCAGGCGGTGGTCGCCAAGCCCGGCCGCTACGACCTGGTGCACAAGACCGCATACCGCGTATTCGAGCGCGTGGCTGATCGCTACGTGGTCGGCCGCATCATCCTCGCCGGCGATGCCGCCCACCTCAACAATCCGCTCGGCGGCATGGGCATGAACGGTGGCATCCACGATGCCGTGAACGTCGCGGACAAGCTGGTCGCCGTTCTCGATGGAAGAGACCCAACGCTATTGGGCAGATACGAGCGCCAGCGCCGAAAAGTCGCTTTGGAAACTGTACAGGCACAGGCACTTCGCAATCGTTCGATCATGAACGAGCGCGATCCGGCCAAGCGACAGGCTTACTATGACGACTTGCGGGCCACCGCCGAGGATCCCGCACGTGCCCGCTCATATTTGCTGCGGTCTTCCATGATCCAGTCGCTGCGGGACCTGGAGCAGGTAGAATAGCAATGATGCCGGGAACGACAGGCGTCCCCGGCCCCACTTTGAATTATTGCAGGAAGTAAAAGGCGATCACGGCGGACATGCCAAGGGCCACGTACCAAACCGCAAAATAGCCTGCGAACAACGATGCCAGCATCGGCAAGTTGCGGCGCGCCATCACTGGATGCTTCTCGCGCTCGATCTTGATGCGATCAGTGCTCCGCTTCTCAGGCCCCCAGACGAGCCGCACGAAGAACCAGTAGCAGGACAAGCGCAGGTCACCGACCTTGCTCTCACCCGGATAGCCGGCTGCACCCAGAACCCGCTCGATCTCGTTGCGCTGGTCGGCGGAAAGTGACCCTGCAACCTCAGGCTTGAATTCTTTCCAGAACCGCTCTGTCGCGACGTTGGCTTCACTCATGACATACCCCTGTACAGACCAAATGCGCGGCGGCCCGTTTTCCACCCCCGCTATGAATTGCATTTTGCCTAGAAAGATTTTCAATCGCGTTAGCGAACCACAGCGAACGCGCTGAAACGCGCTTGGCGGTCATTAGTCACCGCCCTTCAAAAGCCTACCTGCTCGCCATCAACAGTGGAGAACAGCCGGATATTCCGGCCGTGAGCGCCCTGCTCGCGCCAATCCCGCACGCTTCGCAACGACCCGTTAAGTTTAGTAAAATAATCCGAATACGCACGTTGGCCACCGCCCCCGAAATGGGCATGCCGCCCCCACGCTGATGGGTAGCTCAGCAAGCCGGCACGAGGTGCAACGCCTTCAGGCCTGACGCTCGCCGAACACGTAGCCGGCCCCTCGCACTGTCCTGATCGGATCGCGCTCCTTGCCACGCACCAGCGACTTCCGTAGCCTGCCTATATGGACGTCGACCGTGCGCTCGTCCACATAGTTGTCCCGCCCCCATACGCCGTCCAGCAGCTGCGAGCGCGAGAGCACACGCCCGGGGCTCTCCATCAGGAACTCCAGCAGCCGGAATTCGGTAGGCCCGAGATGCACGTCCCGCACACCTCGGCGCACCTGATGTGCGGCACGGTCCAGCACGATGTCCCACAACCGCAGTTCCTCGGCAACACGATCGGGAGCCGCCCGTCTCAGGATGGCCTTCACCCGGGCCATCAGCTCAGGCAACGAGAATGGCTTCACCACATAATCGTCAGCCCCGATGGACAGCCCTCGGATGCGATCGCTTTCCTCACCCCTGGCCGTCAACATCAGCACAGGAATCGATCTGGTCTCGGGCCTGGAACGAAGCCGTCGAAGCACCTCGATGCCCGAGACTTGCGGCAGCATCCAATCAAGGATCAGCAGATCAGGCCGCTCCTCTGCAAGCTGCACGAGGGAATCTTCGCCTGACGAGGAACATACGACGTCAAAGCCTTCAGCGGCGAGATTGTAGCGAAGAACCTCGATCAGGGGTTCTTCGTCCTCAACGATCATGATGCGTGCTGGCATGTCAGTCCTGAGATACGAGTGTCGTGCTGGTGTCGTCGCTTTTCGGCCTGTCGTCCGTCAGCATCTCGCCACGAACGAGGAAGTATACGGTCTCCGCGATGTTCGTCGTATGATCACCGATCCGCTCGATGTTCTTTGCACCGAACAGAAGATGCGTGCAGAAGCTTATGTTGCGCGGATCCTCCATCATGTAGGTCAGCAGCTCGCGGAACACCGACGTATACATTGCGTCGATCTGGGCATCGTCCTTCCACACCCGCACCGCGAGGTCCGCATCCCGCCGGGCATAGGCGTCGAGCACATCCTTCATTTGCCCGAGCGCGCGCTCGACCATGTGCCGGTGCCCGGCCACCAGAGGGCGCGGATATTGCTCCCTTGCGATGGCCAGCGCCCGCTTGGCGATATTTTTTGCAAGATCGCCGATCCGTTCCAGCTCGTTGGCGATCTTGAACGCGCCGGTAATCAGCCTGAGATCGTCGGCCATCGGCTGGCGACGGGCAATCATGCCAATGGCCAGCTCCTCCACCTCAAGCTGCAGCCGGTCGATCTGGATATCCGTTTGCACGGTCCGCTCTGCCAGAACCGGATCGCGTCGCTCCAGTGAATCGAAAGCCTGCCCCAGCAGCGCCTCCGCAATCCCCCCCATCTGGCTGAGCTTCTTGTCCAGCAGCGCCAATTCGGCTTCGTAGGATTTGACCGTATGCTCTGTCATCTTCCGCCGCCTTCTATCCGTGCTCGCGTTATTCTCTTCGGACAGTCCGATCAACCGAACCGGCCTGTGATGTAATCCTGTGTCCGCTTGTCTTGCGGGTTGGTGAAGATCTGGTTGGTCTCACCCACCTCCACAAGCGTGCCCAAATGGAAGAACGCCGTACGCTGCGATACGCGAGCGGCCTGCTGCATCGAGTGGGTCACGATGATGATGCAGAAATTCGCCCTCAGATCGTCGATCAGTTCCTCGACCCTGGCTGTCGCAATCGGATCGAGCGCCGAACACGGCTCGTCCATCAGGATGACATCGGGACTTACCGCGATCGCCCGCGCGATGCACAAGCGCTGCTGCTGGCCACCGGACAAGCCCGTTCCCGGATCAGTGAGCCGATCCTTGACCTCGTTCCACAACCCGGCCTTCTGCAGACTGCTCTCCACGATGCCGTCAAGATCCGCCTTCGATTTGCTGAAGCCGTGGATTCTAGGACCGTAGGCTACGTTCTCGTAGATCGATTTCGGAAACGGATTGGGTTTCTGGAAAACCATTCCGACCCGGGCACGCAACTGCACGACATCGAGCCGCGGGTCGTAGATGTCCTGGCCATCGATGTCGATCTTACCGGTTACCCGGCAGATCGGAATGGTATCGTTCATGCGGTTGATGCAGCGCAGAAACGTCGACTTTCCGCAACCGGATGGACCGATGAATGCAGTGACCGACCGGTCTAGGATATCGATCGACAGATCAAGGATGGCATGCTTGTCGCCATAGTACACGTCCACATTTCGAGCCACGACCTTGGCGGCGGATTCCGAGCCCACACCCGCCACTGTCGAAGACTGATAACCTGCATCCGAATCCATTGGCATCTTCCCTTGTCTACGCTGGTGCTACCAGCGCCGCTCGAAGCGCTTGCGAAGATAAATGGCCGCTCCGTTCATGACGAACAGGAAGGCCAGCAGCACCATAATGGCAGCCGCGGTCTTGTATCGGAAGGCAAGCTCCGGCAGGTCCGACCAAAGATAAATCTGCACCGGAAGCACCGTCGCTGCGTCGGTGAAGCTGCCAGGGACATCGACGATGAACGCAACCATGCCGATCATGAGCAGCGGCGCCGTTTCGCCCAGTGCCTGAGCCATGGCGATAATCGTGCCCGTCATGATGCCAGGCATAGCCAACGGCAACATGTGATGGAACACCGCCTGCTGATGCGAGGCCCCCACTCCCAGTGCCGCCTCCCTGATCGACGGCGGGACGGCCTTGATGGCCGCGCGCGCAGCAATGATGATTGTCGGCAACGACATCAAGGCCAGCACAAGTCCTCCGACCAGCGGTGCCGACCGCGGAAGAGCGAAGAAGTTCAGGAATACCGCCAACCCCAGCAAGCCGAACACAATCGAGGGAACGGCCGCCAGATTGTTGATGTTGACCTCGACCAGATCAGTAAACCTGTTCTTGGGAGCGAATTCTTCCAGATAGACCGCTGCCAGCACGCCGATCGGCAGGCAAAGCCCCAGCGTAACCAACAGCGTCAACGCCGAGCCTACGATTGCTCCGCGGATTCCCGCCAACTCCGGTTCGCGACTGTCACCAGAAGAGAAGAAGGCCCAGTTGAAGCGCGCTTCGACTTTCTTCTCCGCCTTCAGTCGCTCCAGGATGGCGACCTCGAGATCCGAAATCTTGCGATTGCTCTCCGGCACTGAGTACGTCACCACTTGCCAGTCCCCTGGCTTCGCATCAGCCGTGGACTTGAGCGGCAACAGCACCTCGCCGGTTACTTTCACATCGGAAAGCTTCGTAATCTTGATCAAACCCCCGTTGATCGCAACCAGCTTGCTCGGCAACCTGTCATTCATTTCCTCCTCGACTTTGGGCGAGCTCCACCCGCAGACGCAGCGCGGCAATCTCGTCGTCGATCTCCTTCATTCGCTGTTGTATGGACGCTCCGCCAAACAACGAGATCCGCCGCTTCTCAGCGGCCAGCTCCCCAATCCTGTTGCGAGCGACCGTTTTGATGAACAGCACCGACTCGGCGAAATCGTTGGCCGAGGTCAGGATCGTAACCTCGCCCGTTGTTCCCGTTGGCGTCGCATTCCCGCGCCCCGGTTTAGTCTTGATGTCGGCATCGAGCCCCTTGAAATAGAGGTCCGCGTCGTCCGACAGCAACAGCGGCACACTCACCGTCTTGCCCATGAGCGACGGCTCTTCGACCAGACGGTTCTGCAGCTCTGTCGCCGCACCGCTGCTCAGCAGCCCCGTAAGCGTCCGCTGCGCTCGCCTGCCCTCGATGCCGGGAACCGCGGCCAGCAAGGCGTCCCGCGTAATCGGAAAATAGTCAGCACTGCGAATTGCGACCGCATCCGATTTCTTGTCGGCCGCCACCAGGTCAGGCGGCACTTTGACGTCCATCCTCAAGACGTTCTGCGTGAACGCCGGCACGCCATTGCGGATGATGTCGAAGACGAGCAGCATCAGAAACAGGGCCGTCACCCCCAATGCGATGAGACCATATGCCTTGAACCTGCCCTCCGCCCTGTAGCGGGCGCGGATACGGCGCCTTGCCTGCTCGGAGCTGATATCCAGACGGCGTACGGCCGGTGCCGGAATGTCAATGCCAGTATCAGTCATATTGCTCTCGATACCTGCGCACGACCTGTAGCGCGATGATGTTCAGAACCAGCGTCACGAAGAACAGCACGAAGCCGAGCGCGAATGCTGCCAGCGTCTTGGCGCTGTCGAACTCCTGATCCCCGACGAGGATGGTGGCGATCTGCACCGTGATAGTTGTGACCGCCTCCAAGGGATTGATCGTCAGCTTCGCAGCCAGGCCGGCAGCCATCACGACGATCATCGTCTCGCCAACAGCACGACTGATCGCCAGCATGAATGCCGAGACAATGCCCGGCAGCGCCGCCGGCAGCACGACGTTGCGGATTGTTTCCGATTTTGTCGCACCCAGAGCGTAGGCACCGTCGCGCAACGATTGGGGCACGGAGTTGATGACGTCGTCAGACAGCGAAGAGATGAACGGGATGATCATCATCCCCATCACAAGTCCCGCCGCCAGGGCCGACTTCGGAGGCCACATCGAGCCCGAAGTATTCGCCCCAGCCGCGGATCAAAGGCGCCACCGTCAGCGCGGCGAAAAAGCCCAGCACAACGGTCGGAATGCCGGCAAGGATCTCCAGGATCGGCTTGGCCCATCCGCGGAACCGCATCGATGCATATTCCGACAGATATATTGCGGAGAACAACCCCAGCGGGCCAGCGACGCACATGGCGATGAAGGTGATCAACAGTGTACCACCCAACAGCGGAACGAAACCGAATGCCGTCTGGATATCCCCTTGATCGGCGCGCATCGCTGCCTGCGGATTCCACTCCGTCCCGAACAGGAACTGCGACACCGTCGGCCGCCCCTTCAGATCCGTATCGTAGAAGAACCGCCAGGTCTCGAACATCACGGAGAACACGATGCCGATCGTGGTCAGAATCGCAACGACGGCACACAGCGACATGATCGCCAATACAACGCGCTCGAAATGATTGCGCGCGCGAAATTCTGCACTGATACGGCTTGTGAGCAACGCCATGGCCGCCAATGCGGATCCGATGCCGACAGCAACAACCGCCCAGCGACCGGAATTCAGTGTGGACACGTAGTATTCGCTCGCCTGCTTCATCTCTGGCGAAATGGCACCGACATGCTTGCCTGCTGCAATGTTGACGATTTCCCTCAACCCGGCTGCACGGCGCAACAGATCGCTATCATACCCCGGCCCCAAGGCTGCAAGCGCGCCACTTACGGCCAATCGGTCGACGATGCTTGTTCCCACCAGGTAGATCAGCAGCATCGCAATCAGCACGACCGTCATGGGAAGCAGGCCGTGATAGGCTGGCAAGGAATGCAGCCTGATATCCCCTTTCGCCACCGCAACCGCGCGCGACTTACCGAGGAAATAGGCGGCAACAACCAAGGCTGCGAGCGCGAGAAAATAAATTCCAGCCATTTATCGGGACCACTTTCAACCGGACTGAAAAGTCGCGGCCATCCCCGAATCCCCAAGGATGGCCGCCACGTGCTCAGGTCTTACTTCAGCTCGGCCCCAGTCAGCGTCTTGAGCTGCTTGGCGTTGGCGGCGAACTTGTCAGCCTCGGCCTTCGGCAGCGTCACCAAACCCTTGCGGGCGAGGTAGCCGTCCTTCGACATCGCCTTTGCGGAGACGTACTCGGCAGCGAACTTCTCGATGCCCGGGATCACGCCAGCGTGCTGCTTCTTGATGTAGAAGAACAGCGGACGCGAGCCCTTGTACTTGCCACCAGCAATCGCGTCATAATCCGGCTCCACGCCATCGATGGCGACGCCGCGCAGCTTGGCCGCATTCTCTTCCAGGAACGAGTAGCCGAAGATGCCGAAGGCATTCTTGTTGCCTGTCAGCTTCTGCACGATGACGTTGTCGTTCTCGCCCGCCTCGACGTAGGCGCCATCCTTGCGGAGCGACTTCCAGGCCTTCGAGAAAGCCTTCTTGTCCAGCTTCTTCACGGCCGGAATCTGCTTCGCACCGGCCTCCATGAACAGCTCATGGAAAGAATCGCGCGTGCCGGATGTCGGGGGCGGGCCGAGCACTTCGATCTTCACGTTCGGCAGCGACTTGTCGATGTCAGACCAGTTCTTGTGCGGGTTCTTGACCATCTTGCCGTCCTTGCCCGGAACTTCGTCGGCCAGCGCAAGGAACACCTGCGCCATGGTCAGCTTGATTTGCGGGCCGGCCTTGGACTGCGCGATGGTCAGGCCATCGATGCCGACCTTGATCTCGACGATGTCCTTGACGCCATTCTTCTGGCACATCTCGAACTCGCTCTTCTTCATCTGGCGAGATGCGTTGGTCATGTCGGGGTGGCCCGCGCCGACGCCGGCGCAGAACAGCTTCATGCCGCCGCCGGTGCCGGTCAACTCGACGACCGGCGTCTTGCCGGCGCCGGACTTGCCGAACTGCTCGGCAACGGCAGTAGTGAACGGATAGACGGTCGACGAGCCGACGATCCGAATCTGATCGCGGGCAGCGGCCGCACCCGCAAACGCGATGGAGCCCGCAACGGCGACGGCCGTCGAGATGGCAACGAACTTGGTTTTCACGATGATCTCCCTCTTCGGGTTTGAGCTGCCCGGGCCCGTCCGCAGGCCTTCGCGGGCACTTCGGCGCTGCTGTGCGCCGCCCTCTTAGTACGCCACCAACGCAATCCATTTATGACAGTTTAACTTATTGAATTATATCATATAACTAAACATGTAAGTCCGGGTCGACGGCATCCAGCTCGACTGTGAATTCCGACCCTCTACCCACCTCCGACGTGATCCGCAGCTCGCCGCGATGCCGCGTCACGATGTACTTGACGATCGCAAGGCCAAGTCCCGTACCGCCTTTTTCCCTGCTGCGGGCCACGTTGACCCGATAGAAGCGTTCGGTCAGCCGGGGCAGGTGCTCCGCTGCAATGCCAGGACCGTCATCGATCACAGAAACTCTGATGCGGCCACGCCATTTATCCAGGGTGCTGCCCTGGCTGATCCGCACCTCCACCCGCCCTCTGGGACCGCCATACTTGATGGCATTTTGCACGAGATTCAGGAACGCCTGCATCAACTCGTCGCGCTCGCCGCGCACGTACACGGCCGCCAATTCCGGCGGCTTGTGGAAATGCAGCGCGATCTCGTTGGAGTTGGCCATCGGCTGCAGCGTCTCGACGACATCCTCGATCACATCGCACAGATCCACGATCCCCCTGGGCTGCAGGTGCACGCTCATTTCCGACCGCGACAACAACAGCAGATCATCGATCAGTCGCGTCATGCGTGTGGCCTGCGTCGCCATCATCGCAAGAAACCGCTCGCGCGCAGCCTCGTCTTCGCGTGCCGGCCCTTGCAACGTCTCCACGAACCCCTTGAGCGAGGAGAGTGGCGTCCGCAGCTCATGGCTGGCGTTCGCAATGAAGTCCGCGCGCATCTGTGCAGATTTTTCCTGGTCGGTAATGTCACGGAAGACCAAAAGAAGCTGCGGAATACCGTCCTCTTCAGCGCCCGTCGACAACCGCGAGACGATCGCCGACAACCTCCGCTCCACCGGCACTCTGTCGAGCAATTCGACGACAACACGCTCTTCACCGTCCCTCGCCCGCTCCACGCCATCGTGCAGATCGGGGCTCCGACTCACCTGGCTCAGTGGCACGCCGGCGCGAAGCTGTGGATAAAGATCAACGGCGCTCGGATTGAAATGAACGACGATATCTTCGTGATCGAGCACCAGTGCCACATCGGCGAGGGCATCGACGATGCAACGCCAATCCGGCTCTTGCGCTGCCTTCTCAACTCCGGCGCGCCCCGCCTGTGCGCCACCCGCTTCTGCCGCGCGCCCCGCCCTGAAGAATGTGACCATGCCGCTTGAAACGGCTTGCCGGACCAGCCCGCTAGCCTTGAGCACGGATTCGCTCAATGACTTGCGTCCCTCGGCTCTCGCAGCCGTATCCGATTGCTTTGCCATCCCTGACCTATTGAAGGGTGACGTCCGCCGTCACGCTGCGGGTATAATGAATGGACATGACCGTGAACAGCGTTGAAGCCCCGGCCATACGGCCTCAACCATGTCCCGCAAACTGCCGATGATGCGTTTGCGATGCTGATAGTGATACGTCATCTGGAACACAAGCCGCAATCAACGGTGTAGGAGCAGCAATGTCGAGCAGCGGAAAAAGTAGACCGGGCGCCGGAACCCAAAGCAACCCGCTCGCGGATTTCGACCTCGACGCAGCGGTATTGCCGAAGTCGATCGACAAGGCCGCGCTTGCCTCAGGCGGCTACCCATATTCGGCTAGATTGAAACGCAGGCCTTACGAGGACGAGCTCGTCAAACTCCAGATCGAGCTGCTGAAGATGCAGTCGCACATCCAGCGCACCGGGGGCCGCATCGTCATCCTGATGGAAGGTCGTGACACCGCTGGCAAGGGCGGCTGCATTATGCGCTTCATGCAGCATCTCAACCCGCGGCACGCCCGCGCGGTGGCGCTGACGAAACCGACCGACACTGAACGCGGCCAATGGTACTTCCAGCGCTACACGGCGCACCTGCCGACGCGTGGCGACATCGTGATGTTCGACCGCTCCTGGTACAACCGCGCTGGCGTCGAGCGAGTAATGGGCTTCTGCACCGAAGAGCAGCTTGCAGACTTCCTGCGTGAGGCGCCGGAATTCGAGGCAATGCTCGTGCGCGACGGCGTGCGTCTGTTCAAGATCTATCTCAGTATCGGTCGCCAGATGCAGCTCAAGCGGTTTCACTCCCGTCGCCACGATCCGCTGAAGCGCTGGAAGCTGTCGGACATCGACCTCAAGGCGATCGGCCTGTGGGACGAGTACACCAAGGCGCAGACCGACATGTTCCGCTTCACCCACACCGCAACGAGCCCATGGACGGTGATCCGCGCCAATGATCAGCGTCGCGCCCGCCTCGAGCTGATTAAACTCGTCCTTGGCGAGATCGACTATGACGGCAAGGACGAGAAAGTCGTCGGATCCGTCGACGACAAGATCGTTGGCAACGGTCCCGACTTTTTCTACGCAGGCTGAAAGACGGAAACTGTAATGACAACCAACGTGCTGATCGTCGACACCTTCGCCACGGACTACCGCGACGCGCTGGCGCCCCGCTTCCCGGCCGCGAGCTTCCATGTCGCCGCCGCGCCTGCCGCCATCGGAATACCGTTGCCCGATGTCGACGTCATGATCTCATTCGGCAATGACCTGCCAAACGAGGTCTTCGCCGCCGCAACGCGATTATCCTGGTTCCAATCGCTCGCCACCGGCGTCGATCAGATTCTGCGCCATCCGGCCTTCCGGCCGAGCACCATTCTGACCAGCGCCCGGGGCATCCACGCGGCCCCGATGCGCGAGACAGTCGCGCTCCTGATGCTGGCAGTAAGTCGCGATGTCACCCGCCTCGTTCATGACAAGGACGCCCGCCGCTGGGACCGTGGCAGCCCATGGCCGATCCTTGCCGGCAAGACTGCGGTCATCGTCGGAGTTGGCGTAAGCGGCATCGGTATCGGCCAGCTGCTGAAGGCATTCGGCATGCACGTCATCGGCATCTCCCGGACGCCGCGCGGGATTGAGGGCTTCGACGAGATCCTGCCGACACATGATCTGGTCGATGTCGCTCCCCGTGCCGACTATCTGATCAACGTGCTGCCCGGCGGCGAAGCAAACAGCCGCGCCATCAGCCGCTCAGTCATCGATGCGCTGCCACCCTCTTCCATCTTCATCAACGTCGGACGCGGCGAGACTGTCGACGAGGCGGCGCTCGTCGACGCCCTTGCAGCGGGCCGCATTTCTGGTGCCGGACTGGATGTTACGAGCAAGCGCCCGATCCCGCCCGACAGTCCGCTTTGGACGCTGCCAAACGTCTTCATCAGCCCGCATATTGGCGGCTATTTCGCCGAGTACGAGCGGCACGTCATGCCGATCGTCGCCTCCAACCTTGAGGCGTTTCTCGCCGGCCGCCCGCAGGACATGGTCAACGTCATCACACGCTGACCATCCTTGAAGCACATCGGCCGGCGCGCTGAAATCCGCGCCCGGACGTCACGCCGCTTTTGCGAACTGGGCCATCGTGGCTGCCTCGAAGTCGAGCAGCTTCTTCACGCTTGCCCGCTGCTTCATCCGCTCCTGGTGCGCCGTCGCATTCTTGAACTGGGCCAGGTCCAGGTTGAACTGCGACGCCCGCCGATAGCACCAGAAGAAGTGTGCATCCGGTGCAGTGAAGTGATCGAAGAGGAACTCGCGGCCGGCCAGCATGTCGTCGGCAATCTTGAAATTTTCGTACAGCGGCCCCTCAGCGTTGGCCCTGACGCTCGCTTCCGCGCCTTCGGTGTCACAAACCTTCTTGTAGTTGTTGATGCGCGTCAGATAGGGGTGAATGCCGCCTGAGCACCATGACATCAGCGAGGTCGCCTGCAACTGCTCCCACGGATCCGCAGGCAGCAGCTTCGAGTCTGGAAATTGACGTGCGATCCAGGTGTTGATGGCCACGTTCTCCGATAGCCCGCGCCCGTCCACCAGCATGTATGGCACCTTGTGCTTCGGATTCATCTTCAGATAATCGGGAGAATTCTGCTGTCCCTTCCCGAGATTGATCGGCCTCACCTCGAACTTGGCCCCAGCCTCGGTCAAATTGATGTAGGGCACCATGGAGCAGGCAATCGGCGCGTAGTAGAGAACGATGTCCATCGCGTGTTCCTCATAAGATCGCCGGGCCACCGTTATGGCAGCCGCATACGGCGCCGATCCTGCCCCGCCGGGCAATCCGACGCAAGCATCGCTGCAACAGGTCAGTCCGCCGCTGCCTGGACCTTGACGCCCGCAATGGAATTAGCCGCATTGGTCAGCAGATTGAGCGCAATGTGACCCGCGATCTCCACGACTTCGGCGTCCGAGATACCGGTCGCACGCGCCGCCGCCAGTTGCTCATCGGAAATGTGGCCATTGGACTCCAATACGGCTCGCGCGAGCGACATGATCGCAGCCGGCCGCGGTTCCGCTGACGAGAACTGCCGTGCGGCCTCCACCTCGCTATCCGACAACCCAGCTGACTTGGCAAAACGGGAATGGGCCACGAGACAGGGCTCGCAGTCATTGGCAAATGCCACCGCGATTGCGATCCGTTCCCGCATCGCCTCCTCGAGCACACCGCCCGCCAGCGCGCTGGCGAATCCCATGTAGCCGCTCAGCGTTGCCGAAGAATGCGCCATCACCTGCACGGGCGTCGGGACGTAGCCCCTCTTGCGCACGACACCCTCCAGAAGCCCCTTGACTGCACCTGTAGTATCCTCGGGATTGAGCAGGCGAATGCGTGTCATCGTGCACACCTCAACTTGGCGAAATGCAAACCGAGGCGGCATTGTCGCGCGCCGCACGCCCGCCGGCAACCCGCGCCTTTCACCCCGCCTTTCACCAGGGAACTGTTCTGCCCCTCATCCCGAATGCTGTAGTCTCCAGACAGCGCAAGGCAGCTTTATAGTCTTTAGGCGCCGTATCCCCGGCACGAGCGCATCGTTACGATCTGAATGGATAGGCCCATGTCGACCCGCAGCATAATCATCGTCGGCGGCGGATTCGCTGGTCTTTGGGCGGCACTGAGTGCCGCGCGCGAACTCGACAACCGAGGCATCGCTCCTGCCCAGGTGTCGGTGCTGCTCGTCAATCGGGATCCCTGGCACGCGATCAGGGTCCGCAACTACGAGAACGACATCAGTGCCGCACGCGTTCCACTGAGCAGCCTCCTGCAACCTGCTGGCATCGAGCTTGTCGTCGCAAACATGAGTGGAATAGACCCCACGCGACGGCGCATCACGATCGAGCGCGACGGCAACACCGAAGAAATCAGCTATGACCGGCTGGTGATTGCCGCGGGAAGCCGGCTCAGCCGCCCGCCGCTTCCTGGGCTGGCGCAGCATGCGTTTGCGATCGATACTTGGGATGAAGCCGCCGAACTCGACTCGCATTTGCGCGGACTGACAGCGAGCCCGCCCTCGCCGGATGTCGCCACCGTTTTGATCGTCGGCGCGGGGCTGACCGGCATCGAGCTTGCGTGCGAGTTGCCCCAGCGACTGCGCGAATTAGGTATCGCCAGCCCACGCATCATCCTGGCCGATCGAAATTCCCTCATTGGTTCCGATATGGGTGATGAGGCCCGCCCGATTATCGAACGAGCGCTGCAAGAGCTGGGAGTGGAGACGCTGACCGGCTGCCAGATTGCATCGATCGACCAGAACGGCGCGGTCACGTCTGACGGCAACCGCATCCAGGCACGGACGGTTGTCTGGACCGCGGGACTGGTCGCCAGCCCGCTCTCGGCAATTCTGGAGCTACCGCTCGATCCCCTTGGCCGGCTCCCCGTCGATACCTGTCTGCGCGTTCCAAGCCTGGATGGTATATTTGCCGCCGGCGATATCGCTGCCGCACCGACCACCGACGATCATCTGACAGTGATGTCGTGCCAGCACGCCAGACCGATGGGCCGTTATGCGGGCCACAACGCCGTGCTCGATCTGCTCGGCGCCGAGCTGCTGCCGATGGCGATAGACTACTATGTGACGTGTATGGACTTGGGCCCGTGGGGCGCGATCTACACGCGCGGTTGGGACAGGAAAGTCGAGGCTGCCGGTCCCGAGGTCAAACAGACGAAGACAACCACGAATCGCGTGCGCATCTACCCCCCACCGGGCTACAACAGGCGCGACTTGTTCGACGCCGCAAGCCCTATGGTCCAGATGGCCCCGGCAATCTCCAAGCCGGCAATCTCCAAGGCAGACTGAGCAGTCCCCTCGCCTCGAGCCTCGCTCGCAAGCAGAGCTGAAAATTACATGCGCGATGCTCACTCGCCGCCAAATGCCTCGACGAATTCCAGCCTGTTGCCGAAAGGATCTACACAGAACAATCGCCTGATGCCATCCAATTCGTCATCCCGCACGACGACATGACCCGATGCTTCCAGTCGCTCGGCAACATCGTCCATGTCAGCGACAAGTACGGCAGGATGCGAATTGATTACGGGCTCGAATGCGGCCTCCACACCCAACCGGAATTGCACGGCGCCTCCTTCTCCCCCGGAGAACCATAGGCCGGCATCGGCCGAAAGCGCGGCCGGTTTCTTGAGCTCGGACATGCCGAGCACGCCTCCATAGAACCCACGCGCGCGCTCTTCGCCGCCTTTGGGCATCGCCATTCGTACGTGATCGAATGCTAGGAAATCGTTTTGTGCCTGGCCCACTGCCACCCCCGCTGATTTTCAGTGGCACTCATATTAGTCGGACACCAGACTCCAGTCGACAACGACGCTCAGCCTTCGTAGCGCTTCACGATATTCTCGATCGCGCCGAAGATCGAATGCCCGCTGGCATCGTTCATCTCGACACGGATGGTATCGCCGAACCGCAGGAAGGGTGTCTTGGGCTGCCCCTCGAGAATCGTCTCCACGGTACGTATCTCAGCCAGACAGCTGTAGCCCGCCCCGCCATGCGGCACCGGCCGCCCAGGCCCGCCATCCACCCCTTTGTTGGATACCGTGCCAGACCCGACAATCGTTCCCGCTGACAACGGTCGCGTCCTTGCCGCGTGCGCGATCAGCTGGCCGAAATCGAACGTCATATCCTGACCCGCATCTGGCCGGCCGAACGGCTGACCGTTGATCGAGGTCAAAAGCGGCAGGCGCACCTTGGCATCGTGCCAGGCCTCACCCAGCTCATCGGGCGTGATCGCCACTGGTGAGAACACGGTCGGTGGCTTCGATTGCAGGAAGCCGAAGCCCTTGGCCAGTTCCGGCGCCGTCAGGTTCCGCAGAGAGATGTCGTTGACCAGCATCAGCAGCTTGATGTGCTCACGCGCTGCCTCCGCCGCTACGCCCATGGGAACATCGTCGACGATCACGGCAATCTCTGCCTCGCAGTCGATACCCCAGCTCTCGTCGGCAAGCTCCACGGCGTCACGCGCCCCCAGCAGCACGTCAGAGCCGCCTTGGTACATCAGCGGATCGGTGAGAAACGTAGCCGGAACTTCTGCCCCGCGCGCTCTTCGCACCAGTTCCACATGATTGAGATAGGCCGATCCATCCACCCACTGGTAGGCGCGCGGCAACGGGCTGGCGGTTTCCCGCTCACGGAACCGCTCTGCTTGCACCGCTCCGCGCTCGAGCGAGTCGGCCAGCTCACGCAGTCTTGGCTCCGCGCGGGTCCAATCGTCCAGCGCCTGCTGCAACGTGCGGGCCACTGGTTCTGCGACGGCATATCGTGTCAAATCCCGCGACACGACAACCAGATGTCCGTCTCGGCCGCCCTTCAATGACGCGAGCTTCATGGATCCTGCCGCCTTTCTTGTCCAAATGTGATGGCTAATTCCCGCTGCCGACGCGCGACACATCAGGCGGACGGGCGGGCCCACGCTCTGCCCCGCCAATCGCATCGTTGATGAGCGCTTCTGGCTCGTATTCGCCAGGTTCCCCGGCAACACGCCCAGCGAATATGTAGTAGACGAAGCCGCCGACGAGTCCGGCCGTCAAGAATGCTGCCAGCGCGTAGCTGTTGACGATCGAACCCGCACCACCGGTCTCGCCGGAATAAAGAGCGATGAAGCCGGCAATCGCGATCGCCACCCCAGACAACACGTAATAGACCCAACTGCGAATGCTCTGCCACTCGCCTATCGCAGCCGCCACCAGCGCAAATGGAGCCGAGAACACGGCGCAATGGGTCGCCGCCAGCAACACCTGTTCGACGCTCCAGCTCAGCTTCTCGACGTCCCCAGTGAACACATCGTTCGGTGTTGCGAAACCGAGTTGCACCAGTGCCGCGGCCTGACAGGCGACGAAGAATCCGAACAGCACCCGCAACACTGACATCACCATCTCTGCTTCCTCTTCCGCCCGCCAGGCAGTGACGCTGGGTCCGTCAGGCGACTGACCCACAGACCTCGCGGCAAGTCAGCACGTTAGCCGGCGAGCGGTCAAGCCTTGCGCCCGGCCAGCAGCCAATAGACCCACCCCCCGAGAAACCCAGCAGTAGCAAATACCTGCCAAACCGCCGTAGCTGGCAGCATTTCCGCGGCTCCACCGCCCTGGCCGATCCTCGCCAGCACCGGCACCGATGCCAAGGCCAGCCCCCCTCCGATGATGTAATAAAGAGAGGAACGGATACGCCCGACCTCCCCCAGGATTATCAGCAATAGCGCGGGTAGGATGGTTAGTCCGGAGATCAGGAGATGCGCCTGGCCCAACAGCTCGAGCATCGCCTGTATCGAATCCGCCTCCTGGCCCTGGCCGTGAATCGCCTGCGTCACCCTCTCAAGCCCCAGCGTGACCAGTAGAAACGCCGAAGCCGTGGCCGCAATGACAAAGGCAATGGGCACCCAGATCAGACGGCCGATTGTCGAAACTATCATCCCCAGGCTCCCGGCGGCAGTAATGCAAGCCGCGCATTCGTGGCAACGGCGACGCCTCACTAACTCATTGATGTTGCGAGTGACCCTCACTCATCCCTGATTCGCGCGCTCCTTGGCCTTCAACTTCAAGCTTTCGGACTTCAACTGGCCGCAGGCAGCCAGGATATCCCGGCCCCGCGGTGTCCTCACCGGACTGGCATAGCCGCCTCGATTGACAATCTCGGCAAATCGCTCGATCTGCGCCCAATCCGAGCATTCATAGGGCGTTCCCGGCCATGGATTGAACGGTATCAGATTGATCTTCGCCGGAATGCCGCGCACCAGCCTGACGAGGTCCCGCGCTTCCGCAAGACTGTCATTGACGCCCTTGAGCATCACGTACTCGAATGTGATCCGGCGAGCGTTCGACAGCCCCGGATAGTCGCGGCAAGCCGCCAGCAGGTCAGCGATTGGATATTTGCGGTTGATTGGAACGAGCGTGTCGCGCAGGTCATCGCGCGTAGCATGCAGCGAAATCGCCAGCATTGTTCCCGCTTCTGCGCCCCAGCGGGGGATATCCGGCACCACCCCCGACGTCGATAGCGTAATCCGGCGCTTCGACAGTGCCAGACCATCGCCATCCGCCGCGACCTCCATCGCATCGCGGACATTATCGAAATTGTAGAGCGGCTCACCCATCCCCATCAGCACGACGTTGGTGATTTTGCGCTCCCCGACCGGCAGCGACCTTGCGTCGGCCGGCGTTGCTCCCGGCCAATCACCGATCCTGTCCTTCGCCAGCAGGATCTGCCCGACGATTTCATGCACGTCGAGATTACGCACCAGTTTTTGCGTGCCGGTATGGCAGAACGAGCAGTTCAGCGTGCAGCCCACCTGGGAGGAGATGCACAGGGTGCCGCGGTCATATTCCGGGATATAGACCGTCTCCACTTCAGGCGCGCGCGCATCCGCAGTCTGCTTGCGAAGACGCAGCAGCCACTTGCGGGTTCCATCCTGCGACACCTGTTCGGACACGATTTCCGGCCGCGCCAGAGTGTACTGCGCCTCCAGCCGCGCTCTGACGTCCTTCGAGACATCGGTCATCTCTGCAAACGAGGTCGCCCCTCGTGCATAGATCCAGCTCCACAGCTGTCCGACGCGCATCCTGAGCTGTCGATCAGGAACCCCGATATCCGCCAGCCGCGCGCTCAATCTTGCTTTGTCCAGCCCGGCCAGGGAAATTGCGGCTTCCAGCCCGGCACCAGGCTGATTGCCAGGGCCAGGAAGGGCAGTGCCGCCGGACGTGGTATCGAGGATAAGGGTCATGACTTCCGAATGAGGTGTTGCCAGGTCTGCGCCAGCCAAAAGTGAGGCCGGCCAAAGTGGGGTCGGCCAAAGTGGTGCCGCGTGCGCGCCCAAGGCGATCCCTCTGGCGCGGTAGGCTCAACTTGGCTGCTTGGCCTCATATAGTACGCCAAGCCAGATCAAAACTAGCTTCTCTTGTGAAATTGGTCGATCTTCATCGCGGCGCCTGGAGGCTGAAGGTTGGACGCGGGTATCGCTCGGCTGATTTGGCGCGATGCCGGGGACAAATCTGACCGCACGCCTCCCTCACGCCTCCCCTTTCGCGCCGGAAAAGCAAACGGGCGCCCCTCTCCGGAGCGCCCGCGTTTGGCTGCCAGACCCGCCCGCCCCTGATTGGAGCCGGCAGGCCATCGCCTCTACTTCGCTTTGGCGTCATCCTTGGCAGCCGGAGCTGCTTTCGGCTTCGGCGGCAGGTCCGTCTTGCCCGTTGTCAGCATCCGCAATGCGAATTGCAGCTGGACGTCCTTCTCCTTCTCGCGCGGCACGTAGGATGAGGACCCCGACTCTTCCTTCTCCTTGCCCTCGGAATTCTCCAGGTGACCACGCAGGCTGGCCTCGCCCCGCACCCGAGGCTTACGGCCCTTGAGGTCGTCAGGCAGCTCCTGCTCGACAACGATGTCCGGCGTAATGCCTTTCGCTTGGATCGACCGACCAGACGGCGTGTAGTAGCGTGCCGTGGTCAGTCGGATCGCCCCGTTCTGACCGAGCGGTATGATCGTCTGCACCGATCCTTTTCCGAACGACCGCGTACCGACAACAGTTGCCCGTTTGTGATCCTGCAGCGCGCCGGCCACGATTTCCGAAGCCGAAGCCGATCCGCCGTTGACCAGCACAACAATGGGCTTGCCGCCTGTAATCTCACCCATCTGCGCATTCTTGCGATCTGTCTCTTCCAGGTTGCGTCCCTTGGTCAGCACGATCGCGCCCTTGTCCAGGAAGTCGTCGGACACAGCCACGGCCTGGTCAAGCAGTCCACCCGGATTGTTGCGCAGGTCGACGATATAGCCCTTGATCTTCTTCCCCGCCTTCCGCTTCAGCGCTTCAACCTGCTTTACGAGGTTGGAATGCGTCTGCTCGTTGAAGGTCGAGATCTTGACGTAGGCAATCTCGTCATTTGCCTCTAGCGCGGATTTCACGGCGTTGATGCGAATGACGTCGCGCACGATCTTGATGTCGAAGGGCTCATCCCGTCCCTTGCGGACGATAGTGAGACTGATCGGTGTGTTGACCGGCCCGCGCATCTTCTCGACGGCCTGCTCCAACGTCAGGCCCTGAATCAACTCGTCGTCGAGGTGCGTTATCAGGTCGTTGGCGAGCAGTCCCGCTTTCGCAGCCGGCGTCTCATCGATCGGAGAAACGACCTTGATGACGCCGTTCTCCATCGTGACTTCGATGCCCAGACCGCCGAACTCACCGCGCGTCTGCACCTGCATGTCGCGGAAGCTCTTCGGCGAGAGATACGCCGAGTGCGGATCGAGTGACGAAAGCATGCCATTGATGGCGGTCTCGATCAGCTCCGTGTCATTGGGCTTCTCGACGTAATCCGACCGAACCCGCTCCAGCACGTCGCCGAACAGATCGAGTTGTTTATAGATCTCGGTACCGGACTTCGTCGCCGAGTAGGTCCGCGATACGTTGAGAACAGTAGTGATGCCGGCCAAACCGGTCATCGCCATGAACGTCCAGAATGCGAAGTCTGATTTGCGCATTAGCCTTGAACCTTCTGCGAGGCTTCGGCCCACCACGGCGACGGGTCGATGGATTTCCCCTGTTTGTCCCTGAACTCTACGTAAAGGACCGGGGCACTGTCCTGCGAGTTACGCGAGAATTTCGTCTCCATTGCGCCGACGGGTTCAGCCGCCAGGACAAAACGGCCGACCTCGACGTCGATCCTCGCTAGATTGGCAAGCAGGATATGGTATCCGCCGCCGGCATTGATAATCAAGACCTGACCATAGCTCCTGAATGGTCCAGCATAGACGATCCAGCCATCAGTTGGCGACACCACCGTCGCTCCTGCTCTGGTTTCGATCACCACGCCCTTGGACGAGGACCCGAACTGGGTTTTGTCCCCGAAACCGATCAACAGCCGCCCGCGAGCCGGCAGCGGCAACTGGCGTTTGGCCTTTACGAAAGGTATCGCCGGCTTAATCCGGCCTGGATTCTGTGTAAAGGGACCGCGCGGCAACAGCGCAATACGTGGCTCGGACGCCGAAATATCGTTCCCCGCTCCGCTCTTGCCCGGAACATTGGCCGCGGCCGTGCTGCCGGGACCGGCCGGCCGCTCCGCCTTGTCTGCGGGGGGCTTCGATGATGCAACCTTGTCGGTCGGTCTTGCCTCCGCAGCCTTGGCAGCGAGCGCGCTATCAGCAGGAGCTGTCTTGGGCGCCTGGCGCTCCAGTTCCCGCTGCTCGCGTTCGTACTCGCCAAGCGTCGTCCTCGCCGCAACTTCTTTGTCCAGCCTGCTGATGAGCTCCGACAGATCGCTGACGTTACGCGAAATTTCGGCTGCCGCGCGACGGACCTCGGCCAACTCCCTCTGCCGATCAGACAACGTCTGGCGCTTGCTTTCAACCAGCGCGGCGAGGCGCGTTTTCGCCTCGTTCAGCTTCAAGGTCTCAGACTTCAGCCGCGCACTTTCCTGCCGCGCCTCGGTCATCACCCGCACGAGATCGTTGAGCCGCGACGATAGTTTCTCCGCCTGCGTTCTGAGCTCCGGAAACGCGCGCGCCAGCAGCATCGCACTGCGCACCATCTTCAGTGCGTCCTCGCGCCGCGTCACGATAACCGGGGGCGGATTGCGCCCCATCCGCTGCATGGCCGCGAATAACCGCGCCATTTGACCATGCCGCTGGGCGAGCGAACCGCGGATCAACTTCTCCTGCGCATCGAGTTCGCCCAGCCTGGCCTCGATCCGACTCGTTCGAATCTCGCTTCGTTGGGCGAGGCGGCCGGCATCGATCAAATTCTCGTTGATTTCGAGCCTGTTCCGCGCGAAGACCGCTGACGTCGCCCTGCAGCCGAATTGCGCGCTGCTCGGCAGAAGTCAGTCGCTCGCGGCCGGTTTCCAGCTTTCGCTTCACCTCGTCCCGCCCACTGGCGGCTGACTGAGCGTTCGCGCCCGGCGGCATGCTACACAGCACGCTGACAGCCGCAACAGGAAGCGCGATCGCCACCTGCCAGCCGCCGCGCACCCGTCGCTGCCGCCTCATTCCCATCCTCGACCTGCCGGCAAGTAGCTCAAATGACGGCTTTCTGTTCATCCGCTGCGACGGTCGCTGACCCGACTGCAATCCGCTTGGCTCCCAGCCGCGGCTGAATTCGATTCGGCACAACAATTACGGCTTTTGTAGCGCATCGCAATCACCTTTACGTCCCGCCAGGGCGCCAGATGCAGCCAGCATCCGCAGGCTTGGACGATCCGATCGCCTCGCGGCACGTCAAACGGACGAGTTGCGCGGCAACTCGCGCCAATTCATGTCGTTCCATCTTGCTGCATGCTATTCTAAGGTATGTCGCCAAATCGACGAGGCTCAACGGTGACGATCTGGACGACAATCTCGCAGTTCATCAACTCCCCGGCCGGGGTCGCACTGCTGTTCGCGGTACTCCTAATCGGGCTATGGAACATGATACGGCGACCTGCCGGCAATACCAGTCAGCGGCTGATGCGTTGGCGCGTTGGCCTGCAATTCGCGGCCATCTGCCTGATAATCGGATACCTGCTCTTGAAGCGGTAGACGGTCCTTGTCCGCTCTCCACGAGCAAATCCCGCCAGCATCCGAGAAAGCATCGCACGATGGTGATACTGAACAAGATCTATACCCGCACTGGCGACGACGGCACCACCGCGCTCGGATCTGGCGAACGTGTGCCCAAAGCCTCGCTGCGGGTCGAGACCTATGGAACGGTCGATGAGACCAACGCAACCATCGGCCTCGCTGCGTCCCTGCTCATGGCCCAACCCGGACCCCATGGTGCTGGCCAGCCCGCCTCGGCTGCGGCAATGGCCACCCGCCTCGCCCGGATCCAGAACGATCTCTTCGACCTGGGCGCCGATCTCTGCGTTCCCCAGCGTCCAGACGAGACCGCGGACGCAGCCAAGCGCACAGCATCCGCACTGCGGATTACGGAGCAGCAGGTCGACCGCCTCGAAGCCGAGATCGACGAGCTCAACGCTGACCTGCAGCCCCTACGCTCGTTTGTATTGCCGGGCGGCGCGACCGCCGCGGCGCAATTGCACGTGGCCAGGACGGTGTGCAGGCGCGCCGAGCGTCTGATGGTCGCGCTGGCTGCCGCCCCCGGCGAGATCGTGAACCCGGCGGCGCTCAGGTACGTCAATCGGCTTTCCGATTTCCTGTTTGTTGCCAGCCGTCATTTGAACGACCATGGTCGCTCCGACGTACTATGGGTACCTGGCGGCAATCGCTAGGTGCCCTCAGCTTGCATCAGTAAAGTGTTGGCCACATCCCTGTCTCCCGTGCTGTTCTCTAACGAGATCGAACGCTTGGAGCCGCGCTGCTGGAGGACCAGGACCCGTGTTTGTCCCGATTTTCGACGACAATCCGCTTCGCAAAATTCAAGCACCGATCATAACTTGGGGCTTGATTTTGCTCAACATTGCGATCTTCGCGATGCAGGCCGGCGGCATGCCGGAGCGGGTCATGGCGAGCTTCGCGATTGTGCCCGATGAATTGCTCAGGGTCGGCGTGCTGGGTGGCCCCGCATTCGGCCCGAACGATCAGATCGCGGTGCCCGAGCGCTATACATTGATCACCTACATGTTTTTTCACGGTGATATTCTGCATCTGGTCGGCAACATGCTGTTCCTCTGGGTCTTCGGCGACAACGTCGAGGATGCCCTGGGGCATTTGCGTTTTCTGCTGTTCTTCCTTGTCTGCGGCATCCTTGGCGGCATCGCCCATGCTGTGATGATGCCCAGCTCAGGCATTCCGCTGATTGGCGCCAGCGGAGCCGTAGCCGGTGTCATCGCCGCATATTTGATGCTCTATCCGCGCGTGATGGTATGGGTGCTGATCATGCGCTTCATTCCGATAAGGATAACGGCAGCGTTCGCGCTCGGCGCCTGGATCGCGACCCAGCTGGTGATGGCCGCAATTCCTTACGTGGTGCCGGGCTCGCAGATCGGGCCGGTTGCCTGGTGGGCCCACATTGGCGGCATCATGGCCGGAGCGGTCCTCGTCGTCTTCATGCGCCGTCCGGGTGTGCCGTTATTCGGCAGCCCCCAATCCCACTGACAGATGCGGCCCCACTGAGAGATGCGGCAGCCGACGCGATTTCCACGCCTCGGTTGCACCTTGATCGGCCCGTTGTTCCCCACACTCTCGACGAGACAGTTGTCTGTCCGACGGCATACCCGGCGACTGTGTGGCAATTGACACGCCCCGCTAGGTGCCATTAGGTTGCTTTTCGCAGATGCGAAAGCCACGCCGTGGAATTACAGGAATTGTCGTAATTTCATAGTGTAAGGACCGCAACGCACCGCAGCATGTCTGGACAGCGACGCGCTTGGACCCCCACGCGCGGCTCAGTTTCCGGCCCTGACTTAGCTGCGGGACGCCGGAACACCATGGGTGGATTGTCGCAGGCGCCTTGGTTGCCTGTGCCATTTTTGAGATGGTCTGCAGCAAACGGTCGCGAGGTGCGGCCGGCAGGCTGGCGCAGTTTTGGGAAGCGATTAGCATGAAGATCCTCGTCCCCGTGAAGCGGGTCGTCGACTACAACGTCAAGATCAGGGTCAAGAGCGATGGCTCAGGCGTCGAGCTGGCCAACGTGAAGATGTCGATGAATCCGTTCGACGAGATCGCGGTCGAGGAAGCGATTCAACTGAAAGAGAAGGGCGCGGCCACCGAAATCGTGGCTGTCTCGATCGGCCCGGCCAAGGCCCAGGAGACGATCCGTACCGCCCTCGCAATGGGCGCCGATCGCGGACTTCTGGTCGAGGTGCCGGACGGCACCATGGTGGAGCCGCTTGCCGTCGCAAAACTGCTGGCAGCCGTGGTTCAGGCAGAACAGCCCGGTCTCGTCATTCTGGGCAAGCAGGCCATCGACGACGACTGCAACCAGACCGGCCAGATGCTCGCCGCGCTGACGGGACGGCCGCAGGCGACGTTTGCTTCCAAGATCGAACTCGCCGACGGATGCAGTTGCGGTCACGCGCGAGGTCGACGGCGGCCTGGAGACGATCCGGCTCGCAATGCCCGCGATCGTCACCACCGATCTGCGGCTCAACACGCCGCGCTACGCCTCCCTGCCGAACATCATGAAGGCGAAGAAGAAGCCGCTCGACGTCAAGAAGCCCGAAGATCTCGGCGTCGATGTCACACCCCGGCTCGAGGTGCTCTCGACGGTGGAGCCGCCAACCCGCAAGGCTGGCATCAAGGTCAAGACGGTGGCTGAGCTTGTCGACAAGCTCAAGAACGAGGCGGGGGCTCTTCTGATGTCAGTCCTGCTGCTCGCCGAGCATACCGACACCGAGCTCTCCGACGCCACCGCCAAGGCGCTGACCGCTGCACTCGCCTTCGGCCAGGACGTGCACGTTCTGGTCGCTGGAGGAAGTCCGGGGCCCGCGGCTGCGGCCGCTGCCAGACTCGACGGCGTAGCCAAGGTGCTCGTCGCCGAGGCCCCGCATCTGGCTCATCAGCTCGCCGAGGAGGTTTGCGCCCTGATCGTCCCGATGATGGCGGGCTATGACGCCCTCGTTGCCGCCGCAACCGCCCGCGGCAAGAACGTCATGCCGCGCATCGCCGCCTCATTCGACGTGATGCAGATCTCCGACATCACCAAGGTCGTCTCCGCCGACACCTTCGAACGACCGATCTACGCCGGCAACGCGATCCAGACCGTGAAGTCCAGGGATGCCAAGAAGGTGGTGACCGTCCGCACAGCGTCCTTCGCTGCCGCTCCCGAGCGCTCCGGCGATCGTCGCCCCGATCGAAACTGTCTCTGCACCTGCCGCGGTCGGCATCTCCCATTTCGAGCGCGCCGAGATCGCCAAGCTCGAGCGTCCCGAGCTGACAGCCGCGCGCGTCGTCATCTCCGGCGGTCGCGGCATGCAGTCCGGCGAGAACTTCAAGAAGCTGATCGAGCCGGTCGCCGACCGGCTCGGCGCCGCGGTCGGCGCCAGCCGCGCCGCCGTCGACGCCGGCTATCGTGCCCAATGACTACCAGGTCGGCCAGACCGGCAAGGTGGTCGCCCCCGAGCTCTACATCGCCGTCGGCATCTCCGGCGCGATCCAGCATCTGGCCGGCATGAAGGACTCCAAGGTCATCGTCGCGATCAACAAGGACGGCGAGGCGCCGATCTTCCAGGTCGCCGACTACGGACTGGTTGGCGACCTCTTCCAGCTCCTGCCCGAGCTCGAGGCGGAGCTGGCCAAGATCTCCGGCCACTGATGGCCGAGCGCACCAACCGATCAACGACGGATGATGCCGGGCGGCGCTTCCGCATCTTGATTTGAAAGATCCTCAGGACACGCCACCATGAACGCGCACACGACCTCGAAACCCACCAATCCGTCCGAACCGATCAGTGCCATTCGCAAGGTCGGCATCATCGGCGCCGGCCAGATGGGCAACGGCATCGCCCACGTCATCGCGCTTGCCGGCTACGACGTGACGATGAACGACCTCGCCAAGGAGCGGGTCGAGGCGGCGATTGGCCGATCGAGCGCAACCTTGGCCGTCAGGTCTCGCGCGGTCTGATCAACGACGGCGATGCGAAAGCCGCCATGAAGCGCATCTCCTACGCCGCTGCGTTCGCCAACCTGGGCGACTGCGACCTCGTCATCGAGGCAGCGACCGAGGACGAGAGTCGTCAAGCGCAAGATCTTTACCGCGCTCTGCCCGGCATCTGAAGCCAGACGCGTTGCTCGCCTCGAACACCTCCTCGATCTCGATCACGCGACTTGGCCTCGACGACCGACCGGCCCGAGCGCTTCATCGGCATGCACTTCATGAATCCGGTGCCGGTGATGCAGCTCGTCGAACTCATCCGCGGCATCGCGACCGAGGACGAGACGTTCAACACCTCGCGCGACTTCGTCGAAAGCCTCGGCAAGACCATCGCCGTTTCCGAGGATTTCCCCGCCTTCATCGTCAATCGCATCCTGCTGCCGATGATCAACGAGGCGGTCTACACCCTCTACGAAGGTGTCGGCACCGTCGAGGCGATCGACAAGGCCATGCGCCTCGGCGCCAATCATCCGATGGGCCCGCTCGAGCTCGCCGACTTCATCGGCCTCGACACCTGCCTGTCGGTCATGCAGGTCCTCTATGAAGGGCCTCGCGGACAGCAAGTACCGCCCGTGCCCGCTGCTCGTGAAATACGTCGAGGCCGGCTGGCTCGGCCGCAAGACCAAGCGCGGCTTCTACGACTACCGCGGCGACAAGCCCGTCCCGACGCGCTGACCCGGCATTTACCGTCAGCGTCGACTGAATTTCGGCGTCTGATACCTCGCGCGCCTGGCATCCCGGAGCGGCGCAGCGCCGCTCAACCGTGTGCTGCGCTGGAGCACCAGTCGGAGCTTAGCCCGGCACCGCAGCCGGCACTGGCACTAGCACTGGCATTCCGCGCCTGCACCGGCCTGACACGTCCACACGCTCCTTATGCCGCCTGAGCCTGCTGCATCGTCTCCCGCCGGTAGCTGAGCGCCTCCGCTAATGTGGCTGCGCCCGACGCCTTCCGACCGATCGAGATCCGCGATCGTCCGCGCCACGCGCAACGTGCGGTGAAACCCGCGCGCCGATAAGCCCCAGCGCTTCCGCGGCCCGCCGCATCAGATGCAGTCCGGCCTCATCCGGCATCGGCAATCTCCTCGAGTATCCGGCCGCCGAGGCATGGGCATTGGTCCGCGGTGCACCTGCGCCAGTATCGAGCATAGCGCTGCTTTCTGCAACCCGCGCGCAGCCAGCCACGCGCGCTGCAACCTCCGCGCTGCCTTCTGCCGGCGGCGGCAAGACGAGATCCGCCGCCGAAACCGCCGGCACCTCGATCTGCAGATCGATCCGATCGAGCAGCGGCCCGGAAATCCGCGACTGATAGTCGGCCGCGCACCTAGGCCCGCGCTTGCAAGCTCTGCCCGGGCCCGCCGCCGCAACGGCACGGATTCATCGCCGCCACCAGCTGGATCCGCGACGGATAGGCGATCCGATGATTGGCGCGCGCGATCACGGTCTCGCCGGTCTCCAGCGGCTGGCGCAGCCTGTCGAGCACCTGTGGCGAGAATTCCGGCAACTCGTCGAGAAACAGCACGCCCAGATGCGCCAGCGACACCTCGCCCGGCTTCGGGCCGCGAGCCGCCACCGACCAGCGCCGCCATGCTCGCCGAATGGTGCGGCGCACGAAACGGCCGCTCCGATGCGCAACGTCCGCCCATCAGTTCACCCGCCAGCGAATGAACCATGGAGACCTCGAGCATTTCCGGCATTCGGTAGCAAGCGCACCACGCCATGTAATAACTCGTTACGTCATATCAAAGAGCGGTGGATAACGAACCAAGGCAGATTGCCTGTCCAGAGACATCAAGGCATGTATCAACGCATCAACTAGGTGCCGAGGTACATCATGTCTGACCCGCGCAAGATCACCGACATCACGGCCGACATCCAGGATTTGGTTGACGATGCATATCAACGCGGTCTGGCCGATGGCCTATCGGAGGGGGTGCGCCGTGCGAAAGCCCGTATTCTTGAGGCCGCATCGTCTGATGCGTTCGCTGACTGGGAAGTTGATTTTTTAAGGTCTGCAGAAAGGGTGCCTACCCATCAGCCTCGGCCTAGCGTGCCAAGTGGCGCACCCGAGAAGGTGCCTAATGGCACAATTCGTCCTCTAGTCACGCGGGTTCTTGGCATCTCGCCCGGCATCACCACGGCTGAAGCGGGTCGCCAAGTGAACGCGATTGATGGACGCGTTAGCGCCGCGGCCGTGACCAACGAGTTGAACAGGAACAGCCCGGAGGGCGTGCGTAAGCGCGGCCGTGGCGAGGTTCTGTATGTGAAGGTTGGCTCTCGCCGGCTGGCATCTCGCTAGCAGTTTACGGGACTCCCAGGTTGCTCCCCCTCGGGCTGATCTGGGTGAAAATGAGAAAAGCCCTGCCGTCGCCACGGCGGGGCTTTCTCATCTGAACGGTGCGGCAGGCTCATACCCTGCTTAGCACCTAGGCGGGGGAAATGGGGCCATACGGTTGTGCTTCGGTTCCCACCCCTGCCGACTAGTCCGGGTCTGAGTGCATGTCCTTGCGATAGGCTCGCTCAGGTCCCGTAGTGCGCAACACCATCCGGGCATGGCCCGAGAGAAAGGAGGTGCGTTGTGTGGCAAGCGACCCGGAGATTATCGGTTGCCCGAGTTGCCTAGGGTAGCTCATCCGCGTGTCGGAGATATCCGACACGCGGACTTACTATCATGCACCGTGCTTACGCGTCCACAAAATCAGGCGGATTCCACAGCTTTCGGCATGCCATCCAGTCGAAGGGTCTCGACCCCTATTGCCGCCATACACTGCAGCAGGAACACGGCGGTGAAGCTGCCGCGACTGATCTTGTTGGCTAAGTTCCGTTCCGTTTCAGGCAAACCCATAGCAGTCAGCCGGTCGGCTAAGTCCCGATAGGCCAGGTTCCTGCGCTTGAGTTCCGCCTTGAGTAAACCCTTGGCGTACTCCGTCCATTCATCCTCTTTCATGCGGTCCTCATCGTTGCCGCGAACAAAATCATCATATCTGATGTTTTTATCCTTGACAACAGTGTGTCATATCATCATATACGGTGTAGTTTACACCGGAAACGATGATGTCTCACCGCAACCCACATGGAACGCACTTCCTGCTCCTGGCAAAAGCCAGGACGCTGAAGCTGCGCGACGTGTACGAGGCTGGTGAGGATGGCGCGTTCAAGACCTTCTGCGAACTGCGGTGGCCGGAAACGGACGGTCAGCCTGTTTGCCCCCGGTGCGGCTGCCCTGAGTCGTTCAAGATCACGACTCGCCGCCAATTCAAATGCAAGAGCGCTGGTTGCTATCACCAGTACAGCCCGACCTCGGGGACGATCTTCGCCAGCCGCAAGATGGCTTATGTGGATCTGCTGGCCGCGATCCTCATCATTGCCAACAGCGCCAAGGGCATCAGCGCGCTGCAACTCGCCCGCGATCTCGACTGCCAGCACAAGACTGCATTCGTTCTGGCTCACAAGCTCCGGGAGGCGATGGCTTCCGAACTGGCTGGCGCTACTGTTGGCGGCGATGGCGAGACGGTCGAGGTTGATGGTGCATACTTCGGCGGACATATCCGGCCGGCTAACTTGAAAGAGGACCGCAAGGACCGGCGGCTTGCGCAGAACCAAACCGGCAAGCGCCGCGTCGTGGTTGTCGCTCGCCAACGCAAGGGCCGCACACTCACGACCGTGACCAAGACCGAGGCCGATGGGGTCAGCTTTGTGAAGGCGGTTGTGACCGATGGCTCCGAGGTGCATGCCGACGAGGCTAACCACTGGGATGCCCTGCACGCCAAGTACCTGACGTGGCGCATCAATCACTCAGAAGCGTACAGCAAGGGCGGTGCCTGCACGAATCAGGCTGAGAGCTTTTTAGCTCGCCTGCGTCGGATGGAAGCCCAGCACCATCACGTATCACCCCAGTATCTTCACCAGTACGCTAGCCATGCGGCTTGGTTGGAGGATCATCGCCGGGAAAGCAATGGTGCACTGTGCAAGCGCGCGCTTAGTCTGGCCCTGGCTCATTCCGTCAGCCGGGAGTGGAAGGGGTACTGGCAGAGATAATTTGAGTTGACCGGAACGAATCTGGAACATTATGATTGACAAACGATGAGGTTGCGAACGATTTTAGCCAATCGATTCGCGCACTCCAACCGCGTGCGGGACATGACAAAATATTCACCGCTGGCAGTTGCCAACTGGTTCTTGCAGCACCATGCAAGCCCAAATGGCGTAGAGCATATGAAGCTTCAAAAACTTGTGTACTGCGCGCATGGATGGTGGCTGGCATTTAAACCAGAGGCAATCCTGGATGAAAAACCGCAGGTATGGAGATACGGGCCAGTATTTAGCAGCTTGTATCACGTTTTAAAACCTTTTGGGCGCTCTCCAATTTTAACTCCGCAATCTATGGGACCTTTTGAAGACCCCGCAATAGTTTCTACCGATGACAAGGAAGTGGCTCCCCTTCTAGAATTCGTTTGGAAGCGATATGGACACCTGTCTAGTTTTGCGTTGTCAGAAATGACACACGAGAAAAATTCCGCATGGTACAAGCAGGCTGAAGCATTTGGTTTTGAAGTGCCACACGGCCTTGAAATACCAGATGAGTTTGTGCGATCCGAATTCTTACGGATATACGATGATGAACGATCATCTCCTGCGCGGGGGTCAACGGCTGCGTAATGTCGAACGATACGATTCAGGTTGAGCGTGACCCGACACCAGAAAAAGAAGTAACGCAGTTTGAAAGTAAAGATGATGAGCGCTTGGCGCTTAACAATACCTGCTTACCCACCACTCTCAGCCATCTTCAGAAGCCGATGGGGCATCGGCGGCGTGTGGGTTGCGGCCCAGCCGAGGCGGGGGATCATGGCGGCGAGATCATAGCGCCGATTGAAACGCCATTCGAATTCGGCGAGGGTGCGATCGGCGTGCTTCCTGACCGCGCGATAGGTTCCGGTAATCGCGCTCTTGATATTGCCGAGCACGGTGTTGACCGACTGGAATTGCGGCAGTTTCTCGGCGTGGCCAAGTTGGGCGACGATGAGCCGGTTGTGCGCTTCGATTGATCCCTTGAGCCCGTGAAAGCAGCCGAGCCCGTCGGTGACGACGCGCGCCGAGGGCTTCAACGTCCGGCCAGCCAGCGCCTTGATCGCCTTCTTCGAGAAGCGTGTGACGCGACGCAATTGCACGCGTTTCGGTTTGCCGTCGTCGGTGGTCTCGACCGCGGCCACGAACGGCGTCTTTCCCGGCGCACCGCGTCCCGTCTTGCCGTCTGATCGCCGGCCACCGAGATAGGCGTCATCCATCTCGACGCGGCCGTCGAGCAGTTTCTTCGCGTCGCGTTCAAGCATCACTTGCGTGAGTTTCGATTTCATCGCCCAGGCCGTGGTCTGGCGCACGCCGAGGCGGCGGCCGAGTTCGACCGTCGAGATGCCCTGCTTCGACTGCGTGATGAGGTACATGGCGCGGAACCAAGTCGTGAGCGGCAATTTGGTGTTGGCGAAGATCGTGCCGGCGGTCAACGATGTCTGAGTGCGGCAGGTGTTGCACTGGATCAGCGCACGCCGGTCGAGCACGCAATGGCCCCGCTCGCCGCACGCCGGACACTCGAAGCCGCCAGGCCAGCGCCAGCGGAAAAGCGCCTCGCGGCACGCATCCTCGTCACCATAGAGCCGCAGGAATTCGGCCTCCGAAAGGCCTTTCTGGAATTGCACCTTGTTGCGCGCCATGAGCCATCTCCCTCAGAATGCACAGCAAAATCGCAGACCCGTGTGGCTCAAACTTGGCTGACGATCATGGGTAAGCAGGTAACAATAAGCATGAGTTAGCGTTACATGATAGAAAGTTAGGTTTAATTGGTCGCGTTACTGGTTCAACAAACGCATCACTAAATATAGCATCTGGAATTATTGCAGCCCTTGTTATTGCGTTGCTAATTTGTTTAGTCGCGTCATGGTCTTCCCCAGACGGAACTCTTGAGAAATACATAGAACGATTAATCGCAGCCATCCTAACTGTAGCTGGATTTATTTTTGGAGTTCGGCAAGGTGGAAGTGACAACTGACATGTTAGCCAGCCCCGACTGGCTCCCGCCCGAGCCGCCGCCGTTCCAGCCCCAGCGCGACCCGGTCCCCCTCTGGCGCGAGCCGGAGACGATTGGCGCCTTCATCATCGTTGGGCTGCTGATGGCACTCGGGGCGTGGCTTGGGCTGCGCTAGGCAACGTCCAGATATTGTAATGGCCCGGCCCCGGCTGCGATACAGCGTTCCCGACGTTCCGCTGGTGCTTCAGCGCGGTCGCAACCCGGTGCCGCATCAGGTTCACCAGCCGCAGGTCGGTCGTGTCCACTGCCCGCTTGGCCATGATCTGCAAGGCGATGTCGCGGCAGGTGAGCGGTTCCTTGGCCAGCCGCAGGGCCGATAGCACCGCTTTCGCCATCTCTCCCCGCTTGGACCAGTCCGCGGGCGGGCGGAACGCCTTCGGCTTGATGCCTTCAATCTCATAGGTCGGATCGAACATTAGGATCGTGGCGTCCAGCGTGCCCAGGTCCGCGATCATCTGCGAGATGCGCTTGTGGGCTTCCTCGATCTCGCCTGCCAGCTCGGCACGACGTTTGACAAGCGCGGTGATAAGTAAGCGCCAAGACAACTGCTTCTGCCGCTACCGGCCGGAACCTGGGATGATGCCGCATTCGATTTGCGGATCAGGCTCAGCGCGATGGTTGACAGACGGGGACGTGGGATTGCGGCGGTGCGACCGCCGCTTGATGATGAGATCACGATCCACGTGTGCCTGGATCCGGTCGATTTCCGGATGGGCATCAACGGGCTGTCGGTCTTGATCGAGGCGTCTCTGAAATATGATCCGTTCAGCCGCAATCTGTTCTGCTTCACCAACAAGCGGCGCAACCAGATGAAGGTCCTGTACTGGGAGCGCAGCGGGTTTTGCCTGTGGTTGAAGCGTCTGGAGGAGGAGCGCTTCAGATGGCCCTCGTACTTGCCAGGGCGGGTCGCAAAGCTGACGCCGGAGCAGCTCCGCTGGCTGCTCGACGGGCTCGATCTGAAGCACATGAAGCCACACCGCGAGCTGGAATATCGCACTGTTCTGTAAAAGTCGTGCGTGTGGCGGCATTCCCACGCGCAAATCAGTTATGCCTTTCCCATGGGCACTTCCGAGACATCGCCGACGCCCCAGAGCGACGAGATCGCAACGCTGAAGGCGTTGAATGCAGCGCAGGCGGCGCGTATCGCGATCCTGGAGGAGCAGCTCAGGCTGGCAACGGTCAAGGCCTTCGCGCCCAAGTCGGAGAAGCTTTCCACGCTGGCGCAGATGGATCTCTTCAACGAGGCCGAGGCGCTCGCCGCCGCGGATGCGCCCGAAACGGACATGACCGAGATCGCGGTTCCGGCCCACGCGCGCGCTCGTGGGAAGCGCAGACCAATCGACGCCTCTCTGCCGCGCGTGCGCGTCGAGCATGACATTCCCGATGAGGAGAAGATCTGCGCATGCGGCTGCCAGCTGACGCGCATCGGCGAGATCACGAGCGAACAGTTTGATCTCGTGCCCGCACGCGCCCAGGTCCTGCAGCACGTACGCTTCAAATATGCCTGCCGCTCATGCGAGGGCACAAGCCACGATGACCCCGTTGTCGTCACGGCGGCCATGCCCGCGCAGCCGATCCCGAAGTCCAATGCATCACCGGGTCTGCTCGCGCACGTCAGCACCGCGAAGTTCGTCGATGGCCTGCCGCTCTATCGCCAGGAAGGCATTCTTGCGCGATACAAGATCGCGCTGTCGCGCACGACCATGGCGAACTGGATGATCAAGCTTGGTGATCTCGTCGTGCCGCTGATCAACCTCATGCATGAGACGCAATTGTCCTATGACGTCCTGCAGATGGATGAGACCAGCGTGCAGGTCCTGAAGGAGGATGGCCGGTCGGCGACGGCGAAATCCTTCATGTGGGTGCGTCGGGGCGGGCCACCGGGACAGCGGATCATCCTGTTCGACTATGCGCCGTCGCGGGCCGGCGCCATCCCGATGCGGCTTCTTGACGAGTACCGGGGCTATCTGCAATCCGACGCCTACGGCGGCTACAACGCCGCGGCCCGTCGCGACGGAATCGTCCACGTCGGCTGCCTCGATCACGCACGCCGCAGGTTCGTCGAGGCGGTGAAGGCACAGCACAAACTCGCCGGCAGCGAACGCGGGCTTGCGCCGGAAGCATTGCTGATCATCCGCCAACTCTATCGTATCGAGAAGCTGGCGCGCGACGCCGGCATGACGGCTGAGCAGCGACATCGATTGCGCAACGAGAAGGCACGACCGATCTGGGACGATCTGCGCACGTGGCTCGACAAAAACCGCAATGCGACACCTCCGCTGTCGCTGACCGGCAAGGCGATCAGCTATCTCGCCGACGAGTGGCCAAAGCTCATCCGCTATCTTGAGGACGGCCGGCTCGAGATATCGAACGTGCTCTGCGAGAACGCCATCCGCCCGTTTGCGATGACCGGGTCATTCTGCACCCCCTTCGTAAGTGCTTGGAAACATTGAGAGCTGGTTTTCGGAGACAGCCCGACACGGGCGACCTTTCCGGGCGAGGGAACTCGCGACTTGTTCGCTGTCGAGATCTGAGGCCCGGATCTGGTGCGGCGCCTCCGGCACGATCTGGTTGCTGGTCAGGATGCCAGCGTTGATCAGCTTTCGGATCTGATGATGGCTGACGCCGAGTTTCGCGGCTGCGTCGCGCATTGTCAGCCACTGGCCATCCTTTTCGGCGGAGAGATAGCCGTGAATGCCGTTGACGCGGCGGATTGATCCGACGCGGTGTGCGGTCCAGGTCTTGCCTTGCCCGGTAGGCAGCCCCATGCGGTTCAACGAAGCGGCGATATCCTGGTCCGACCAGCGGCCCGCCATGGCGCGAATGACGGCCAAGGCCTGCTGGGGAGTGCCACAGCCATGCTCGCCGGTCTTCGGTTTTCGGACGCGCAACTCAGAATGTTGGCCACCCTTCCAGTGGACGACGAGCACGATCTCTCCGGCTACCTCGTCGACATCGGCAACGATCTCCGTGATCAGGGCCCGCACCAGCCGCTGTCGTGTGCGCATTGTCGTTCGCGGCGACTTCCAGGCCGCAGCGAGATCATCAGCCAGTCCAGTGAAATCGGGTAGTGCATCCCCTGCGGCGGGTGCCGGCATTTCGTGGAGCCGTTGCCGGCACGCCTCGACGCGCTGCAGCGTCACTTCCCACGCCTTCTCCAGCTGCGCCGCAATCAGGCGGTTGTCGGGATCGCAAGCCGCGTAACGACGCTCGGCGAGCGAGGCATCGTACTGGGCTTGGCGCAGCTCCAGCTCGGCGATGTGGCGCCGATCCTGATCTTCCTCTTTCAGCATGCGCTCGGCCTCGTGTGCAGCCTCGATCGCCATCGGCGCCACCGCACGCAGCATCTCTCCGGCCACGGCCATGTCGATGTGCTTGCCGGCCACCCTGAAACAGCGCTTGCGGCCCATCTGCAGGTTTGGGCTCTCGCACCCGTAGACGGGCCGCGGATAGCGCCCAGTGTAGGCAACCTTGAGCTTGCGACCGCAACGGGCACAGCAAATGAGACCGGCGAGCAGCGCCCGGCCACCGCGTGCAGACTTCGTGTCGCCGGTCCTGCCGTAGGCGTTGCCTGCGAGGATCGACTGATTGCCCTGATACTCAGCCCAGCCGATGTAGCCTTCGTGGTGGTCCTTGATGAACACCTCCCAGGCGTCCATCGGCTTGCGGTGGCCGTAGCTCTTGCGTGCACGACCGTCGACGATCTCGGTGCGCTTCTCGCTCTTCCCGTAGGCATAGACGCCAGCATAGAAAGGATTCTTCAGAATCGAGATGACGTTGCGATACCTGATCGGCCGCCATTCGAACGACGTCAATGTCCTGCCGTCCGATGGATAGGGAAAGTGGATATTCTCCGACGCCATCCACAGCAGCACTTGGCGGGCGCTGCCAAGCTCCCGGAACTTGGCAAAGACAAGTCTGATCACCTCCTGCAGGCGCAGGTCTGGATCGAGGCCGAGACCGGCGCGACGATCCCAGGTGTAGCCGAGCGGTATCGAGATCCTCAGCTCGCCACGCCTTGCCTTCGATCGCGCCGCTTCGTACATGCGGGAGCGAATGATACCCAGCTCGAACTCGCTGATGCTGCCCTTCATGCCGAGCAACAGGCGATCGTTCGGCCGGCACGGATCGTACACACCATCGAGATCTATGACGCGGGCCTCGACCAAGCCGCACAGTTCGAGCAAGTGGTGCCAATCCCGGCCATTGCGCGCCAGCCGCGACGCGTCGAGGCAGAGCACTGCACCGACTTGTCCGGCGCACAGGGCTGCCACCAGACGGTCGAAGCCAGGGCGCTCGACGGCACCGCTTGCCGAACGCCCGAGATCGTCGTCGATTACTTCTACCTCTTTGAAACCCCGGCGGCGTGCAACGTCGACCAGTTCGTACTGCCGTCGTTGGCTCTCCAGGTTCGCCTGCACCTGTTGCGGCGTCGACTGGCGAACATACACGATAGCCTTGCGCTGAAGCAGGGTCGACGGGAGGAGTGCATCAAGCGAGGTCATCGCCGGCCTCCCTCGTCGCGCTGCCTCTGGCCTCCAGCAGCAGTTGAGCCAGCGACTGGATTGCCGCTTGGCGCTGCGCCGCCGTCATTCCCTGAAGCACGACGTCGTCGAGAACGAGGTCGAGCTGGCGTGGTGCTGTCAGCGGGCGAGATGGTGGTCGCGGAACAAGCTGCGTCGCTCGGGCCAGTGCTACCAACGATCCCATCGTGGACCTCCTGCGTGCCGGTGTTGCCGTTCGCAGAGAGGAGCCGCGATTCGCAGGAGATCAGCAGCCGATGTAGATCACTCAACGCCGACAGCGAGACCTGAGGGGAGCCAATCTTCATCGAACCGCAACTGACGGGGTCGAGCTTCCAGGCGGCCACCTTCGTGACGACACCGGGCTCGAGCTCGACATTCGCGATCTCGCCAGAGGCTCGATGTTCGACCATGAGGCAACGCGCTCTCCGGCCATGCAGCGGATGCCAGCGGTAATGGACTACGATATCCTGCCCGATATGGGCAGAATGACTGTGAGATTGCCGTCGAAGAAAAGCATGGCTCTTCAGTGATACGCCGAAGGGCGCCACAGCGTCGGCGCGGCTCTATGGTCTCGTCGAGACGGCGAAGGCCAATGGTCTGGAGCCCTACGCCTATCTCGCCCGAGTCTTCACGCTGCTGCCGCAGGCAACAACCCTCGACGATATCGAGGCCCTGCTTCCTTGGAACATCGCGCTACCGGCGACGCCAAGCGTCGCCGTCTGAGCCCAAGCCCGTCAAGCGAAAACCAACGCCGCGAGCCCCAGGTCGTTCGTGGGGCGCTTA
>CAWGUF010000010.1:0-209964 GCA_963825625.1 uncultured Alphaproteobacteria bacterium | reverse complement strand
TCACCTCGCGCGCGACGTCCTCGGCCTCGTCCTGGTTGGCGAGCCCGAACACGAACTTGACGCGGGTGGAACTGCGGACCGCCTGATAGATGTCCTCGCCGGCGGAGCGCAGCTGGTGCAGGAACTGGTGGGCCAGCACCACGCCGACGCCGAACTTGCGCGCCTCCGGCAGCATGGTGGTCAGGTCGCCGGACAGAACGTTGTGGCACTCGTCGATGACGAGGAAGAACGGGTCTTTGACGTTCCTGCGGCGGCCCGAGAAAAACAGCGCATAGCGCAGCAGCAGCGTGCCGAGCACGCGCGCGGCCTTGGTCGATGCTCCGGTGCCGTCCTGCAGATTGACCAGCACGATGTGGCGCTCGTCCATCACTTTCAGCAGGTCCAGCGTCTGCGTCGTCTGGCTGAGCATGGTGGCGACGGCGTCCGACCGCAGGAAGTCGTTGAGCCGGTTCTTGGCGCCGCCGGTACCAATCTTGAACTCGCGACGCTCATTGCGGATGCGCGGCCTGCGCGTGCAGGTCCTCCAGCACATCGATCGCGTAGGGGGTCTTGAGCCGCGAGATAACGTTGGCGCGGAAGCCCAGTTGATCTTGCACGTCGAACAGGTGCTTGGCCTCGGCCAGGGTAAGACCAAGCTCGGCCAACGCAGTGAACGTCGCGGTCAGGATGGTCTGGATCAGCGGCTTGTCGTGCATGTCCTCGCCCCACACCCGCTCGATGGCTTCGAGCGTGGCGTCGGCGATGACGGAGATATCGGTGTCTGGATCGGGCAGGCGCAGCGGATTGAAGCCGACGGTGTAGTCGCGCACGTTGGGATCGATGATATGGACGGTGCGCCGGTCGGCATGGCCGCGCTGCACCAGCCAGGCCAGCACGCGGCGGTAAAGGCTGTCGGGGTGGTTGCCGTGCGGGTCGATCAGCATCAGCCCGCGGCCGTTGGCGATCGCCTGCTGCACGAACAGCTCCAGCGCATTGGTCTTGCCGGAGCCGGGCGCGCCGAGGAAGTGCATGTGCTGCGTGATGAGTTCCTCCGGTAGCACGAACGGTTTGTTGTCGGGCGTGGTGCCGAGGGTGAAAACCTTGCCAGGCTTGGCGACTTTCTTATGGGTCTTTGGGTTGGCCGGAACCAGACCGGGATAGTCGCGCGCCATCTCGGCATCGAGATCGGCCAGCAGCGCGTCGACGTCCTTGTCGCCGCCGTTCCCGCCACCCTTGTTCCGGTCTGCCACTTGCGCTTTTCCTCTGACGACGTATTATTCCGGAAGCTGAACCGTCAGCGAACCCATGACCCTAAGAGGCGCCCTCCGGCCTGAAGCAAACGGGAGGGATGTCCAAGAAGACGACGAAGAAGGACACGGGGTCATGGGAACGAACCGGCCGATATCGGCCGGTTTTTTGTTGGCCTCAGGTTTGCGTGAATGCGGCCCGCAAGGCTCGCAAGCCTGAAGCGACCTCATAAGGCTCGCCGATGCAGCGGCGGACTGTGCGATCTGCTCTTCGATGGCGGCAAAGAACGTCGCGGGATCGGTTGCGGCAGTTTTCAGATTGCCAAGACGAATGATCACCTCGACGCGGCTCGGCAGCTCGCGTATGGGCATGACGAAGTTCATCGTCGATCATCCGAGAAGAGATCGGGTCGAGAGCGTCCGAAGGTCGGCGCGGCGCGACCGCCGGCAAGCTGCTCGCGCCGACGGCGTGCGGCCTCTTGTGCCGTCAGGATACTTGACCTCGCGGCTGTGGGTCTCGGTGCCGACCTTGTGGACGGCGGACTTGATCTATACGACTTCGCGTTTCCTCCGCCGCTTCGTAGCCGGCGCTGATGATAGAGGGCATCGGTCTTCGCCTGCGACAGCTCCGCTTCGTTGCGATGGACGCGAAGCTGGTCGTCATAGTCGGCCTGCACGCGAGCAGCCTTACGGGCGCGGTCTGCTTCCCAGCGGGCGTGGTCGCGTTGTGCCTGATCCTCGTCGAGGATGTTGTCCAGATCGCCGAGGCGATCGAGTTCGCGCTTGAGGTCGATGCCGGACGACACTGCACCCTTGGTGGCGTCGAGGGCATCGCCGATGTTGCGGTAGGTCTTGGCGGCAGCGCTTGCGCGCCATCCAGTCAGCGCCGCGTCGACCACCCCGCCCACCTTCGGGACCATCGGCTGGGCGTCGCGCTTTGCCGGCACCGGCGCGGTGTCGCCTTTGCGCAGGTACCGGCAGTTTCTCGTCGTCGTTGTCGCTCATGGATCTGTCCTGTTTCTAGCTGTCCCGCCGAGCGCGGCGGGCACGTTCGCGCTCGACTGCGGCGCGGGCGATCGCGGCATCGGCGTCGAGCTTCTCCTGCAGCGCGCGAGCCTTGGCCGCATCGGTTCGATACTGGAATGCCCACTTGCGCGGCTTGCCGGTCAGCTCTTCCGCGGTCGGCGTCAGCGCCGATTTGAGCTGGCTGAAGTCGAGTGCTGAGTTTTGGGCCACGGCAGTGTTTATGGCCGGCGCCGCCGGATGGGCGACGAACACGTAGTGCCAACCCATCAGGAAGCGCTTGAAGAAGCGGATCAGCAGGTACGCAACGAATGGAGCAAACCAGATGAGCCAGCGTCCGAGGAAGTCGCCACGCCACTCCGATTTTGCGCAGGCTTGAGAGTTCTAAGTAGTTGGCCAAGGTGAGCAAAGACACGAAGGCACAGATGGCCGAACATCCCGCCGATATGCGGACGTTCCTCCGGTGCGACGTCGAAATATCCCATGCGGGCGACAAACAGAAAGCCGGCACAAAGCGCAACGAACCCATAGTGAATGGCCGGAGACATTGCCCAAATCGCCGAATAGAACGAGGCGTACTGGGCTAATCGGCAAGGACTGGCGCGTGTTCGCGACGGCTGAGCCTGGGCCGAGGCGGGTCAGCACGTGGCGCGACCCGCTGGTTGCTATGTTGAGGTGCAAACGCTTGTGGCTGCTGTCGTGCGCACTGGAAGCGGCACTTCTTCCGGATCTGACCGTAGCGGTCGTAGTAATCGTTGCACGCGGTGACGCGGCAATTGGAGGAACACTGGAATCCACCGGCGCCATTCGGCCAGCAGCCTTCACGTTGCGCGTGGGCAGGCGCTGGAAGCACGAGAAACACCAACAAGACGAAAGCGATACGGGAGAGCATGGCCACCTCCCTCGACAATCAAGAGTGAATTCTCAGCGAATCAACTGATGACAAGTGTTGGGCGTATCGCTCGGCAATCCCAGCATTTCTGAAATCCGAGCCTCGATATCCACACGATTCCGGCCGAAGTGCCGGCGGCTCTGCTTTCGGGGGCTGGCTCCATCGTGCAGTGGTTTCGGTGGTGGCGGCATCTCAAGCGGGAACGCCTGCGTGGTCCATGCCGGCCGGCCCCAGGCTTGGCCGAACCCGAGATCCTGCAAGGCGGCAGGTCCGCCAACGCCCAGTTCGTCGGCAATCAGTTCCGCATCCTCGGCGCCGAGCCGATAGGAAACAAGCGTCGCCGCATTGCCAAGGATCGCCGTCCGCAGTGTGTCGGACAATTGGGCGGTCGTTTGAGCCGCTGCGGTCAGCGATACCCGCATCTTGCGGCCCTCGGACAGCAGCCTTGCGGTGGCTTCAGTTGCGAACACGGATAGCTCGTCGGCGATGACGTGGAACGGTGCTCGGTCGCCCTCGGGCTCGCCAGCCCGCTCCATGGCATGCGTCAGCACGCGGGAGATCAGCAGCGCGCCCAGCAAGTGGGCAGAACTCTCGCCGATGGTGCCCTTGGCCAAGTTGGCAATCACGATCCGGCGGTTGCGCATTGCATGGTCGAGATGAAGCGTCGAGCGACCCTGGCCCAGCATGTTGCGCACGGATGGAACAGCAAAGAAGGCGGTCACCTTGTTCAGGATCGGCCCGATTGCCTCATTGCGATATCGGGCGTCCCATTGTTCGAACTCGCCGACGAAGAAGGCCTTCACCAGCGGACTGGTCAGCCCCTGCACAATGCGGGCACGGAAGTCTGCGTCGGTCAGCAGCCGCGGTAGCTGCAGCAGGGAAGCGCCATTGGTCTCGATCAGGGCTTCAAGTGCATGGCGCAGGATGTACTCCATGCGCGGCCCCCAGGAGTCATGCCAGATGCCGCGCATGGCGGCGACCACGCCATCGGCCGCCACGGCCCGCATGTCGGGCGCGACATCATCGAGCACATTGAGGCCGATGGGGAAGCCGGCATCGCCAGGATCGAGGAGACAAACGTGGTTGAACCGGTGTGGCGGGACGAGCCGCAACGCGGCATCGGCCAGGTCGCCATGCGGGTCGAGCAGCAACAGGCCATCACCGCGCGCCATATCCTGCGCGGCGGCATTCAGCAACAGCGTCGACTTACCGGTGCCAGTCGCTCCGATCGCAAAGGCATGCCGAAACCGATCGTCCGCGCGCAGCGCGAACGGCGTACCACCAACAGCATGCTTGGCTAAGATAATATCCATACCGCGGGGCGGCTGCCGAGGCCGGGCACGGTCTTGTGGGAGAGACGAGGACCTCAGCGATGCGGCAGCCAGCCCGCAAAATGGATCACGGAAAAAGTGTGATCCTCTGCTTCTATGATAGCTTGAAATCCGTCGCTGGCGATCGGAAAGACGATCTATCACAAATCAAAGAGCGCCGGCCGACAGCGGCCTGCGGCGGTCATCGCGAACGTGAACGACAATGACCTCGTCAGTCTCGATCCGGTAATAGACGGTGTAGGGATAATGAGACACGGGAATCGAGCGAACGTCGAGCTCCGGCCGATTGCGACCGGCTCCGGGAAATTCACCGATAAGGGAGAACGTGGCGTCGATTGCCTGGCGGACGGAGTCGGCAGCAGCGGGATTGCGTTCCAGCAAGTAGTCACGAATGCCGGCAATATCAGCGGCCGCACATGGCGTCAGCGTGACCGCTATCGCCATGGCTGCTTCAGTAGCTGGTCGAATTCGGCAGCGGGCACGCGTTCGCCGGCCTTGGCCTGGCGCACGCCCTCTGCAATTGCTGCCCTGGTCGCTGCATCCTCCGCCGGCACCGTCCGGGTGTAGGCCTCGGCAATGTCGGCAAGCGACTGCACCTGCTCGTCCGTCATCTCGTCGAGCTTGGACTTTATTGTGTCGATGGCCTGCGTCCTGGTCATAAGAACATTATACCACGCCACGGACAGCCGGTCACGGACTGGAACAGGTTAGAAACAAACCGCCGCGCAGGCCCCCGAAGCGGCGGGGCAGGGTGCGACGCGCAGCGAGCACTCCACGGGCAGGCGAAGTCGCGAGCGAGTGCAGCGACGTAGCGGTCGGAGGGGGAAGGTGGGCAGAGCCCCCGCCCAGCCCGCGGCAGAGCGGGCGAGGGCTGAGGGAGAGCTGGTTGGCGGGTCCGGTCGTTGGGCCAGACAGTACAAACGTCAATCGTACTCGACGGCGACGAAGTCGTCGTCATCGAACGCGCGCTCGCACTCCGCACACGTGATACCGTCCCGGCCGCCGCCATCCGGCCAGCTTTTGTAGAACAGCGCGCCGTCGTCCAGCACCTCGGCGTCGTGCACGTAGCTCTCCGACACGGCAAAGCGCGTCGAGCCGCAATCGGGACACGCCGTGATGTGGCCCACGCCGCCTGGGGCAGTGTCGGAAACGTCAGACATAAGCAATTGAGGTTAGATGATAATCCGTCCGTGCTCGTGCGCGGTGTCGGCATAGGCGCCTATCGACATCTCGAACGTCACATGGAGGTCGCGCTCCACGGGCAGGCCGAGCTTGCCGCGCACGCTCGCGAGTTCGCCAAGCGACACGGTGCCGAGCTCCGGAAAGCCCAGCCCCAAATCGCACAGGCCCCAGGCAGTGTCGTGGTCGTCCGGGTCCAGCGTGGCGAGCAGCCACGTGGCCGCCGCATCCGGCGTGAACAGCTTCACCACCGGGGCCAACGCGCACCAGTCCGCCGCGCCGTAATTGGCGATGAGCGCATCGACGTGCGATTGCAGTAGAAGTTGCATACGGTAGAATTGGTTAGTTGGTAATCGAGGCGTGCCTATCGGCGCGCCTTGTCGCTACGCCGCGTGTCGTGCTTCTTGAGGCGCTGCAGCACCTCTGCCATCCGCAGGCTCTCCTCGCGCAGGAAGCGGGCAGCGGCTAGCAGCGCCGCCGCGTTGCCACGTTCGTCCATCTCGGCGACGTCGCGCACGAGGTCGGCGATATCCGCGATGCACTCGATGCGCGCCGCGAACGAAAGTTTCTTCTCTTTCATAGAGTTGGTTTGTTGGTTGATAAGCTCGACCGATGGCCGGAGGTTTCCCTCGCGGCTAACTCGGCAGAGCGACCAGACGAGCCGGCGGTCAAGGCGGGGGACCCGAAGCGGCCAGTGGATCTCGCGAGGGGCTCCCGGCATCGGGTGCCTTGACGGCCGGCGAGCGGGCGCATCATGAAAAGAGCCGCGGGGAAACTGAACGACGGGGGCTCCGGGGAAGCTCAAGGGCCATGCCCGCCGAGCCAGACGCCGGCAGAGGCGACGATTGGTGGGGCAGGGGAGGACGGTTGAACGTCCGGTGTTCATTCAGCAGCCGATGCACTGTTGCACATCGGCATCACGGTGAAGGAGGGCCAGTTATGACCGTTGGTCAAATGGATCAATCTTTCCGCAATCAGGTGGCAAGCGGTCATGCGAAGCATTACGGCTTCAGACATGACTGTCAGGTCGGAACGAGTGCAGCGAGATTATCGAATACTAGTCAGCGCCATGTTTCGATTATCGCGCGCAGATCGATAGCTCGATTCGACATGGGGACTTACTGACTTGTCTGCAGTAGTCGAGAGCGAGAACTTGCGCGACTTTTCGCGTTCGATGCCGGGCTGTGGCGTATGCACCCTTATCACCTTTCGCGAGGGCGCCACATTGATCAAAGAACCACAGTTCAATAGCGCAATTGCGTCCACCATTTGCGGCGCAGTTGGCCCTCGCGATTTGTTCCGCCGCAGTCTGGCTTTTCTGCTTATTAGCGGATCCCCACGAGCCCGTCTCTTGGGAGTACGCGATCGACCCGTAACGCCTTTCGGCAGCAATCGAGCAGTGCAGTGAACATTTGGAACGGGTGGTCGCGCAATCCCGCTCGCTGTATCCGCGCAAGCAAGTGTAGTAGGACCTAGAACACTGGGAGAAGCAATCTGCTTGGGCGGAACCGGACGGACCGCCGACGATGGCAAGCACGCCGAGAACCATTACCAAGACAAAGGTGTTCCGATTATTCGCAGTACGCATGATTTCATTATCCTCATATGAGTACTATAGAATGGTGGCGGCGTCGGGGATCGCTCGCCGCTTGATGAGCACGATCTGTGTCTGGCGTTGTGGCACCAGAGTTTGGAAGGCAATTGTGTGCGTCGGAATGCTAATTCCCGGTCTTTCGATTCTCGGGCAAGCAGCAAAGGATCAATAACTGCATTGCGCCAATGACGGCTACGCCAATTAGGATGGCTCTCTCCGTCTGCGTTGCGGGTGCCCAAACCTCCCGCACGAAGTGCGCCGAGGCATGTGCGATTGCTTGATCAATGCGCCGGTCCAGGCCGCCGAGCCAGTGGCCGACCCAAGCTGCGACCGGAGGCAAGACCACGACGCAGGCAACAATCACGAGGCCGACTGCACCGACCAGAACGGCCCGCTTCTGGAGCGAAGGCCGGGGGGCGATCCACGAGCGTAGGGTGAACCACGATATCGTTTCCTTCGACGAAGACGAATTTTCCATGGTCATTCTCGATTCTCCTGAATTTTGAATATGACTTGATATTCAGACAACGCGTCTGATTACAGCATTTGGAGAGAGGGTCGATTGTCCGTCATTGCTGTGGATTTGCGACCGGCAGTTCAGGCGCGCGTAGGGTGGTGTGACTTCGATAGAGGCCGCTATTGGGAGGCGGATTGTTGTCCGCCTCCCTCGTCAGCCTGCTTGTTGACCTGTATGTTGCCAGCAACTGTTACTACTGGATTTTATTCCGTCACCCTTGCTTTCCCGGCTTCAACCTTCTTGCGGACCTTATCGATTCGGTTGAGGTAAGCCTTTCGTGCAGCCTTGAGCTTGGCTCGGTGTTCAGTGATCCAGACCTGTCTTAACTTCTCTATGCGGATTTCTGCCTCGGTCTTTTCCGCAATAACGTTCAGCGCCCTTCTATACTTCTTGTGTTGGGGGATTGATTGGGCTGGTTTGGTCTGCCCGGTACGTTGATGAGATGCGGTCGGGTTTTTGCGATGCCCTTTCATTCGACATTCTCCGCTTTGCCTGATTTGAACCTCCGTAGGCGCAGACACACACGCAGGCGTTCGCGTGCGCTGCGGTCGGTTCAAATCGATGCGGGGTTGTCTCTATGGATGTGTCATCGCTCGTCGTTCGTCCTAAGAAGCGCTGCTGCAATCGTGACTGGGGATTTGACGCGTCGGCAGGTGAAAACCTTGGGTTTTCGACTCGTTGGCCAGAAGCCAGGATTATCCAGCCGGTCGTTGATTGCTTGAGTTCGCGTTTCCTAGCTCAAATCAATCCTCATCACTTGGGGTGCGGTCGCTTTTCATCATGCCCGGGCCGTCCTGACCATTGCCCGTGATTGCCGGCGATTGGTGAGCGTTGGCTAACCAGGCCGACGATTGGCAGCGGATCGCTACCTGGCAGGATGGCCTCTGCTGTGGCGTTGGTGCCGTCATTCCGCCAGGGCTGTTTCTGGAGCAGTCTCCAAAAAACTTATTTATAATCATAGACTTATTTTCGGACAGCTGTCGCGGTCGAATGCCGGCAATCCCGAGCAAGGCGTAGCAGTTTCCAGCAATGTGCAACGACAGTCCCTGCCGACAATCTGGGTTCATCGGGAGCCGACAACGCCTCCCGATGGTCTCAACCGAAAGGACATTGTCATGCAGACTCTCGCTAGGTTCCTGGCTCCCTGCTTCATCGGCGCAGTCGTCCTGACCTGCAGCCAGGCGGTTCCAACCCAGGCGGCCCCAGCCAAGAGCGCCAAAACGGTGGCAAACATCAAAGCGAAGCTCGATAGGAAGGCCGGTGTACTCTACTTCACGTACCGGGGTGCAATCGTTCACCAAATGGCAGAGGAAATCGAGCGCACATTCAACAAATACTCCGATGTCACACACCAGATCGTACTCGACATTGACTCCCAGGGTGGCGTCATCGACGCCGGTGAGCGGGTCATACACCTCCTGAAAAGGATCAAAAAAACCCACAGGCTGGCCACAGCCGTCCAACCCGGCAGAACCTGCGCCTCAATGTGCGTGCCAATCTATCTCCAGGGTAAGAACCGCTTCGCCGCTCGCAGCAGTCTCTGGTTGTTCCACGACGCAGCAAAGCAGTCTAAGATGGGTCGGTTGACCCTTGACAGGGAAGAAACGGTTCGAATTTACCAGCGCTACTTTGTCCCCGCCGGCGTCTCGGTGAAATGGCTGAACGCAGTGCTGAAGGCGACCAAGCAATCCAACCTCTGGCAGACCGGCCAGGATCTGGTGACCGCCAATACTGGGATCGTAACGCAGATCATCGGCAATCAACAGGAGCGCAACGTAGAGACGCGTAAACAGCCGGGCCGGCACACGGAGGCATCCGGCAGTTTCCAGCCCCGCATGATGCAGTGAACTGATCGCGCAGTGATAAATACACAAAGCCGGCGGAACATCACGTTCTGCCGGTTTTCTAATTTTTGGGATCGCGGCAAGTCCGGTGAACTTGGCGACAGCAATCGTTAGGCCAACATCCACCCGTCAAACCTTGACGTCATAGGTGACGGACAGTGCCGTCACTGCGCCCTCCCAGCGTCGGCGCTTGTCGTCGATGATGCGGCGCAATCGCGTGAGAAACAGCGCCGTCTGTGTTTCATCAAGTGCGTCCGGCTTGGGCGAGCCTGTACGCGGTTCCAGAGCATTCAGTGCGTCCTGGCGCCAGATGAGGCTGGTGGTGACATTAAAACGACCCGGAACAGCTTGCACCGGATGCGGTTGCGGCATGAGCAGCAATCGCCCCTCCACCAGCGGTGGAACTGACGGTGACGGCAGCCACAGCACCGCTTCGCCCCATGCCAGATGCCAGATCCGCTGGCCGGACAACGCCGGATCGCGCGTGAACATGGTGTAGGCGGCTAGTGGCTGCTCTGCAACGCCGATAACGGCCAATTGGCCACGATGCTTGCCAGCCTCGAACACCAACGGTCCCGCGCCGCCAGATGGTAGAACACCTGCAAAACTGCGATCCATCGCGAACTGCTCGATCACGAGCCTAGGCTCGTTCGACTGCGGTGCAACCACCTGCATGTCGCGCAACAAGGCGGCGTGCGCACGGTCGAGACGATCCTCTGGCACCTCGCCAAGAAGTTCCAGAAGCTTTGCCACAAACGTCATCGTCGGTGCCTGAAGGTCGCTGGCCGTCAGTCCGCCAGGGATCTGTGGAGTTCTCGCCTTGTTCGGCGATGTCCGCGCATTAAGGCTCGCAATGCGCCGGTTCATGTACGCTGATAGCCCTGCGGCGATGTCCGTTGCGCAGCTAAGGTCGCCACGTAAGAGCTTGGCGAATGGCTCGGCGCCGTCGTCGTGCTTATAGAGATGAATGCCCACGTCCTTGTCAGTGTCGACCGCGTCGGTCAACTCGCGAAAGGCATGCCATTTGAGGTAAAGGTTCGGAATGCGCATTCTGGATGCTCCGTCAGTTCGGCCCACATTGCTACGTCGAAAAATGACTTCGCATGGGATGGACCGATCTTTTCAGTTGATGCAATCGCTATGGGTTGCACGCGATTGCCGACCAGGTTCAAGAATCCTCATGGCTTCACCAGCTTTGGCCGAACGTGCGGCCCGGCCATGAAATAGATAGCTCTGCGGACGTCCAGTAACCTCGGTCGCACCATTGCCACACCGTTGACGGCCACGACCAGATCGGCCGCGATGCCCCATCGTTCGGCATCCCTCGGCCCCGACAGGCGAAGCAAGTCGATCATCGGCTTGGATGGTCTGCAGTTTGGTTGCGCCGAGAACGGAGCGGCCAATTGCGACAGTCGGGATACCTTAGCGTCTGGACTAAAAAGGATGGACCAGTCGGAATACGTCTCCAACAGCTGCGCAAAGAGTTCAATTCTCCTGTCTGGCCATGCGCAATTGAGGAAAGCGTCGGCAACCGCTGAGCGGGATACCGTTGCGCCAGCGTAGATCGGCCGCACGACCAGTCTGATTGCGCCGGTCTTGACATAATCGCGAACGAGGAGGGGCAGGGTTTCTCTGATAAATTCGACGCAGCCACTGCAGCCCCATGGCACCATGACGACAACGCGCGTCGGCGCGTCCGGCTTTCCGATCACTATGGTCTCTTGCCCTCCACCGCTCAGGTTGAGCTTGAGCTCGTACGCCGCACGGCTCGCCAAGTCGTTCGCCACGCTTTCCAGGCCGCCACCTGAATTGCGAACCAATGTCGCCAGGCGCAAGACCTCGTTAGGATCGCGACGACGAAAGGCTCCGGTCTCATGGAGGCGGGCTAGCGCCAGCCCCGCTATTGGATCAAATGCCGATAGAGCCTCTCGCAACTGGGTCAAGCCGTTTCGCAGGTCGACGGGAATTCGGGGTTTGCCGGAGGCATCCGGCATGCCCCAGGCGAGTGTCTCCCCAAGCATCGCCCTTGCGCTTGGATCTCGCTTTGCTGCGTTGCGCAGCCATGACAAGCCTTCCATCGGCTTGGAGTGTTGGCCGAGCCGATCATTGATGTGAAGCTGGGCTAATTCGACCATAGCGCCAGTCATGCCGGCCTTGGCCGCAATCTGCAAAGCGGTGGCGGCAGCCATTGGATCATATCTGGGTCCAGGTGCGGTTAGTTGCAATCCACGGAGAAACTGGCCGTACGGACCGCCTGCTGCGATAACCCGTTCAACACAGTTTGCTCGCTCCGCTGGATTGAATGCTATGAGCTTGCGGGTAGAAAGGCCGTCGAGTGTATCGAGTGCGGCGCCTACGCCTCTCATGCATGCTTTCTTCAACCAGAAGGTTGCGAGGACATAGTTTCTGGCAACATTGCCCTTGGGCGATCCCGCCAAAAGCAGGTCTGCCAGCAGGTGGGCAGCGCGACCTGACCCGTCGCGCACGTCAGTGTCTTTCAGAAGCTGGGTCGCAAGTTCGGTTTCACCCTCGTTCCACTTGACCCGGGCCAGCTCGAGCGCTGCGGCAAGCACACCGGCGCGTGCGCTTTCTTCAAGACCGGCAACGATCTGCACGGCCGTCATCAACCGCTCCTTGTCGTTTCCGGAGCGATAATTGCGTTGCACTTCAGGCCAGGCAGGCAGCCATCCCACGCTCGCCGCACGGGCGGCCCATTGGAGAGCCTGACCGCCGCCGTAAGATGCCGTTGCCGGTATGAAGGTCAGCGCGATGTCGGCAGAATGTAGGGTCATTGCCGCCGGATCACCGCTGTCCAACCGGGCTAGCACCGAGCGGTCCCAATTTCCTGCTTCCTTTACGATTGGCACGAGATCGCGAACATTTTGCTCGCACCATTGTTTTCTGGTTAGGCCAAAGCGATCCCGTTCTCCCGCAGTGTCCATGCAGTTAAATGTGTAGAGCGCCGGCTGGCGCACGATATGCAGGCGATGCAGAAACAGACCGCGTTCCTCTGGTTGTGCTCGGACCCAGGCGCCGATCCCACCCACCACTGCAACCAACACGGCTGCGATCCCTACCCACTGGAACGCCCGCTCCCGCCAGGTCTTCTGACTGCGGAATACCCAGGTCTGGAACCTCTCGCGATCGGCGTCCGAAACTTCGAGCGGCGGCAGCGTACCCTGCAGGTAAAGTGCCGGATTCTGGCGGCCGTCGGTATCGGCCCTTACCCGTTCGGCAGCCTCGACAAACACGTCGTGCAGGCGGCGGTCAGGCGTCAGCACGCCGGGCAGCGCCTGCGCCAGCGCGGCGGCATATGGGCTGTTCCTGGACTTGCCGTCCTCCGCGCGCGCGCCGCTGGCCGTCGAGTACACGACCAGCATTCCGTCGGGCGGCAGATTGAGCGCAGCGAGCCCTTGCGTCATATCTGGCGTCTCTTCGGGAGTCTCCGCGGGCGGCGTGCGGCACGCATCGAGCACGATGACGTTTGCCTTGCGCGGTGCGTGCGCCATCTGCGAGACGACCTCGTCGACAGCGATTGCGTCGGACCTGAGCCGAGCCTTCGAGGCCACCTGCAAATCGATCGGCAGTAGGAAATTGATGCCGCCATCCTGCATTCCGTGGCCGGCGAAGTAGAACAGCGCAACGGCATTCGGCCCTGCAGCCTCAAGCTTTGCTGCAAAGCCTGCCACCACCTCGCGTTGGTGGGCCTTGTCGACATTCTCGGCGCAATCGACTGCGAACCCAAGAGAAGCAAGTACGTCACCGAGAAGACGGACGTCTTCGATCGGATTGACCAACGGCGATTTTGTGTAGCGCGCATTGCCTATCAGAAGTGCAAGACGAACCTCGCTTTTGGGATCACGGTGCGCTTTGTTGGGCGCCGGGGACCCAACGGTCCTAACCGCCTCCGGCTCTTGAGTAGCCGCGTCGCCTGTCGTGAAGAAACGAGTTTTCACGAATGCCGCCTACGCCCCGGATCGGGCTCCTGATTGGCGTTTAAGATACGTAGCCCTGGACGCGCGTCAAGGCTCCGAGCGTAGCCTCTTGGGGTATCGCAGCTTGTGCAAAAAGCGGTGCCCACAGGTACCAAGACATCATGCAGCCTGGTCATGACCATAAGTGCCGATCTACCACAACGGACGCTTGAAGATCGGTCTATTGTGATGCAGCATTGCTACAAAATCCAGCCCGTCTGCCACTCTCCGGCAACCTCATGCAATCGCCACCAATAGATGGCAATGGAATTATGCCGGCATACCCCCAACATGATGTTCAGTATGCCGCAAAATTAAATAAGTTAACATGCACCGGCCATTCCAAAAGGCCGCAGCAAGGCTTGAACTCTATCGAGGAAAACAACGATGCTGGATACCGGTTTAGCTATTTTCCTGGCAAAGGGCGCAGTCATACTGCTGATTTTTCTGGTGCTCCACTTCGCTCCACTTGTTGTCGTGTTGCTCGGTCTTGACCGTCAAATGCGTCGACCACTATTCAAAGAGCACAGTGCCGGTGATATTGCCATGATGGTCTGGACACCCGCCGCTCTGGCCGCGATGATCTTTGGCGGCTACGCAGGACCGTTTTTTCGTTATGCCGACAAGAATTTTCTATTGATTTCTGGACTCGCCTTTGGCGTTTTATTGCTTGTGTCGATCGGCGTTTGGCTCGGGCGCATAAGCAAGTAACTAATGGTGGAGGCAATTCTGAATTCGTCCGCTCCTCATCTAATCGCGTCGCTCAATGATCCGTCTGCGTCAGGCAGCTCTGGGTCATAACCACCGTTTGCAGCAGACTCTCATGTAGCCTATATCGCCGACGCTGTACCTTCAACAGCGGACGCGAGCGAAGCGAGCGTCTTTGGTCGCATGCCCTCCGGGCATTCCTTTTCCCTTCGCTTGCACGCGAACAGCCGCCCCGCATTCGCGGGGCGGCTGCCGCTTAGTGGTTCAGGAGATCGAAGCGCATACGCTTGATCTCACGCTTGAGGAAGTCACCGTACCGGTCGAGGTAGCGGCAGGCTTCTTCGACGTTATGCACCGCAAGTCCGGTATCGGAAAACGCCGGTACTTCCGTCTTGGCGGTTGCCACGAGGTCGAGAACCGTCATTTCTATGTCATGCAGGATTCTAAGCAGCACCACGTGGCGTTCGATGCGCGCTTCGGGCGCATCGGGGTAGACGCCATCGAAGTGGTGCCAGGATCGATCCTGCTCCGGGCTGTGGAAGTGGAACATAGGCGAGGTCGTTAGAGCTGATAACGCGAACCGCATCGACGAGCGGCTCAAGACAAACAGCGGCCTCGCGCAGGTCGCGTGTCACAGAGGGGGCACCCGCTGCGCACGCCGCCGGAACCAAAAAGCCTCGTTCGCGGCAAGGGTAGGGAAGCGCGGGGTACTCTTGACGCGCCAGACCTGGCGAGGGCTACCATGAGAAGAGCCGCCGGCGACAACAGGCTCGAACTTCAGGGGTGGTGTGGGCGGGGTCTGCGAGCGGATGCTCGAATTGACTGCGCGACACTGCCGTGTCGCTCCGGGAGGCGCACTTGCGAACCCGGAAGAGCAGGGGAGTCCAACGCTCGCCGTCGTGGAGCTTGGGCGCCTCATGTCTAAAACGCCGCGTGGCCCCACGCGCCCGCATTGCCGCCCATGGTCAAGCGGGGGGATGTCGGCCCGGTGCCGTCCCAGAGCCGAGTGGCGTCAGCCCGAAGGCGATGGGAAACGGCAGCGAGTGCCCGACCCCGTGCCGCGAGTCGAAGCGCCGATATCGGACACGTTCGATAGCCCCACCGGACTATCGTGACGTGCTTCGATAGCAGGCGCGAGACCGCGCCCGAAGCGGAGTGATAACGGAGCGGAGGGCAGCGCTGCTGATGAACGTACCCGAGGAATCGAGGAATGTACTTCACAGCTGGCGCGGCGCGGGGTCGGGCGCGAGCCCGACATCCCCCCGCTTGGTTTTTGTTTGATTTGCAATGGCTTTTCGGCGCGTCCCTGGACGAAAAGGTGTACGTTTCAATAAACGCACGGGTGTTCGTACGGGCAATTCGACACCTTTTTGTTTCCAGGCGCCAGCAAAGGCATTGCAATGTAGCGGAACCAGCGAGGATTCGGAAGAACCTCGCTGAATGGCAGGACACGTGGCATATCGTGCCATGTCCGATAGCCCCACCGGACTATCGCGATGTGGTCGATATCGACGCGGGTTCGATTGGCTGGTTTGCATTGATTTCCGGGCGCAACTGAGCCTTTGGCGGACCTGGTCTTTGGTCGTTCGTCCGTATGGGTCGCAGAACAGATAATGTGCGGCGCATCTAACTTGGCTCTGTTGAGCCGTTTTTCGGAAATGGCTCTTTCCTGCTCTGCCGATTGCTCGCTTGACGCAACACATTCCACGAGGCGTCAAGCCCGCTTTCATTCCTGGCCTGGTTTTCTGGCTGCTGGCTTCATTTCAAATCCGGCTGGCCTGAGTATTCTTGAATTGAGTATTCTTCCCCTGAGTATTCTTATATAGAGTGACCGGCAAATTCGGCCGCTCTTGACCGGTCATTGTGGCCGCTCCAGACCGGCCAATTTGGCCGGTCTGGGATTGCCATATCATGCCGGCTTCTTCACGGTGAGGTGCAGCCGGTAGAGGTTGGTCTTGCCCAGCCCGCGCTGCTTGACCTCCAGGAAGCCGGCGTCCTGCAGCTCGTCGATGTAGCGGCGCACGCTGCGCTCCCCTGCCCCCATATCCTGCGCCAGCTTGGTCTGGCCGGGAAAGCAGGCATCGTCTGACCAGGCGTATTTGAGCAGCATGGCGTAGGCCAGCTTGCCGCCGACGCTGATCTTGTCGTTGGTCAGGATGAAGTTCGGCACCTGCGTGAAGCCGAACCGGGTGGCGTTGTCGGCGCCGACGATCTCGATGCGGTCCTTGATGGTGGCCAGATGGGCGCCGAGCTTGTCCATATCGCTCATTATACGGCCGGCTGGTCGGACCCTGGCGTGTTGTCAACAGGCTGCGCTTCGACGAACGTGGCGGCTTGTGGCGGCTCCTGGTGGCCGCTCTGGTCGTCTTGCTGGTCCGGCCTGGCGCTGTCCGCCGGCGCTGCGATCTGCCGGATCTGATATTGCAGCGCGCCGTTCTCGCGCAGCAAGTTGTTGGCCTCCGTCGAAATCTCCTTGAGCTGGGTCCAGGCGCGATCGAGCAGCCCCTTGCGGACGCCGATGTCGATCTTCAGGTTCATGTTCTCGGTCTTGAGATCGGCGTTCTCCTGCTCCAGCGCGGCGACGCGGTCGTCGCTCTCCTGCTCGGCGCGCTGGGAGGTCTCATGACGCCTCTCGGGGTCTTGTCGGGTCTCGTGAGGTCTCTCGAAGTCTTGCGAGACGTCACGAGGTCTCGCAGGGTCTGGTGGGGTCTCATGAGATTGCTGGTTCGCCTGCTGCTCCAGCACCCACGCCTCGAAGTCGCTTTTGTCGATCCGGTAGGCGACACCCAGCCGGTTCGTTACCAGGATGCACTTGACCGGGCTGGCGGCGCCGGTGTCCGACCAGTGCCTCGCCCACCGCTGCAGGGTGCTCTTGCCGACAGGGTAGCCGATAGCTTGTGCCAACATCAGCGCCTCGCCCACCCCGACCGCCTCGTCTTGGCGGATCTCGACGTCGTCTCGGGCAGCCTCTGGTTCAGAGTGCTTTGGGGGCAGGGCACCGGTCACATCTGGAGTTTGGTCCATGCCCTCATGGTACAGCGGCACCTCGCGAGACCCCGCGAGATATCCCCACCCCGCCTCGCCTCGTTCGACCTCTTGTCGAAAACGGGCGCTTGAGGGAACCTCAGGCCGCTTCCAAGCGCCGCAGATCTTGTTACCTATGTGTTACCTAATCGATTTCAAATGATATGTGCTCATCATTTATTTTACTTAACTCATTGATTTTATGGTGCGGACGGCGGGACTCGAACCCGCACGATGTTGCCATCTCAGGATTTTAAGAACTGTGTCCCATGTCGCCTCATTCCAACTCATTGATTTGAAATGATTTCATGACCAGACATACAGGACTCCGAATCCTGTGAGGCAACCGCCGGTAAGACGAGCCCGATCTCGCACGGTATTACTGATCCGGCGCCAGCATCCTTTTGAGGCAGTCGGCCAAAGCGGCGGCTGTTGCATCCAGAAGCCGCTCAACCTCGGGACCTGTTGGTGTGTCCGTAGCGGCAGACACTGCCTCCAGCGTAACCATGGCCTGCAAAGGGAAAGCCCCTCGATCGACGAGGTCGCGGATCTGCTGGGACGTTGCCGCGGTGACATCTGCCGGCAGTTCGTCCAGTCCTGCAAGCAGCGCGGCACCCGCGTGTCCGATCGCCTTGACAAGCAACGCGGGCACTTCCTCGGGAAAACCGCCGGCAGCCAGGACGTGCGCCTTACGCAGTACGCGATCAGCTTGTTCATGCAGCCCCGATGCCCGCGCTTTTGCGGCGTTGGCTGCGTCCTCGGCCTCGCTGTCACCCAACTCGGGCAAGCGGTGTAGAACCTGAGACGGCCCGCCCACGAGCTGCAGCATTCCAGCCGCCTGGAGACGCTGCAAGACATGCCAAGTCGCGCGGTCTATGACCTCCACCGCCGGTCCGCCCGTTCCGTTCGTGGCCAACCGCTTGGTCTCGGCAGCGAGTGCCCCGCGGTCAAGATCGAGAACCGCCAGAGCCGCAACGCTGCCGTCCTCGCCTCTGCGTGCTTCGATCAGCAATGCGTTCTTGCCGTGTCGTTGTTTCAACTCTTCGGCGATTGCCTCTTCCGGCGCTACCTCCTGGCGACCACCTTCCTGCATGACCTGCGGGGAAGCATGAGACGCATTGGCGGCGGCCTGCATCATCGCGTTCATACGCTCGATCATGGCCGCCACGGCCGGACGGCATCTTGAGCGTCGTCGAGGTCGCCCTTGCCGTCGAGTACGCCGTCTGCCAGCGCCTGCTTGGCGCCCGAGCAGATGCAGCATGCTGTGCTCGATCGAATCCTCGCAGACGAGATTGACGACCGTGACGGTACGCGTCTGGTTCTTGCGCCAGGCGCGCGCGATGCGCTGCTCGAGCTTCGCCGGGTTCCACGGCAGGTCGACGTTCACGACGGCGCTGGCCACCTGCAGGTTGAGGCCGACGCTGCCGCTGTCGGTCGACAGGAACAGCCGGCAGGTCGGATCCTGCTTGAAGCGCTACGATCTCGGCGCGCGGCGCTGTCTGCGGCACCGAGCCGGTATGCCAGGCGATCTCGAGGCCCATCTCTGCCGCCAAGCTCGCGCACCATCTCCAGCATGCGCTCCCACTCGGAGAACACGATGACCTTGCGGTCCGGCTCCTCGAGCAGATCGCCGAGGATGCGTTCCAGCTCCTCGAGCTTTGGGCTGATCGCGGCAGTCGGGATCGAGGATCGCCGGCGTGTCGCAGATCATGCGCATGCAGGCGAGCCAGATCTGCAGCTGCTCGAATTCCTTCGGCAGCAGCGGTCGCCGCTTCGCCTGCGCGAGCAGACGGGCGGCCTTCTGGCTGTAGTCCTCGTAGCGGATCCGCTGCTCGTCGGCCATCGGGACGAAGTAGTTCTTCACCGTGCGGCCCGGCAGCTCGCTCTCGACGTCCGCCTTGCGCCGGCGCAGCATGACCGGCGCGACGCGCTCGCGCAGCTCGGCGAGGTTCTTGTAGTCGACCGGCCGGCCGCGCTCGTCGAGCTCGTAGAACGTCGCGGTTGAACCGGAACAGCGGGCCGACCAACTCAGGATCGAGGTATTGGACGATCGAATAGAGCTCGTCGATGCGGTTCTCGAGCGGCGTGCCGGTCAGCACGAAGGCGTAGGGCGAGCGCAGCTGCTTGACCCGCCGCGCGGTCTTGGTCTGCCAGTTCTTGATCCGCTGCGCCTCGTCGAGAATGACGACGTCCGGCGCCAGGATCGCGTTGATGTCATCGGCGTCCGCACAGCACCTGCTCGTAGTTGACGATGTTGAAGAAGGTCGGACTCGCGGTAAGCTGCAAGGCGCTGCGGCCGGGTCCGAAGACCGACTTGCCGGGCGGTCGGTGAACTGCGCGCGATCTGCTCCTCCCACTCGGCCTTGAGCGAGGCCGGGCAGACGACCAGCACGCGCTCGATGCCTTTGCGATCGAGCCAGCAGCTCGCAGGCAGCGATCGCCTGCACGGTCTTGCCGAGCCCCATCTCGTCGGCCAGCAGCGCCCGCTCGCCGAACGCCAGGTGCAGCATGCCCTCGCGCTGGTAGGGCAGCAGGGGCAACTTCACGAGATCGAAACTGGCCTTGCCGCGCTCTACCTCGCGGAGGAACTCTGCACGCGATCTTTCCGCGCGATCGCTGGCGCGCCTCACGCTCGAGCCACGGGCCGAAATGGCGCGACAGCCGCACTTGCCGGCGCACGCCAGCAGGTCCGGCATCACGTGCTGCGATCAGCCCGGCGACCGTCTTGGGCGTCGCCTCGAGCGTACCGTCGGACTTCAGGAACGGGCGCAGCCATTCCCGCGTGGCCTGAGACGGGCGACCCGACTGCGGCCATGCGATCATGGGCTGCGGTGTCTCGCGGCGATCGAGAAAGATCTCGACGCGGGGGTTGCCGCAACTGGTCGCCTTGCGAAAAGCCTCTGGATCCTGGCGCTGCAAGGCTGCGAGCACGCCTTCGATGTGCTTGCAGGTGCCGAGGCCGTTGACCCGATGATCGATGCAGCCACACGAATTGATATGCTGGTCGAGACTGCGAATTTCGACCTCGTAAGCTATTGCCGCTCTCGGAGCGGACCCGGAACGTACCGAAGATCGGATGCCTGCCCTCGAGCGCCTCGATCGCGGTGACCTCTGTGCGTCCCCGCCAGCGCCGCAGCGCGATCTCCTCGTCGTCTGAAGTATTCCATCCCTGCAGCTGCGGCGGCCGGTCCAGCACCGCTCGTGCTCGGGCTGCACCTCTAACGTTACCCTGCCTTGATGAGGTTTGCGCCGGCACGTCCGTCCCGACTGTTCCTTGCGAATCTCTCAGCATAAACGGAAGCTATGCAAGCCGGCCCCGTTGGATCAAGAACAGAACCTGGGCAATCGAGGTCGTTTCCACATTTATCGCGAAATTTCCATTGTTGTAGCGCAAGGACCAACAGAGCAGGCCTCTCGCGATCGATAAGCCCAGCGCGTATGTTGCAGGATTGGACGAAGCTGACCGGTCGAGCGATGACAGCGAACGCGAACAAGACTGAGATTGAAACCGTCCGTCGGCAACTCGCTGCGCTCGACGCTGAACGCCAGAGGCTGCAAGCCCGCCTTCATGAACTCGAGCAATCATGCCTCGCACCAATCCCTGCGGCTGTTACGCAACCTTCTCCGGTCACGAACGGCTCCCCGGCGTTGGACAAGGTCGCTTTGTTCCGTCGCCTGTTTGCCGGACGCACCGATGTCTTTCCGGCCCGGTGGGAGAACCCCAAGACCGGACGATCCGGCTACGCTCCCGCATGCGCCAACGAATGGGTACGTGGTGTGTGCGGCAAGCCGCAAGTCAAATGCGGTGGGTGCCCGCATCAGGCCTTTATTGCAGTCACCGACCGCGTGATCGAATGCCATCTCCGTGGGGAGGACCGCATTCGACCGAATGGCCGCGGTGGCGACTTCGTGACCGGCGTCTACCCTTTGCTCTTCGATGATACGTGCAAGTTCCTCGCCATCGATTTCGACGACGAGAAATGGTCGATCGACGCCCTGGCCTTTATTGCGACCTGCCGGGAATTCGACACACCGGCCGCGCTCGAGCGGTCACGCTCCGGCAACGGCGGCCACGTTTGGTTGTTCTTCTCGGAGCCGGTCGCGGCCTCCGAGGCCCGTCGCCTCGGGACCTTGCTGCTTACGCTTACCATGAACCGGCGGCCGGAGATCGGGTTTGAATCCTATGATCGGCTGTTTCCGAGCCAGGACACGATGCCGAGCGGTGGCTTTGGTAATTTGATCGCTCTTCCAATGCAGCGCAACGCGCGGGAGAATGGCAACAGCCTCTTCGTCGATGACGACCTGCGACCCTACGACGACCAGTGGGCATTCCTCTCCTGTCAGCGCCGTCTATCTCCACCTGACGTCGCAGCCGTCACTGCGAAAGCCGAAGCGGCAGTGCCAGGCGGCGCGACCGGTGTCAGGCTTCCGGTAGACGACGAGAATGCTGACGAGCCCTGGAAGAAGACGCCGTCGCGACGACGTCAGGGACAGCCCGTCAATGAACCGCTGCCGCAACAAATCGACGTCGTGCTCGGCGACCAAGTCTATATCGATCGAACCGGTCTGCCTTCATCGCTGGTCGCACAGCTGATCCGGATCGCGGCTTTCCAAAACCCAGAGTTCTATCGCGCGCAGGCCATGCGGCTTCCGACTTTCGGCAAGCCGCGGATCATTTCTTGTGCCGAGCTTCACCCGCGTCATGTCGGTCTCCCTCGCGGATGCCTCGATGAGGCCATCCAGCTGCTCCAGTCAAATGGTGCGAAGCTGAACCTCAAAGATGAACGTCATACAGGGCACCCGCTCGACGTCAAATTCATCGGAACTTTGCATGCCGTTCAGTCGGCCGCCGTCGCGGCGATCGAGCCTCACGACTACGGCGTGCTGGCGGCCACGACGGCATTCGGCAAGACCGTCGTGGGAGCTAGCATGATCGCGGCGCGCGGCGTCAATGCTCTTGTTCTCGTCCATCGGCGACAGCTCGTGGACCAATGGCGCGAGAGACTGCGAACGTTTCTGTCGGTCGAAGACCGCGATATCGGCACGATCGGCGGCGGAAAGCGCAAGCCGACCGGCAGGATCGATATCGCGTTAATCCAGAGCCTTGTTCGTAAAGGCGAGGTGAGCGATCTGGTCGCGGACTACGGCCACCTCATCGTCGATGAGTGCCACCACCTCTCGGCTGTCAGCTTCGAGCTGGTGGCGCGGCGGGCCAAGGCACGCTACGTTCTTGGTCTGTCGGCCACTGTTGCCCGCAAGGATGGTCACCACCCGATCATCTTCATGCAGTGTGGCCCCATCCGGTATCGAGTTCGATGCAAAGTCCCAGGCTGCGACCCGCTCGTTCAGCCACAAGGTCCGGCTTCGCGAGACCGCCTTTCGCCTGAAACCGGATCAGGAGGTTCAGGGGCCACAACAAATATCCGTGCTCTACGCTGCGCTTGCTCAGGACGAAAAGCGCAATGATCTGATCTTCGACGACGTCCTGCTATCTCTCGAGGCCGGCCGCCGACCTGTGATCTTGACCGAGCGCCGCGACCATCTCGAGTATTTCAGGGCTCGGCTCGGCAAGTTCACGCGCAACCTTGTTGTGCTCTATGGCGGCATGAGCGCTGCCGAGCGGCACACGGCAGAGGAGGGCTTGAAGCGCCCCGATTCCGAAGAGCGGCTTGTCCTAGCAACCGGTCGCTATCTCGGGGAAGGGTTCGACGACGCGTCCCTCGACACGCTGTTCCTGACGATGCCGATCTCATGGAGGGGCACGCTCGCCCAGTATGTGGGCCGCCTGCACCGCGATCACCATGCCAAGCGCGAAGTGATCGTCTACGACTATGTGGACTCCGGGATCGCAATGCTGGCCCGGATGGCGGCGAGGAGGCAAACCGGTTACCGCAGCCTCGGCTATGAAATTGCCGTGGCTGAGACGAGGTCGGCATGAACCCACCGACCCGCGAGAAGATCTGAACCAAGTCATGCGGGGTGGACTGCCCAAGCAGCACTGGGGTCGCGTCGACGTGCACCGACAAACCCCGGGTTCAAGCTCTAGGTTCACGACCACGAAGGCATCGATCTTCCTGTGATTGACCCTTATTATAACTCTAAGTATATCACCGATTTCTTTGCGTCAGAACGTCGCGATTGCCGTGTGATGAAGGAGCCATTTCAGCGTGTGATATGGGTGTGATGGCCTCCTGCTTCGATCCAACAATTTACATTCATATCATTGATTTATAATAATTTTATTAGGAGCTCGGACTTGAACAGCCAGTGGTCGGCACGCGGCGACACTGCACGCTCAGCGCCTGATTTCGCATGAGGCGTCGTGCTCTTGCCCTTGACCGGAGGCTTGGAGGCCGACGTCCTGGGGGACTTGGAAGCGGCGTTCCGCTTGCGGGCGGGAGACTTTGCCATCGGTCTTCATCCCTCGTGTTCATGGCGCGAATTGAATTTCGCCGGAGCCTACAGATCGTAGCCTCACTTGCAAGGGCGGCACGCCAATGCTCCCGTTGATTCCTTGTTTGCCAGCCTTTGCAGCATGCCCCAGGACCGTGCTACCAGCGCTAACATGACAGATACTCCGAAGAAGCCCCCGTCACGCGCCTGGCAGCGCATGCTGTCGGGCCGCCGTCTCGATCTCTTGGCCCCCGACCCGCAGGATATCGAGATATCCGATATTGCGCATGGCCTTGCCCGTGTCGCGCGGTGGAATGGCCAGACGGTGGGAGCGCACGCATTCTCGGTGGCACAGCACTCGGTGCTGGTGGAACAGATTGTTGTGGCCGAGCATGGCGGCCTGGACGATCGCTGGCGCCTGGCCGCATTGCTGCACGATGCGCCCGAATATGTGATCGGGGACCTCATCAGTCCGTTCAAGTCGGCGCTCGGCCTTGACTACAAGGCTTTCGAGATTCGGCTGCAGGGGGCAATCCACATGCGCTATGGCCTTCCCCCCGCACTGCCGGACGACATCATGGCCGCAATCAAGAGTGCGGATCGAATCGCTGCCTACTGGGAGGCAACGACGCTTGCGGGCTTCGACGAGACGGAGGCGCGCGCCTATTTCGGATCGCCGGGTCGTGATGGAACCCAGTGGGACGTGAGGCCTTGGCCAACCGCAGTGGCGCAGGAGCGGTTCCTGCAACGCTTCGTCAGCCTTGGGGCCACGTAGCGAGGGAACGCAAATCGCGCAGGATGCGGATGGATCGGGTCACATCCGCCTATTGGCTGCTTCGGCTCTTGCCCGATCGGCCCGGACAGGCATAATTCGTTCAGCGTCGATCACCAGTCGACTCAAGACAGACGAACAGACGGCATTGTCCACGCCATGGCGCGCAGCCCACGACAAAGCGGATCGCCTCGATCGCAGTCCGCAGCATCAACGGATGAGCACGCCATTCACGTGTGCTCTCTCCTGCACGTCCACGACGTGCTGGAAGACAGCGGTGCGAGATATCTCGTAACCGTCATCAACGAGCAGATGATGCTTGCAACGCCGCATCTGCTGGATCCGGGCAATCATCTGAAGATTGCCTGCAACGACATCGTTGCGCCGAGGAAAGGGCTGGTCGAGCCCACCCGGTTTCACATCGATGATCTGCTTGCCTTCACGGCGAGATGGAACCGCCAGGGACCGCTTGTCGTGCATTGCTGGGCCGGTATCAGCAGGTCCACGGCTGCGGCTTTCATCATGGCGTGCGCGCTTAATCCAGACGCATCGGAGGCGGAGATCGCCAGCCGTCTTCGGACCGCCTCGCCGACGGCCTCTCCCAACCGGCTGCTGGTCGAGCTGGGTGATGACGCGCTGCAACGGAAGGGCCGGATGCTGACGGCTATCGATGAGATGGACGCGTATGTCCCGGCAACCGACGTTGCTCAGCCGTTCCGGCTGCCCAGTCGCTTCGACTAAATGAAAGTGGCGAGTATATTACCGACTGTTGCAGAAACAAAAAAACTCATTCACTTAAATTTTGCCACGTTCGGCGGCTTAGCTCCTCATGAAACCGGGAGATGGATCATGCCGACAGAGCTTCACTCCAGAAATACTTCGAGCCAGCATGGCGCGGGGAAGACAGGCGCGGCTCGTACCGGACGGCATGACCGATCCGGTGTCGAGATCGGCTTGAATGCCGCTATCCTGGCGGTTCGAAACAACGAGCCGCATGTGCTTGTCGTTCGCCAGGAAGGGGAGGCACGGACAGGCTTCGATAGCCTGCCGTTCGGTCCGTTCTCGCCAGTCGAGCACCGTACGCTCGACGATGGGTTGCGTGCCTGGGTGGCTGAGCAGACGGGGCTCGAACTCGGATATGTCGAACAGCTTTATACGTTCGGCGACCGTGGCCGCGGTACGCAGCCCGGTGACAGCTCGCCGCATGTGGTCTCGATCGGATATCTGGCGCTGACCAGGCCGACGGAGGATCGCGGCGATGCACGGGGATTGTGGCGCAGCTGGTACGAGAATTTCCCCTGGGAGGATTGGCGCAATGGCCGGCCGGACATCCTGACGGAGGAGATTGTTCCCCGGTTGCGGGAATGGGTCGACCGTCCGCTTACGGCTTCCAGCCCCTCTCGTCCGTTGCGCCGACAGGAGCGTATCCGGATGTGCTTCGGTCTGGATGGGGCGGCTTGGGACGAGGAAAAAGTTCTCGAGCGCTACGAGTTGCTCTACGAGGCGGGGCTCGTGGAAGAGTCGCGCAGAGACGGGCGCGAAGCCGCGGAAGACTGGTTGGAGGTGCTGCCGAAGTTCGGTGCGCCGATGCGTTACGATCACCGCCGGATCCTGGCGACGGCGATCAGCCGCATCCGCTCCAAGATCAAATGGCGCCCGGTCGTATTCGAGCTGATGAACGACGACTTCACCCTGTTCGAATTGCAGCGCACGGTAGAGGCGATCCTGGGGCCGCATCTGCACAAGCAGAATTTCCGCCGCCTGGTGGAAAGTGCTGGCCTGGTGGAGCCGACCGGAGAGGTCCGCGCCAAGACCGGCGGCCGGCCGGCCAAGTTGTTCCGGTTCCGCCGCGAGGTGCTGATGGAGCGGCCTTCGCCAGGGGTTCGCGTCAAAATCAGCGGCCGGGGTTGAACCGCGGAGCTGAAGGAGACCGGCCTCAGCGTCGCACCAGACCAGTCCTCAAAACGACTGTGGCCGGTCGGCTGGTCATTTCGGGGATGCATCAGTGGTTATGTGTGCGTGGTGATGCGGCATGAAGAGAAATGGAGGGCTTCTGTTGCCCGGTGCCCTCCGGACCGCGCCTTAACGGGCTAACGCTAAGGGCTTTGGTTCAGGCGTTTGGCACTGCATTACGCAGCGACAGCAGCCTCAGCATAGTTGTCATTGGCAACTATTCTGGATGGCCCGATAACGGCGGAACCATGCCGAGCAAAAGCAAGCCCTTTATACCCCTCGTCGATCCTATTTCGCCCCCATCAGAGACTGCCTGAACGTGCCTTGTGCTCGCTCTTGCAGCCTGTGGTGGAGGCGCCGGGTACCGCCCCCGGGTCCGAAAGGCTTATTCCGACCGCGTTTATCGCCATAGCCGGACGAATCCGGCACTCCTAATATAAGGCTCAGGTATCGCGAATGAAAGGGGCTTGTCGGGCGAGGGCAACGAAATCTCCAATGGTCGGGTGTGAAATTTCAACGCATTGAATAAGTTTGCTTTTTTAACCGTCGCTGGCTGCGCGCCTCGACTGGTTATCGTCTGCTTGTTGCCGCTCGATGCCGGGGCCGGACATGGTGAGCCGGTGGTCTGCACCGCTTGACGCGGGGATAATGCTTCTATAATTCTGGAAATATGGAAACAGAACAAACCATCGAAGCGCTTTCCGCCCTGGCACAGTCGACCAGGCTCGATGCTTTTCGCCTTCTCGTCCGGCATGAGCCCGAGGGCATGGCGGCGGGGGCGCTTGCCGATGCGCTCGAGGTGCCGGCGAATACGATGTCGAGCCATCTCGGCATCTTGACCCGAGCCGGCCTCGTCACGGCGGAACGTCGTGGTCGCTCCATCATCTATCGACCGAGCCTGGCCCGTCTCAGGGGGGTGCTCAGCTATCTGTTGAAGGACTGCTGCGGCGGTAGACCCGAGATCTGCGTGCCGCTGATTTCAGAACTCGAAACCCAGTGCATCACCAGTGGAGTCTGTCATGTCGACCGCGCAAGCTGACCGGGTCTATAATGTTTTATTCCTGTGCACGGGCAACAGTGCGCGGTCCATCCTGGCGGAATCGATCCTGCGCAAGGCCGGAGCGCCGCACTTCCGTTCGTTCTCCGCCGGCAGTCAACCCAAGGGTGAGATCAACCCCTTCGCGTTGAAAGTGCTGGCTTCCTACGGCTTTCCAACGGACGGGTTCTCGTCGAAAAGCTGGGATGAATTCGCCAAGCCCGGCGCGCCTGAACTCCATTTCGTCTTCACCGTATGTGACAACGCGGCCGGAGAGGCCTGTCCTTACTGGCCTGGACAGCCGATGACGGCGCATTGGGGGATCGAGGACCCCGCCGCGGTCGAGGGCACAGACATCGAAAAGGAGCGGGCGTTCGTCACGGCGTTTCGCTATATGCGGAGCCGCATACAGGCCTTTACCAGCCTGCCGCTGCAGTCGATCGACGCTCTCGCGCTCAAACGCAATCTGGACGACATCGGCCTCATGGAGGGCTCGACGTCCCCTGGTGCGGGCGTTTCCTGAATCAAGGGCAGACAGACAGGGGCGGACAGTCATGGCATCGGGGATATCGAGCCGAAAGCTCGCGGCAGAAGCTCTTGGCACCGGTCTTCTGGTGGCGACAGTCGTCGGCTCCGGCATCATGGCGGCCAAGCTTGCGGGCGGCAATGTTGCCATTGCTCTGCTTGGCAACACGATCCCGACGGGGGCGATTCTTTATGTCCTCATCACGATTTTCGGGCCCGTGTCAGGCGCGCATTTCAATCCGGCCGTAAGCATCGTCATGCTGATGAGAGGCGAATTAGCGACGAAAGCCACTCTGCTCTATATCGCGTGCCAGATTGCGGGCGCGTGTGCCGGCAGCATGCTGGCACACGCGATGTTCGAATTGCCAATCCTGCAGATCTCGCAAACGGCCAGGAGCGGCCCGGCGCAATGGCTGGCGGAAGTGGTGGCGACGTTCGGTCTGGTTCTCACAATTCTCGGCTGCGTTCGCTTCCGCCCCAATTCGGTCGCGATGGGTGTGGGCCTCTACATCACCGCCGCGTATTGGTTCACCGCCTCGACGTCGTTCGCCAACCCTGCCGTCACCATTGGCCGCGCATTCTCGAATACGTTCGCAGGTATCGCGCCGGGCGATGTGCCTGCATTCGTGATCGCGCAGATCGCTGGCGCGCTGCTCGCAGCCGCGGTTTCGTCGTGGATATTCTCCGAGGCCAAGTCGCACGGCTGAAGCGAGGCAGCTTCGGCCTCACGCCCCCATGCAGCCAACGCCGGCGGCATCGAATACCAGACCGGACAAGGCGTGGTTGGGATTGGCGGCGAGGTGCACAGCCAAGGCGGCAATCTCCGGTTCGCTGGTCATGCCTGTGGGTGCATTGTCTGAGCCTGCAAGGCTGACATCTGCAGGGACGATGGCGTTGATCCTGACGCCCTGGCCGGTGCGTTTGGCCGCTTCAGCGCGCGTGAGGCCGGCCAGTGCTGCCCGGGCGAGCTGACCGATTGCGGCGGCAGCCGGCGTATCGACCCGGCCCTGCGTCACGATGTTCAATATCAGCCCTTCAGTCCAGGTGAGTTGCATGCGATTGGCGACGACGTCCGTGATCCGGAAGGCCGGTCCCAGGGTTCTGGCGACACGATCCTCAATTTCCGCGAGGCTGGCGTCGGAACGGAGGCCGTTGTCCTGGAGCCTGGCCAGATTGACGACCGCATCCAAGCCGCCGTAAGCGGTGACAGCCGACTGGGCAAAGCGCAAGGTGCTATCATCATCGTCGAGCTGGGTGGCGCTGAACCTGACCTCTTGCGCGCTGCGGGCCAACTCCTCGAGCAGCACGTCGATCTCGCTCGTCGTCGAGGGAGACTGGATCATGAGCCGGCAGCCGGCGTCGCCGAACGCCCGCGCCACGTCAACTCCATGGCCCAGCTCCAGGCCGGTGAGCAGAACCCGAGCCCCGCGCAAATCGGGCGCGTTCCCGGAACACGTTCTGCTCTCGATGACGCCCATCACCATGAGACTGTCTCCTGACCGGTCGGCGCTGTTGGAGCCCCGACTAAGCAACGATTCGACTAACGAGAGCTAAATGACAAGCCGATTCGGGTGGTGACGGGGCGCCAATACGGCAACCCATGGGCAGGCACAGGCAACCCATCGCCCCAGCCCGACCGCCAGCCGAAAGTCTACCGTGTGCGCGCAGGCGGAAAGGGACGTATCAGCTGCAATTCTGGGTGACTGCTCCCAGTGCTGCGGTCACGCCGTTCAATGAATAGGAGTCGCGGAAAGCAATGCCATTGCCCATGATGCCGCGCACGACCATGGTGGAGCCCTTCTTCATGGCATCAATCAGCTTGAGCTCGCGTGTCGGGTCGTCGATGTAGGCGGTGAAGCCATCCGTAAGCAGAATGAAATTGCTGCCATCGATGGAGAGCGTAACCGTGGAGTCCTCGCGGTATCCTTTAGGGCTCCGCAGGCTGGGCTCAGCCCTGACTCCCTGGCGCGGCCACGCAGAGATATAGAAGTAGGCGCCGCTCCTGCCCGGTCCATCCGGTTGCATCGAGGTCGGGGCCGACAACGCGAAACATATCCGCCCGCTTTGGTCTTCGTGCCGGTAGATGGTCCAATCGTTGAAGCGTGCCGTCTCCTGCGGCGATGCCATGGCTTCCTGCACCATGACAAACGCGGCGAGCGCGCCCGCAACGAGAAACGGCAGATAGTGAAACGAGCTGAACTTCATCCCTTCCTCGTCGGAGCTGCGACCGGCCGACCGCACATGCCGCTGCCCACCCGTCCCGTTGGACACTTCCGCTGACTTCATCAAGGCTTGCGCGTGAACGGTTTGCCGCGCACGTGCGGTTGCAGCTCCTCACGCTGGCCGCCAGGCATGACCGGCCGTTCGGCGAATCGCGCCATCGACTTCACACGATCATACATCACGATCGCTCCTGCCATTGCGACATTGATACAGAAGTGCGTCGGAATACGCACGACGTGGTCGCAGCGCGACAGCAAATGCTCCGAAAGATTTCCACGCTCGGGTCCGAGAACGTAGGCGGCTCTGAGCGGATGGCGAAAGCTCGGCAGATCAATCGCCTCGTCGACGAGCTCGACACCCACCAGCTTGCATCCCGCCGGCAATGCGATCTCGTCCACACCGGCCCAATTGTAGTGGGGCAGATGCCACTGGCCCTTGGATGTATCGGCTCTGGCTTCCAGCGCCTGGTAGGTCGCCCCAACTGTGAATGTGAAGCTGGCTCCGAATGCATGACCGGAGCGCATCAGGTTGCCGAGGTTCAACGCCTTCGATATGCGCTCGGCGCCGATTGCGAAATAGCCGCGTGCCGGCGGTGGCCACTTGCTGCTCTGTCGTGTCTCGCCCAGTGGAATTGTCATCGTCGTATCCTGCATTGCCGCAGGCCACCGCCATTCGACAGCTGCCTGCTCAGGTTTTGCTCCTGCCTGTCACAGCACGGCGGCGGCCGCAAGTGCAGCGGACACGTGGCGCTTGCGGTGTGCCATCTCGCAGGCCAATACGGCGTGGTCCCGGATATCTCCATTCGCTCGATTGGGCACAACCGATGCCGCGCCTTCTCGCCATGATCTGCCTGCTCGCCGCAATGGCGATGGGAGGAGCCAACGTCCCCTTCGGCAAGGCGATCGTCAGCGAGCTGCCGGTGGAAGCGTTCATGCTGATCCGATTCGCCCTGGCAACTGTCGTTCTCGCCATGCTCGTGCCGCTCGAAGCCGGTCCGAGCCTCGCCGCTTTGTCATGGCGCGGCTGGGCAGGCGTCCTGGCGTTGGCAGTGTTCGGCTCCGTGCTCTTTACGGCCTTTCTGCTGTCGGGGCTGCAGCGCACCTCCGCCGTCGATGCCGGCATCATCACGGCCAGCCTTCCGGCCGTTGTTGTTGCAATGGGCGCGGCGCTGGGCGATAGGCCGCGCCCCGGGGAGGTCGCAATGGTCGTCCTGGCCGTTGCAGGTGTCGCACTGATTCAGGTGACCGCGTTGGAGAGGGCGACGGCCACGCTCGCGGGCAACCTTCTGGTCGGGCTGGCTGTGCTGTGCGAAGCCACGTTCGTGCTGGTATCCCGCAGAATGGGCCAGCTGATCCGGCCGGTGCGGCTGTCATTTGCAGTGGCTGGCGTCAGCCTTGTCGTTTGCCTGCCGCTGCTGGCAACCGGCTTGCCATCGTTCGATCCGGCGGCGGTGAAGCCCGACATCTGGCTCCTGGTGGTGTGGTACAGCCTGAGCGCGAGCATCCTGGCCACGGTGTTGTGGTATCTTGGGGCTCCTTATTTGCCGACGTGGGCTGCTGGTCTGGCGACTGCCGCCTTGCCTGCAACAGCCTTGGCGCTAGCGGTGTTCTGGCTCGGAGAGAGGGTCACGGCCGTGCAGCTGCTCGGCGCGGCCATGGTGGTGCTTGCGATTGTTGCCGGTACTCTTTCCCAGCGGCAGGCGCGTCCGTGACTGCTTTGCTATCCCAGCTCTCTTGCATGCGGCTGTTCCTCGCCTCATCTTGAGACGATGGACAGAAGAGCATCGCCGCAAGCTATGACCAGAGACCGACCGACCATTCTGATTACGGGTTTCGGCCCGTTTCCCGGCCAGCCCGAGAATGCTTCGAGCCTGCTCGCGGATGGCCTGGCCAAGGCCGCGGGGCGCCGCCTGCCAGGCTACCGGCTGGTGGCGGAGACATTGCCTACGGAATGGAAGGCTGGGCCGGTCCGCCTTGCTGAACTGCTCGAGGCGCTTCAGCCGTCACTCGCGGTGCATTTCGGGGTGTCGCGCCGTGCCTCCGGATTCGTTGTGGAGACGCGCGCACGAAACGTCCGGTCCATTACCCCGGATGCTTGTGGCGTGGAGCCCGAGCATCCATGTGTTCTGCCGGATGGACCGGATGAGATGCGGGCAACGCTGCCCACCTCGCAAATCGCCGAAAGTCTGCGCCGGCTTGCCATCCCGGTGCAGTTGTCACGCGACGCAGGCGGCTATCTCTGCAATGCTGTGCTGTATCACTCGCTGTCCGAGGCAAGAGGTCACGCTGGTCACATCGGGCCGCGTCGCGGGTTCATCCACATTCCGGATCGGCTGGCCGGGCCCGATGACGGCAATCCGGGACTAGCGGTCAGCAATCGCCGGCTTGCCAGACCCAGCCGGCTCAGCTGGGAGCAGGCCATCGCCGGCGGTCTGGAGATCCTGGCGGTGAGCGCCGGGGTTCGGTCTGCCGGCAATTTGTCCGTAGCGCACTCAGCTCAGCTCGCGGATCCGGAACGGCAGGCCGCCCTTCGGACATAGCGTGACGGTGGCGTGAATGCCGGGCGGCTCGTCGCCGACATACTCGGGCCGGAACCGACGCAGCAGCATGGACAGGGCCAGCACATTCTCGACCTGGCTCATCGCGCCGCCGATGCAGGAACGCTTGCCGCCACCAAACGGCACATAGGTATAGGGCTTACGCTTCTTGGCCGCGTCGCCCAGCCAGCGCTCCGGCCGGAATTCCTCCGGATTGTCCCAGTATTTCGGACTGTGGTGCACGCCATAGGCGAACATGACTATCCGATCGCCGGGCTTGATGTCGGTGTCGGCGATTTTATCTTCCGCTGCCGCGACCCTGATCAAACCCCAGATCGGGGGGTAGATGCGCATCGTCTCCTGGATCACGGCCCGGGTATAGGCGAGCCCCGAATAGTCGGCCGCCGTGGGCTCGCGGTCACCATAGACCGCCTCTCCTTCCCGGCGGATGCGCTCGGCCGTCTCTGGATGCTTGGAGGCGTGATAGAGCGCCCAGGCCAACGTCAGCGCCGTCGTCTCAGTGCCCGCCCACAGATATTGCTTGATCTCGTCGACGGCCTGCTGGCGGTCGAACTCGGGAATCGATGGGTCTGCAACTGCAGCTTCGATCATATTCAACAGGGTGCGCTCGCGATGCTCTCGCGGGTCGGCAGCGATCACCTCGGGCGGGACGGAAGCCCATACCTCCATCGACTTGGCGGCATCCTCGTCGGTCATCTCCACCAGCTCGCCAGCCTGACGGCGCAGCCGGATCGACTTGTGGTTCATCACATCGGTATAGGTCTTGACGCACTTGAACACGACGTGCGGATTGAACGGCATGTCGCGGTCGAACAGCGCCTTGCAGATCATGTCGGCAGCCAGCGTCCAGGTCTGCTCGACCATCTCCACCGTCTCGCCCGAGCGCGCCAGAACTGCCCAGGTGTCCATTTTCGAGCGGATAGCGGCCAGGAAGTAGGGGATGTACTCGGCAAACATATCGGGATGGAACGCAGGCTGCTGCGGCATCCTGATCTTGTTCCACACCGCACCGTCGTGGGTGATCATCGACTTGCCGAAGATCGGCTTGAGGCCGTCGAAATACTTTATGTACGTGTCGGCCTTGGAGACCAGTACGTGCTTGAGGTGATCCGGCTCGGTGAGAAACACCACGCGCTGGTTGGCCATCGTGACCGCGATCACACCGCCATTTCTATCGCCGTAGCGCTGGGTCAGCTCCAACAGCGACTGCATCGGGTTGTGCGGGTTGCCGCGGAGAAGCGGCGTCAGCTTGAACCAGATGCTCGATTCTTCGCCCAGACCCTGGGTATGAGATGGCTGGTCAATGGCAGTCATAGTGCGTGTCGCTCCGGATCTGGCCGGCCGGAACGAATGTTCCGTACAGGCCCGAACGCAATGCCATCGATAACAGCGTACCATCCATACTGTGGCCGCGGCTCCAATGGCGGATCAACCGGCGGCGCTGCGATTATCGCAGCAGAACCGCACGAAATGTCGATACCGGCCAACCGGCAGGTAACACCTGCGCCAGTTGCCTGTCCATAGCGGCAGGTTGGCGCGTCAAGACCAGATGCCTTACGCCTTCTGCTGTAGCGGCGGCGAGATCAGGCATTCAGTGTGGTTAATCACCTGTGGATGGCCAACGGCCCGGCCGTCCCTCATCGAGACAACGCCTGCCGCAACCAGTGCCAGCGCATGCGGGTAGATCTTATGTTCAACGGCGAGAATTCGTGTCGCGAGGGTCTCGGCCGTATCACCCGCCTGCACTGGTACCGCAGCCTGTGCAATGATCGGGCCGGCGTCCATCTCCGGCACCACGAAATGCACAGTGCAGCCGGCTATGGTCACGCCCGCCTGCAGCGCTCGCTCGTGCGTGTGGAGCCCCTTGAAGGATGGCAGCAGTGAGGGATGGATATTGATCAACCGGCCCTGCCAGCGGCCGACAAACGTTGAGGTCAGGACCCGCATGAAGCCGGCCAGACAAACCAGCTCCGCGCCTGTTCCGGTGATTGTCTGATGCAGCTCTGCCTCGAAGGCTTCCCGGCTCGCGAACCGCTTGTGGTCGACCTCCGCGGTCGCAATGCCGCGCTCCGCAGCCCAGGCGAGACCTGCTGCGTCGGGACTGTTGGAGATCACGGCAACGACCTCGGCCGGGTAATCCGGCATGGCGGCGGCCTCGACCAGCGACATCATGTTGGAGCCGCGGCCGGAAATCAGGATGGCGATGCGTTTGCGGGTCATATTTCGCAAATACCACACCGTGCGCCCGTGAGCACGACTATCTCCACAGTTGCTGACATAGGGCTCGCTTGGCCTTGCGCTGGATTGACTTGCCTCAAGCCGGCGGCTCCATGGCTAGGGCTAGAACACAATCGGGAACAACCCGCCGGTTCAGGGGGCGAATGGCTCGATGACGTTACGACACACGGTCGGCAGGCTGGCGGCAACGGTGGCAATCGCCATTTTGTACGCGACTGCGACAACGCCAACCACGTCAGCGGACACCATCGCCGACTGCCGTCAGAGTCGCGACCAGCATTTGCGTCTATCGGCCTGCACGCGCGTGATCGAGGACAGAGCCGCATCGGAGGCCGACAAAGCTACGGCCTTTCGCCTCCGCGGCAACGCCCGCGCCGATGCTGGTGCGCTCGATGAGGCCATCGCCGACCTCACGTCGGCTATCAAGCTGGCTCCGGCCGATAGCCAGTCGCTGATCCGCCGTGCCCTCGTCTACATCGAAAAGGGCAACGCCGATGCAGCCATCAACGACTACAGCGCGGCCATTGCTGCGCGTCCACGCTCGGCGATCGCCTACAACGGGCGCGGCCATGCCAGGTTGGTGAAGGGTGATTCCGGCGGCGCGATTCAGGATTTCACGAAAGCCATCGAGATCAGCCCGAACAGCTCCAGTGCCTACAACAACCGTGGGCTGGCGCATCGCAAGGCCGGCAACCTCGACATGGCGATCAACGACTACACCTCTGCAATCGCGATCAATCCGATCTACGCACTGGCCTACAATAATCGTGGATATGCATTTGAAGCGGATGGCCGCAAAACAGAGGCCGCGGCGGATTTCAGGCGTGCCTTGCTGCTCGACCCGAGCCTGACGGGAGCCAAAGATGCACTCATCCGCCTGGATGCGGCCGGCACGCTGGTGGCGGAAAGTGCGGTGCTGGTGCAGCAGGGGCGCAAACTGGCGGAAACGCATTGTGCGCGTTGCCACGCGATCGACAAGCAACTGCGCAGTCCCAATCCAAGAGCGCCAACGTTTCGTGGTCTTCATGCGCAGCATCCGGCCATGGCGCTGCGGGAGCCCCTGACGCGCGGGATCTTCGCGCCACATGACGAGATGCCGAAATTCTCGCTTTCGAATACCGAGATCGACGAGATCGTGGCCTACATAAACAGTCTCTCGAATAGTCGTTGAGCAGCGATCGCCAATATTTCGCAACGATAAAGGAGACAGATGTCAAAACCGATCATCGACAAGGCCGAGGTGGCTATCGACTTTCCCGACAAGTTCTATCACGGGACATTCGGCCGCGGCAGCCGCTACGACGTTACTGCGGATGAAGAAGGTATTCACCTGCACCTCATGCGCGAGGATGGCGAGAAGCGTCATGTCGGGTTCCATATCCATTATCAGCTGCTGTCCGAGCTGCTGGCTGCGACTGCCGAGGCGGTCGGCGGCGTCAAGACGCTGCCGGAGGAACACCGAGCCCGGTTGAAGGAAGCCACCAAGGCGTGGGCGAAGCTCACGTGAGATCGACGACGATCTCGCCTCCCTCCTCCTTGGCGCGCGAGCAGCACAGGATGATCCTGGTCTCGCGCTCTTTCCTGCTCAGCACATGGTCGCGGTGCTCGACATCGCCGGATATTATTGTTGCCGCGCACACCCCGCAGATGCCGTCGGAGCATTTCATGTCGACATTGATGCCGGCTTCCAAGAGCACGTCCGTGGCGCGCTTGTCCGCCGGGACTTCGAACGTGCGTCCCTGCCCGGCCAGCGTCAGCCTGAATGGCGTGTTGACGTAGTCGGGCGCCTCCGGAACCGAAAAGTACTCCTTGTGCAAAGCTTCTTCCGGCCAGCCCTTTGCCTCCGCCTCGGCATAGATGCCGTTCATGTAGCGCTCTGAACCGCACGTGTAGAGATGAAGGCCCGGCTGGTAGGGCGGAATGAGCCGGCCCAGATCCGCGCGCGTCCCTTCCGTGCTGAGGTAGATATGTACCCGGTCTTTCCAGGGCGCGGCCTCGATGTCGTCGAGAAAGCCGGCCGTCTCGCGGCTGCGCGATGAGTAATGCAGCTCGAAGCCGCGGCCAAGCGCGTGGAGCCGGTGCGCCATCGTCAGCATCGGGGTTACGCCGATGCCTCCCGCGAACAGCAGCGTGTGCGTGGCTGCTTCCTGCAGCGGGAAATGGTTGCGAGGGGGCGAGATGAAGACGCGGCGTCCTTCGCGAAAAGCCCTGTGCATCAGCATGGAGCCGCCGCGTCCCTGCGGCTCACGCTGGACGCCAAGCACGTATTTCGACGTGTCCGCAGGATTCCCAGCCAAGCTGTACTGGCGAAGATACTCCGGCGCGATTACAACATCGACATGGGCGCCAGCATCCCAATCAGGTAACGAGGCGCCATCCGCTGAGACGAACTCGTAACGCGCTGTGTCCGCGGTCATGTCATCGCGCTTTTTCAAGATCACGGGGAACACCGGCGGCGGGCCATCGGGAAGTCTCCATTGCGGGGTCAGTGCGTCCGTCTCTCCCCGCTGCAGCCGTGCCCTGTAGGCATTCGGTGTCAGCAGCGACTTGTAGCGCGCGATGCCTGCCTCACGGTCGACCGGGTGAGGTACCGGGTAGGGCGGCGGCATGACGTCGGCGGGATAGACCGCCAGCGTCTGGTCCTCGTACTTGAGATCGAGATTGAGATTGAGGCCGCGCGCATGGGTGGTGCGCGCTTTCACATGCCGGCCGGCGTCGCGATCGAGCTCGGTGTCCCACCACCACTTCTTGACCGGATTGATGCCGCCGCGCCCCAGCCGGTCGTCAAGCCAGGCGATGGCCGGCGCCAGCCGCGGCAGCCGCATCGCAACCCACCTGAAGAGTGACTTCGAGAACAGTCCTTCCAGGTTCCACGGGCAGGTCTTCATGCAGCGGCCGCACATCGCGCCGCCCTGGTTGGTAATTCTATAGCGCGCGCATTTCTCGGCGTCGGACTTCCATATCTCATAGCCGTTGTACATCAGCTTGGGGCCCGCCGTGATGGCACCGGACGGACACTCGCGTGCGCATTTGTTGCAGCCTTCGCAGAAGCGCTGCAGACCGAAGTCGATCGGCTTGTCGTACGTAAACGGCAGATCTGTCGTGACCACGCCGGACTTGAGGCGTGGGCCAAGGTATGGATTGAGGATCACCTCGCCGATGCGGCTGACCTCCCCCAGGCCCGAAAGCAGCAGCAGCGGCGGCTGCAGCACGTCGCCGTCGAGCACCGTGTGTGCGCGTGCGGAATAGCCGAGCCTTCGGATCTGCTCGGCAATGATGCCGCCGATCAGCGAGAACCTGAGATAGGCCCGCATTGATTGTGCCACGGAGATCCAGTCGTCGCCTGATGCGCCCTCGAAGGTCTCGTGGCCCTGATCGTAGAGCATCGAGATCGCGTTCTTGTGGTAGGCCGGCATCGGATTACCGGCGGCGTCGTGATTGTAGTAGGCCCACTCTGGACAGCGCGACAGCCCGACGGCATCCGTCGCCATGTAGTAGGAGGCTGCTTTCACGTTTAGCGCGTTTCGTTGCGGGTCGGCGACAGAGGGGGAGACGGGGCCGCGCGCCTCGCCGTGCTGCAGCAGAAGCAATGCCCCAAGCGCCCGGCGCGCGCACGCACCGATGGCCGATTTGAGTACGTAGAACCCGCCCTTGGCGTTGTTCTGCATCTCCTTGCCCATGTCGCCGAAAATGGCGCGAGCGAAGAAATCCGCACGCTTGGGAAACCGCGGAACCCGTGGCTCGTCTATGAACGTGGTCGGTGTCTCGACGCGCTTCAGCTTCTCGAATGGATATGCGCCCATGTAGAAATCGCGTTTGCCATAGGGCTCGCGGTTGAAAGCGCTCTTGGCCGTGCCTTTGCCCAGCCACCATGCGGGGCCGTGACTGTTGAGACGGGAAACGATTCCGGCCGGCGGTGCCAGAGGTTTGTCCGGTGCGAGTTCCATCGTGGTCGTCACGGCGGCCAGGCCGAACCTCGAGCCGATGTAGGGATGCTCGATCACTGTCTTGCCGTTTCGGCGCGCCAGGCGCGCAAGCCCCGATGCGACTGCCAGCCGGTTGAGATCGACCTCGCTCGTCGTCACAGTATGGGCGCGCGCTTCGAAGCCCAGCGTCCTCAGATAGCTCGACAAGATGATTGCAGCATTGGCTCCGAGCACGCCTGCCCGCTGTGCCTGTGTGTCGACGAACCATTCCGTGCCCGGTTCATCAAGTCGCGGATCGCGCGTGTACTCGATCAGGATCACGATCGCATGCGTGTGATGCGTGACGGGACCAAGTTGCTTGCGTGCCAACTCCAACACATCCGAATAGATGACGTCGATGCCGGCCGTGAAAGTCTTCGGCTGGCCTTTTTCAAGCTCGGCGACCAGTCCAGCAATCGCGGGATTGCGCACTGGCGTCGCAAGATGCATGTCCGGCAGAAGCGGACAAATCGCCATCTGCGTCGCATCGTAATAGTATCCGGCCGCCTTCAGATGATCCGAGCGCTCCTGGGGATCGGATGGGACATCGGCGAGGGGCATCACGGCGCCGTCGCGAACGACGTCGAACATGCCGATGTAGCGACCCATCGCGTGGATCAAAGATTCAGGTCTTGCCTCGTCGGTGTAGGAGACGGGCTCGAACGGGGACAGCGCGGACATATCGGGAATCGCCGACTGCCGAGGGATCAGCTCCATCGGGTAGGGGCCCAAGTGCACCGGGCGCTTCCGGTAAGAGAACATTTTCATGCCGCTTCGTGCCCACCTTGCTTGCCGCTGTGATCGGTCTTCAAGCTATCGAACGTCTTCATGATGTGCCACGGCAGAATGCGGGTTGCCTCAAGGGCGGGAACCACTATGGTTTCCCTGTGCGGAAAATGCCGCGGGAATAAGCGAAAATTTGCACGGGGATGAAACGCATGCACGGCAGTCATACAAGGGTTTCGAATGGGGCTATCGCCGGCCTCACGGTGGTGCTCACATTCGCGCTCGGGGCGGCTGCCCCGGCGCAGTCACAGACGCTCGAAGGCAAGACTGTCACGTTCTACATCGGCGGCGGCGCTGGCGGCGGCATCGACGCGGCGGCGCGCACTTTTCTGCCGTATCTGAACAAGCATCTGGCCGGCAAGCCGGCAATTGCCGCCTCGAATATGGGCGGTGCCGGCGGTATGCAAGCCGCGCAGTTCGTGTTCAATGCCGCGGCCAAGGACGGCACGGCTTTCGGCTTGGTCAATGCCGGGCCGATCATGAATCCGCTGCTGCAGCAGAAAAACCTCAAGTACGAGATACCGAAATTCCATTGGATTGGCAGCCTGCATGAAGGCGACGCGGTCTGCTATGTCTGGCACGAGTCCCGCATCAAGTCGCTCGAGGATGCCAGGCGCAACGACACACCGGTTTCCTCTTCGGGGACCAATTCGAGCGCGGCACGTAGCGCCATGCTGGTGAACGCCATCGCGGGCACGAAGTTCAAGGTCATCCATGGGTTCCGGGGTGCGCAGGCGATGCTCGCCATCGAGCGGAAGGAAACCGAGGGATACTGCAATCAGTACTCTTCAGTGCAGGCCTCGCACGGTCACTGGCTGAGAGAAAAGAAGCTCAACATTCTGGTGCAGTTGGCGCTGGAGGCTGATCCCGCGCTGAAGGGCGTGCCGCGTCTCATTGACCTCGCCAAGTCGGAAGAGCACAAGAACATGGTTCGGTTCTACATGGCGCCATGGCAGGTCAACCATGCGCTGCTGCTGCCGCCGGGCACACCACCGCAAATGGTGGCCATGTATAGGAAGGCCTTCGACGCGGCCGTGAAGGAGGCGGGCTATATCGCCGACGCAACCAAGCGGGGACAGGAGCCGAAGCCGAAGTCGGGCGCCAAGGTGGGCGAAATCATCGCCAAGCTTTATGCAACGCCGAAGGATCTGGTCGACAAGGTGGTCAAGGCCACGACGGCAGCTGGTGGTGGTGGTGGCAAGGGCAAGAAGTAGGCTTCGCGGAGCGGCGGCGGCTGTCAGGTCGCGATGCGGTCAATGGCGTGGAAGAATGTGCCGCTGACGGAGCCGCGCCTCAAGCCGTGCTCCGTCACGGCCTCGCCTGCGGCATCGGTGCAAGTGACAAGCGGCTGATCGTCGAGCTTGGTCGCTGATGTGTAGTGAAATTCGTGCCCGGCCACCATCTGGCCCTTCCGTCCCAGGGCACAATCTGCGAGCAGGTTGGCGCGCCGGTAGCCCAGGTGCAGGCGTCGTTGGGCAAAAGACGTCTCCAAACGCAGCAAACCCGACATTCGGTGGTGGCGTCCGTCGGCGTCCACCAGGCCATCGCCGAGCACCATGAAGCCTCCGCACTCGCCATGAATGGAAACCCCGCGCTGCGCCGATGCGGCAAGGGCAGTGAAGAACTTGTCTGCGGCGGCAAGCGTGTGGGCATGCAACTCCGGATATCCGCCCGGCAGCCAAACCGCGTCGGCGCTGGCATCGGGGACCTCGTTTGCCAGTGGCGAGAACGGCACGATTTCAGCTCCGGCCTGACGCCAATGGTGGACGATGTGCGGGTAGACGAAAGAGAACGCGCGGTCTTGCGCCAAAGCGATCCGCTGTCCCGGCGGAGGCACCCCGGCCACCGATCGTCCGGGCTCGCTGGGCGGCCGGGATTGGGACCGCAGGGCCGCGCGCTGCAGTGCTGACAGATCCACTGCCGCCGTTATCGTATCCGCGAGCTGGTCGAGCGTATCATCCAGCGCCGAGATTTCGCTAGCTTGCACGAGGCCGAGATGCCGCTCCGGTAACGCCAATGCTTCGCTACGGGCGACGGACCCCAGCACGGGCACTCCGATTTTCTGGAATGCCGGTCTGATCAAGGCCTCGTGACGATCACTTGCAACGCGATTGAGGATGACACCGGCCAACCTCACGTCATCGCGGTAGTGCGCGCATCCCAATGCGATGGCCGCGGCAGTTGCTGCTTGTCCTGCCACGTCCAGCACCAGCACGACGGGCCAGTCCAGGCAGGCGCCGAGATCTGCCGTCGAGCCGTTGCCGGACGAGCCTTCTCCTGCCGCACCATCGAACAGCCCCATGACGCCCTCGACAATGGCCAGGTCGGCTCCAATCGACTGCTCGGCCACGAGTTGATGGATGGCATCGGCGCGCATGGCCCAGGTATCGAGATTGAAGCTCGTTCGCCCAGCTGCCACGGTGTGGTGGGCCGGATCGATGTAGTCAGGCCCGCATTTGAAGGGCTGAACGACGAGGCCGCTTCTCCTCAATGCCCGCAGCAGTCCGAGTGTCACCGTCGTCTTTCCGGCGCCGGATCGCGGTGCGGCGACGATCAATCCCGGAACGGCGCTCATCGCTGTCAGGTCCACGGCACCATGCCGTCCAAGAGTTGCTGGCGAAGCCCGGCTGTTGCGCCTACCACGACGATGGCAGGAGCTCCCATTTCGCGGACATTGGCCTCGGCCACGACGTGCCGCAGCGTGGTGTCGACCACCTGCTGGCTGGAGGCGGTGGCGGAGGCAATGACGGCAACCGGGGTATCGCCTGCTAGGCCGCCGCGCATCAAGGCGCCGGTTATCTCGGCCAGATTCGCCATCGCCATGTAGAGCACGATGGGCTGTCCGGTGCGTGCGAGCGCGGCCCAGTCCTGCGCTTCACTGGCGCCTGGAGCACGGTGGCCGGACGCCAAAATCACCGCGTAGTTGGTGTCTCTCGTCGTGCTGGGGACACCGGCCAGCATCGCACCGCCCAGCCCGGCCGTGATGCCGGGAATGATGCGGAAGCGGATGCCGGCGCGGCACAGCGCCATTGCCTCTTCCATGCCACGTCCGAACACGAATGGATCGCCGCCCTTGAGCCTCAGCACCCGCTTGCCCGCATGCGCCAGCGCAATCACCGTTTCATTGATGTCGTGCTGGCGAGGAGATGGCCTTCCGCCGCGCTTGCCTGCAAAATGCATCTGTGCACCTGGACGGGCGAGCTGCAATACCCGCTTGTCAACCAGCGCATCATGAACGATGTCGTCGGCACGCTTGATGGCATGGAGCGCCAATAGCGTAAGGAGGCGAGGATCACCGGGGCCGGCTCCGGCCAGCCATACCTCCCCTGGCGGAAAGTCCGGCATCTCGAGCAGATCGGCCGGTTCGAGATTCATTGGCGGCATGTGCTAGATATCCCGGCGGATCGAAGGAGTGTCGATTGAGTGAGGAAGGGGCGATAAACCGGGGCAAGCCTGCCGGCCAATTGCGGCGCGGCTGGACGACCGGTGCATGCGCTACTGCGGCAACGCGCGCTGCCTATGAGGCGCTGATCACCGGGTGCGTTCCCGATCCTGTCGAGATTGCGCTCCCGCGCGGCCAGCGCGTCGCCTTCGCCGTCGCCACATCGCACATTGGCGATGACAGCGCTACTGTCGGGATTGTCAAGGATGCGGGGGACGATCCGGACGTCACGCACGGCGCGCTGATAAAGGCGACCATACGCAGGGGCCTGCCGGGATCGGGCGTTGTGTTTCGTGCCGGCTCCGGCGTGGGGATGGTCACCAAGCCGGGCCTGCCGATTCCGCCAGACGAACCTGCCATCAATCCTGTCCCGCGCGAGATGATGCGCCTGGCGGTCGCCGAGGTCGTCGCTGCATTCGGCGCCAGCCCGGACGTGTGCATCGAGATCTCGGTGCCTGGGGGGGAGGCTCTGGCGCAGAAGACGATGAACGCCAGGCTCGGCATACTTGGCGGCATTTCCATTCTCGGCACGACGGGAATCGTGATTCCCTATTCGTGCGCGGCGTGGATTCATTCGATCCACTATGGCATCGATGTTGCCAGGGCGACCGGTGTTCGGCATATCGCCGGGGCTACCGGCTCTACGTCCGAGAAGGCGGTCAAGGATCTCTATGGCCTTCCCGAAGGCGCACTGATCGATATGGGCGATTTCGTCGGCGGCCTGCTCAAGCATGTGCGTGCCCATCCGGTGCCGCGTATCACGATCGCCGGTGGTTTTGCGAAGATGACGAAGCTGGGCCAAGGGCTGCTCGATCTGCACTCCCGCAGCGGCAGTGTCGATCTGGCATGGCTGGCTCAGCAGTTGGAACAAGAGCACGCGCCTGCCGATCTCGTCGGTCTGACCCGCAGCGCCAACACCGCGCTGGAGGTGCTTCAAGAGGCAGAGCGGCGGGGAGTTCCGGTCGGCGAGATCGTTGCACGCTCCGCCTGGACCACTGCCGCGGCAGTTCTCGACGGTACCGGCATTGCGCTGGAGGTTGTCGTGTTCGATCGGCAGGGTCGTCTGATAGGGCGCTGGAACTAGCCGGTACATCAATCGCCTCTCCCGCGGAAGCGCCGCTGATAGCTCGCATCATAGAGCGCGCTGTCGCGGAAATCGTCAGCGCCGAGCACGCGCCCGACAAGGATCAGCGCAGTTCGTTCGATCGGTTCACGTGCGATCTCGGCGGATATGGCCGCGAGCGTGGAGCGGATCACCCGCTCGTTCCGGCCAGGATGCCCGATAGACGACAGCCACCGGGCAATCGTGCCCGTAGTGAGGTATGAGCTCGGCCACGACCTTGTCCAGCACGTGGATCGAAAGGTGGATTGCAAGCGTTGCACCCGTCGTCGCGAAATTAGCCAGTGTCTCGCCTGGCGGCATGGCCGAGGCGCGGCCGGACGTTCGCGTCAGCACAACCGACTGGCCAAGCTCGGGAAGGGTCAACTCCTGATGCAACGCGGCCGCGGCGGCGGCAAAGGCCGGGACGCCGGGCGTCAGCGTGTACGGAATTCCCGCGCGATCGAGCCGGCGAAGCTGCTCGCCTAGCGCACTCCATACGGACAAGTCGCCGGAATGCAGCCGGGCAACGTCCTCGCCGGCTGCGCGTTGCCGCTGCGCACAAGTCGACGATCTCGTCGAGCGACAGCGGCGCCGTATCCACGATACGGGCACCCTGCGGACAATGCTCGAGCAACGCCTTCGGCACCAGTGATCCGGCATAGAGACAGACCGGGCAGCGCGCGATGAGATCGCGTCCACGCACCGTTATCAGGTCCGCGGCGCCTGGCCCCGCGCCGATGAAATGTACCGTCATGATACGCCTTTCTGCGGGCCCTCGTTCGTAGCAAGGGCACACGTGGCAACGCGCGTGGCTGCACGCGGACCGAGCAGTCGCGCATCGCGGCCGGCAGCGGCCAAAGCGGCGGCCTCGGCAATTGAAGGCACGCCCATTGCTGACATGACGCGGGGCGAGCTGGTGGCGACATGCGGCGCCGCGGCCGCAAGCGCTTCAAGCGGGAGGCCGCGGAGCGGCTTGTCGAGAGCGCTTGCGGCAGCGGTGAGGCCGGGCTCCCGTACCTTCTCGGAAATCGTTGCCAACACGGCGATATCTGCGACGGCAACCGCGCGCTGGGCGGCCGCCAATTCCAGGACATCCAAGATGTCCTGCTGCGTTGCGCCATGCCGGCAACCGATACCTGCAACGATCATGTCTTCGTCACCCGCCATTGCGTGATCGGCATCGCCGGGCGCCAGCCTGTCATCGTTCCGACCTTCTCGGCCCGCGCAATCTGCACCCGGATGAGTTCGCCGCCGAAGCGCTCGTGAAGCCCGACGAAGCGAGCCTCGGTTTCCAGCGACACTGCATTTGCCACGAGGCGACCACCGGGCTTCAGCGCCGACCATGCCGCTTCGAACACGCCATCGTCCGACATTCCACCGCCAATGAAAACCGCATCGGGCGGCGGCAGCCCAGCCATAGCCTCAGGCGCGCGGCCTTCCACGATGCGCAGATCGGGAGTGCCCAGTGCGGCGGCGTTACGTCTGGCGCGGGCCGCGCGATCCTGCCTCTCCTCGATACCGATCGCGGCCAGCGTGTGATGATGCAGAAGCCACTCAATTGCGACCGACCCGGCGCCGAGCCCGATGTCCCACAGCAGCTCTCCCTGACGCGGCGCCAGCGCGGAAAGCGTGATCGCGCGTACGTCGCGCTTCGTCAGTTGTCCGTCGTGCTCGAAGAGGTCGTCGTCGAGACCTGTGCTGAATGGCACCAGGAGAGCTTCGGGCCCGGTGCGAACCTCAAGGGCAATGGTGTTCAGGTCGTCGTATCCGGTCGCAGGAAAATCCTCCGCGATCCCCGTAAACCGCGTCTCGCGAGGTCCACCCATGGCTGACAGCACGGTGAGCGACGAGCCGCCCATGCCTCGCTCGACAAGCAGTCGTGCGAGCTTGCCGGGTGTCGAGCGATCCCAGGAAAGCGCGAGTATGCGAGCGCCGGGGTGCAAATGCCGGATAATGCCTTCGAGCGCGCGTCCGTGCAGCGAGACCTGCGCGGTATCCTGCAATGACCAGCCCATGCGCGCCGCCGCATGACTGAATGCGGATGGCTGGGGAATTGCCAGGAACGAGTCCGTCCCGAACCGCGTGACAAGTTGGCGTCCGATCCCGAAGTGGAATGGATCGCCACTCGCCAGCACCGCGACGGGCCTCCCGCGCAACTGCTCGATTGCGTCCAGGGCCTCGGTGAGCGGACTTGGCCAGACCAGAGTCTCACAGCTTATGATATCTTGCGCCAGTGCCAGATGCCGCGCCCCGCCAACAACCAGATGCGCATTGGAAACGAGGCCCCTCGCCACGGACGATAGGCCTTCCACACCATCCTCACCGATGCCGATGATGGACAGCCAGCGCTGCGCGGTGCAGTGTCCGGGGTCAGTGATCATGGCACCTCTCCCGATGATGCGCATTCTGATACTCGGCGGCACCACTGAAGCATCCGCACTGGCCCGTCTGCTGGCCGGGGACCGCCGATTTGTCCCGATTCTGTCGCTGGCGGGCCGGACGAGCATGCCCAAGGCACAGCCGATCGCTACGCGTATCGGCGGGTTCGGCGGGGTGGAAGGACTCATCAAGTGGCTGCGTGAGGAGGATATTGCCGCCGTCGTTGACGCTACACATCCCTATGCTGCGCAGATATCCCGCAACGCCGTCGACGCCTGTGCTGGCCTGCGCATGCCGCTTGGCTCGGTCGTCAGGGAGCCGTGGCAGCGAATGGGGGAGGACCGCTGGTCGGTCGTTGGCGACGTGACCGCTGCGGTTGCCGCGCTTGGAATGGCGCCAGCGCGGGTTTTTCTCAGCCTGGGAAGATTGGAGCTCGCTGCCTTCGCCGATGCGCCGCAGCACAGCTATCTGGCACGGCTCATCGAGCGTCCAGGCGACATCGCATTGCCACCGCAGATCGATTTCGTTTTCGCGCGTGGACCATTCGGGCTCGACGAGGAGAGGTTGCTGCTGTCGGGCAATGCGATCGATATCGTGGTGTCGAAGAATTCCGGGGGGCAGGCAACATATGCAAAGATAGTCGCGGCGCGGGAATTGGGCTTGAAGGTCGTCATGATCGACAGGCCACATAAGCCGCGCGGCGACGAGCTGGTTTCTGCTTGCGCTGCGCTGAGCTGGCTCGAGGCGCTTCGCTCTCATCGCGCAACACCCTCCTCGCTGCGTGGGGTATAGACCCAGATCGCGCCATTCGAGCGCTGGAGACACCGCGTCGCCGAGGAACCGATGAAGACGAGCGTGCGCATGTCGGCGATCGATGCGTCGACAGCGGCCAGCGTTGATATGTTTACTGAGCAATCCGGTGCGCCGGCTGCCCGCACCAGCGCTACCGGACAGTCCGCGGATTTGTGCCGCCGGAGGATCTCGAACGCCTCGGCGAGCTGGTGCGGCCGGGCTTTCGACGCCGGGTTGTAGAGTGCGATGACGAAGTCGGCCACGGCTGCTGCTTCCAGCCGGCGCGTAATCGTCGCCCAGGACTTCAGATTGTCGGAGAGCGAAATCGCGCAAAAGTCACCACCCAGCGGTGCGCCGATTTCCGCTGCCGCCGCCAGCATCGCAGAGACGCCGGGCTCGACGCGTATGTCGATGCCGCGCCAACGTGCCTCGCCGCTCTCCACCGCTTCGAAGACGGCTGCCGCCATTGCAAATACACCTGGATCGCCGCCGGACACGACGGCTACGCGCTTGCCTGCGGCCGCCAGCGACAGCGCCAGCCGGGCACGCTCGATCTCCACACGGTTGCCGGAGGCATGCACGTGCTGGTCGGGCCGTACAGCAATGCGTTGGACGTAGGTGGTGTAGCCGACGATATCCGTCGCCTCGCCGACCGCTTGTGCGGCGGCAGCCGTTATCAGATCCGGCCCGGCCGGCCCCAGCCCGACGACTACGAGCGTGCCCGTCATATTCGCCTCCCGAGGCCAGGAACGAGAACCAGGGAGAAGTAGGGTGCCGGACCGTCGAACTCGCTCAGTTTGCAGACGACCTCGTCGGGCATGGTGCCGCGCTCCACATAAATGGCGCGATCTGTCATGCCGGCAGCCATGAGTGCACGGCGTACCTTTTCGAGATTGCGTCCAACTTTCATGATGACTGCGGCATCAGTCGTCCGCAGTCGGTATACAAGCTCATCCTCCGCCAGCGTGCCGGGCAGCACGGTCAGGATGTCGTCACCCCATGCAATGGGGACATCGGCCCGCGTCCAGCATCCGGACATGGCGGTGATACCTGGCACGACCTCCACGGGCACGTCATCCTTCAGCCGTCGCCACATGTGCATGAACGAGCCGTAGAGGAATGGATCTCCCTCGCTCAGCAGCCCGACGGACCTGCCGTCAGCCACGAGGTGAGACAACTGATCCGCGCACTCGCGATAGAAACCGGCGATGCTGCTGGTATATGCCGGATCAGCAACCGGAATTTCATCCGTGACAGGATAAGTGAGCCGCAGCTCTTCGCGGCCGGCCTGGATCAGCGGCGCGACGATCGTGCGGGCATTGCCCGGGCGACCCCGTTTGGCGAAGTAGGCAACAACGTCGACGCTGCCGACGAGACCTGCGGCTCGCAGCGTGAGATATCGCACGTCGCCTGGACCGACGCCGATGCCGTACAACGTGCCGGGCCGGGCACGGCCCGCGATGTCGTCCAGCGCACTCATTCACGCTCGCTCGCCAATGCATTGACCGCGGCTACTGCCATGGCGCTGCCGCCCAGCCTGCCTTCGACGATCAGCCAAGGTACGCGGTTCCATTCCGCCAGCGCCTGTTTGGATTCCGCCGCTCCGACGAAGCCGACGGGCACGCCAATGATGGCGGCCGGCATGCCGGCGTCTCCGGCATCGAGCATATCGAGCAAGCGATAGAGTGCAGTTGGGGCATTGCCGATCGCGACGACGGCACCAGCGAGATGCGTCCGCCACAGCTCGAGGGCCGCCGCCGAGCGCGTATTGGCCATACGGACAGCCAGATCCGGCACGGCTGGGTCGGCTAGCGTGCACACGATCTTGTTGTTCGCCGGCAGTCGCGACAGCGTAATGCCGTTGGCAACCATCTTGGCGTCACACAATACCGGCGCACCGGCGAGCAAAGCATTGCGGGCTGCCTGCGCGAAATCGGGGGACATGCGAATCGTATCGGCCAACTCGACCATGCCGCAGGCGTGGATCATGCGGACTGCAAGTTTCTCGGCGATGCCAGAAAAGCGCGCCAGGTTTGCTTCCCGCCGGATGGTCGCGAAGGAGTTGCGGTAGATTTCGGCACCGTCGCGGATGTAGTCACGCTGTTGCGTCATTCGGCGCCTCCGTCGAATTCAGTCTGCGGATGGATGCGATCGAGCCGGCGACGGCGGCCTCGATCGCATCGGGGCCGTGGATAGCCGCCAGTTCGGCATCGGCGCGACCGTTTGGAATGAGACGATAGCCACTCTTGCCGCACACGACGACGACCTCGGCGGGTGCGGATCTGGCGCAGCCTTTCGAGCAGCCGGAAACATGGATCTGCTGGTGGCCATGTCGGGGAAGCAAGTCTGCCAGTCGAAGTGCGAGCCCTCGCGTTTCACCGTTGGCCGAAGCACATGCGGGTGCACCGGGACAGGCGTCTATTCGCAATCGCGGATCGGACGGATCGGTGATGAAACCGAGGCTTTCGGCAAGCCGCAGCACTTCGTTGGCTTGCGCCATGTCGCCGTTCGTGGGCAGATAGACCGCGCGCCACGGCGATAATCTCAATTCGCTGATATCGATCGAGGAAAGGCTGTCGCTCAAACGGCGCAACGTCCCAGCCTCGAGCCGCCCGAAAGGGGCGGCCATTCCAACGGCTAATGGCGAGCCTGAGTGTGCGGGCATGATGATACCTGTCGCGGCTGCCGTTCGGTGCGCGCTGCCATCCTCTGTCGCAGTTGCGGGCTTGAGCCGGCCGGTGGCCGCACGATCAAGCGCCGCGCGCGCAGCGGCCGGCAAGTCGCGTATGCGTCGAACCGGATGTGTACGGCTTAATTCGATGAACGCGAGCGCCAGGTCCAGCAGGATCGGCATGACGTCGGCGCTGGCTGCGGAGCCGAGCAAACGAGGCCCCTCTGGCGCATCAGCAAGGACATGCCACTCGGTCGCGCCATGATGCGATATTCGCGCATGTATCGCGAGATCCATGCGTGTGCCGCGGACCGGAACGGCGCTTCCATCATCAATCAGAAAGCCGAACTTCGGCGGCAACGACCATAGCCGAGCATCCCGGCCGAGCCCGCGCGCGAGCCGGTCGGTCTGGCTTCGCCCGTCGGCGGGAGCGGATGGATCGCGCCCCGCAAGGGGGCTCACGATAATGTTGCGGACGGCCTCCGCTTCGGGGGCGACGTCGAGCAGGTCGAGCTCCCGCAACGCCTGCTGCAGCGGTTGAAGCGTTGTCGGTTTGACGCCGCGAATTTGCAGGTTGGCGCGACGCGTCAGGTCGATCTGACCGTTGCCGAACCGTGCGGCCAGGTCTGCCAGGGCCTTGGTGACAGCAAGTGTCAAAGCTGCGTGGCGCGGCCGGATGCGGACAAGGAGGCCGTCGCCGCTCATCATCGGGCGTACTGCGCCAGGACATCTGCCTTTGATCGCTGCCGTCGGATGGGTCATCGGCTGACCTCCCGCAGCGTATCGACGGCCGCGCGTGCGAGCCGGCCCGCGCGTGTCAGCTCCTCTGCCACCGCGTTGCGCCGCGACACCCACATTCCGCGGCGCAGCGCATCGCTCAGGCGTTCGACAATCATCTCCGCTGCAGGCGGGTTGCGCTCGATCATCCGCAGCAGGATCGATTCGTCGGCTATGAGTGCCTCATGTGCCAGATCGAATACGTGGGCACGCACGACATCGGCGGTGGCGGAGAAGGCATACAGAGCATCGACGGACTGGGCGATTTCGGCAACCCCGCGGGCTCCGTGCTCGAGCATGCCATTCAGCCAGCGCGGATTGCCAAGCCTTCCGCGTACGATGCGCGCGACCTCTTCCTCCATGGTCCGGACTTTGAGCGAATCCGGTGTCGAGGAATCCAATTGATACAGCGCTGGCGTGTGGCCCATGGATGCGGCGGCTGCGGAAAATCCGCCGGCATAATCCGCGACGCCGTCACCGGACAGCAGATCGCGCTCGCGATCATCCTGGGGATGCACGAGAGCATCGGCGGCCGCGATACGCGCCTTGAAGGCATCTCCGGCAACTGCGATGTTTCCGTCACCGGCAAATGTGTGCGTCACGCTCGACAGGTAGGCCTCGCCAAGCTCGGCGCGGGACTGCCATGGCGTCTCCAATGCTGCAGCGGCGCTGGCTGCACCGTAAGTTCCTGGTGCGCCTCCGAACACTCGGGCAAGGCTTTGTCCCCGGCGTCGAGCAGATGCGAGAGGATTGTCTTCATCCTCCTCGTCAAGTGAGGCGACCCGATCCACCGCCAAGCAGAACAGCGCGATCTGGCTTTCGAATATGTCGCGGAACAGGCCCGATACGCGCAGGGTGACGTCGATGCGCGGGCGGCCGAGGGCGCCAAGCGGCAATACCTCGACACCAACCGCACGGCTCGATGAGGCTTCCCATTGTGGTCGGGCGCCCAGATATGCCAAGGCTTGTGCGAGGTCGTCGCCTCCGGTTCGCAATGACGCGGACGCCCAGACGTCCAGCACCAAGGCGCGCGGATATTCACCGTTATCCTGCAGATGCCGGCGGATCACCTCGTCGGCGCCGCGCGAGCCGATGGCGGCGGCGACCCGCGTCGGGATCGAGCGCGGATCGATGGAGGTCAAATTTCGACCGGTCGGCAGCACGTCCAAGCGTCCGCGGCTCGGGGCGCCAGATGGACCGGGTGGTACGCGGCGGCCTTCGAGTGCGGCAAGAAGTGCCTGCCGCTCGTTTGCCGCACAATCGACAATTGCTGCCTCGACGGAAGCGGTGGCCAGCTGCTCATGTCCGGAAACGGCGGCGCAGGCGGCAACGATGGTGTCGGCGAGGCTGCGCCGGCTTTGCTCATCCACCGGTGTTCCGAACACGTGCAATCGATCGCTGATCGACAACTCCTTGAGGTCACACAGCCGGGTATCGAGCAGCGCGATAGCATCGCGCACCGGCATATCGCGGCTGAGGCCGCACTCCATGGCGAGCCCAGTCGACCATGCACGATCGATGATTTCCGCCTCGAGCAAGGGAAGCCGCCGTCTGTCGAGGCCTTCGGCGTCCGCGTATTCCTCGACCAGGGATTCCAGCTCCGCAGTTGTGCCATAGAGCCCCGCCACCGAAAGCGGCGGCGTCAGATGCCCTACGGTGACCGCTGCAAGGCGACGTTTGGCCTGCATGGCCTCGCCTGGGTTATTTACGATGAAGGGATAGATGACCGGCGTCGGTCCCAGCAGCACCTCGGGCCAGCATCCATCGGAAAGCGCCAGCGCCTTGCCCGGCAGCCACTCCAGTGTTCCGTGTGTCCCCAGATGGACGAGCGCGTCTATCCGTGCCTCATGTTGCAGCCAGAGATAGAACGCCACATAGGCATGGCGTGGTGGCAGCGTTGCGTCGTGGTAATCCGACTTGCGTTCTGCAGCGGTGCCGCGATCCGGCTGCAGCGCCACAAGCAGCGCGCCTGCGCGCAGGACGGTGAACTCGAAACCATCGTCCCGGAAGCAGTCGTCCTCGTGCGGTTGTCCCCATGCTGAGGAGAGCTGAGCCTGCAGGTCGGGGGGAAGCTCGTAAAGCCAGGTCAGATAATCAGAAAGCGGAATAGTCATCCGATCCGCGCGTCCGGCAAGAAGGTGCTCAACCTCGTCGATGCCGATCGGTTCGGCACCGAGGTCGTAGCCTGCATCGACAAGCATTGCGGCTATCGCCGTGGTGCTTGCGGCGGTATCGAGACCGACAGCATAGCCTGCACGGCCGGCTCGGGCCGGATAGTCCGACAGCACAAGTGCAATTTGCCGGGACGATGGCGGCTTCGTGCCCAGTTTCGCCCATGCCGCAGCTTGCCGGGCCACGAAACCTATGCGGCCGGACTCAGGCTCGTGTCGTACGTAGGAGAATTCCAGCCGTGGATCGGCGCCGCTATCTGCCTTGAACGAGATTGCACGGGTCAGGATGCGGCCATCCAACTCGGGCAGCACCACATTCATCGCGATATCGGTTGGCGACAACCCGCGCGATGATTCCGCCCATGCCGCACGTGCGCTTCCCGACAGCACGACCTGCAGAACCGGAACATCGGCGGCATCGAGCACGGTCGTACCGCCCTCGCGCATCGCAGAGAATGCGGTTGCGTTGATGATGACCGCCGGCTTTCCTGCCGCGATCGCGCGCGAGACGGTAAGCACAGCGGCCGGGTCCTTCAGGCTGGTCACACCGAGTGCGCGGACTGCCAAGCCTTCGCGCTCGAGCGCTTCCATCAGCGATAGTATGGGTGCGGTATCTGCAGCCAGAATCAGCGCGCGATAGAAAAGGACGAGTACGTGTGGTTGTTCAATGGGGAGGCCGGGTAACGGCTCGCTGGTTTGCAGCGTGGTTCCGTCCTGGTTGATCCAGGCAGCGGCTTGAGCCGGGATCGGGTCCGACCAGTCTGTGGCGTGGCCGAGCAGATGGCTTGCATAGCGAAGCATCTGGAGCGCGTTGGTCTGGCCGCCGGCCCTGAAATACACATCGAGCTTTGCCAGCACGGCAGGCGGTGCGGTCGAAAGCTCGGACAATCTCGGATCTTGCCGATCGTCGCCTGGCAGTGCCGCGAGAATGATGCCGCGACGGCCGGCCTCAGCGGCCAGTCGCTCCAGCCCATATCGCCAGTAATCCAGCCCACCAAGGCAGCGCACGATGATGAGCCGCGCATGGCGGGCGACACGCTCGATATAAAGATCGATCGACATCGGATGCTTGAGACGCTTGAGGCTGGCAAGGCGAAGTGTGGGTAGTTCGCCTACTGATTCATTCCAGGCGACAGCGAGTGCATTGAGATCGCTGTCGGCGAAAGACAGGACCACGATGTCCGCCGGCGTTTGTCCGAGATCGATTGCCGTCTCGACCTCATCCAGTGCGGCTAACTCGGTTGCGAGCAGATGCATGTGCTGGTTTAGCCGGAGATCGCCGCCTTTACGGCGTGCGCATCCAGCCCCTTTCGGCCGATGACGACGATGCGTCCGGATCGGGGCTCCCCCGTTCTCCATGGGCGATCGTACTGGTGCTGGATTCTCGTGCCGACGCCCTGGATCAGCAATCGCATCGGCTTGCCGCGTACCTCCAGGAAGCCTTTCACGCGCAAGATGTCATGCGCCTCGGCGGCATCCCGGATGCGCGCGCTGATGTGTTCGGGGGCATCGATCGCGCCGATTTCAAGGACGAAGCTGTCGAAGTCGTCGTGGTCATGGTCGTCCTCGCCATCGTGGTGGGAAGGCCGGTTGACCAGATCGTTCTCGGCGGCAGCGCTGATGCCGAGCAGCACATGGGAAGAGACCTTTCCATTGGCCACCTCGACCAGCTTCACTGCTCGGGGGATTGCACCCGAGATCTCGGCGGCAATGCGCTTGCGCTCATCGGCGGACATGAGGTCTGCCTTGTTGAGTACGATCAGATCGGCGCACAAGAGCTGGTCCTCGAACACCTCCTCCAGAGGATTGTCGTGATCCAGGGAGGTATCGGCCTCGCGCTGGCGGTCAAGAGCTTCCAGATCATCGGCGAAACGGCCGGCGGCCACCGCCGCGCCATCCACGACCGCAACGACGCCGTCCACGGTGACGCGAGACGCGATCTCCGGCCAGTTGAATGCCTGAACAAGAGGTTTAGGAAGGGACAATCCAGAGGTCTCGATCAGGATGTGCTCCGGCGGCGAGGGAAGGCGCAGCAATCCCGTCAGCGCAGGCACGAAGTCGTCGGCTACGGTGCAGCACAGGCAGCCATTGGACAACTCGACGATGGCGTCCTCGCTGCAGCTTTCGATCCCGCACCCGCGCAAGATCTCTCCATCGATGCCGACGTCGCCGAACTCGTTGACGATCACGGCCAGCCGGCGGCCGCGGGCTGTCTCCAGAATGTGACGGACCAGCGTGGTCTTGCCAGCCCCCAGAAAGCCGGTCACGATCGTGCATGGCACTTTGGCCAACGATCCGGAGCCGGATTGTCGCGAAACCAATTCGGTCATGGCTCAGGAGCCCTCCTCGCCGGATGGCGGCAGCAGTGACGCATCAGGCAGCGGCGCAGCACCTGGAAACGGTGGTATACGCGCGACAATGCCGCGTTTCATGAAATCCGGCCGCACCTTCCAGGGTACGATGCCGTTTGCTGTCCGATGGAATTTCGCAAGGCCATCGACCACACTATTGACATCAACGTCCGCGGGGAGATCGCCGTAGATGTAGCTCCAGCGGTCAGGTCCCGTAACGGCAATGGTAGCGGGGCGCTTGCATACCGACAGGCATTCGACGGCGCATACGGCGATCTCGCTATCGAGGCCTCGTTCGGCAACGGCGGCGGTGAGGCGCGCATGGAAACGCGCGCCAAGCCGCGGCTCGGAGGTGTCGCCGGTCGGGCGGCATGTCGTGCAGACATAAACCGTGATCTGATCGCTTGACGCGGACATTTTACGCACGACTTTCGATCCGATCACGGTGATGGCTTGTCAGCCGAGAACGCCGGCTGCGCCGGCGGCAAAGTAGACGCCTGCGAGCATGATCATTGCGCCAGCGGCACGCGGAAGCCCGCGCGGCACGGCGAGCGTTTCGGAAAGCACCGCGCGCGTCAGCGCGTAGGCTCCCAACGCGATGGCCGATTGCACGACGACGAGCCCAAGCACATAGGCTGCGAGCGGTGTCGCCTCTGCCCCGATGATCGACTCGGCGAAGGCATAGCCGTGCAACGTGCCGGCGATCGCAAACAGAGCGCTCGCTGCGAGGGCGGCGCCGGCCGCAACCCGGCTCCAGACCACGGCAGCGCCAACAAGTATGACGGACATTGCGATGAGCAGCTCATTCGCCGGTATGTTCAACCCCGTGAAGTGGAGTGACAGACCCGCACACATGAAGGCGACGAACAGTAGGGGCAGCGCCACACCGAGGCCGGCGACGGCGGCCACCACGCCTATGCCGATCACGTATGCAAAGTGATCGAGGCCAATGATGGGGTGTCCGAGACCGGACAATAACCCTTGGGCGAAGGTGGCCGGCAGAATGCCATCCATCGCATGGTGCGCGAGCGCGGCGTTCGGCAATGCGATCGCGGCAGCGATCGTGGACATGGCAATGCCCGGCAACCTGTTCATGTTCGACATTCTCATTCCTCCCAGCAACTGACCAACTGCATCACATTGCATACCATCAGCAAGTTCTACTCGAACGCAAGCTTTGCATTGAGCTTGAGCGCCACAACCGGGGCCGCGCTGGTCAGACCGAATTGCACGCCGGTCTCGACCGTCAGCTCACGCTTGCCTGCCATCTCGAATGTGCGCGCCAGCATGGGGCCCAGTCGATGATCCTGCTCCGATACGGGGGGGCTATCGCCCAGATTGGGAACCGAGCCGACGCCTTCCATACCGATGGAAAGCTGCTTGTTGATGGCGTAAAGCGTTTGCTAGGCATAGGCGAACGTCATGCCGTCCTCGCTATTTCGCCCGAATGTCTTTTCCAGGAAGGTGTTGGTCACGACCGTGAACGGCTCGAACTGCTGCTTGAATATCGGCCCGAGAATCAAGGTGTTGGTGCCGTCGGATTGGGTGCCGAAATCGAGTGTGGTGAGCCAGGCCGCAGCAAAGCCATGCTTGTCGGCCTTGGCGAATTGAAATGTGCCCTCGAGGGCGAGCGCGGTGAATTCCAGCCGGCCATCATGTGGGCGCTCGGCATTGCCGATCAGCTTCAAGGCAAAATAGTCGGTGATGCCATAGCCGAGCTGGAGCTGGTGATCATGCCGCAATGCTGCGGCATCGTCGCGCGGCAGGCCGGACTGAAAGCCGTTGAGGGTGACGAACTCCCAGTTGCCCTTTTCCACTTCGGGTTGGGCAACGTCGAGGACCTGCGCGCCTGCCGGAGCGGCCGCGAGCCAGATCGGCAGCGTAATGGCAAATGATGCGATCGCTCGCTTCAAGTCACCATAGATCGAATTCGATTGGCGCATGCGGGCACTCCGTCGGTGAGCTGTCAGCTCGTTCTTTTGGCCGCTCCCGACGGAGCCTGATTCCTCGAATCAGTGCAACTTCTGAGCAATTTCACCGAGGCACCCCGCCCGGTGTGTCAGAAAGCGGCCATGTCGACGGCAGATGTCCTGGCTCTCGGGTCCTTGTTTCAGGCCGCCTTCCCAGCTTACCTCGAGGCTCACTCGAGGATTGCCAGTGGCATATTGGCCGTCAACTCGCCGATCACAGTTGCGGGGGCAGCTGCGGATTACGGAACAGATCCCGATGACCGCATTCCCTTTCAATCCCCTTGCGGGGAACCGTCACGACCTTGATAAAGGGACACAGAGTTCAACGTCAACAGGATTTCGTGCTCGTGTCCAACACTGCGCTGCCCCGCGTGACATTGGTGCTGGGAGGTGCACGCTCGGGCAAGAGCCGATATGCGGAGGGATTGGCGGAAACGTTTCCGCTGCCGCGGGTCTACGTTGCAACTGCGCAAGCATTTGATGCGGAGATGCGTGAGCGCATTGCCGTGCACCGCGCGCGACGCGATGTGACGTGGACCACGATCGAGGCGCCGCTCGAGCTTGCAGAGGTGCTGGCGGCCGCTGAGGACCGGGGTATCGTGCTTGTGGATTGCCTTACGCTATGGCTGTCGAACATCATGCTGGCGGAGCGCGATGTCGATGCAGAGACCACGCGTCTGATCGGCGCGATAGGCGCGGCGCGCGGAGCGCTGGTGCTGGTTTCCAATGAGGTCGGCCTCGGCATCGTGCCGGATAATGCTCTCGCCAGACGATTCCGGGATGCGCAAGGCTGGCTCAATCAACGGATCGCGAGCGTGGCCGAGCACGTCGTCCTACTCTCAGCCGGCTTGCCGCTCGTCCTGAAGTGATCGCAAAAGGAAGTACGCCAATGGCATCTCCCACCGACCAAGATGCGCGCCACAAGACGAAGATGGCAAATCGCAAGGCCGTGCAGGACGCCGAGGTGGCATCGAAGACGATCGAGAAAGGTCTGCTCATCGTCCACACCGGAAAGGGCAAGGGCAAGTCAACTGCAGCGTGGGGTCTGATGCTGCGGGCTCTGGGGCGCGGCATCAAGGTTGGTGTCGTGCAGTTCGGAAAGGGAGCCTGGGAGACCGGCGAGCGCAAAGCCATCGAGCGGTTCGGCGAGCAAGTGTCATGGCACACGCTTGGCGAAGGCTTCACTTGGGAGACCCAGGACCGTGACCGCGATGTTGCCGCCGCTGAGCGGGCATGGGGCAAGGCAAAAGAGTTGATGGCGGATACGTCGTTTGGTCTCGTCATTCTCGACGAGCTCAATATCACCCTGCGTTACGAACATCTCGATCTCGGCGAGGTGGTTGCCAGCCTCAAATCGCGGCGTTCAGGGCTGCATGTCGTGGTGAGCGGACGCAACGCGAAACCGGAGCTGATCGAGGCAGCCGACCTCGTCACCGAGATGACCCTCGTTAAGCACCATTTCGCAGCCGGTGTGAAGGCTCAGGAGGGAATAGAATTTTGAAGCGGTCTCTGGTCAGGTCATTCGTTCACTATGCTTGTTTATGGGTTGTTGCATAATTATGTAAATTGGCATAATCATGCATGATGAACCGAGCACGTTGGCATTATCCCAGGATCGAGCTTGCCGAACGCGTCTACGACGTTCTGTCCGGCGGGCCGACCAATGCGCTCAGTCTATTCGGTCCCCGGCGCACGGGAAAAACCCAGTTCCTGACGCACGATCTTGCTCCGCTTGCGGAGGCACGCGGCCACAAGGTGGTCTACGTCAGCTTGTGGCAGGCGATCGACGCGCCGCTGGCGGTATTGCTCTACGAGTTCGACCGCACGCTGCGCTCCGGCTCGCTGTGGAGCCAGATGACGGCGACGGCGCGCGACCTCGCGCCGAAATTCAAGGTCAAGGTGCCGGGCGGGACCGAGATGGAGATCGAACTCGCCAGCCTGCGGGGCAAATCCCCGGAAACACACCTTCTGCTGCTGGACCAGTTCTGCGAGCGACTGGCGCGACCGCGCAAACCTGCGTTCATCCTGTTCGACGAGTTTCAGGAAATCGCGCGGGCGGCGGGTGCTGCGCAACTGATCGCTGCGCTGCGCACCAGTCTAGACCGTCGCCGAGAGGGGCTGGCCGCTGTGTTCACGGGTTCGTCGCAACAGGGGCTGCGCGCCATGTTCACAGCGCGGCAAGCCCCATTCTTTCGCTTCGCGACGCCGATCGACCTGCCCGCCATGGATGTCCGCTTCGTCGACCACCAACTCAAGCAGTTGCGTACCACATCCAAGGCAAAAGTTGCCCGGGACGTCGCCATAGAGGTGTTCGAGCGCTACGACCGCAGTCCGATGTTCTTCCAGCGCTGGCTGACCGAGATCGCTCTCAATCCCGGATTGAGCGAGGCGAGTGCTGTTGATCGGGTGCAGGCGCAAATCGCGGAAGAGTTCGGGTTCCTGGAGCAGTGGCTGGGGCTCAGTGGGCCGCAGCGGCTCGTCGCACGTCTGTTGGCGGAAAAGGTCGACCAGATCTATGGCCAAGCCGGCGTGGCACGCATGCGCGAGTTGACAGGCAAGACCGTTGTGCCGGAACTCTTCGGCGATCCAATCCGCGCTGAAACGTCTGGCCCGCCTGCGGCTGGCCGACAAGTGGGAGGACGTCTGGCGCCTCGATGATCCCATATTCGAGGCGTGGGTCCGGGGCAGACCGGAAAGCGATTTTTGAAACAGGCTCCGGCATCTTATGCATGATTATGCATCCGGACATAATCATCGGGCGAATACGGCAATAAGTCAGCGAGAGCAACGATGCGTGCCATCATGTTCCAGGGCACCGGTTCTGACGTCGGAAAGTCGCTGATCGTCGCCGGGCTTGCGCGGGCGCTGGCAAACCGGGGGCTTCGCGTGCGGCCGTTCAAGCCGCAGAACATGTCGAACAATGCGGCCGTCACAATGGATGGTGGCGAGATCGGCCGGGCGCAAGCGCTGCAGGCCCGCGCGGCACGCGTCGAGCCGTCAGTTCACATGAACCCCGTTCTGCTGAAGCCGCAGAGCGAGATCGGCGCGCAGGTCGTCGTGCAGGGCCGTGTCTTGGGCAACGCCGCTGCGCGTGACTATCAGATGATGAAGGCGGGTCTGATGGTACCGGTCTTGGACAGTTTCGCCAAGCTGTGCCGGGATGCCGACGTCGTGCTGGTGGAGGGTGCGGGCTCCGCCTCCGAGATCAATCTGCGCGATGGCGACATCGCCAATTTCGGATTTGCACAGGCGGTCGGTGTTCCGGTGGTGATCATCGGTGATATCGACCGGGGCGGCGTCATAGCAAGCATCGTTGGAACCAAGTCGGTGATTGCGCCAGGGGATGCCGCGCTCGTTGCCGGGTTCCTCATCAATCGTTTCCGGGGGGATCCCGCGCTGTTCGAGGACGGCCTAGCCGCCATCGCGCGAAGCTCCGGCTGGGAGGCTCTGGGGGTCGTTCCGCATTTCGATAGAGCCGGTGATCTACCGGCCGAAGATGCACTCGGATTGCGGCTCAGCGGGCGTGAGGCGGGGAGTGGCGCCACGATTGTCGTGCTTGCCTATCCCCGCATTTCCAATTTCGATGATTTCGATCCGCTGCGGCTCGAGTCCGGGGTCACGTTTCAGATGCTGCAGCCGGGACAGCCGATTCCCGGCGATGCCAGTCTCGTGATCCTGCCAGGCTCCAAGGCGACGATTGCCGACCTCGCGGCGCTGCGCGCAACAGGTTGGCACATAGACCTTGCCGCACACGTTCGTCGCGGCGGCCTCGTACTGGGAATTTGCGGGGGGTATCAGATGCTGGGACGACGGATTTCCGATCCCGGCGGTGTGGAAGGGGAGGTTTCGAGCGTCGAAGGGCTCGGCCTTCTGGACGTGGAGACCGAGCTCACAGGAAACAAGACGTTGCGCGAGGCGGGGGGCAGGACGACCAGCGACGCTATTCCATTCAACGGCTATGAGATGCACGTTGGTCGCACGTTCGGTCCAGGCACAGCGAATGCGATGGTTCGCTTCAGCGACGGGCGCGGTGATGGCGCGATCGATGGCGGCGGCCGCATTGCCGGATGCTACGTTCACGGTCTTTTTGGCCATGATCTGCAGCGGCGGGCGTGGCTTGCCCGGCTCGGTGCTTCCGCCTCTGGCCTGGCATACGAGGCTCATATCGATGAGACACTGGACGCGCTGGCCGCGCATCTGGAGTGTCACGTCAGTATCGATCGGATGCTCGAGATCGCGTGCGCGCCGCGTGTCACAGGGTTGCGATAACGAGGAGGGCCAGGGCGCCAGCCTGTATCAGGCAGGCCATGCGATACAGCGCCAGCGCGCGCCGTATATCCCCGGCGGTTGCCTCGGTCCGGCCGTCGCCCATCCAGTGGTCATCGACAATCGAACCGTGATAGCTGCGTGGTCCCGCGAGGCGCAGCCCCAAAGCGCCGGCCATCGCTGCCTCGGGCCATCCGGCATTCGGCGAGCGGTGGCGAGAGGCATCGCGCCAGACCGATTGCAAGGCACCGCTTGCGGAGGCGCCCGGAAGCAGCAGGGCCGCGGCTGCCAGCCAGACCACCGACAACCGCGAGGCAGGCAGGTTGAGAAGATCGTCGAGCCTCGCGGCTGCCCAGCCGAACGCAGCGTGCCGCTCGGATTTGTGGCCGACCATGCTGTCTGCGGTGTTCACGGCCTTGTAGGCAATCGCCGCCGGCAGACCGCCGGCCGTCAGCCAGAACAGCGGCGCCACGATGCCATCGGAGAAATTCTCTGCTAAGCTCTCGATCGCTGCCCGCGATACGCCTGCCTCGTCGAGGCTGTCCGGATCGCGCCCGACGATCATCGCTACCGCCTTGCGCCCGCCTTCTAGTCCGGCTGTCTCCAGGCCGCTGGCTACAGCGCGCACATGCGCATCGAGGCTTCGCTGGGCGAGCAGGGAGCTTGCGAGCAGCGCCAGCACCAGCATTCCGATCCAGCCGGCCGTGCTCGCGGCCAGCATCACAAGCGCACCGCCGATCAGGCTCACGCCCAACAGCAATACGACGAGGGTGATGCCCATCAGCCGTCGCCGGGAGGGAGATCTCACGGCTGTATTCCAGGCGGCGTCGCAGCGTGCTATCAGCGCACCCAGCCAAGTCACCGGGTGCCCGGCTCGCCGGAACAGCGCATCGGGATAACCAACGGCGGCTTCGATCAGAAGTGCGGCGAGTGCAATTTGAGCGAACACGGACATTCAGGCTCGGGCGAGAAACGGGTTTCGTTGGCTACCACGCAAGCGGGCGCGACGGAAAGCACCTTGCATGGCGGCGACATCGACGCGGCTCGCACCCGCTATCCCGATGCACCCGAACCCTGGCTCGACCTCTCGACCGGCATCAATCCGATTCCTTATCCGCCGCCGCATCTCGCACAAGCGGTGTGGTCGCGGTTGCCCCTGGCTTCGGAGATCGCCGAATTGATGCGTGTCGCCGCGCAGCGCTATGGTGTGCCCGATGCCGCCAGTATCGTGGCCGCACCCGGTACGCAGGCGCTGATCCAGTTGCTGCCGCTGCTTCGGCCGCGGGGCCGGGTTGCGGTGATCGGACATACCTATCAGGAGCATGAAGCCTGCTGGCGGCGAGCGGGCCATTCGGTCGCGATCGTTCCTACGCTGGACGAGGCCGCGACAGCGGATGTGGTGATCGTGGTCAATCCCGATAATCCGACCGGTCGGCTGCTGCCGAAGTCCGAGCTGGCGCGGATGGCATCGATGCTGGCGCAGCGCGATGGGTTGCTCGTCATCGATGAAGCCTTTGCCGATGTCCTGTCGGAGGATGCCAGTATAGCGTCCGATCCACCATCGGGTGCCGTTGTTTTGCGATCGTTCGGCAAGATGTATGGGCTCGCCGGGCTGCGGCTTGGATTTGCAATTGCTGCCCGGCCGCTGGCGCTAAGGTTGCGGGAGAACCTCGGGCCATGGGCCGTATCCGGTCCCGCTATCGCCGTGGCCACGGCGGCCTTGCGCGACGAGCAATGGCTGGCCGTTGCTCGTGGCCGGCTGGCAAGCGATGCCGCGCGGCTGGATCGGCTACTGGGAACGGCCGGGTTCGAGCTTCTCGGGGGTACGCCGCTCTTTCGTCTGGTCCGGCACAAGGACGCTGCGGGGATCGCGGACACGCTGGGACGGCAGGGCATTCTGGTGCGGACATTTCCTGCGACGCCGGTCCAGTTGCGGTGCGGGCTCCCTGGCACCGAGGGAGATTGGCAACGGCTCGTCACCGCCCTCGCTCAGACGGTATAGCCAACGACCAAGGCAAACAGCAGCAGGCTTTCGGTCACCTCGATGCTGGCGCCCATGCAATCGCCGGTAAGCCCGCCCAGCACGCGCCGCCAATAAAGTGCGATCAACGGCACGATCACCAAGGCGGCCAGCAGCCATGGTGCAACGAACGCGGAGGCAATCATCAGAGCGCCGCACCAGCCAAGCATCACTGCGCGGCCGCTGCCCCCGGAAAGGTTCTTGGCCATGCCTGCCTGTAACGCCGGCACATGAAGGCTCCAGACCAGGGCGCCCCACCGCGACCAGGCACACACCAGCAGTATTGCGAATAACGCCCAGGGCCAGTGCGCGTGAGGTATCGACGCCAGCAACACGAGCTTGGCCGCGACCTGCAGCACGATCGCCAGTACGCCGAATGATCCGATGTGCGGGTCCTTCAGCACCTCCATGAAGCGCTCCGGATCGCGATGCGCGGCACCGAAAGCGTCTGCCACGTCCGACAGCCCATCGAGATGCAACCCGCCCGTAACCCACACCCACGCAAGAATACCCGCCAGCGCACCAAGCCACGGATTGACCAGGCCGCCAACCCAGACAGCCAGCGCCAAGACGCCGCCCACCAGCAACCCGACCAGTGGAAAATAAGGTGCTGTTCGCGACAGCTCTCCCGGCTCAGGCATATCGATCTGCGGTGTCGGCAACCGGGTCAAGAACTGCACGGCGAGTATGAGGTGGCGCGTGCTCATGCCTACTCGCCCGTCTCCGGCCGTTGCGAAACATCAGCCTCCGCGAATGTGGCCATCCGATTATGCAAGGCGCAGGCAAGCCGCAGGATCGGCAGCGCGAGTGCTGCGCCCGAGGCCTCTCCCAGTCGCATGTCGAGATCCAGGACTGGCCGTGCCGCCAGCGCGTCGAGGACGATCGTATGTCCGCGCTCTGCCGAACGGTGCGAGTACAAGAGCCACGGCTGACAGGACGGATTGAGCCGGACTGCAGCCAGCGCGGCAACGCTGACGATGAAGCCGTCCACCAGTACGGGCAGGCGTCGGTGTGCGGCCGCGACGATGGCTCCGGTGAGAGCGGCAATCTCCAGGCCGCCCACCGAGGTCAGCACCGTGATTGCCGTGCGCTTCCCGGACGATCGAGCCCATGCAGCGCCAGGGCCCGGTCGATCACCTCGGCCTTCAGCCTGCGCCCCGATGCGCCGACACCGGTCCCGTCGCCGACGAGGTCCGCGGGCGCGCGCCCGAGCAGCGCGGAGGCGATTGCCGCGGCGGCGGTGGTGTTGCCAATCCCCATTTCGCCGAGGATGACGAGATCCGGGGAGGCGGCGGCCGCACGCTCCAATGCACGGCGCCCGCAGCCGAAAGCATGGTCGAGCTCTTCGTCCGTCATCGCTGGCTCGGCTGAGAAATCGCGCGTGCCGCGGCGTGGCTTGTCTGTGACGATACCAGCCAACGCACTGCCTGCCAGCGTGCCGGCATCCACGACCTCGAGCGCGCTACCAAGCTCTGAGGACAGCACAGAGATTGCCGCGCCGCCGCTCGTAAAATTACGCAGCATCTCGACTGTCACTGCCGCCGGATAGGCGGAGACGCCTTGCGCTGTCACGCCGTGGTCGCCAGCGAATATGATGATGGGGACGTCCGACGCGCGCGGCGCATCGCTCGCCTGCAGACCCGCCAGCTCGACGACCAGTTCTTCCAGCCGTCCCAGCGACCCTGCCGGCTTGGTGAGCATGCTCTGCCGCCGCCGCGCCCGCTCCATATGGCTTGCTGACGGCGTGGGACAGACGGCATTCATCCAATCGTCGGACATAAGAACTCCGGTAACAGATACGTCTCCAAGGCGATGGCATGACTGGGAGAATGCGACAAGTGCAAAGGGGCTGGCTTGGTGCCCGGTTATCGCGATTGCTGCCTTGGTTGCAGCATACGCGATCCATTGGGGGCAGCCGACAGGCTCTGGTCGGATGATGCTCTAGACCTTGGCCATGACCTCTGCCCAGTCCTCGAGCATCTCGTTCTCGCGACCGTTTCGGGCCTGGATCGTGAACTGGTTGTAGCCGGCGGCTTTCAGCGCCTGCAATTGCTCGACCAATTCGGCGCTGGTTCCGGTCAAAGTTGTCGCCTTGATGAGCTGGCCGGTCACGTATTTCTCTTCCTCGGGCCGCAGAAACATCAGATGACCGCGATGATTGGCAAGGTAGCGGGCATCCGATGGCAGGTATTGGCGCCAGACCTCTTCGCGATAGCGGTCGAATAGCTCTTTGAGGTGAGGCGGGGCCGGGAACAGACTGCCGAGTTCCTCCGCCTCCGCATAAGCGTGCAGCCCGATGGCGGCTGCCGGGCCGGCCAGCGCCTTGACGCGCGGGCTGTCCAGGGCCTCGCCTTCGCGCACGACACAGCCGCCGGCAATGGCTGAGGCATAAAGGTTTATGATATCGCGGCCCTGCCGCTGCCAAGTCGTCTGCATGTCGCGGAGGGCATCGGTGGCTGATCGCGCCTCGCGGGTTGCGTTCATCCATGCGGCACCGATGCGGGCCGTCAATTCCCGGCCGCGCGGTCCAAACGCCGATATGTGCAGGGGGATCGGATCCGTAATGTTGATCAGGTTCAGCTCCGGATTGAGGAACCGGATCTTGTGCCTGGAGCCTGCCGCAGCCGTTTCGACCGTGTTGCCTGCAAGGAGCGCTGTCACCTCGTGAACGTAGGCCTCCAGCTCGGACAACCGAATCGCCTTCAGCCCCAAGGTGCGGCGGCCCGTAAATCCTGTGCCGACAGCGAAGTCGATGCGGCCTGGCGCGAGCGCGTTGAGGGTGCCAAGTGCGCTGGCGGTGACGGAAGCCAAACGATTTGAAGGTATCAGCACGCCGGTGCCGAGCCGAATGCGCGAGGTCTTCATGGCGGCGGCACCCATTGCGGTGAACATTTCCGCATTCAGAAGCTGGGTGTCGTAGAACCAAGCGTGGGTGAAGCCCAGCTCCTCTGCGCGACTTGCCACCTTCCACGAATGAGCTGATGTTGCCAGCTGGATGCCGAAGTCCATCGCGCGTCCCATCGAATATCGAGGCCTGGCCAATGCGGCGTGGCGATTGGAACATGCAGTGCCATGTCAGGACAAGCGTGCGTTACGGGGCGGCTCGTAGTCCTGGCAGAAATCGTTGCTGCCGGCGGACCAGATCGTGCGCTGGATTGCGGGCGGGAAGGCGGCTCAAACAAGCAAGACAACTGCAGCAGAGTTGGTCGCAAGGCTTTTGGAACAGCGGATTTCTATGATCCCGCACGGGCGGTTTCTCTCGAGGCTAGCTCAGCCTGGGAGCGGGCACGTTCCGCCGATGTCGTGCGGTCGATGCGCCAGTGTGTTGCCACGGCAATGCCGCTGAGGGTGACCATCATTAGCCCACCAGCCAGAAAGATCTGGTTTGCGGGCCAATCCGGCTTAGTGGAGAGGATCTTGCCGGAGCCAATCAAGAAGCTGAGACCAGTGGCGGCGGCCAATGCATGCGCCATTGCCAGCCAATTCGCCAACTGCAACGCGGCGGGCCGCGATACGATCTGAACCCTACTGTGAAGCAACCAAGCGTAGGTGGACAAGAGAACGGCAATCAACAGCATGCCGAGACCGTATTGCCAGCCGTGGCGCCAGTAAAGTCCCGAAAGCGCGTAAACTGAAAACATGCAAAAGCCGCCCCAGAAATAGCCGATCGCGATCAAGGCGGCATTGCCCGCCGCTGCCGGGCGGTCCTTTACTCCACCAGCATCGTCTGTACGGGTGATGTAGACTTCGTTGGCGTAGCTAGAGACTGCGACCAAAGCCGTTGCAAACGAGAACGCGCCGGAGAGCAGCAAGAAAACGAATTCCTCGCGTGCGCCGGAGACGATCGTCGCGGCGCTCGCCATGATCGCTGTCATTAGCCACGGAAGACTGCGCATCAATGGCATGTTCTCATGATCTCCGTAGGCATTGCCTGTCATGCCTACTCGGGAGGCAAGCGTCTAGAGATTGATATCCGAGGCCCGTATGGGGTGGCGCGAGCGCCTCATGCGGCTCTGGTGCGCAAGGCGTGGGCAGATATTGCTGCGATAGCCAATGCACCGAAGAAAAAGACATTGTTTGCCGCCCAATCCGTATACCTCAAGGTCATGAAGCGTGTCATCTTGCCATCAATCAGCAAGCCCACGACAGCGAGGGACACGCCGACCAATTGAACCCAGGTCAGGATGCGGCCGAGGCGCAGCATTGTGGCGTCCTCGCGGCCGGCGTTTGCATCCTTCTGGAGCATTGCTGCGAACAATAGACATAGGCCTGCTACCACGATACTTGCCGCCAGGAAATGCGGCCACTCACGCCAGGTGAGAATGTTCGTTGCATACGTAACAGCGAGGGCGAGCGCGGCCCAGCTCCAAACAGTCCCCATGTAGCGAGCGGTCAGGGCGGCCAAGGCGCTGGGCCCGGCGCCTGCCTTTCGTAGTGCGCTATTGTCCTTGATGTAAAGCAGGGCGATGCAGATGCAGACTGCCGCGGCGATCAACATATGAGCGTAGGCCATATGTACGCCTTCCGGCCGCAGTGCTGCGGTCAGAACGAGAAGTGCTGCACTGGCGGAAATGGAAAGACCCCAGAGAATCATCGAATTGCCCCCTCTGCACCGTTCGTCCGACCATGCATTTATCGCGACCGGATGGCGATGACTACCAGAGAAAAGCGTGTTCAAAACCAGCGGGCCGGCAATAGTGGCGCACCGGTGCCAGGGAGCGCTTCGACGTGCTTCAGATTTTCCAGCGTGGGGCAGTGGTCTCGGTGATTCTAAGGAGGTGGATTGCGGAAACTGCGGTGGGGCAATCCGCGCGCACGGCCCAGGGCTGGCAGAGTGCGGGATATCTCGCATCAAGGCTCTTGCGCTGGACGGTCATCGCGTTCGTGGCGCCATCCGCCTTGGCGAAAGCGGCCGCCTCGTCCGGGGCGCATCCAGCGCAGGAAGGCACGCCGCTCCTCTACCGTCAGTTGCTCACCGAGCTCGCCTAGACGGTCTCGCACCGCACGGCGCAGATTGCTTTCCGCCTCAGCCAAACGGGCTTCGGCCGCCGCAAATGCCTGCCGATCAAACGGATCCGCGGTGAAGGCGCGTGCGGCGTCGGTTCGCGCCTGGCGCAGCGCGCGGCGCATCGGCCGCAAATCCTGCCGATTGCGTTGAAACGCTTCGTCGCGAAGTTTCGTGCGGCGATCGTCCGGAAGCGACTCGACAAAGCCGGGCAGCCGTCGGTCAATGGTGCCAACCGACATGAAGTTGGCGTTCCTGACATGCCAAAGAGTGCGCAGAGCTATGCCAACAAATACGGCATTGACGGCGAGTGACAGGAGCAAGGCCGTCCAAAGCCACCGGCGTCTGCCATTGGGCGACGCGACTGTCTTGGCGGGTTGGCTCATAGCGCGTCTTCACCTCCAAGTTCGCCGCCGAGTGCCATGGCAGTGGCCTCGAACTCGGCGGTGCTGCTCGACGCGCCGGCAAGGTCTCGTACGATCGGCTCGAAGTCGAAACTGCCGCCGACAATAATTCCGATCAGCAGGGAAGCGGCAAGCAGTGCGCCGGTCTGCTGCCAGCGTGGAACGGTGCGGCTCGCAGGCAGGGGACCGCGCCGTGATGGCGTTTGCCTGTCGCGCTGCTTGGCATCGAGGCGGATGACGTCCGCACCGGCACTGGCAGTGTTTTGAGTCCGGTTATCCGGCGTTGTCGCGAGGGCGGCTGCCAATATCCGGTCAGCTAGCGCAGCGTGGTTGGGCGAGGTCGGAGCATACTCGCGGGTGGCATCGAGCAGGCGGTCAACTGCGCGTGCCTGCTCGAGGACTGCCTTTGCATCCGGCACGTCCGCGGCAAGTGTGCGGATGCGTTCGCCAACCGCCGGAGACCATCGGGTGTCGTCAGCGCCGCAAATGTCGAGCAAGCGGACCAGCTCCGCCCGTCGATCGTGGGGGCTCATCAGGGTTTCGCGCTTGTCGTTGCTGCTCATCATAGCCTCTTGCCGCGGCCGGTCTACCGCGGGTCGTTACTCCAAGTCAGACAGCAGTTGCCGCCATTCATCATTCAACATCGTACGTAATCCGCGGCGTGCCCGGGACAATAGCGATTCGACTGCTTCTTCTGAAATTTGCAGGACGTCGCTAATTTCATTCTGGCTCATGCCTTCGTAGTGGAACAGCACCAGCGCCTGGCGTTGTCGCTCCGGTAGGGCTTGGATTACTTTGTCAACGCGTGCTGCCAGCTCGTCCGTCGCCAGATCTTTGAACTGTGTGGCGGCTACGGGCTGGTCGGGAACCTCGTCGGTCACTTCGGTCCGGCGACGCGCGCGGATGCGGTCGATAGAGAGGTTGGACACGACCCGCCGGAGCCAAGGGCGAGCGCTGCCGTTACCGATCTCGAGTTTCTCCGCACCCTGCCATAGCCGGACAAAAGCCTCTTGCGCCACGTCTTCTGCCTCGGCCTCATCTGAGAGTATGCGCCTGGCGGTAGAAACCAAGGCTGGCAGGTGGCGCTCAACCAGGACACGGAATGCGGCACCGTCGCGTGCCGCCACACGTTCCAGCAGAATGGCTTCGTCGCCTGTCGACGCCATGCCTGTGGCGTCGACCTCGCTGGGTTGGCCATCGGTCCCTCGGCGCGGCACCCCTGCGTTCTCCACCCTAGTTGCAGTTCCAGCGTAGATTTGCGCTACACCGCTGCCCCCTAGCATGGTCCGGAGCGGTCGCGCCACACGAACCTCTCCCCGATGCTGGGTATCGGGGAGAGCATTTCGTGAGCGTCCCAGCCTTGGGGCGGCAGCCGACATCGGACGGTCACGTCAGCCGGATCAACGGGGTTGGTCAGGGCTCGGCCCGCCGGGACCTCCCGGACCTCCGGGGCTTCCGGGGCCCATCCGCCCATCCGGTCCGCCGCGACCGCGATCCATGCCATGGCGTCCGCCCCGACCGCCGCCGAAATCCTGGCGATCGATACGGCCGTCAGCGTTGATGTCGCGCGAGGCAAACCGCTCTTTCGCTGCAGCGAAAAACTGTTCGCGGGTCACCTTGCCATCCTTGTCCGCGCCGAAGTTGTGGATGAAGCGCTGCACGCGGTAGGCGACCATCTCCTTTTGCAGGCCATCGAAGTCGGCCTTGTCGACGGTGCCGTCCTTGTTGCGATCCATCTGATCGAAGCGCTTGCCGGCCTGCGCGAGAACCTCATCGAGTGTGATGATGCCATCGTTGTTGGCATCTGCTGCGCGGATGCGTCCCAGCATGAAGCCAGCCCGATTGCCGCGGCCGCGGCCGAAGCCCGGTCCGTCCGAAGCGGGTCCGCCCTTCAAGACGTCGCGACCGCGCATGACCGGGGGCAAATCCTCGTCCGTGATGCGGCCGTCGTTATTGAGGTCCATGCGGGCGAAGCGGGCCTTTACCCTGTCGAGGAACTCCTCGCGGCTGATCTTTCCGTCCTTGTTGGTGTCAAACCGCGCGAGCATGCGCCCAACGCGGGTTTCCACCCGAGCCTGCCGGCGATTGCCGCGCTGTTCAATCGTCGCTTGAACTTCGGCGCTATCGATTACGCCATCACTGTTCTTGTCGAGCCGGGCGAAGCGCTCGCGGGTGCGGCTGTCGAATTCCTCGGCGCTCATGCTGCCGCGTCGTCCATGCCATCCGCCACGCCGGCCTTCCCGCATGAAGGCGGAACCGTCGTCGTCTCCGCCATGACGCATCCCGCCGCCGTGATGTCCGCCGCCACGGTCCATCCAGCGGTGGCCGAAACGGCCATCTCTATTTCCGACCTCGGCTATTGCCGCAGCGGCTCCGGCTATCGCGAGCAATGCTCCTGCGCCGATGAGGATCGCTTTCTTGGACATGCAAGTCTTCCTTTCGCTACATAAGTCTTTTCGACCGGACCGGGGTGGTGGCCCTTTCGACAAAGACAACGATGGAGCGGGGTGCGATCCGTCGCGCGGAAGCCGATTATTTTTGGTCAGGATACGATGCGATCGAACAGTGCTGCGGTCTCTTCCAAGGTCGCTCGCAGGGTACCTTCCAGATGGGCGAAGCTGGGCGTATCGGTGGCCCGGGTCAGGAGGGTCTTCAAGCCGTCGGGGGCTGTCGCTGGATCGAACTGAGTGTCGAGGCAGAGGCGGAGAAGCTGGGTCAGATCGTTGATAAGGCGGGCAGCCGGGATCAGCACGGCAGCGTCGGCTGAGGCCAGAAGGTCGTGGCGCTGCAGCTTGTCCAGTGCCTGGATCGTGCTCTGGTCCAGAACGTCCGGATGCGAGGGGGCGTGCACCAGCTGCAGGTACTGGGCCATGAACTCCAGATCGACAAGACCGCCGCGGACTTGCTTCAGGTCCCAGATGTTCGTGGTGCCCTTTTCTTTGGCGATCCTGGCTCGCATGTCGCGAACGTCGGCTGCGATCCTGGCGCGATCGCGCGGCCGGCAAAGTATCGCCCTGATCGCCTTGTCGACCTGCGCACGCAATCGCGGCGGGCCGGAGATCACGCGCGCGCGTGTCAAGGCGAGGTGTTCCCAGGTCCAGGCATCGCCGGTCTGGTAATCGACGAAGCTTGCAAGGCGTGTTGCGACCGGTCCTTGCTGACCGGACGGCCGCAGTCGCATGTCGACCTCGTAAAGCAGTCCTTCCGGGGTCGGGGCCGACAATCCGCTGATGAGGCGCTGGGTCAAACGCGCGTAATACTGGGTGACGGCCAACGGCCGGGGGCCGTCAGACTGAACGAGCACATCGCCGTCGCTGCCTTCGTAGTCGTAGACGACGATCAGATCGAGATCGGAAGAGGCCGTCATCTCGCGGCCTCCGAGCTTGCCCATCGCAACGACCGCGGCACCACCGCCCGGCACGCTGCCGTGGTTGCGGCGAACTCAACCTCGATTGCGGCCTGCACGCCGCCGATCAGCTCTTCCGCAAGCTGGGCGTATGCGCCTCCTGCCTGGGCGGCGCCGATCATGCCTGTCAGTATCCGTGACTCCGACCAGGAAGGACTGCTCGTTGCCCAAGACGCGGGCGATGTCGAGAATTTCCTGCAAGTCGCTCGCGGCATCGAGCTCGGACCGGATGAGGACGGCGAGATCATCGCGGGAGGGCAGCGTGCCCATCACGCGTGGATCAAGCACGGCATCGAGAAGTCGCCGACGGCGGCCCAAGATCGTGGCAAGTCTGGGGGCCGAGCCCATGATGTCGGCAACCAGGCGTAGCAGCTTCGGGTTCGCCTTGAGCAGGGAGAACAGCTGCACGCCGGATGGCAGCTCCGCCAGGAAGCGATCGAAGGAGGCAAAAGCCGCATCGGGTGATGCCGTCTCGGCCAGCGCTTCGATCAACAGTGGCTGTACTTCAGTCAACAATTCCCGGGCGCGGGCTGTGCGCACCGCAGCCGCACGGCCATGATGCCAGCCCCGGATGGTCTCGATCACCTGGGAGGGCTGCGAGTATCCCAGCCGCGTAAGCGTCTCAAGGGTGGCCGGATCGTCTGTCTCGCCTGCGAACACGAGGTTGTGGCCCTCGCGCGAGAGCTCGGGGCTATCCTCAAACAAGGCGGCATAATGCTGCTGAACGGTGCCAAGCACGCTCAGCAAGGCATCGGACAGTGCGGTCGTGTCGGCATATCCGGCAAAGCGGGCGAACCGCTCAAGCTCGGTTCGGTCGGCTGGCAGCGTATGGGTCTGTTCGTCCGCCACCATTTGCAGGCGATGCTCCAGGGTCCGCAAATATATGTAGGCATCGGCAAGCTCGGCTTCGACATCGGGCTCGATCCAGTGTCGTTCCTTGAGCCGTTGCAGCGTCGCAAGCGTCGTGGGGAGCCGAAGGTCCGACTGGCGGCCGCCGGCAATCAATTGTTGCGTTTGCGCGAAGAACTCGATCTCGCGGATGCCGCCGCGGCCCAGCTTGAGGTTGTGGCCCGATACGCCGATGACGGAGAAGCCACGATGCGCGTTGATCTGGCGCTTCATGGCGTGGATATCTGCGATAGCCGCGAAGTCCAGATACTTGCGCCAGATGAAGGGGGCCAGCTCGGCAATGAAGCCGCGGCCGGCCTCGATGTCTCCTGCAACAGCGCGGGCCTTGATCATGGCCGCGCGTTCCCAGTTCTGGCCGAAGCTTTCGTAATAATGAAGTGCCGCATCGGTCGAGAGCGCGATCTGGGTTGCACCGGGGTCGGGGCGGAGCCTCAGGTCAACGCGAAAGACATAGCCGTCGCCGGTGCGCTCCTGCACGATTTTCACCAGGTCTCTGGTGAGGCGCACGAAGAACGACTGGGGCTCGACGCCGTTGCGAAGCTTGATCGCCGCACGCTCGTAGAACACAATCAGGTCGATATCCGACGAATAATTCAGCTCGCCGGCACCGTACTTGCCCATGCCAAGCACGATGAATCCGGATGCGTGCTCGGGGGCGTCATCCGAGCCGCCCAACCAGTCGCCCTTCTCCCGTGCCCGTGAAAACAGAAAGCGGGTCGCCGCCTGCACTGCAGCATCCGCGATCCTCGTCACCGCCGATGTGACCGCGGCAAGGGGCCACGCGCCGCCGAGGTCCGCCAATGCCACGAGCAGGGCGGCCTCGTTCTTCATTGCACGCAGGCCTGCCATCAACTCGTTCTGGGATGTTGCCGTGATCGCCAGTCGTGCTGCGTTCTCGACCAGCTGATCGAGCCGCATCTGCGGGGGAGATGCGAGGACTGACAGCAGCCGTTGGGGATCACGCTGGATCAGTCCGGTGAGGAACGGGGAGCCGTCGAACACGCCCTCGATCAGCTTGCGCACATTCGAGTTCTCGAGAATTCGGAGGTTGTCCAGACTTTCCGGTCCGGCAGTGAATTCCTGGTAGGCGATTTGGGCGCGGCCATCATCAGCGCAGATCGGGGCAGCGACGATGCGTGAGTAGAGGGGCTGATCGGGGGCGTTGTCGGACATGGCCTTACTTGCTCGCTTGCCGGCGCTGTCGTGCCGCGTGCCTCGTTAACGATGGCAGGGTAGCATGAGGACGATGCGGAGGCCGGGGGAATTATCTTCCAGGCTAACACTGCCACCATGGAGTCGCGCCACGGCTGCAACGAGGCTGAGGCCAAGACCTGTGCCCGGCTGGGTCCTGCTCTCCTGTAGTCTGACGAATCGTTTCAATGCGCGTTGGCGATCGGCGGCGGGTATGCCCGGACCGCTGTCGGATACGGAGACGATGGCCCTATCGTCCGCCCGAACGACGCGCACGTTGATTGTGGACGGTTCCTGGCGAGACTGCGCCGGCTTGCCGTACTTGATTGCATTATCGAGCATGTTGGCAATGGCCTGGCCGACGAGCTGGCGGTTCGCTGCCAACTCAATTCCGTGGACGATGTCGCGCTCGATGATCAAACCTCTCTCCTCGGCAACGGGGGCGTAGAGCTCTGCGACATCTGCCGCCAGGGCGCCGATGTCGAAACCCTCGGAGGCGCCTTCGATGGCGCCGGCCTCCAGGCGGGCGATCAGCAACAGGGCATTGAAGGTCTTGATGAGATCGTCTGCGTCCTCGATGACGCATCCGAGTGCTTCGCGTGCAGCGAGGTCGCGGGTGTCACGCAGGGCCGTTTCGGCGCGTGAGCGCAATCTCGATAGTGGTGTCTTCAGATCGTGGGCAATGTTGTCGGATACCTCGCGCAGACCCGCCATGAGCTGCTCGATGCGGTCGAGCATCGTGTTCAGGTTGTCCGCTAAGTGATCAAGCTCGTCACCGGAGCCGGTGAGCGGGACCCGGCCGGAGAAGTCTCCCGCTTTGACAGCGTCAGTCGTTGCCGTCATCTGCGAGATGCGGCGAAGCGCGAACCGGCCGGCGACAGCGCCGGCGAGGATGCCCGCCAGTGCCAGCGCGCCGAAACCGGTCAGGAACAGTGTGCTGACGTTACGGGCCAGCTGTCGCTGCTGGTCGAGATTGCGCGCGACCAGCAGGTGAAGTCCGCCATTCAATCGGAGTACGGTGCCAGCGCCGAGTTGCGGCGGGGTACCTGGATGACGGGGGTCGGTATAGTGGAAGGTGCCGCCCGGACCCGTGCGGGCCAGTCCAGTCGGCCAGCGGTCCAGATTTCCGGCCAGCTTCGTGCCGCCGGGCTGCTCGAGGAAGTAAAGGCGGCCCTCGCCCCGACTGGCGTGTTGTGTGATTGCCGATGCGGCGGCGGGGGGGCCCGCGAGGCGCGCCAGCTCGGCGATACCATCGGCCTCTACCGTGATCGTCTCGACCAATTGGCGCGAGACGATTTCGCTGACGTTTGTGTAGAGCAGCCACAGGACAAGCGCTCCCGTGCTGACGACCACGGTCACGAACAGCATGGCATGGCGAAATGGGGTGGCGCCGAGAAAGGTCGGCAGAGCAAGCCACAACGACCTGCGCTGGTTTCCTGCGGTCGGGTGCGGGCTGGCAGGACGTGCGGTTGGCCTGTCGCCTGTCATCGCTAACCGTCGCCGCCGATCATGTAGCCTGCGCCGCGAACCGTGTGGACCAGCGGCTTGTCGAAACCTTTGTCTATCTTGGCGCGCAATCGGGAAATGTGCACGTCGATGACATTCGTCTGCGGGTCGAAATGGTAGTCCCAGACTTTCTCCAGCAGCATCGTGCGGGTGACGATCTGGCCGGCATTCTTCATCAGATATTCCAGCAACCTGAACTCACGCGGTTGCAGAGTGATGGTCTGGTCGCCGCGCATGACCTTGCGGGACAGGCGGTCGAGGACGAGGTCGTCGACAACGTAGCGGGGCTGAATCTCTTCGGGTTGGGCGCGGCGCACCAACGCCTCGATGCGAGCGAGCAATTCCGACAGCGCAAACGGCTTGGTCAGATAATCGTCGCCGCCCGCTTTCAGCCCCTTCACCCGATCATCGACCTCGCCCAGGGCGGATAAGAACAAAACTGGCGTGGATACGCCTTCTGCTCGCAGGGTCCGAACGATGGACAGGCCATCCCGGCTTGGCAGCATCCGGTCCACGATCAGCACATCATACTGGCCGTCGCGGGCAAGTTGCAGGCCTTCTTCGCCGTCCGTGGCAACGTCGGCGGCGTGTCCGCTCTCACCCAGGGCCCTGGCCAAATAGCGGGCGGCTTCGCCGTCATCTTCGATCAACAGAACGTGCATGGGGTTTCGGGCGTTGGGGGCGAGGGCTGCGCTGGTTCGATGCCCAGATGAGGTCTCCTGCAGAAATGGAACGTAAGGGGCGGCCTGTAAAGTCCGCTCCTTACGTCGTCAGTTGGCAGTGCGGGCCGGATCTTCAGCCCTTCTTGATCGTAATGGCGATTACGGCTGTCCGGTTGCTGGACTTCACCGTGAGACGCACTGAAGACCGTTTCGTGCGTTTCAGGATGGCTTCAACATCGTCAGGGCTGTTGACAACCTCGCCATTCACGTGGGTGACGAAATCGCCGATCGCGATGCCCTTGTTGGCGGCGTCCGTGCCGTCCTGGACCTCCGCGACCTTCAGTCCCTTGCCGCGGTCAGCCCCGGTGGGTGTCGTGAAGGTCAATCCAAGAGAGCTGAGCTGCCGCTTGGCCGGCTCGTCTGAGGACGGAGCAGAGGCTGCAGCCTGCGTCGAAGAAGGGAACAGCCCCAGCTTGACCTTGATCGTGCGCTCCCGATCCTTGCGCATGACGCGAACGTCGACCGTGGTGTTGGGAGCGAATTCCGCAACCTTCAGTGCCAAGTCTTTCGTGTCCTTGATCTTTGCTCCATTGACGGACAGGATCACATCCTGCACTTCGAGACCAGATGCAGCGGCAGGGCCATTGGCAACGAGCTCCTGGATCAAGGCGCCATCGGTTGATGTCAGCCCGAAGCTCTGAGCCATGTCCTCGTCGAGGTTCTGGATCTTTACGCCCAGCCAGCCGCGAGCGACAGAGCCCTTGGTCTTGAGCTGCTCGATGACCTTCATGGTGGTGCTTGCGGGCACGGCAAAGGCAATGCCGACGTTTCCACCCGAGGGGCTGTAGATTGCCGTGTTGACGCCGATGACCTCGCCGTCGAGATTGAATGTCGGGCCGCCGGAGTTGCCGCGATTGACGGCTGCGTCGATCTGGATGAAGTCATACGGGCCTTCGCTGATGCCGCCGCGGGCAAGCGCGGAGACGATGCCGGCGGTCACGGTGCCGCCCAATCCGAACGGATTGCCTACAGCCAGGACCCAGTCACCGACACGGCTCGACTTGTTCGCGAACTTTACGAAGGGGAACTTGCGTCCCACAGCCTTCACCTTGAGCAGTGCGAGATCGGTGCGGCTGTCGGTGCCGATCAACTCGGCATCGAGCTTGTCGCTTCTGCCATTGTCCTCGATGGTGATCTAAATCTTTTCGGCTTTGTCGATGACGTGGTTGTTCGTGACAACATAGCCATCCTCGGAGATGAAGAAACCGGAACCGAGCGCCTGACTGCGTCGTGGCATCTGTGGGGTGCGGTTTCCGCCGAAGTCCCGCGGCAAGTTGCGGAAGAATTCATTGAATTCATCCGGAAGACCTGGAAACGGCTTTGCATTGCGATCGTTGGGCCGAGGGCTGCGCTGGGAGACGCGGGCGGAGCCGCTCGACACCGATATGCTGACCACTGCGGGCTTCACCTTCTCGGCGATGTCCGCGAAGGACAGCGGTGCCCTTCCCATCGGTGTCATCACAGAAGGTGCATCGGCGCGTTGAGCCAATGCGGGACTATCCGGCATGCCGCTGGACAGCGCAATGGCACCGGCAGCAATCGCTGCTCCGGCCATCAAGCCGTAGCGAACGCCGACCCCGGGGCGTCGGGGCGCTTGTGGGATGCTGGAGCCATGCATGGACTGGTCCTCTCTGTTGCCTGGTTTCGATCCGGTGACATTGCCGCGGCCTATTGGCCCGTTGTTGCAGGTACGGATAGTGCCGGCTGTGTTACGCCGCGCTTTCTGCCGGATTACATTTTTGTAATGTTGGGAAATTCGCGGGCAGAGAATCGACGCGTGAGAGGGGATTGGAAATTCAGTGACAGGCGTTCAGCGGGGATCCGGGGCGCCTGCGAGCGCATCCCTGAGCCGGGTCTCTTCGGCCTCGGTAAGAGGTGCCGAAACGGTTTCTGACGTGATGAGACGATCGCGGCGCACTTTCAGGAAAAGCGCGAGCAGGGTGGCGAGCAGGAATGCTGGCGGCGCAAGCCACAACAGAAGGGTGTGGAACGCAAATGGCGGGCGAAGAAGCGCGAATTCTCCGTAGCGTGCGACGACGAACCGTTTAACCTCTGCGTCGCTATCACCAGCCGTCAGTCGCTCGCGAACGAGCAGGCGCAGGTCACGAGCCAACGGAGCGTCGGAATCGTCGATCGACTGGTTCTGGCAGACCAGGCAACGGAGTTCCAAGGAGATGGCTCGCGCACGGGCTTCGAGTTTGGGATCGGCCAGTATCTCGTCGGGCTGCACCGCTACGCTGGTCGTGGCGGTGGCCAACGCAATGGTTGCGACGGCCAGTAACGTCGCCAGCCAACGGGCAAAGCCTTGACCACATCGAAGCGCTGCGGTTGCGGGATTCATCGCTCTACTCCGCAGGGGCAGGGGCTGAGGCAGTTGCCGGTTGACTTCGCCGGCGCCGTGGGGCGCCGATCCTCAGCCGGCGATCGGACAGCGAGAGTGCACCGCCGACGAACATCACGATGGTGCCCAGCCAGATCAGTCGGACCAGCGGGTTGAAATAGATACGTACAGCGTAGCCGCCTTTCGCTTGCTGGTCGCCGAGCACGAGATACAGGTCACCGAGCCAGGAGGCATGGATGCCGGCTTCCGTGGTGGTCTGGCGAGGGGCATCGAATAAGCGCTTGGAGGGATGCAGAGAGAATGCTGCCGAGCCGGGGGCACCAATCTCAAACACGCCCACGTCCTCCCGGTAGTTGGGGCCGCGTTGCGGGGCAACACCCTTGAACGTGATCTGGAAGCCGGCCATTTCTGTGCGATCGCCAATCTGCATCACCAGGACACGTTCCGACATATAGGCGCTTGTCGCGACGATGCCGACAGCCATCATCCCGACGCCAAAATGCGCCACGGACGTGCCGAGTGCAGAGCGCGGGAGACCGCGGAGGCGATGCCAAGAATCGCGCAGCGGCGCGCTGCCAAGGCGAATCCGGAAAGCGAACTCGAATAGCGCACCTGCCATGACCCAGATGCCGAAACCGATTCCAATAGGTGCCAGCCACGGCCCCTTCCCGTTCAGCGCGTAAACGGCAATGATGGCGCACAGGGTAATGAGCGCCGCCCACAACAGACGAGCGCTTGCCGCTGCCAGATCGCCCCGCTTCCAGCCCAGGAAGGGGCCAAACGGCAGGGCTACCAGGAGAGCCAGCATCAAGGGCCCGAAGGTTGCGTTGAAGTAGGGTGGGCCAACGGAGATCTTGGCGCCGTTTATCGTTTCCAGGGCGAGCGGATAGAGCGTTCCAACGAACACCGTAGCGCATGCTATGGTCAGAAATACGTTGTTGAACACGAGGCTGCCTTCACGGGAGATCGGGGCAAATACTCCGCCCTGACGCAGTGAGCCAACGCGCATGGCGAACAACGACAGAGCGCCGCCGACGAACACCCCCATGATTGCCAGGATCACCACGCCGCGCTCGGGGTCCACTGCAAATGCGTGAACCGACGTCAGGACGCCGGAGCGGACAAGGAATGTTCCCATCAGGCTCAGGGAGAATGCGAGGATCGCGAGCAGTAAGGTCCAAACCTTTAGGGCTTCCCGCTTCTCCATCACAAGCGCGGAGTGGAGTAGGGCAGTAGCTGCCAGCCAAGGCATGAGCGAGGCATTTTCCACCGGGTCCCAGAACCACCAGCCACCCCATCCCAGCTCGTAGTAGGCCCACCATGAGCCCATCGATATGCCGATCGTGAGGAACATCCAGGCGGCGAGGGTCCAAGGTCTGACCCAGCGGGCCCAGGCAGCATCGATGCGGCCCTCGATCAGGGCTGCGACCGCAAATGAGTAGGCCAGAGAAAGTCCGACATAGCCGGCGTAGAGAAATGGCGGGTGAAACGCGAGAGCAGGGTCCTGGAGGATAGGATTGAGGCCGCGGCCTTCGATCGGGGCCTCGACGATCCGCACGAACGGGTTCGACGTGAGGAGTATGAATAGAATGAATGCCAAGCCGATCGAGGCTTGTACTGCCAGGACATGCATCTTGAGGGAAAGGGGAAGATTATTGCCGAACACGGCGACAGCAGCTCCGAATGCAGTAACCATCAGCACCCAAAGTAGCATTGAGCCTTCGTGGTTCCCCCAAACGCCAGAAATCCTGTAGATCAGCGGCTTGGCTGAATGTGAATTGGCATAGACGTTCGACACGGAAAAATCCGATACGACGAAAGCATGCGTCAAGGCCAAGAACGACAAGAGCACCAAGGTCGCTGTGACCAATGCTGCTGGCGCCGCGATCTTGGCTACGCGCTCGCCGCCCTGCCGGGTGGCCAGAATTGGTACCAGACATTGGACAAGGGCAACGGCGGCGGCGAGGGCGAGGGCGAAGTGTCCGAGCTCTGTGATCACGGTGTCTTGCGCTCCCCGTTGCTGTTGGCATTCTGCCCTTCACCGTGACGCCAGACGCCCTGCTTCTTGAGTGCGGCGGCCACTTCAGGCGGCATATAGGTCTCGTCATGCTTTGCGAGCACGGAATTGGCGCGGAAGTGGCCAGAGGCTTCAAGACGCCCTTCTGTTACCACCCCCTGGCCTTCGCGAAACAAATCAGGCAGTACACCGCGGTAAGTGACAGGAATTTCTGCAGTTGCGTCTGTGACGACAAAGCCGACGTCGGTGCCTTCGCCGCGCTTTATCGAGCCGGCCTTGACCAAACCACCAAGTCTGAACCGCTCGCCATGCTTGATCTTACCTTGCTGAATTTCGCTTGGTGTGTGGAAGAATACGATCGTGTCGCGCAAGGCGAACATAACCAGAATTGCGGCGATGGCGAGGATGCCAACTCCGCTTAGGATGAACAGCCCCCGCCGTCGCTTGCGGGTCATGCCACCTCTCCAGATTTCATGACTTCAACCCTAGCGATCTTGCGAATGCATTCAATCGGGAGAGCGCTTCGTGCTCGCTAGCGAGGGCCTCGCGGGCCCTGCGCAACGCTGCCTCCGCCTTCTCCTTCTCGCCCAATACCGACCAGGACCTGAGTAGTCGCTGCCAGCCGGCAACGTCCTTATCGTTGGTCTTCAGTCGGGTTTCCAGACCTTGAACCATTTGCAGGACAAAGGCGCGCCGTTCGGCCTCCGGAAGCTCAGAGATCGCGGCGACTGTTGCGGGATCGAGTTGCGGCTGTTGGACCGGGGTGGCGCCGTCTCCGTTGCGAGGTGCGGCCGCGATAGCGGCAAGCCGACCATCGACGAACTGGCGCCATGGGGCATCTTTTGGACTATCGGCCAGTATCGACCGGTAGGCTGCCTCGGCTGCTTGCAGCTTACCATCCTGCTCGTCTGCCAGAGCCAATCCTATGCGTGCTTCGGGTCTGCCCGGCTGCAACTCCAAAAGGCGCGCATACGCTTTTCGGGTCGGTTCGGTAACAACGCCGTTTTGTGCCAGCATTGTCGCCTCGGCAAAGCCCGACAGGCGGCTTGCATTCTCTCCAAGCAGGTCGAGAGCACGCTTGTAGGCTTCTGCGGCATCAGCAAACCGTTCCAGCCGCAAATAGACGGGGGCTACCACGTCCCATCCCATGCCGTCGCCGGGGTTTGACCGCAATCTGGCTTCAACGCGGGCGATCAGCTCGTCGATGCGGCTCTTCGCGGTGACTGGTTCGGAGAGGCGGTCTGTGAGTGGCCGCGCAGGCATCCATGGCGAACCGAATGCCAAGTAGATGGCAAGGCTGACGGCCGGGACGACGAGGGCCACCAGGTGAAATGTGCGAGCGGAGAAGAGCTGGCTGGTGCCGACCCGGGCGGGAGGCATGGCAGCAGTATCTGAGGGAGAAGTTGTGTCGGGTGTGCGGACAGCGTCAACGCGCGACAGCAGCCGGCGGGCGACCTCCGCGCGTGCAGCTTCGGCCTCGGGGCCGGAAATCAGTCCTCTGGCTTTGTCGGTTTCGATTTCAGCCAGTTGGTCGCGATAAATGGCAATGTCGGAGGTATCGGCCGTCGGTTCTGCCGACGGCGAGGCGGGAATCGTGTCTGGAGAGGGGGCAAACAACGGGCGCACCAAGACGAATACCGTCCCGGCGGTCAGTATTGATGCCAATATCCAGAACAGAAGCATTGCAGGCCCATCGTGCGATCCACTCTACTGCAATGAATAGGATCGCACGGAGGCAGTTACAATAACAGTGGTGCATTGGTGACGGCGTGTCGCGCGGTGGTCGACAGCTGCAGCCTTGGGGCGTGCCCGGCTTGATCAGCCAACATTGCTCCAAGTTCCGTCGCGATTGCGGCATGCGGTCCCCCGCATGGCCTGGCGCCTGCCGTCGATGTAGACGGTGTGAGTGAATTCGCGACAATCCTGCGGGCCGCGTCTGAATGAGCGCTCGGGGATAACCTCGCCATAGCGGCCGTTGTCGGGGTTGCGCCACGTATAGCGCTGCCCTGAGCTCCCCCGTTCCAGGGCCTCGGTTTCGGCCTGGCGGGCAAGTTCGCGATCGCGCTGATCAAGCGAACGGCCGATCTCGCTGCCGAGAATACCGCCTGCCACAGCACCCAGAACCGCGCCCACGACGCTACCTTTGCCTTTGCCGACCTGGCTGCCGAGCACGCCACCGGCGACTGCGCCGGCAATCAGGCCCTGGTCCTGCTTCGGGCCATAGTTCGACTGGCTGCATGCACCGGTAAGCAGTGCCGCTGAAAGCACCAGAGCACCCACCTTGATGGCTTTAGTCACGGTTCGTCACCCTCGTTGTCCCACGCACATCTGCGTCCATTGCGTGTGCGACCATTGCGTGCTCGGTTCGCGCATGCGGTTGGCGCGCTTGGCCGATTCTTTGTGTCCAGAGTCGCTATCTGCTCGGATTCAGGCAAAAGTTCGTCGGATTGTGTCTCATCCACAACAGTCTCGTCATTGCGTTCGCTGAACTCAGACCGCAGGCAAATCGAGTTCCACCTTGAGACCACCATGAGCTGAAGCGTCGAGATCGAAACGCCCGGAGTAGGAAACGGTGATGTCCTTCACGATGGATAGGCCCAAGCCTGTACCGGGCTTGCTTTCGTCCAGCCGCAGGCCGCGCTTGCCGATTTTGGCGCGTCTGCTCGGCGGTCAGGCCGGACCGTCGTCCTCGACCGTGATCCTCAACGGCGGCGCGCTGACCGCTCAGCCGCGATCAGAACGTCGGCGGTGATGTAAACGGTCGAATTCGCCCACTTGCAGGCGTTGTCCGCAAGATTGCCGAGCATTTCCTCGAGGTCCTGCTTTTCGCCCTGGAAGCGGACGCCGGAGGCACATTGGACGATGATCGAGAGCTTTGTCGCGATAGATGCGCTCAAGGGCCCGCCGCAGCGAGGCGGCGACAGGCCGACCTCCGTCACACGACCAATCGTTCCGGCGCGTGCCGCCATCTGTGCCCGATCAAGATAGTAATTGACCTGATCGCGCATGAGCCGCGCTTGCTCGGCGACTTTGGCTGGCAAATGGGGACTTGTCCTCGTCGGCCTCGTTGATAATCACAGCAAGCGGTGTCTTGAGAGCATGGGCGAGATTGCCGACCTGGGTACGCGCCCGGTCGATCACATCCTGATTGGACTGGATAAGCGCGTTGATCTCGTACCTGCAATGGCTCGATCTCGACGGCAGCTTGGCATCGAGGCTGGGCTGGCTTGCCCGGTGCGAATAGCGGACAGTCCGCTGCTCGATCTTGCGCAGTGGCAGCAGGCCGAAACGGACCTGGAACAACGTCAGCGCCATCATGCCGAAGCCGACCAGCGACAGCGCGATAAACAAACGTGTTCGAAACGTAATGACGCGCGCCTGCGGCCATTCGCTTGGGCCCTGCCACGATATAGGAATAGCGTGGTCCGCCCTCGTCGCCGCCCAGCGCGTGGATCATCTCGGCGACGCGCAGCGGTGCCCCGTCGGGCCCGGTGGTCTCGGACGCATCGATCCCGAAAGGGTCAGCGGGCCTCGCTGTTCTCGAACGGCGATGCCCACGGTCTCGCTGGCTAGCGATTTCGATACCAGCGTCCGGCGGCCTGACCCGCGCTCGATCGGCTTGATCTGCCAGTACCACCCAGAATGCGTCACCTCGAACAGCGGCTCGCCGACATCCCGTGGTGCGCCCGGCTCGCCGACGCATGCTCGCTGCTGTCCGTGTAGACGACCAGCAGCAGCGTTTTGATCCGATCGTCGAAGCTGGTCTCCACCTCCTGCCGGTACAGCTTGACGGATGATGATGCCAGCCACCGGCAAGGCAAGCAGCGTCCACAGCGCCGCTGTCGCAAACAACCGGAATGCGAGTGAATCAAGCCTCATCGCCCCGGGACTCAGCTTGTAGCCGAGACCGCGCACGGTCTTGATCACGTCGGCGGGGATCTTCTTGCGCAACCGGCCGATGAACACCTCGATCGTGTTGCTGTCGCGGTCAAAATCCTGGTCGTACAGATGCTCGACCAGTTCGGTGCGCGACACCACACGACCATTGTGGTGCATGAGATAGGCCAGCAGCCGATACTCGTGCGAAGTCAGCTTGATGGGTTGGCCGTCGCACGAAACGCGCGCCGTCTTGGTGTCGAGCCGCAGCGGACCGCATTCGAATTCCGCCTTGGCGTGGCCGGCAGATCGGCGCAATTGGGCACGGACCCGGGCCAGCAGCTCCTCCATATGAAAAGGCTTGGCGAGATAGTCGTCGGCTCCCGCGTCCATGCCGGCGACCTTGTCGCTCCACCGGTCGCGTGCAGTAAGTATGATGACGGGGAAATTCTTGTCAGCCCGCCGCCACTGCTCGAGAATTGAGATGCCGTCCATCTTGGGGAGGCCGAGGTCGAGGATCACGACATCATAGGGCTCGGTATCGCCGAGAAAGTAGCCTTCCTCGCCGTCAGCAGCGGTGTCTATCGCGTATCCTGCCTGGCCGAGTGCGGAAACCAGCTGGCGGTTCAGGTCAGGATCGTCTTCTACAACCAATATGCGCACGTATTCCTCCGCAACGTGGCCCCGGTGCCTGCCGATAGCATTATATCGTTTAGACCTTCCAGTTCATAGGGTTTCTGGCGGATTGCTTGTTTCCGGTGGCGGAGCTGCAATCGCTTTCACCTATCAAACGGCCGGCGGGCGTCCACCACGAGCGTCTTCAGTGGTCCGTCGGCCGTTCTGACGACCAACTTATAGATGTAGCGGGAGCCCTGGCGGCAGAGGGTGGAATTGACGATCCTGGCATCTACCTTGAGGCGTGCCAGCCGATTGAGGCGGTCGATTCGCGCTAATCCTTCCCTGCGGACGATGGGCGCGGCTTCGGTCCAGCTGGCGAAGCATTTGGTTTCATCCGCCGTGGCGGGCGTGGAGGCAAGCTGGTGCATTGCAGCCGCTGCCAGCAGGTACCTGAGCATTTTTGATCTCACGAGCATGGGGCGCAACCTGCCTGCCTTGCTCTGAACGGCAAATGAACGCTCTTTATCGAGTGTGAGCGCCTGGCCGTGGCCTACATCTGCAATCGTATCTCCGTGCGGGTGAGGGGGGTCGATGAGCGCAGCCGTCCGTAAACCGCCAGTATCGTCCCGATCAGACCGCCAATGGCTTGCGCGGTCCGCAGCGTTTCCTCGCCCAGCTGGCGGATCATGTCCGGTGTCAGGTCGAGGCCGATCAGCGGGGCGAAGGCAGGCAGGACGGTGCTCAGGGTTGTGATGGTGATGCCCCAAATGGTCATCGACTGTCCCCACCATTTGGAGGTGGCTGCGTCTGGTGATGGGGTTGTTGCGGCCGGCGGCGTTTGGGTGGGCACTGTCGTTTTCGGTTGCTCGTTCAATTTAGTGTCTCCGTCAGGTGGTGGGGCGGGGGAGGAAGGGGGCGGTGCGGTTGTCAACGCGCGGGCATTGCGCAGCGTAATGTCGACGCGGCGCAGCCAACCTTTTCCGAATCTCCAGAAGTGGTGCAGGGCGCGATAGCGTTAACGACGGAGCGCGGCGTAGCGCTTAAGGGCTTCGTCCAGTGGTGTCGAGCTCGCTGCGGCAAGCGTCAGAGGGCCGATCTCGCCGTCGACGTCGACGCCTACGGTCCGTTGGAGAAATCGGGCGGCTGCGCCCAATCCGTGATTAACGGCGGCGTCGAAATGCACGAGGGCGAGGGGGGGCGGCAATTCTCCGGCACGGCTCGGGCGCCAGTAGAATGCCAGGTAGATGGCGCGGGCTTCGGCATCGCTCAACGCCTTCAAGTCGTCGATAAGTGCGGTACGGTTCGTGTCGTCGATCGTGAGGCGACGATAGCGGGCGAAGGTGGCTAGTGTGATGCCTTTGTTGGTGGGGCCGCCTGGGTCATGGGGATCGTCAGTGTAGCCGCCCTCGACGTGAAGAATGTGTACCATTGCGGCGTCGAAAATTGCTTCTGCATCGGCTGTGGGGGAAACGGTCATGGTCTCGTGACCAGCGGAATCCGATTCGGATCGCATCACATCGGGAGTGTCTACAGGCCAGCGGTAGGCCAGCAGGCGCGTGCGCGCCACGGGTTCCACGCTAACGGAATCGGATTGATTCCCGCCGAGAACCAAAATGCTGTCGAGTGTCTCGCCAACCCAGAATCCGACATGGCCATGCGCCGGGTTGGAGCCGCGGGAAAAGACCGCAACGCAACCGAGCCGCGGCACCAGGATGCTTCTGCCCCAACTGAGATAGGAGCGGGCCAGCAACGAGTTGGTGCCGGACAGTCCGGCTCGCTTCAGGCAGGCGCCAACGAATGCGGCGCACCACGGGACTTCGTCCGAGGTGACGCTGGCATGTCCGGCATCCCGGTAGAGTGCCCGGATGCTGGGATTGGTTGCGGGACCGCCAATTTCGTGCTCGCCGAGCTCAGCCCACGCAATGCTCATCCAACCGGGCTGGGAACCAGTTTGCGGTTTGTTCGGGGTCATAAGATGGCCTCTGCCGGGGCGCCGCGGCCCCACAAGGTGCTAAGCTGATACACGCGGACTGCGATCGCCGGCTGGGGCGAGCCCAGGTCCGCGGTCTGCTGTGCGGCTGTGTACGTTGCATCTGTTGTCGAAGAGGTCAGTGTCCGGACGACATTGACGCCGGAAACTATGTCGACCTCATAGCGCTCGATGTCCTCGCCGAGCGGGACTTCCACGGCGTCCCAGGAGTCGCCTCCGGTGCGCGTGCGCCGGATCCAACTGATCGCCAGGTCAGAACCGGTACGTACGCCCTTGATGTGGACCGGGGTCAAGGGCCGCCGACCGACGCCGCGAATTGACTGGGTCCGGCCGACGTAGCTTTCGTGACCGAGGTCGCGGCTGGCTGGACCAAAACGCCAGTTGAGCGGCAGTCCGACCTGGGCTGGCGAGAGGTCGAGGCGAGCAAGCGTCCTGTCGATCAGTACGAACCGTGCCCCGGCTGCGAGGGCCTCAGGCATCGAAGTCTCAGTACCGGCCTGTCCACGCAACAATCCGGATAACTCATATGTCAGCGGCGCAAGCAGCGTGGCGGATTGGAACTGCAACACCTCCCATTCTCCGCTGGCGGTGCGGATCGCGGCAAGATTTGCTCCGGCGAGGACCGTCAGGAGTGTATTGGAGTGCAATTCGCCTCGGTCGAGTCGAACCCGCAGGCGTGTCGCCTTGTCGAGACGCGACACGGGGCCTGCCGGGACAGGATCCAGCGTCACGCCGGTTGTTGCAGGTGCTGTGGCCACAGCCAGGAGCTCATAGCCGGTCGTCTCGGGGGAGGCGTAGAAGGCAATGCCGCCGGGCCAGGGTGTCTGTGATGCCGCGACGTAGCCGGCCTCCTCAGGCTCGTCGCCGCGCAACAGTGGCAAGTCGATGAACTCGGCAAGCGGCTGCCCTGCAAAAGGCGCGGTTGAATTTCGCACGCGACGCGGTGCGCCACCGATTCCGGCGTAGACGGACGGGTCGATGCCGAGAGCGGTTATTTCGCGCTCGCCGCGATCACTGATTCTGGTGATCCGATAGAGCCGGCGACGCTCCCCGATCGGAAGCGAGACGAGATCGCCGGGCTCCAGGCGGAGATGGCTCGGTGGCAGGGAGAATTCCGCCCGCTCGCGTGCAGCCCAGGTCTCGAACAGCCAGGTTTCTGCGATTGCCTCCCCAAGCTCCGGCTCAACGGCGATTGGCAGGTCGGCTTGTGCGATCCTGCCTGTACCTGCTGTCTGGCGGCGTGCCTCGGCGATCGCCTGTCGGTAATCGCCGGTGGCATTGACGTAGGCGATCTTGGCAACCGCGGGCAGTTCGCTCTCCTGACGGCGGATCAGCGTCATGGGGCCTGGCCGGCGAGGAATCTCGACAAAATCGTTCGTGTTCAGAACGGTTTCGTCGCTGGTCGCTCCGCGGTGACGGAACGCTATGCTGCCTTCGCTTTCGAGGGCATCGAAGAAATAGGCGAGCTCGAGCGGCTGCATCGCCTCGCGTGCCGACATGATCCGGTCTATCGAATAGCCGGCGATAATGCCTTCGAGAGTGCCGACATTGAAGTCGGCAAAGCCGTAGTCGTCGAGCACGGCTGCGACGAGATCGGCGAGAGGCGAGCTCGCAAGCCGGCCGTTCAGCCAATGGCCGAGGCGCCAGTTCTCACCGTCGCTCCAACTATCCGTGTCATTCGGGAATGCGGGGAAAGGGCGTGAGTCCCAGGCGTAGACATACACGCGGGCAGGGTCGATCATGTGGCCGGTGTAGACGGAGGACGTCGGGTTGAGGCCGGGTATGTGATCAGGATGCTGAGGGTCGACAGCCTCGATAAGGGCCTGAAGATAGCGGCGCTGGATGAGGTCGTCGCGGCGGCCGTCGGAAAAATATGGCAGAGCATTCTCGGAGCTCTTCGGGTCGACAAATACGTTGGGCTGATTCGCACCCTTGTCTACGGCAGGGCAGCCACATTCCAGCAGCCAGATGGGCTTGGACTGTGGCACCCAATTGGTGGGACTGCCGGCTTCGATGCCACCTGGTCTGTCATGGTGGGCATTCAGCCACCATGAGCGAACGTCCTTGTAGCGGAAGACCCAGGGCTTGCCGTTGCCGTCGGTTATTGGTGTTCGGATCTGGGCGGCACGGTGCTCGGTGCTGGCATAGTACCAGTCGAAGCCCTCTCCTCCGGCAACGTTCGATTTGAGGTATGCCAGGTCATAGATCGATCTGGCGCCGGCCGCAGCGTCGGCATGCGTGTTGCCGGCGCGCCAGTCCGACAGCGGCCAATAGAGGTCGATGGCGACGGCATCGATGTGCGGCGAGGACCAGAGCGGGTCAAGGTGAAAGAATACGTCGCCACTTCCATCCGTAGGCTGATGTCCGAAGTACTCGGACCAGTCGGCCGCGTATGTGACCTTGGTGGCCGGTCCAAGCACCGTTTTGACGTCGGCGGCGAGTTGGGCCAGTGCGCTCACGAAGGGATAGCTTGCGGCTCCGTTCCGTGCCTGCGTCAGGGTTCTCAACTCGGTGCCGATGACAAAGGCGTCGACGCCCCCTGCTGCCTTCGCCAGCCAGGCATGGTGAAGCACCATGCGGCGGTAGGACCATTCTGCGGGACCGCTATAACTCACGTTGCTGCCAGACAAGGTGAAATCGCCCGGCAGTGCGGTGCCGACGAAAGCGGCGATCTGACTGGTCGCGGCCGGTGTCTTGTCGGGGGTGCCCGGCTGTCCCGCTGCGGGATCAAGGGTAATCCGGCCGCGCCATGGATAGGGCGGCTGCGAAGGCGCGCCGTCGTAAGGGTTCGGGAGAGAATTCTCTTCGGCGATGTCCATCAGGACGAAGGGTGTAAGGACGACGCTGATGCCGCGTGCCTTGAGATCATGAATTGCAGCGATGACGCTCGCGTCTGATGGAGTTCCTCCGTATGCGGGACGACCATCGCGCTGGGTGACGACGTGAGCCTGACTGCGCGACAATCCTGAAACGGACCATTGCTGCGGGTGGTTGCTCTTGTCGGCGACCTCGACACCGGGTCTGACTTGACAGTGCTGAGCCCGCAGGTCGGTGCCGAACCAGCTGACGACCAGGGATACCGATCGTGCATTGGGCAAGGCTTGCTGAAGCTGATCGAGAGAGACCTGCCAATCGGTGCCGCCCTGGCGGGTGTGGACGTTCTCGTAAAGCCGCACGCCACCGGATCCGAGGCGCGTGACGGGACTGGTGTCATAGACGAACTCGCCGCTGCCAGGAATCATCACGACGCCGCGAATCTCGTTGCGGACCTGGTCAACCGCTCGCTGTACCTCGAAGGACAGCTGCGGAATGCGGTTGCCGAATTGTGCGAGCGGGAAATGCTCGAATACAACGTAGGCCAGGCCACGATACGCGGGCGCTGTTTCCGCACCTTCCCGGGCCAGTATCAGGCTATCTGGCTGTTGCGTCTCGGTGCCGGAGTAGAGACGCCAGGTCACGCTCGACAGGTCGAGCTCGGTGCCATCGGCCCAGACCCGGCCGATGCCGGTAATCTCGCCGTCGGTCAGGCCCACGGCGAAATTCGCGTAATAGCGATACTCGACCTGCTGAACGGTTGTCGCCGGGCTGCTGCTGGCGCTGCGACCTTTGCCGCCGCCGGAGCGCTGCGTTGTCGTAATGACTTCCTCTTCGAAGTCGGTCGCCCAGATTATCTGGCCGCCTATGCGAGCGCGACCGTAGACGCGAGGGATTGGTGCACCTTCGGTCGATGCGGTGACATGCAGGTCGGACAGGCGCGGTCCCTTGAAGGTGCGGGTCTGACCGGATGCACCGAAGAGAGCCTGGTCGACAAATGAGCCGGCCAAGGCGCCAACCTAGCTGCCAATCGCCGCGCCAGACAAAGTGGCACCGAGAATCGAGACGCCGGTGGGCAGCAATGCGCTGCCGACCGCTGCACCTGCTGCCGCGAGAGCGAGGGTTGCCATCAGTCTAGTATCCCTGGAAAGGAGAATGCAGCAGCGATCCGGCGGCGCCACCATCCGGACAGCTTGACCTCAGTCGCGCAGCCGCCCTCCATGGCGTGTACGAATGAAGTCGGGCCGGTCAGAATGGCAGTATGCTTGGCCACAAGACCTTGCCGCAGTCGAAATACGACGACGTCGCCTGCCGCGGCGGTGGCCGCGTCTATGCGAGCCAGATGCCGTTCTGCCGCGTCGATCAAGGATTCAATGCCGGAAGCCTCGGCCCAGTCACGGGAATAGGGCGGCGCCGATTCCGCGTCGAAGCCATACAACTCGCGCCATACGCCGCGCACGAGCCCAAGGCAGTCGGCACCTACGCCGCGGCAGCTTGCCTGATGATGATATGGCGTGCCGATCCAACCCCGCGCGCTGTCGACGATGTGCGCGCGGGTGAGTGCATTATCGGTGCTCACTGATTATCTCCCTGCCGACCTCGGATCAGCTTCGATTGCGACTGGCGATGGAGGCGAGGAAGTCGTTGCCTGGCATATGGGGGAAGCCCCGGAAATTGATCGTGTTGGAAAACTTGGTGCGGCATGTCTGGAACTGCTTGTCACACCCGGCGGTGATCTGGAATGTGTCTCCAGGATTGAACGGATGGGCGGGTTCCAGCCACGTTTCCAGTGCGATGCCCTGGGCACTCACGTCGTGGCGCTTGATCTCGAAGCGCATGCCTGCGCTGCTGCCGCTCGTGAATGTCAGTATCCCGCGCGTAAACCAGCCATTGGCAAAACCTTGAAGTCCGGACGAATTGAAACGGCGCGCGTCGATTATGGTCGCCACATTGCCGATGCCGCGGTGAGCTGCAGTCGAGAGGTTGACGCCGCAGCGTTGATCGCCGAGATCTGCATCGCAGGCGTATTGGTAAAGGCGGCCGCCTGGTTGCTGCAGATAATGCGCCAGGCCGCGGATTTCGGCGGCGAATGCGCGGCCGGTGCGCCGCACCTCGCCAATGCTGCCAGACCGCATCAGAGCACGCTGGTCGGGTGCGTTCCAGTTGACCCTGAAAATCTCGACATGGGCATCATCGTACAGGCCGGCAGTGAGATCGTTCTCGTCTAGCCGGCCAGATGAAAGCGCGCTTTCCACGTCGAGATTGTCTATTCCGAGCCCAACGGCATCGGTAATTTCGCTGGCGGTGAAGCCTGCTGCCGCCTCGAACGTCGTGCCGTCAAAGGCAAGGTCGCGATCGTGATCGGTGAAGCCGAGGCGGACGCCGTCGCGTCGCGTGAGGCGCCAGCACCAGCACAGCGTTGTCACACCGCTGGCGAGGTGGTCTGCAAGGCCGGCAGGCAGTGACTTCATGGCCGTACCTCAATCAATGGGATATCGGGAATGGCGCCGTGCTGGAAGCCGGACAAGTTGACCTCGAGCTTGTCGGTGTCGAACCGCACGGGCACGTCGAACAGGAAGCCGGCGGTTATCGGTGCGCCGGACACCGGTATGTGGCCCAGATCGAAAGTCACGACGCCGGTTGTCGTGTCGGTGGTGAATGCCGCGGGAGGCTTGATGACGCCGGCAACTGCAACCAAGACGCTGCCGGCGACTGGCTTGATGATCGCGCGGGCCCACGGCGCGTGTGTGCCGCCATAGGTCTTGACGAGCTGGAATGTCGCCGTCGTGCCGTCGCCGGTGCCGATTGACTGGTCCATTGCCGTTGGTGCGAGGCCGGCGGGCATGATTTGTAATCGGCGTGATCGCGCCATCGAAAGCCGTACAAGCGTCCGCGGCGCTCTTCGAAGAACGCAATGACACTATGCAGATCGTCGAGAGATTTCACGCCATAGCCTGCATTGTACGAGCGGCGCGAATCGGCCCAGCGACTGTTGCGCTCCTCGTGGCCGGAACCCAGCAAGACGACATCGGTCTTGCGCTCCGGACCGCCGTGGCTGCCGCGTGAGATCGCTGTGGGAAAAAGTACCTCGTGGAATGCCATCTCCTGCACCTTCAATGATCGCGATTGCTCTGTGGTGGCTCTGTCGTCTGTCTACAGATTTCTCTGGCCACGATCGACCACGCGAGCCAGCATTGCAGAAAGCTGCCCTTCGGTGCGCCGGAAGCTGTCGGCGTCCGGTGTCGTCACATTGAATGTGATCGCAAAGCCGCTGCCCGATCCGGCTGCTGCGACGCCGAGACGGCCGTCTGGACCACGGGCCAATGGGAGGATGGCTTCGGCACCGCGCTCGCCGGCAATGCCGGTGGCGCCGCCGCTCAGAGGGAATGCGATGGGGCTGGCGATGACGCCGCCGGATGCGAATGGAACAGGCAGGGCATTGCCCGCCTGCCCAGCTGTCCGCGCGGCTAATCCGCCGGGCAGGGCGCCAGACAGCAAGGAATTGAATACTCCGCCCACGGCGTTCTCGAGTGGCTTGAAAGCCGCCTGCAAGGCCAGCCTCGACAGGCTCAAGGCCACGGATTTGAACACGTCACCAAGCGATTTGCCCTGCAGCGCGACGCCGGCAAATGCGTTACTCATTGTGCGGCTGAATTGACGGCCATAGCCGCTGGCGGCAGCGAGGCCGTCCTGCAAGGACCTGGTATCGGCGGTGACAGCAACAGTCCAGGTTTCGGCGGGCTCGTCCATATCGTGATCCTCAGGTGTCAGGGAAGAGCTGCATCAGTCGCATCAGCTGTGGACGCGAGGGAGGTGTTTCGGGCGCTGTTGCTCCGGACAGTGGCCCCAGTGCCGCGGCGAGCTCGCGCGGCGTCATGGCCCAGAACGCTGATGGCGACAGGCGCAGGAGGCCGAGGCCGGCTGCGATTACGTCGTTCCAGGGAAAGGGATGGCTTTTGCGCGCCCCTCCCGGGACGCCTGGTCGTTTGCGGCGGCAGCCACTTCGGTTGCGATCTGCACGGCGGTTCCTGCTACGGCGGCCGGTCCACCGAATGTCGCGATGAGCAGGCGAGCCACGATGTCGACAAAGCCTGCCGCGCCGCCTTCGGCCTGCATGACGGCTACTTTGTCGTCGGGGAAGTCGTGGCCGGCTCCGCGCAAACCCGCGCCGATGATCCGGACACAGTCTTTAGCACCCAGCCTGCCGCTTTCGAAGCGACCGGCCAGGGCCAGCATATCCTCGTCGCCGAATGCCGATTCCAGCTCTGCCAGTGCGCCAAGTGTAAGGCAGAGGCGATGGGGGCGGCCGTCGAGCATGGCTTCGATCTCGCCGCGATGCTTGTTCGCCATAATGCTATCTCCTCGTGTCAGATGGCGGCAAAGGCCAGCTCGCCGGCAGATTCCAACGCGATCTCGAAGCCGACTTCATTGTCGTGCCTGCCGGAGAATTCCAGCGCCGATATCTGGAACGGTCCGGTAACCGAACCGAAGTCGGGTATGACAATTTGAAACGCGCTGAGGGTGCCTGCAAAAAAGGCCTGTCTGACCAGCTCGTCCGAGGCATTGTCCTTGAAGATGCCGGTGCCGGTGATGCGGGCACTGCGGACGCCTGCGCCCGTCAACAGCTCGCGCCATTGTCCAGCCAATTCCTGATGCGTGATGTCGACCGTATCGGCGTTGAATGCCAATGTACGCGAGCGCAGGCCGGCGACCGTGATGAAGCTGCCGTTTCCGTCGCTGTCGATCTTCAGCAGAAGATCCTTGCCTTTCTGTGCTGTCATATTCCGTTCCGCTTCAATCGTTGAGTGTGTCTATGGCGTCGGCTCTGTCACGGCGCGCAGGCGTGCGATGCCGTGGAATGTTTCGCCGTCCGGGTCGCGGCGAACGTCGGCGAATTCCTGTTGCAAGTTGACGAGGTGGTGACCCTCGAGCGTCAGGTCCGCGTCGTGCAGGATCGCGCGCACAGCTTGCAGCAGGTCATCTGCCTGGCGGCGCCCGTTTGCGCGTGACCAGACGTGCAGCGTGAGGAGGTGCTCGCTGCCGGGTTCGGTGGCAGTGCTCCAGTCGCGCTCGCTTGTCAGGCCGAAACTGATGTATGGAAACTGGGCACCGCGTGGCACGTCGTCGAAGATGCGTTCGCCGCCGAGCAGCGTAATGAACGAGGTATCGGCTGCCAGTGCCGCGTGGATGGCCTTCTGCAGTGCCCATGCTGCGTTTGCCATGAGCTACCTCCCGTTTGGCTTGGTCGCGGGCTCAGCTTGAATGTGCCGGTTCCCCGCAGACCCGGCCTTGCGTTTTTCGGTGGCCACACGGTTGATCCGGGCGAGCAGGCGTTGGAGCTGCCGGCCGGTTCCGAGTGGCTTTATTCCGTTGACGTTGACGGAGAGTTTCATGGCAGCCGCTCCTCGCAAAGGCAGCGGAGCCAGCGTCGCCGGCCGTCGATGTCAAGTACCGCATGAATGTCGAATGTCCGTGTTCCGAAGACGAATCGCATCTGGGGGGCGACGTTCTCTGTCATTCGGATCGTTACTTCATGAGTGACCCGCGCGGCTAAGCCGTCCGCGGATACGATCTCGCGTCCGGCCAGGGGCCGGATTCGGGCGAACAGGTCCGTGACATGAGACCAAGCGATTGTTGCCGTGCCGCCGTCTTCCGGTGTGCGCTGCGGCGCCTGGAGAGTGAGCCGGTGGCGCAGTGTACCGATGACCGCCGTCATAGCCGTACCACGCGATGGGGCAGTAGCAGCTCCGATACGAAATCGGGTATGCGGGGCATATCTTTGTGGGCAATCGGCTCGCGGTTTTCATACCAGTGCGCCACCAGCAAAAGCAGCGCGTGGCGAATGGGTTGAGGCACGAGTGACGGCGTCGTGCCGAAGCCTGCGGAGAATGCGATCTCGATTCCCAGCGCCTTGGCGCCTGGATCGGGCAGATTGGTCGAAGTCGGCAGCAAGCGTGCGGGCATCGCATTGCCGTCGAGCACGTAGCGCCCGCTTTCGATGACCTCTGGCGATCCGTCCGGGGCGAATATCTTAACCGAGTCGATGGCCTGTACTGGGCTTATCGGGAGGATGACAGGGCCTGGCGACGGCCAGGCGTCGAAAGTCCAGATCCACGATTGGGTGATCAGCGCGAGGCCGAGCGCCTGCTCGATTTGCAGGCGCGAGGTGGTGATGAGTGAGCTGACGAATGCGTCTTCGGCTGTACCATCGATTCGGCAGTGCGCCTTTGCCTCGGCAAGCGTCACCGGCTCGGCCACGGGGGCGGCCGTCTGCACAAGGGACATCCTTGGTGCCTCGCAAATTGTTATGGGTGGTGCTCGGGAAAAAAAAGCGGGAGCTTCGCTGCTGGCGAGGAAGGGCCGCGCGAAGCTCCCGCCAGGGTCTCGCAGGGAGGGGGAGGAAGCTCGCCTGCGAGGAGATGTATCGCTCAATTGCGCATGCGGAGCTGTTCCGATGCGGCACAGTCGAGGTAGACATCGTGGTGGATTGCAAGACGGGTGGGGCAAGCCGTTGGGCGCCCTCATCCGTTAGATCGCGAACTTCAGGAGCTTGATCGCCTCGAAGTCCTGCACGCCGCCGCCGACGCGCTTGGTCGTGTAGAACAGCACGTAGGGCTTGGAGCTGTATGGGTCGCGGAGCACCGAGATGCCGACGCGGTCGACGATCAGATAACCGCGCTGGAAATCGCCGAATGCGATCGCCATGGCGTCGGCGGCGATATCGGGCATGTCCTCGCTCTCGACGATGGGGAAGCCCATCAGCGTCGCGGTCTGGCCCGGTTGGCTGGACGGCTGCCAGAGGTAGTGCCATCGTCGTCCTTCATCTTGCGCACGACCGACTGGGTCGGCGCGGTTCATGACGAAGGAGCCATTGGCGCGGTAACCTGCCTTCACCGAGTAGATGAGGTCGATCAGCGTGTCGGCCGGGTCGGTGGCGGCGAAGGCACCGGCGGCGCCGGTCGTTACGAAGCCGATGTTGCCGTGGGTCCAGAGTGCGTTTGCGACCTTGGTGTAGGACAGGAAGCCCTTTGGCTTGTCGATGCCGTCGCCGGTGACGAAGGCGCTGCCTTCCTGCTCGGCGAAGGCGAGGCGTACCTCCTCGGCGATCCACTCGTCGATGTTGACCGCACTGTCGTCGAGCAGGGTCTGGGTCGCGGCCGGCATCGCGTAGAGCTCCATCGTCGGGAAGGTCAGCTCGTCCAGTGTCGGCGTGTTGGTCTCGGGACGGGCGGCGGTCTCGCCGACCCAACCGGTGCTGGCGCCGGTCACCGCGAACGGCTTCTTGAAGACGGTGCCGGAGACCTGGCGCACGGAAGCAATCGCGCGGATCGGCGAGATCGACTTCAGCGCGCGGTTGACTGCAGTCTCGGTCTCTTCCGGAACCAGATAGCCGCCGTCGCTGCCGGTGCCGGCCGACAGCGCCTTGCCTTCGAGTGCGAGGATGGCGGCGGCATCGCCGCGCCGTACGTAGCCTTCGAATGCAGCTTGTCCTGCAGGTAGCCCGATGCGGTCAGCGGGCTCGAGGCTGCCCAGCGGGCGGCGCAGCGTCTTCAACTGCAGCTCATCGAGCCGACGGTCGATGCGAGCGAGTTTGTCAGTTGTCAGAGGATCGGCGGCAGCCGCGATGCTCGATCTCGGCGAGACGCCGGTCGTTCTCGTCCTTGTAGTGCCTCGAACGTCGCGCATGAAGGCGTCGAAGGCAGCGTTCACATCGCCGGCGTCGACGGACTTTGTCTCGATGGTGTGGTCGTTCATTCGGAGGTCCTGTCTCGATGGGTTAATCGATGTGGATTTGAGGAGCCGCGTCGCTTCGGCGAGCTGGGCGACAAGGCGCTGCTCCCAGCCGTCGGCCCGCCCTGCATCCCGCAAGGATCTCGAGCCCTTTGAAGCCGTCGCGCATCAGTGCCCGGGCTTGTGAGCGCGTGAAGCCAGCGTCCTGCGTGAGCCAGCGCTCGAACTCGCGTGTCGTCGGGACGCGGCCGGCGAACGGGTCCTGCTTGATGGCGGACACGCGCGCCTGCGGCTGCATCGGGAACGTAACGACAGAAATTTCCCAGAGATCGATCTTCTCCAGCCGGCGGACGCCGAAGCGGTCGCGCTGGCCCTTGACCATGCGGAAGCCGATCGACAGGCCGTCGACGGCGCCGGCACGCATCAACGCGAACACCTCGCGCGCCTTGGCGACCTCGGTCATCAGTCGGCCGCGCACGCAAAGTCCGCGTGCGTCCTCGCGTACACTGCATCCAGATGCCGATCGGCTGATTGGCGGTCATGCTGGAACAGCATCTTGATGCCGCTGGCGCTGCGCTCGGAAAGCGTTTCGCGGAACGCACCCGGCAGCACGATGTCGTGACCGAGATCCTCGCGGTTGAACAGGCTGGCGTAGCCCTCGAACTCTGCATCGAGCGCGACCTTCTTCAAGTCGAGCGCGCAGAACTTCACCTCCCGCGCCGTCTCCGGCGCGCGGGCTTTTCGTGTCGTCATGCTTGGTTTGTCCGTTTGGTTGTTGTGGTATTCAGTCAGTCAGTCGACGGCTGTGCCCTGGATGCCCGTTGGATGCGAAGGCCATTTGTGTTGACCGGCGACTGCGCCGCTCGCGCGGCGGCTCGCTGCCGGCTGCGGCCTCAGCTCTCCCGCGCCAGGGGCACGCCCCTGGACCCGCGCATGGAGAATCAGACGTCTGAGGGACGATGTGTTGTGCCGCCGGCGGGGACGCGGGGCTGGTTGGGGTTATACTTATGAGCGAAAGGGCCGGTGCTGTCGTCGGCCACCTCCTCAGGCTTCGGGCCGTAGCCGGCCGCGGCGCGCTTCTCGTCGTCGGTGAGGAAGCCGGCGGCATCGAGCCTTGCCCATCCCCGGAAGAAGTCCGAGGACAAGCCCCCTCGGGTCGAGCCCGAGGGCAAGCAGTGCCTCGCGCTCCGGCGACAACGTCGAGACGGCTACATGTACGGGTTGGGGTACATCGCGGCGAGCAACTCATCGAACGTGTTGGCCACGTGATATAAGTCCTGCTCTCGCCACTCACCCGTGCCCCAGAAGTGTTTATGGTCCCACAGTACCACCTTCTGTTTTCCATTGCGGAGGTCGAAGCATAATTTATCGCCGCCGTCCGTGTGGCCAATAATTATGATACCATCTGGAATTCTGCCGGCGAAAAAATCGTAGTCATCCAGAAGGTCGCTCGAAGGCTTGTCTGCTCCCAGACCGGAGAATTGGTTCAATATGTCGAGGTTGTCGTCTTCATAGTCCTTGACCGGGAACGCCCTGAGTTCTGGCTGCCCGCCATTGGTTGCCTTGAGAAAAATTTTGTAGCCTTCTGGTAAACTGCGTTGGATTCGTGCTTCGAATTCTTCAACTTTCCCAGACTTAATTGGTGTGTTCGGATCGCTCATCCTCGGATACATCTGTTTGACCTCCCACTCCTTCTTTCCCGGCAGATTTCCGATGCCAATCGAACCGGTGTGGCCGGTCTTGTCGTGGATGTCCTTCGGTACGAGTTGCATCGTTCGGCCGTCCTGATGATGATGCCATGTCATGTCCTTGGGCGTAGACTTGAGCCCGGCTTCTCGGTTGGCCGCGGCTTCATCAAGATGTCTTTTGCCCGTATGCGGCACCTTGACGGTCTTCTTTGCAACTCCAGAGAAGTCCGGGAAACCGTCCTTGTCGAATGGAATTCCTGTATCACGATGTTTCCCGCCCGCCAGGCCCTTGTTGCGAATGACCTTTCCCGGTGGAATTGGAACCGGCGGAGGCGCCGGCTGCTTGGGTTGCTGAGCCGGTCTGCGCCTGAGCAAGCGGCGCAGTGGATTGGCGACTTGGGTGCGACTACCGCCACCACCATCCGTCCACTGGCCACCGTCGGGATTGCCTGCGGGGACGCGGGACTGGTTGGGGTTGTATTTATGCGCGAAAGGGCCGGCGCTGTCGTCGGCCACCTCCTCAGGCTTCGGGCCGTAGCCGGCCGCGGCGCGCTTCTCGTCGTCGGTGAGGAAGCCCGCAGCATCGAGCCTGGCCCACAACGCTTCGCGCTCCGGCGACAGCGCTTCGACCGCGTCGAGATCGGGCTCCAGACGCAGCACCGTGGCACGCCAAAATGCGCGTTGCGCCTCCTGGTAGTTCGAGTGCGTATTGTCGCCCCGCCGCGATTGCGGCAATCATGCAACGAATGCCGAGCAGCATCGGCGGCACGCCGATGGCGAGCGCTATTTTTCGCTTTTATACGGTGGCTTGGAAAGTCGTTCCTTCAGCTTGATGAGAAAAGTGGCGACATCCTCGCCCAACTCGAAGCCCATCCCGGCAGGTGTATCTTGCCACCAGAAACTCTTAGTCTGGCCGGGCTGCGCTTTCGCGCCAGAACCTTGTCGACGAAATCCCTAATGACGCGCGCATCTTTGGCTTCAATGCCGATCAATGCGTGTTCGACGAGTTCGTCCCATGAGTTGACAAACCTGTCTATGTCGTGGGGCATGTTGCGGACAGATTCTCGTGAATTCTTCCGGCAATTCCATTGTCTGCCTCAGTCACTGTTTGATGGCCATGCGGAGTTGACGTAGTAACCCCTTGGATGAGTTGCGCTTCGTACTAACCGAACAGTTACGCTGTAGGTAGGGCGAATTGCAGGTTGCGATCGATTGTTCGGTGCGTGTGCTTCGTAACCCGTCGGACTTGTAAAGTCTCCGAAGACATACAGTACCGGTAGACTGAAAAGAAAGTCACCTCGCACGAAGGGTTCTATCTTGGCTGCCAAGTTTTGCGAAATCGTGGAGTTCACAAGCTTGTTTGCCGCTTCCAGAGAAGGAAACGAGCCATAGCGCTTTCGCCCATAGAATATCCTGCCGCCGATATTGTAGCGGCTCTCGAGCAGTTTCCCCTGAAGATACTGTTCGCTCTTGCCAATGTGTTCCTTCCTTGTGTGTCCGCCGCTTTCTTCTTCCTCGAGCAAGTCAATCGGATAGCCCGTTCGGCCGCCTATCAGGTGTAGTAGGGGATTACGGTCATCTCCGTCGGCTGTGTTGGGGGAATTCGGCAAATCACGGAATGGATCGTCGCCATCATCACCACCTCCCCCACCATCCGTCCACTGGCCACCGTCGGGATTGCCTGCGGGGACGCGGGACTGGTTGGGGTTGTATTTATGCGCGAAAGGGCCGGTGCTGTCGTCGGCCACCTCCTCATTATTCGGCCCATAGCCCGCCGCGGCGCGTTTCTCGTCGTCGGTGAGGAAGCTCGCCGCATCGAGCCTGGCCCACAACGCTTCGCGCTCCGGCGACAACGCCTCCACCGCGTCGAGGTCGGGCTCCAGCCGCAGCTCGCCGCCATAGGCGGGCGCCAGCCACAACGTCAGTGCGCGGGCGGCACGGGCGACCAGCGGCAGCACCGTCTGGCGCCAGAACGCGCGCTGGGCTTCTATTCCAGTTCAGAGTTGTCCGACTTCAGGGCCAGGAGAAACTCGTCGAACGAGTCGGCGACATGGTAGAGGTCCTGCTCACGCCATTCCCCGGTGCCCCAGTAGTGTCCGTGATCCCAGAAAACGATCTTTTGGCCATCGCCTCTCAGGTCCAAAAACAATAAGTTAGCTCCAGGGTCACAGCCTATAGGGATCAGTCGTTCTGGTATGCCGCCCAAAAATTCCTCATAGACCCCCACTACATCCTGCGACCAGTCATCAAGCGCCAAGCCAAAGAACTGCTGCAAGATGCCGTCGGGGTTGTCAGCCCGGTCAGGAGTGTTGAAGATCGTACGCTCGGGCTGGGCTTCCCACGCGCCGGCCACCAGAAAACGCCTATAGCTCGGTGGAAACGAAATGTAAGCGCCCCACGAACGACCTGGGTTTCGCGGCGTTGTTTTCGCTTGACGGGCTTGGGCTCAGGCAGCGACGCTCTGCGTCGCCGGCAGCACGACGTTCCAAGGGAGCAGGGCCTCGATGTCTTCGAGGGTCTTGGCCTGCGGCAGCAGCGTGAAGACCTGGCGGAGATAGGCGTAGGGCTCCAGACCATTGGCCTTCGCCGTCTCGACGAGGCCATAGAGCCGCGCCGAGGCTGTGGCCCCCTTCGGCGTATCGCTGAAGAGCCATGCTTTTCTTCCGACCACAATCTCACAGTCATTCTGCCCATATCGGGCAGGATATCGTAGTCCATTACCGCTGGCATCCGCTGCATGGCCGGAGAGCGCGTTGCCTCATGGTCGAACATCGAGCCTCTGGCGAGATCGCGAATGTCGAGCTCGAGCCCGGTGTCGTCACGAAGGTGGCCGCCTGGAAGCTCGACCCCGTCAGTTGCGGTTCGATGAAGATTGGCTCCCCTCAGGTCTCGCTGTCGGCGTTGAGTGATCTACATCGGCTGCTGATCTCCTGCGAATCGCGGCTCCTCTCTGCGAACGGCAACACCGGCACGCAGGAGGTCCACGATGGGATCGTTGGTAGCACTGGCCCGAGCGACGCAGCTTGTTCCGCGACCACCATCTCGCCCGCTGACAGCACCACGCCAGCTCGACCTCGTTCTCGACGACGTCGTGCTTCAGGGAATGACGGCGGCGCAGCGCCAAGCGGCAATCCAGTCGCTGGCTCAACTGCTGCTGGAGGCCAGAGGCAGCGCGACGAGGGAGGCCGGCGATGACCTCGCTTGATGCACTCCTCCCGTCGACCCTGCTTCAGCGCAAGGCTATCGTGTATGTTCGCCAGTCGACGCCGCAACAGGTGCAGGCGAACCTGGAGAGCCAACGACGGCAGTACGAACTGGTCGACGTTGCACGCCGCCGGGGTTTCAAAGAGGTAGAAGTAATCGACGACGATCTCGGGCGTTCGGCAAGCGGTGCCGTCGAGCGCCCTGGCTTCGACCGTCTGGTGGCAGCCCTGTGCGCCGGACAAGTCGGTGCAGTGCTCTGCCTCGACGCGTCGCGGCTGGCGCGCAATGGCCGGGATTGGCACCACTTGCTCGAACTGTGCGGCTTGGTCGAGGCCCGCGTCATAGATCTCGATGGTGTGTACGATCCGTGCCGGCCGAACGATCGCCTGTTGCTCGGCATGAAGGGCAGCATCAGCGAGTTCGAGCTGGGTATCATTCGCTCCCGCATGTACGAAGCGGCGCGATCGAAGGCAAGGCGTGGCGAGCTGAGGATCTCGATACCGCTCGGCTACACCTGGGATCGTCGCGCCGGTCTCGGCCTCGATCCAGACCTGCGCCTGCAGGAGGTGATCAGACTTGTCTTTGCCAAGTTCCGGGAGCTTGGCAGCGCCCGCCAAGTGCTGCTGTGGATGGCGTCGGAGAATATCCACTTTCCCTATCCATCGGACGGCAGGACATTGACGTCGTTCGAATGGCGGCCGATCAGGTATCGCAACGTCATCTCGATTCTGAAGAATCCTTTCTATGCTGGCGTCTATGCCTACGGGAAGAGCGAGAAGCGCACCGAGATCGTCGACGGTCGTGCACGCAAGAGCTACGGCCACCGCAAGCCGATGGACGCCTGGGAGGTGTTCATCAAGGACCACCACGAAGGCTACATCGGCTGGGCTGAGTATCAGGGCAATCAGTCGATCCTCGCAGGCAACGCCTACGGCAGGACCGGCGACACGAAGTCTGCACGCGGTGGCCGGGCGCTGCTCGCCGGTCTCATTTGCTGTGCCCGTTGCGGTCGCAAGCTCAAGGTTGCCTACACTGGGCGCTATCCGCGGCCCGTCTACGGGTGCGAGAGCCCAAACCTGCAGATGGGCCGCAAGCGCTGTTTCAGGGTGGCCGGCAAGCACATCGACATGGCCGTGGCCGGAGAGATGCTGCGTGCGGTGGCGCCGATGGCGATCGAGGCTGCACACGAGGCCGAGCGCATGCTGAAAGAGGAAGATCAGGATCGGCGCCACATCGCCGAGCTGGAGCTGCGCCAAGCCCAGTACGATGCCTCGCTCGCCGAGCGTCGTTACGCGGCTTGCGATCCCGACAACCGCCTGATTGCGGCGCAGCTGGAGAAGGCGTGGGAAGTGACGCTGCAGCGCGTCGAGGCGTGCCGGCAACGGCTCCACGAAATGCCGGCACCCGCCGCAGGGGATGCACTACCCGATTTCACTGGACTGGCTGATGATCTCGCTGCGGCCTGGAAGTCGCCGCGAACGACAATGCGCACACGACAGCGGCTGGTGCGGGCCCTGATCACGGAGATCGTTGCCGATGTCGACGAGGTAGCCGGAGAGATCGTGCTCGTCGTCCACTGGAAGGGTGGCCAACATTCTGAGTTGCGCGTCCGAAAACCGAAGACCGGCGAGCATGGCTGTGGCACTCCCCAGCAGGCCTTGGCCGTCATTCGCGCCATGGCGGGCCGCTGGTCGGACCAGGATATCGCCGCTTCGTTGAACCGCATGGGGCTGCCTACCGGGCAAGGCAAGACCTGGACCGCACACCGCGTCGGATCAATCCGCCGCGTCAACGGCATTCACGGCTATCTCTCCGCCGAAAAGGATGGCCAGTGGCTGACAATGCGCGACGCAGCCGCGAAACTCGGCGTCAGCCATCATCAGATCCGAAAGCTGATCAACGCTGGCATCCTGACCAGCAACCAGATCGTGCCGGAGGCGCCGCACCAGATCCGGGCCTCAGATCTCGACAGCGAACAAGTCGCGAGTTCCCTCGCCCGGAAAGGTCGCCCGTGTCGGGCTGTCTCCGAAAACCAGCTCTCAATGTTTCCAAGCACTTACGAAGGGGGTGCAGAATGACCCGGTCATCGCAAAGGGGCGTAGGGCGTTCTCGCAGAGCACGTTCGATATCTCGAGCCGGCCGTCCTCAAGATAGCGGATGAGCTTTGGCCACTCGTCGGCGAGATAGCTGATCGCCTTGCCGGTCAGCGACAGCGGAGGTGTCGCATTGCGGTTTTTGTCGAGCCACGTGCGCAGATCGTCCCAGATCGGTCGTGCCTTCTCGTTGCGCAATCGATGTCGCTGCTCAGCCGTCATGCCGGCGTCGCGCGCCAGCTTCTCGATACGATAGAGTTGGCGGATGATCAGCAATGCTTCCGGCGCAAGCCCGCGTTCGCTGCCGGCGAGTTTGTGCTGTGCCTTCACCGCCTCGACGAACCTGCGGCGTGCGTGATCGAGGCAGCCGACGTGGACGATTCCGTCGCGACGGGCCGCGGCGTTGTAGCCGCCGTAGGCGTCGGATTGCAGATAGCCCCGGTACTCGTCAAGAAGCCGCATCGGGATGGCGCCGGCCCGCGACGGCGCATAGTCGAACAGGATGATCCGCTGTCCCGGTGGCCCGCCCCGACGCACCCACATGAAGGATTTCGCCGTCGCCGACCGGCCATCCTCCTTCAGGACCTGCACGCTGGTCTCATCCATCTGCAGGACGTCATAGGACAATTGCGTCTCATGCATGAGGTTGATCAGCGGCACGACGAGATCACCAAGCTTGATCATCCAGTTCGCCATGGTCGTGCGCGACAGCGCGATCTTGTATCGCGCAAGAATGCCTTCCTGGCGATAGAGCGGCAGGCCATCGACGAACTTCGCGGTGCTGACGTGCGCGAGCAGACCCGGTGATGCATTGGACTTCGGGATCGGCTGCGCGGGCATGGCCGCCGTGACGACAACGGGGTCATCGTGGCTTGTGCCCTCGCATGAGCGGCAGGCATATTTGAAGCGTACGTGCTGCAGGACCTGGGCGCGTGCGGGCACGAGATCAAACTGTTCGCTCGTGATCTCGCCGATGCGCGTCAGCTGGCAGCCGCATGCGCAGATCTTCTCCTCATCGGGAATGTCATGCTCGACGCGCACGCGCGGCAGAGAGGCGTCGATTGGTCTGCGCTTCCCACGAGCGCGCGCGTGGGCCGGAACCGCGATCTCGGTCATGTCCGTTTCGGGCGCATCCGCGGCGGCGAGCGCCTCGGCCTCGTTGAAGAGATCCATCTGCGCCAGCGTGGAAAGCTTCTCCGACTTGGGCGCGAAGGCCTTGACCGTTGCCAGCCTGAGCTGCTCCTCCAGGATCGCGATACGCGCCGCCTGCGCTGCATTCAACGCTTTCAGCGTTGCGATCTCGTCGCTCTGGGGCGTCGGCGATGTCTCGGAAGTGCCCATGGGAAAGGTATAACTGATTTGCGCGTGGGAATGCCGCCACACGCACGACTTTTACAGAACAGTGCGATATTCCAGCTCGCGGTGTGGCTTCATGTGCTTCAGATCGAGCCCGTCGAGCAGCCAGCGGAGCTGCTCCGGCGTCAGCTTTGCGACCCGCCCTGGCAAGTACGAGGGCCATCTGAAGCGCTCCTCCTCCAGACGCTTCAACCACAGGCAAAACCCGCTGCGCTCCCAGTACAGGACCTTCATCTGGTTGCGCCGCTTGTTGGTGAAGCAGAACAGATTGCGGCTGAACGGATCATATTTCAGAGACGCCTCGATCAAGACCGACAGCCCGTTGATGCCCATCCGGAAATCGACCGGATCCAGGCACACGTGGATCGTGATCTCATCATCAAGCGGCGGTCGCACCGCCGCAATCCCACGTCCCCGTCTGTCAACCATCGCGCTGAGCCTGATCCGCAAATCGAATGCGGCATCATCCCAGGTTCCGGCCGGTAGCGGCAGAAGCAGTTGTCTTGGCGCTTACAACGAAATTGCATACTTCGCCTCGAACTCTGCAACTGCGTTTTCGTACCCTTGATCCATCATCTTCAACTCCAGAAACATTCGCTCGGATTTCCGGCCCGGTAGATTGCCGAGACCTTTCGATCCTGTGTGCCCGGTCCTGAAGTGAATGTGCCTCGGTAGCAAGCTGCATCGTCCGGACATTTTGATGATGATGCCACGTCCATCCTGGTGGTGTCGATTTGAATCCAGCCATTCTGTTGGCTGCAGCAAAGTCGATACTGTCCTTGCCTGTATGTTTGAGATGCACGGTTTTCCGCGCGACTCCCGAGAAGTCGGGAAACCCCTGCTTATCAAATGGGATGCCGGTCTTGTCATGCTTCCCTCCCGCAAGCTTCTTGTTGCGGATGACTTTTCCCGGCGGGATGGGTACCGAGGGTGGAGACTGAGGTTGCTTCGGCGGAGCAGCCGGCCGTTGTCTGAGTAGGCGACGGAGCAGGCGATTTGCCACCCTCGTCCGATCACCACCACCGCCGCCCCCATCACCATCCGTCCACTGGCCACCGTCGGGATTGCCTGCGGGGACGCGGGACTGGTTGGGGTTGTATTTATGCGCGAAAGGGCCGGTGCTGTCGTCGGCCACCTCCTCATTATTCGGCCCATAGCCCGCCGCGGCGCGTTTCTCGTCGTCGGTGAGGAAGCTCGCCGCATCGAGCCTCGCCCACAACGCTTCGCGCTCCGGCGACAACGCCTCCACCGCGTCGAGGTCGGGCTCCAGCCGCAGCTCGCCGCCATAGGCGGGCGCCAGCCACAACGTCAGTGCGCGGGCGGCACGGGCGACCAGCGGCAGCACCGTCTGGCGCCAGAACGCGCGGCTGCGCCTCCGCGTAGTTCGAATACGTGTTGTCGCCGGGAATGCCGAGCAGCATCGGCGGCACGCCGATCGCCAACGCGATCTCGCGGGCGGCGGCGTGCTTGGCCTCCATGAAGTCGAGGTCACGCGGGGACAGGCTCATCGCCTTCCAGTCGAGGCCGCCTTCGAGCAGCAGCGGCCGGCCGGCATTGCGCGTACCCTGGAAGCTCGCCTCCAGTTCCGCTTTCAGCCGCGCGAACTGATCGGCGGTCATGTGCGCGCCGTTGGAGTAGACCAGGGCGCCGGACGGCCGCGCCGAATTGTCGAGCAGCGCCTTGTTCCATTTCGCCGCCGTGTTGTGCAGGTCGATGGCGCGTGGCGGCTGCCTCGATCGGCGAGAGGCCGTAGTGATCGTTGGCGGGATGGAACAGGCGCAGGTGCAGCACGCGGGCGCACGCCGGGTACCGCCTCGCCGGCGATGCGCACCGTCTGGCCGGCGGCCGTGTACTCGTAGCCGTCGGGCCAGCCGTCCGCACCCGGAACGACCTTGACGCGGTCGGGGCGCAGCGCGTGCAGCTCGCGGGGCTGGCCACCGACGGCGACGACCTCCAGGTAGCCGTTGCCGGAGACCAGCAGGAAGCCGACCAGGCCTCCATCAGATCGGTGCCGGTCTGGGCGCGGTTGGGGCGGTCGATGAGGTCGATGAGCGGATGATCGATGATCTCGTGCATCGCGCTCGTAGAGCAGCAGCGGCACCGAGGCCGCCGCTTCCGCGATCATGCGGACGGAGCGATAGACGATCGCGTTCTGCATCATGCCTTCGCGGGCGAACGAGGCGTAGTCGCGCGGTGTCCAGACCGGCTGGCCCATCGTCTGGAGCGCGATCAGCGGGCCGGTGGCGGAGGCCTTTGCCTCTTCGGCGCCGACGGGCGGTGCGTGGCCACAAGCTCGCGATACCGTCGCGCAGGCGCGCGAGAGGGCTCGCGGCCAGCGGAGCTGGTCGTGTCGGCATGCTTGGACCTTTCGATAGTTTCGTCGCAGGTCGGGTCGACGCGAGGTGACCCGACAGATCGGTGAGGCCGCGAGGCTGTCGGGTCTCGTTGCTCGACCCGACCTACTTCAGATCGTGCGCACGCTGGGCAGCGGAGCCTGCTCCAGCATCAAGTCGGTCAGTGCCCACACCAGCGCATCCAGACGGTCCGGGCTGCGCCCGCCTGGCCACGCCTCCGGCGCCGAAGGTCAGCATCTGGCCTTCCAGCTCCTTGAAGCGTGCCGACGTGGGCAACGCGGCCTTCGGCATAGAGCGCAGCGACCGGCTCGGCGCGCAGCCACTTGCCGCGCGTCGCCCGCACCTTGCGACACCGGCACGCTCGGCATCGACCTGCTTGAGAACGCCGACGACGAGGTCGCCGCCCTGGTTGACCTCGGCGACGATGCGATCGGCGTCGAAGTCGCGGTAGGCGGCGACCGCCGCGCGGGCCCACACGTCGGGCGTCGCGGCCCTGGAGCGTCCGATCGGCGAGAACGTAGGCGCGCCGGTCCTCGCCGAGGCCGGCGACGACGATGCCGCAGGCGTCGGAGGACTGCGGTCGCGGTCACCGGCGGATCGACGGCGACAACGATGCGCTGCAGCGGTGGAGGCCTCGCGGCGCGTGTCGCCTCGATCCAGTCGGCGCGCCACAGGGCGCCGGCTACGTTCTCGATCAGCTCGCCGTCGAGCTCCTGGCGCCCGAGCAGCGTACCGCCGTAGCGGCGCCGCATCTCGGCGATGAACGACGGCGCCAGGTTCGCGGCGTTGTCCGCCGTTCGCACTCTGGTCGACAGCCGTCGCCGGATCATCGATGCAGGCGGCGCAGCAGCGGAATGGGGCGCGGCGTCGTGGTGACGAGCGCGCGCGGGTGGTCGCCGAGCCGCAATGCAAACTGCAGCATGTCCCAGGTCTCGTCAGCGTACAGCCACTTTGCCAGCTCGTCGCACCATGCGGCGTGGAACTGCGGTCCGCGCAGGCCGTCGGGATCTTGCGCGGAGAACAACTGGGCGATCGAGCCGCACGGCCAGACGAGCTGCTGGCGGGAGGCTTCGAATACGGGGCGCTGGTCCGTCGCCATGGACGCCGACGCATGCCGGATACGCCGTCGACCATCACATTGCGGGCGTCGCGCATCGTCTCGCCGACGAGTGCGATGCGTATGGGCGTGGCGCCTGGCGATCGCAGGCATGCTCGAACACGATGCGGCCGGATCCATTCCGCGCCCGCCCGCGTCTTGCCGGCGCCGCGGCCGCCAAGCATCGAGCCAGGTCCGCCACGGGCTGGCGGCGTCGGCGGCGGGCGGCAGCTGATCATCGCGCGACCAAAGCTGCCAATCGCGCTTCGAGCCAGGCCAGCTCTTCGGCCGACAGGTCAGCGACCGCCGCTTGCAGCTCCTCGGCGCTCTCGCAGCTTGAGAATGCGCTCAACAATGCGCTTGCGCAGGCGGTCCTCCTCGTCCGGTGTGGCGGGAGCTCGTCCGGCCTTGGGCTTGTCGGGGTCGGGTTTGCCGTGTCCAGGTTCGAGGTCCTTCAATTTGTCGATTGAGCGGACGATGTTGCCAAGCGCGCGCATGTCGCGCTCCGTCATGGCGTCGGGAGCGGCGGGATCGTTCGACATCCTCGTCTCCAATAGTCGGATGGTGTGGTCGATGATGCGGTAGAGGCGGTTCACGAGCTGGTTGCGGTCGGATGGCGGGACCGGTTGCGCCGGAGGCCTGATCGTGTCCGTGCCGGTGGTCCGCAAGGCGTCGGAAACAAGGCTGTCGTCGGCCGGTGCGCTGCCGCGTTGCCAGCCGTCGGTTCGCGCCCACTGGGCCACCGTGTGGCGCGATATGCCGAGCGTGGCAGCGATTCTGGCGTTCGATGCTCTGCCGTCGAGAAACAGCACGCGCGCAACATCGCGCGCCCTGGATGGTCGGGTTGCCATGTGCGTTCGTTTCGATAGGGGGCGTTGGCAGCGATGCTCGATGGTGACACCGTGGCAATCGCGGAATTCTCAAATCGTAGCAGTTTTATACATGAGAAGCGGGGCGCTATCAATTGATATTCTTCCGATTATCTGTTTTTTATTTGAGCAAAGTGCTTTATTACTTTGAAAACCTGCCATTATGGCAGATGAATTATTTGCGAGGATAAGTTTTTTGGGGGGGATTGTTGGTGGCCGCCCGCTGCCCGCCTGCCATGGACGCGGCAATCAGGGTGCGCAATTGGTGGGTGAGTTTACTCCTGCCGGCGGATAGACTGTGGCAATGGACGAGAACGCACGGGGGCTCGCGCGGGAACTGCTCGCCTGGTATCAGGCGCTGGGTGCCGACGAAGCTCTGCAGGATATTCCGATCGATTGGCTGGCGCGCGGAGACGTGGGCCCAGGGCAAGGCTTTGCCGCGCAGTCTTCTGGCGCACCTTCGACTGAGAATGGAGCTCGCGAGCCGGACCAACCGGTGGCGCGGCCGGAAGCGGGCGGGGTACGGGCGCCAACCCGTGGCGGTCCGCCGCCGCAACCGGCAGTGGCGCCTGCACGGCAGTTCCATGCCGCTGCGCCCGACGAATCCGTTGCCGTCGCGCGCGAGGCTGCGCGGTCGGCGCCAACGATCGAGGCACTCGGAGAGGCTTTGGCCAAATTCGATGGTTGCGCGCTCAAGGCCACGGCGAAAAACCTCTGCTTCTACCGCGGCGCAGCCAAGGCGCGGCTGATGCTGATCGGCGAGGCGCCTGGTCGCGAGGAAGATCTGGAAGGGCGCCCCTTCGTGGGGCGCGCTGGCAAGCTGCTGGACAAGATGCTGGCGGGTATCGGAATGACGGAGGCCGATTGCCACATCACCAACACCGTGTACTGGCGGCCTCCCGGTAACCGGACGCCAAGTCCGATCGAGGCGCAGTCGTGCCGGCCGTTCCTGGAGCGGCAAATCGAGCTTGTCGATCCCGACATCATCGTTGCGCTCGGCGGCGCTGCGGCAAAGAACCTGCTCGGCGCGGAAGAAGGCATCATGCGCCTCAGAGGCAAATGGCGTGAGATCGATTTCGGCGGCCGGACGCGGCGCGTGATGGCGACATTGCATCCGGCGTATCTGCTTCGCACACCGGCCCAGAAGCGGCTGGCCTGGCGTGACATGCTGGCGATTGCTGCGGCGCTGGAGCACGGCGAGTGACGACGTCATGCGAGCCGTCAAGCGGCATTGGCATCGCGCTCACGCGTTGTTGGGAAGGTCGGCAACGGCGGTGCCGGAATCGATGGCTTCGCACTTTGCCGCCTCGAACTCGGACTTCTTCATGGCCTTGGCGAGGACTTCGGCTGCACGTGCAAGGGGAATGAAGCAGACGCCGGTCTCATCGGCGACAACGATATCGCCCGGCGAGACCCGGATGCCGGCAATCTCGATATCGCCGTTGATCTCGACGGTCTCTATGCGCCACTTGCCGGTGACCGGGGTCATCTCCGTGGACCACAGGGGATAGCCAACACGACGGGAATGGCCGACATCGCGAATGCCGCCGGAGACGATCGCGCCAGCTTCGCCTTGCCGTTTGCCAGTCTGTGCCGAGATGCCACCCATGTTGGAGACGCCGGCGACGCCGTCGATGACGACCACGTCGCCCGGCAGCGCAAGATTGTGCGCCTCGAATTCCGCCATGCGGTTCACTTGAGCGCGTGCGGTCTCGTAGACGTGCTCGCGCTGCAGAATGTTGCGAACAGTGAGGGCGGGACCGACGATCGCTGCATCAGGGATCGTCGGTTTCAATACCGAGCTTCCGATCACTCCGGTGATGCCCAGTTCATCCATGATGTCGGATATGACGCTGGTTGCGTCGCCGATGCGCCTGAAGCCTTCAATCATGCCTGATGGCGGGCGGGGGGCTCGCATGAGACGGATACGGTCCGGACTGATCTTGCCCGTCAATCTGGGCAGCTTTTCGCCGTGATCGGTTTCGGTCATCGAAGTCTCCCTCCTCGTACAATCGGGGCGTCGTGTGCTCTCCGATGCACAGGGTCATCGTCAGCAGGCTCGTGTCAACGCCCACTGGCCGCATGTCAAGGAGACTCGTGGGCTCGTCAGGTTGGGGCGCTCGATGCAGCAATCAATGCCAGCGCCTCAGCCGGGTCGAGCCGGCCATCATACAAGGCACGGCCAGTGATAGCACCTTCGAGGCTGGCGTACTCCGGCTGCAGCAGCGCCTTGACGTCCTCGATCGAGGCGAGGCCGCCCGAAGCGATGACGGGAATGGAGGTTGAGCCCGCCAGCTCGGCGGTGGCCGGGAGGTTCAGTCCCTTGAGCACGCCGTCCCGTTCAATATCGGTGTAAATGATCGCTGCAACGCCGCAATCCTCGAAGCGGCGGGCCAGGTCGATTGCTGCCAACTCGCTTGTCTCCGCCCAGCCTTCAACCGCGACCTTGCCTGCTTTCGCGTCGATGCCGACAGCGACGCGGTCGGGGAAGCTTCGGCACGCCTCTTTTACAAGCTCCGGGTTGCGGACTGCGACCGTGCCGAGGATGACGCGCTGAATGCCGCGCTGCAGCCATGCCTCGATCGTCGCCATGTCGCGGATGCCGCCTCCCAGCTGTACGGGGATGGTAATGGCGCCGAGGATCGCCTCGACCGCGGCCGCGTTGACGGGCTTACCGACAAAAGCGCCGTTGAGATCGACGATATGCAGCCAATCGAAGCCCTGGGACTGGAAGGTTCGTGCTTGAGCCGCGGGGTCCTGGTTGAATACAGTGGCCTCGCTCATTTCGCCCAGCTTGAGCCGAACACAGGCGCCATCCTTCAGGTCGATGGCGGGAAACAGGATCACGATCGGCTCCTCGGGGCGGTGTGCAGGTGCTGAGTATCGGGTTGTGGCAGCAAGAAACGTCATGGATTCGGCGTACTTGCGTGCTGTAAATCCGCAGAGTTCCTTCGATAGTCAAGTTTCGGTCGTCATGCAAACGCGTCAGAATAGTGAAGAGGTACAGACCTGCGCTCTGCTGCAGGTGCCGCGGCCGCTGACCGAGGCCGACGCGATCGATATCTGGATCGCCCGATGGCTCAGGATCCGGCGCAAGGACCTTATCGCGCGCTATGGGTGTGATCCGCGCAGGCTGTATGAGATCTGGGAAGAGCAACGGTTCTTCGGCTCCCGCGCCAAGGCCATCGCTCTGTTCAAGGACCGCTATCCGGCGCTGGTGGATCGGATCGACTATGGCCGGCACAAGCGAATCCCGCGCAGTGTCCATCCCGACCAGATGGGGCTGTTCGACTAGCATTACGGCACTGACGCCAAGCACTTAAGGGTCAGCCCGCAACTCCCTGCACGGGGCTTCCAAATTGCCTATATGATGGGGCCCTCACTACGTGCCGGAGGTGTGCATTGGCTGTTGTTCTGATCGTCGTGGTTGCCATCGTGATGCTGGCGTTTCTGCCGCAGATGTGGGTGCGCCGGGTGATCGAGCGGCATTCCGGCGAGCGACCGGACATTCCAGGTACGGGTGGGGAGTTTGCCCGTCATCTGCTGGATCGTCTTGGTCTGAACGGGGTCGGGGTGGAGGAGACCCAGATCGGAGATCATTACGATCCCGAGACAAAAACGGTGCGCCTGGCAAAGCAGACCTACGGCGGGCGGTCGTTATCCGCTGTCGTCATCGCAGCGCACGAGGTCGGGCACGCGATGCAGGATGCCACGGGCTACGGTCCGCTTGTGACGCGCACGCGCCTGGCGAAACAAGCCGCCCGTCTGGAGAGCGTCGGGGCGATCATCATGCTGGTGGCGCCACTGCTGCTGATCATCGCCAAGTCGCCAGCGATCTTGTTGGTCGAGGTGGTCGCCGGCCTGTTCTTCCTGGCGTTCGCGGTGCTGATTCATGCTGTGACATTGCCTGTAGAGATCGATGCAAGCTTCGGGCGTGCGTTGCCGGTGCTGCAGGCGGGTAATTTCCTGAAGCCGGAGGACATGCCGGCGGCCCGCTCGATCCTGAGGGCGGCGGCGTTCACGTATGTCGCGGCTGCCGCGCTGAGCCTGCTCGATGTGATGCGCTGGCTCCGGGTGCTTCGCTTCTAGCGGAAATTCACGGGCTGCGTCCGGTCTCCTCTGTGGTGCGCCGTTCAGCACGAGCGGGAAGAGACATTGCGGCAACGCCGACGACGACCATCGCCATTCCGCCCAGCATCCAGCCGGTCACGGCCTCGCCGAGGATGACGGCGCCAAGCAGGACGCCGATCGGTGCGCGCAGGTAGGACTGGCTGCTCAGAAGGATCGGGCCCAGAGTTCTGGATAGGCGAAAGTAGATCAAGAAGCCGAGCGCGGTCGAGAACAAGCCGATGCCGATCATGGCCGTCAACGAGGACGTGGACGGAACAATGTTCCATGGCCGCTCCACTAAAAGGGCGAGCGGCAGCATGATGGCGGTCGCGCACAACAGGGCGCTGGTTGCGCTTACCGCCGGATCAGCGCCGCGGAAGTGGCGCGAGTTGATGGCGCCGAGGCCATAGCTCAGGGACGCGGCTACGATCGCCAACTGCGGTATCAATTCCCGACCGATACCGCCCCAAGCTGACGGACCGATTACAAGTGCGACCCCGGAAAGTCCGGCAACGATGCCGAACAACCTCAGTGCGGAAGCCGATTCATGGCGCGTGACACTCCAGGTGACGAGAAACGCGAACACAGGCGCCAGAGAGTTGAGGATTGCGGCGACGCCTGCGTCGACCCACTGCTGGCCCCAGGCGACAAGCGAGAACGGGATCACCGTGGTCAGGATGCCCTGCAAGGCCGACCGTTTCCAGACATCGGCATCGCGAGGCAGGCGCAGGCCGCGCATCTTGACTATGACGAGCAGCGCGAGTGCCGCGATGGAAATGCGACCGAGCATGAGCGTGAGCGGGGGAATCGTCTCGAGGCCGATCTTCACCCAGACGAACGAGCCGGCCCACAGAACGGCGAGCAGCAACAACAGGGCGTACTCGGTATATCGCGGCGACTGGGCTGCCAATGTCTGCCCGCTGCCGGCATGGCCCCGCCCGAGCCATCCGGCCGGAATGCGGGTGCCGCGAGGGATCGTCATCGCGGCGACGCCGATGACGACGAGGACGAGGCCGGCGGCTCCGGAGGTGGACAGCGTTTCGCCGAGAAGAAGCATCGAGACGAGGACCCCGATCGGGACCCGCAGATAGGCCTGCGATGTCGTGGCGATCGAGCCGATGCTGCCGAGCAGCCGGAAATAGAGGACATTTCCGAGGGCCGTGCCGAAAAGCCCGACGATGATCAGTGCCGTGACCGACGTGGCGCTTGGGGATACCGTCCAAGGCTGCTCCACAATGAGCGCCATCGGTATCAGAACGATGGAAGCCAGCAGCAACGAGCCGGCGGCGGGCACGAAAGGGCCCATATGGCGAAAGGAGCGGCCATAAATAGCGGAGGTCGCATATGCAATGGAGCCGCAGACGATGGAGAGCTGCGGGATCAGCTCGGTACCCAGTCCTGATAGCGCGGCTGACCCTACAATCATGATGATGCCGGCAAGTCCGGTGGCAATGCCGAATGCCTTGCGCGCTGTTACCGGTTCCTGCCGCGTAAGTCCCCACGTAATCAGGAAGGCAAAGATCGGTGTGGTTGAATTGAGGATCACGGCGAGGCTGGCATCCACGCCCTTGATGCCCCAGGTGATGAGAATGTAGGGCAACAGCGTGTTGACGAGTGCCAGAGCGGCAAGACTTTTCAAGGTGCTGCGGTCGAGCGGTAGCCGCTGACCTTGCCAACGCATGATTGCATAGAGCAGCAAGCCGGCCAGGAGTGCCCGGCCAGCCGCCGCGGTGATCGGCGGGATCGTTGCAACGGAGAGTTTCAGGAACGAGAACGATGACCCCCACAGCAACGCAAGCAGCAGCAGGAGCCCGTATTCGAGTAGCGGCAGGCTCGCCTTTTGCGTCTTGGCGTCAGAGGTCATGGAAAACCTGAGTTGGTGGAGCCGGGCGACCTGCAGCTCCAACTGGAGCCGGACAGCGCATATCTCCAGGCAGAGGGGGGAAGCGCAAGAGGCGAATGGCCCCATGCGTGATGTGTCGAGACCCAATAGCGACGTTTGCAGCCGCTGCGGCGGAAATGCGATAGGGTGGCGGCAATGAAGGGCCGTCTCGATCAAGTTCTGGTGGAACGTCGGCTTGCGCGCACGCGCTCGCAAGCGAGAGATCTCATTCTGAGAGGTTGTGTCTCGGTCAAAGGCAGTGTCGCGACCAAGGCCGGGCTGGAGGTATCATTCGATGCTGAGATATCGGTTGCGGCCGATGCGCAGCCCTGGGTGTCGCGGGGTGGTCTCAAGCTGGTTGCGGCTCTCGATCGTTTCGGGTTCGAGCCGGCGGGACTTGTCGCCCTGGATATCGGTGCTTCGTCGGGTGGCTTTACGCAGGTGCTGATAGAACGGGGTGCGCGGCGGGTCTACGCGGTGGATGTCGGGCATGGACAACTCGATCCGCTGCTTCGCGAGGATCCCAGGGTCGCTAATCTGGAAGGATTGGATGCGCGCTCGCTCGATGCGGCGATTGTGCCGGAGCCGATAGGTGCGGTGGTGGCGGATGTCAGCTTCATCTCGGTGGTCAAGGTGCTGGGGCCAGTGCTGCAGCGGCTGCCTGCTCCAGGGGCCTGGCTGGTCGCTCTGGTCAAGCCTCAGTTCGAGGTCGGCAGGGAACGTATCGGCAAGGGGGGCATCGTGCGCAGCGAAGCGGCAAGGGCAGAGGCAGTGGCAAGAGTCGAAGCATGGATCGATGCCCTGCCGGCGTGGCGAAGCGTCGGGGTCATTCCGTCACCCATCGCGGGGGGGAACGGCAATATCGAATTCCTGATCGGGGCGAGGTGCGATGGCTGAGGCCGACATCGTCGAAATCAAGCGGCTTGGCGCGCAGGGGGATGGTGTAGCCGATCGGGGCGATGGGCCGGTCTACGTGCGCGGCGCGCTGCCTGGCGAGCGGGTAGCGATCTCCGTCATCGGAGACCGGGCTATATTGAAGCAGATTGTCAGTCCCAGCGTCGAGCGTGTCGCACCTGCCTGTCAGCATTTCGGCGTGTGTGGCGGTTGCGTGGCGCAACACATGGGGCCGCAGCTTTACGCGGGCTGGAAGCGGGAGGCGGTGATCCAGGCGTTCAGGCATCGCGGGCTGGATGCGCCGGTCGCCGAGCTGGTCGAGATCGCGCCGTCGTCGCGCCGCCGGGTGGTGCTCGAGGCGCGGCGCAGCGCGGGCAGAATTGTGCTGGGCTTCCATGCGGCCGGTACGCGCGATCTCGTCGATCTGGGAGATTGCAGGATCATGCGGCCGGAATTGCTGGATGCGCTGCCCAGGCTCAGGGAGATGGCCGGCATGCTGCTGCCATCGGCTGGAGCGGCCAGATTTACAGTTCTGGCGACGCAGACCGGGCTCGATATCAACGTCACCGGGCTTTCGGGCATGCCCGAGGCTGCCGCGTTGGCCAGCCTTGGCCGCTCGGCAGCGATACGTGGCGTTGCCAGACTGACGGTCAATGGTGAGATCGCTTTGCTCAACGTCAGACCTGTATTGTGTTTCGATGGTGTGGAGGTGGAAGTTCCGCCGGGCGATTTTGTCCAGGCCTCGGGCGAGGCAGAGGCGGCGATCGGCACGCTGGTGACGGCAGCCGCAGGCAAAGCGAAACGGGTTGCTGACCTGTTTGCCGGTGTCGGTACATTCAGCTTCGTGCTGGCGCGCAAAGCTCGGGTGCTGGCCATCGACAGTGCCAGTGAAGCGATCGGAGCGTTAAAGGCGGCGGCGGCAGGAGCGGCGGGCTGCAAGCCGATCGAGGCAAAGGTCCGCGACCTGATGCGGGAGCCGCTGTCACGCCTGGAGTTGGCCGGTATCGAGGCGGTCGTTTTCGATCCGCCGCGGATCGGAGCGCTGGCCCAGGCGGAGGCGCTGGGCCGATCGCAGGTGCCGGTCGTGATTGCCGTTTCCTGCAATCCTGCAACGCTGGCGCGGGATGTTCGAAGCCTTGTCGATGGCGGCTATGTGCTGGATGCGGTTACGCCGATCGATCAGTTCGTGTGGAGCGCCCATGTCGAGGTCGTCGCGGTGCTGCGGCGTGGCAAATCCCGTCGATGATTACGGGTTGGGTGGCGGGAGCGGTGCCGGCTGAAAGGCATTTGCCGCCCAGCCGCGATTCATGCGGGCGTGGGGCCTGCCGCCGTCCTTGCCGGGGATGGCAGACCGGAAGCGAATGTCTGCAGCCGGTCCAACACGAGCTCGCGCTGACGGTCCAGGGTGACTAGGTGGTAGCTATCCTCGAGCACGATCAGATCGACAATGCCGCCGAGCCGCTTCTGCAGCATCTGGCTGACAGACAGGCGTGAGCGATCATCGTGACGGGGATGGAAGATCAAGCAGGGCTGGGTCACCGCTGCCAATTTGGGCAGCACGTTACGGGCCAACCATTTGACCTCGAGCAGGGCGCCACCGACGCGGCCCATGATATCGTCACTTGGGCGACCGTCCTGGGTCTGAGCTTCGAACATGGAGCGACGCAGGTTTTCGTCCTTGATGCCATAGGGCGGACGCTCATCGAACCGGATCAGGTTTGCCAACTGCTTGCTGTCAAGCATCCGCAAGGCATTCGAATACCAAGGCATGGCCCATCCGTTCGGCCAAATGGTGGGCGAGAACAAGGTTATTCCGTCAACCGCAGATCGTCTCTCCGTTGCCAATTTGAGTGCCAGCAGGGCGCCGACCCCGAGGCCGCCCACAAGAACGCTGCGGCAACGCTGGCTCAGGTCATCGTGTGCCTTTTCCACGGTTCCATACCAGTGTTCCCACGTGGTGGCGCCAAGCAGAGCGCGTGAGCCGCCGTGGCCATACAGCAGAGGGCAGGAAACGGTCATGCCGATGTTGGCGAGGCCTTCGGCGATAAAGGAAAATTCCGCCGGGGTGCCACCCAGCCTATGGATCAGCAATACGCCGTCCGGGCCGCCTTCAAACATCAGGTCGGCGATCTCGACACCACATTTCTCGGGGGTGGTCATTGCCAGTGCTTTCCTGATTCGTCGTAGTGGACATTTTAATGCGTTTAAAGATCAGACTGATGGGTCTAGGTTGCAATGCTATGACGCCTGAATGGGTAGCGGGCTTTTTTCGTTCAATCCAATGTCACGCTACGGCGCTTGGCTTTCCGCCGGAGCCGAGCTGACGGGCTGGTGCAGTGCGGCCAGCAAGCTCACCCAATACGGCGTCAACGAAAGCCTCGGTCCTTGTCAGAACGATGTGGCGTTGGCGATCCAATGTAACGATGTGATAGCTGTCCTCCAACACTACGGTTTCTACGCGGCCGCCAAGGTTGCGTTCGAGATAGGTGGGGTTGCGCAGGCTGGCGCGGTCGTCCTGGCGAGGGTGGAGCACAAGTGCCGGTTGCGTAATGCCTGGCAGATCCGCCTTGACGCTCTTCACAAGCCACCGCAATTCCAGCAAGAGCCCGCCAGGAATGCTCAGGAAGCCTGCTTTTCCAGGGTCACCGCTGTTCAAAGCTTCGGCGATGAGCCGGCGCAGCCGCGGATCCTTGATACCGTAGGGGGGCTGCTCCGAGAAGTGCAAAAGGTCGGCGAACCATTTGTGGCGGACAAGGCGGAAGAGACGTGCGTAGGCCGGCACGCCCCAGCCATCGAGCCAGAGCGTCGGAGCGTAAAGTGCCGTGCCTCGGATAATGTCAGGGTTGCGGGCGGCGACCTTCAGCGCCAAGACCGCACCCATGGACAGGCCGCCAACGAAGACGTGGTCACAGGTCTTGCGCAATTCGTCAAGCGAGGTTTCGACGCTGGCGAGCCAGTCCTGCCAGCTGCTTGAGCGCAATTGTTCCAATGTGCCGCAATGACCAGCGAGCTGTGGTACGGAAACGGTGCATCCGGAGCGCGCCAATCCATTGGCGATGTAGCGCATTTCAACCGGCGTTCCGCTCATGCCGTGGATCAGTATGAAGCCAGTGCTGCCGCCAGGGATGAACATTCCGTGGTCAGTTGTCGTCATGCGTCCAAGAAACCTTCAGCTAGGGTTGCAGCAGTCCCCCAGTCTCGGGCCGGTCCTGGACGTTGGTCCGGACCCGATTTGTCATCCATGTTGCAGTCGGTGCGCTCGGCAGCCGGCTGCTAACCTCCCCCCTGAGCCCTACGCATGGACCGTGCCAGGGATTGCTGGTCCCGCAGTGTTGTCGAGGTGCGCTCGATCTTGCTGTCGGTACCAGCGAGCTGCTGCTCCAAATGTGCGGCGAAGGCGACCGTGCGATCCATTACGACATGTCGCTGACGATCGAGCGTGACGATGTGGTAGCTGTCGTCCAGGACCACCAGCTCGACGAGGCCGGATACCCGCTTCTGAATGCGGAAGGCATTGCCCAGGCTGGCGATATCGTCCTCTCGCGGGTGGATGATCAAGGTCGGTGCCACGATGGACGCCAACTCCCGGTCCACAACCGCGGAAAGGCTGTTGAAGTTGGCCAATGTGCGCAAGGGCGTGCCCCAGTAGCCGGCCTGACGGGGATCACCGCTGAGCATGGCCTGCACGACGAGCTGGCGAACGCGCTCGTCCTTCAGGCCGTACGGCTCGCATTCCGGGAGCCGGATCTCGATCGGTATCGGGGTCGGACGGATGAGATGCAGGAGGCGCATGTACCAGGGCATCGCCCAGCCATCGAGCCGAAGGCTGGGGGCGTAGAGCGCGAGCCCGTGGACCTCGTTTGGACGCTGCGCCGCCAAATGCATGGACAATAATGCGCCTGTCGACAGGCCGCCTGCAATGATGACGTCGCAATGATCCTGTAGACGGGCAAGAGCCTGCTCGGCGCTGCTGTACCACTCACGCCATGTGGAGTGCTGCAACTCCTGATAGGACAGGCCGTGGCCGGCCAGCTGGCAGCAGTAGACGGTGAAACCCGCGCGGGCCAGGCCGCGCGCGACGAAACGCAGCTCGGAGGGGGTGCCTCCGAGGCCGTGGATCAGCAGAAATCCAGTTCGGCTGCCCTTGTCGAAGGTGCTGCCGCCCAGTGCGTGAGTGCCAGTCATCGTTTTCGTAATTCCGCGTTCTTTTCCGCTTGGGGACGCAAGTACGCTGTCAGAGCCACCACACTCCGATCGGCGTCGCCACGGTGCAGTTTTCTTCTTGCCCCCATGCGTCCCCTTCAGCGCCTTATCAGCTTCCGAGCAGGTTGCGAGGGTGCCTCATGAACCGAATATCGCCTCCTGGCTGCCTGTGCCCGTTACATAGTTCTTGGTGAATGCTGCTCGTGCCTTGGCGGCTGCCGCCGGCGATTTCGCCGGGTCTTCGGCAAGCCATTCCTTGAGCACCGCCTTGACGTCCGAGAAATTCTCAAATGGTGTGCAAGGTGTGCTTGCGTTCTGGCACAGGCGCAGCAACGTCGCCTTGGCGAGAACCAGGTCGGCACGACCTGCTATGCAGAAGTCAGAGCGGCCATCGCCAACGACGACTTTCAGTTTGGGTTCGCTGCTCTCGGTTTGGGAGCATTTGCAGTGCCCCGACAGGGAGACACAGGCGGCCCGCGCGTGCGGGAAAGTCACACGCCAGCGCCCATCCGAGACAGGTGTCAGATGGTTGGCGTAGAAGGGGATATCCAGGCCATTGCGACGCAACAACGCTGCTATCACGACGTCGAATCCATCGGAGACAACCGTGATGCCGATGTCCAAGTCACGGCAGAAGGCCACAAAATCCGGGAATGCCGGGTCGATTTGGATGTCGTCCAGCGCCGATTGCAGATCGGCAGGGCTGCCCCGCAGCGCTGAAACCTGACGTACGATGCACTCGCGAGAGCCAATCCGGCCGTCCTGCCATTCCTGCTCCGCGTCGCGCCAATGGGGAAGGGCGAACCGCTCGAATATGCGATCGGTGGCGTCGCCGGGGACGATGGTGCCGTCGAAATCGACGTAAACATGGCAACTCACACGCGATCTCGACACGTCTACAAAACCCACTGAGTTTAAGCCGCAAACACCCTCGGTACGGTCAGCCCGGTACAATACTTCGTTCGACAGTGCGGCACAGCCCAGGCCACAAGGTTTGGTTAATTCCGGGTGATCATCATCCGGCGCAAGCCTCTGATCCTGCTGTCACCGCCAGTATGCCCCTGTGGGGTCGCTGACCTGGCGCGGACGCAGAGAAGACCGACAATTGTGTCAATGCCGTGCACGACCTCATGTTTCACTTGTGCGAAATGACGCAGACCCTTGGGATGACATTTTAGTTCTCGCGGTGTCGAGGGGGCGGTCGCGGTTGGGCGGGGCGAGTAACAGATTTGCCCGGATGCTCGTTAGTTCAGCGGAGTAGCGCCATGCTTCTTGCCAATTCCGGGCTCATATATAATGACAAGCAGGCGATTGCCGACAGCAGCGCCGGCTCCAGTGTGGCGGGGTTGTAGTTGAGGCCAGATGCCGCGCAGACCAGGGCTACCCGTGCCTCCCTATTCGGTTAGCCAGGTACGGATAGACAGCTCTGCTCTCGCATTTTGCAGACCATGGACTGAAGGCCAAGCCGACCCAGATCGTACTCAAGCCAAGGACCAATCCCGTCGATGCGCCAGTCGTCGATCCGCCCGAACATATCTACCGGATCCTCCGGCGTTCGTCGTCGTCGGCCGGGTTCGCGTGGCATGAGACGGGGCGTATGCCTGCTCACGGCGATCTCGTTGCTGATGCAGGCCGGGGCCGCGCCGCTTGCTGCCCGGCAAATCTCGAAGGCGGAATATGCGGCCTGTCAGGCGCAGGACGAGAGCTCGTTCAAGACGGCGATCGAAGCGTTGACGACCAAGGCTCTCCAGTCCGGGTTATCCAAAGTGAATTATCGCGCCGCCGTCGAAGACGAGTGGCGGCGTAGTGGCATGGATGACGTTCTGGACAAGCGCGTCGACCTTGCCACGGCAGAGGTCAGCAGCGAGACCAGCTTGTGGGAGAAGAGCAGATCAATCTTCTCGCAGGACAAGGCCAAAGAGCTTGCGGTTGCGGTGGCTGAGCGGGTCTACCGGGCGGACGCGACAAAGACCGCGATCGAGGGACTGACCGCAGGTGTCGCGCGGCAAGTGGGCCGAACCATCGAATTGGCGACCAGCGACGCTGCCGATCCAGCACTGCAATGCCTGAAGGCGTTCCTTGGGCCTCGCTATGGGACAACGATTGCGGGCGTGGTCGCGCGGGATGCCGGCCGCGAGTTCCAGCTCGATCCTGCCAAGGCGGGAGAGGCGGCGGTATCGTCCGGGTCCATGCTGGCGGAGGGCGGGGGAGCGATCACGGGCGCCGTAATCCTCGTCGTGCGGCGGCAGCTCGCCAGGATCGCATCGCGAATCGGCCAACGTATCGTCGGCTCGGTGCTGGGACGGATCGTATCCGTCGTCGCGGGCGGGGTCGGGCTGATCCTGATCGCCAAGGACCTCTACGACTTCCGAAACGGCGTGCTTCCGATCATTGCGACGGAGATGAAATCCAAGGCGACCAAAGATGCGGTGAAGGGCGAACTGGCACAAGCAATCGAAGCGCAGATTCAGGCGCACACACTGGAGATCGCCAGTGCGACCGGCGACCGCGTCATCGAGATCTGGCGCGACTTCAAGCGGGCGCATACCAAGGTCGTGGATCTGACTGAACGACACGAGGGGTTCAGGGCCTACACGGAGACATTGCAGCCGGCGGATCTGCCTCGACTGGACGAGGTTGTGGGACTTGCGCTGGCATCGGAAGGGGAGGCCGCGCTGCTGCGGCGGCTGGCCGACGGGACATTGGCCGAGGCGGTAACCCGCTTATCGGAGCCGGGGATGGAGATCGCGCGCCAGACGCGATCGCTCAAGGCCGGCCTGGAGTGGTCGGCGCTTGCCGGGCCATCGCTGCAACGCGTGATCGATTTCGGTCTGCATCGGCGGGCGCAGCCGGCCGATTTCTCGAGTGTGCAGCTGCAGAGGCTGATCGGACTGGAGGATCGTCTCGCGACGATAAGACTGGCTGGAATCAAGCGCAGCGCGCGCGATACATTGTTCGAGCTCGATGACGATCAGCTCAGGGGACTCGGGCGCAGCGTCACAGAGCCAGAGCTTGAAACCTTTGCTGCTTATCTGGGCGGGTTGACTCCTGCGGCCCGGGAGAGGGTGTTGCAGGCGGTGGCGGTCAGCCCGGCGAAAATGCACGTGCTCGCGGTACCCAGGGTGCGTGATGCAGTGCTGTCGAGCCGGGACCAGCTCGCCGCCGTTTCCATGATGCTTCGCAGCGACACAGGGTTCGATGCGGTCCGATTCAAGAATGATGTGATGCTGGTATACGAGCGTCGTGTCAGCCCGGTCCTGTTGTGGGACAAGCATCCCATAGCGCTCGTGCTGGCGGGCGGAGGGATCATTATACTGCTGTTGATGGTGCGCCGTGTGTTCTCGCGGCGCCGGCCGGTCAAGGCCGTAAAAGCTGGGGCCTGATCACTGGCGCACAATGGGGGGCTTGATGCCAAAGCGGCCGGAGGATTTCGTCACGGGGGCGGGCAGGCCATTTACCGGTGCCGAATACCTGGAAAGCTTGCATGACGGGCGGGAAATCCACATCTACGGCGAACGCGTCGCGGATGTGGGCACGCATCCCGCGTTCCGTAATGCGGCGCGTTCTGTCGCCAAACCCGGGAAATCGCAGCGGTAGATCGCAGCGGTAGAGCATCTGGTCGGTGGTGGCCGGCGGTTGTCTGGTTCCGACTACTATTTGATGGAGGGGCGCATGACCTCGCAGTCTCGCTGTGATCCTGACGGCATCGAGATCCGGCGCGATCTGGGTTCGGCCATCGAGCGGGCATGGACGCATCTGGCCACTGCGGGCACGTGGTGGAGCGGCCAGCAACGTCTCGCGATGGTCGCGGAGACCAGAACGGCGGCGGCTTGCGAATTATGCGCCAGGCGCCAGGCGGCGCTTTCACCATACACAGTCGATGGCGAACATGATGCGATTACGGATCTTCCAGAGGTGGTGGTCGAGGTCATCCACCGATTGAAGACGGATGCGAGCAGGCTCACGCAGAGCTGGCTGGGCCATGTCCTGTCGCGTGGTCTGACGGATGCGGAATATGTCGAGATCGTCGGCGTGGTCGCGACAATGACCGCGCTCGATACTTTCAGTCGTGCACTGGGCCGCCCCATACGGCAGGTGCCGCAGGCGATCTCTTGCGAGCCGTCAAGGCGACGTCCTGTGAATGCCCGCCGCCAGATCGCCTGGGTGCCGACGGTGCTGCCGGGTGAGCTTACTGCGGAGGATGGCGATCCTTTCCGGTTTGGCGGGGTCCACATTCAGCAGGCCATGAGCCTGGTGCCGGGGAGTGTCGAAGGCTTTTTCGATCTCGATAGCGTGCTTTATCTGGTGCAGGATCACATCCGGGATTTCGAGACCGAGCACCGGGCGATCACGCACGCACAAATAGAACTGATCGCGGCGAAGGCATCCTACATGAACGCCTGCTTCTATTGAACGACCAGCCATTCGGCAGTGCTCCGTGCGAGCGGCGAGTTTGCTGGTGATGCGTTCAATCTGGAGGCGATCCTCGACAGCGGTGCGGATAGCGGCGTGCCGCACGGCGCGTTGCTGATGGAGTTCGTCGAGGCGGTGATCGGTGGCGATGAAGAGCGACTGGTTCGGGTGCGCCAGGCGGTGCTCGATACGCTCGGGGCTGCCGCTCTGGTTGATGCGGCTGGCGCCGTCGCATCGTTCAATGCAGTGGTCAAGGTCGCAGATGGTACCGGGCTCGAGGTCGATGCACCTCGCCGGGAAACAGCGACGGCTATACGTCAGGAACTTGGCCTGTCGTTCGGGCCGAGGGAGTGAGCAGAGCACTGCCGATCCGGGAGAGGGATGGGCTCGGTTGTCGGGGTCAGGCGCGCGCGGTCCGTGCGCCTTTATTTGCCAGGCTTGAGCTCAACCGTGCCGAGATCCTGGTCGCCGTCCGCGGTGACCGTGCAGCTGACGCTGGCGTACCCCGTCTTTGCAATCTCGACGCGATAGGTGCCGCCTTGCTTCAGGTTCTTCAGCCAGAAATCGCCGAACTCGTCAGTTTCGGTGCTCGCGACGGAGCCATCAGCGGCGTGTGTGGCCACAACCTTGGCGCCGGCGACGATCTCGTCAGTGGCAGGATCAACAACGGTCCCCGCGATCCACGGCCTGGGCAAGCCGTTCCATAATACGCGAGGTTTAGCGTTCGCTTCCGGCTTCAGGATTTCCAATCCCGGTCCGGTGAAGGAACCCTCGTCTGCGAAAAGTATCGCATCGTGCGGGCAGACGTCGACGCAGCGGGGGCCAGCCCTTCGTCGACCCGATGAGCGCAGCCGGTGCATTTCTGCGCAATGCCGGTGTCCTGATTCAAGAAGATGACGTCATAGGGGCAAGCCGGCTCGCACTTGCCGCAGCCGGTGCAGGCTTTGGGGTCGATCCACACAAGGCCGTCGTCCCGGGTCAGAATGGCATTGTCGCCGCAAGCCTTGATGCACGGTGCGTCGGCGCAGTGCTGGCAGAAGGTCGGCATATAGGAGACCTTCACGCGGGGTAGCTTGCCGCGCTCAAAGGCCTTGACGTCGACCCAGAATTGACCGGTGACCGGCTGGGGCTCGGACCAAGGTGCATAGCTCTGCGCGACGTGCTCGTCCTTGCAGGACACCGCGCACATCTTGCAGCCGGTGCACTTTTCGACGTCAACCAGGAATGCCTTGTGTGTCATGTCTTGCGTCTTTTCGGTGTTTCAATGTTCGGTGTTTTCCGGTCGCGCTTCATGTGACCGAGCCTGCGTTGGTCATGCGGCTCAGCCGGTTCGGATCGTCGCACCGATGCCGATGCCGGTGGTGGCAACGATGTCCGCCGGATCGACCTTGTCGGCCTCGACCAGGAAGCCGGTGACATTCATCTCGGGAATCTTGATCTCCTTGTCGGGCCCGTACTTGTCCTGCGGCGTCGGCGCGATCAGATTGATGTTGCCGCCACGGTCGACCAGCGCGTTCTTGAGCGTGGCGAGGTCCATCTTGGCGCCGTGGTCGATGGAGATGCGCGCCGGGAATGATCCGCTCGGTGACGACAGCGCCGACCAGCACCGCGCCGCGCTCATTGTGGACCCGATGATGTCGCCGTGCCGAGATCTCCGCGGCTGGCCGGCATCCGCCGGATGAATCCAGCACGGCTCGTACAGGTAGCCGTCCGGGCCCTCGGACCTTCTGATCTCCCGGATCCAGGGCGATGTCGTCGCCCTGGACGTGGAACCGGAACCGGGAGTGGTTCGACATCACGTCAGCGGATAATCCTCGCGCCTTCGGCTGATCCCGGCAGTTCGGCGTGCGTGCAGCCACTTGGCGACCGGCGGCCGCTCCTTGCTGTCGGGATCCAGTTCTGGCGATGCGCTGCGAGCCACGAACTCGATCTTGCCGGACTTGGTGTCTAGGCCGCTCCCATTGGTCCGCGAACCAGGCATGCCGCCGTCGTTCTCGGCGTAGCCGTGTTCCTTCTTGATCTCGACCCATTCGTCCCAGGTCGGACAATCGTAAACGACGTGCTTGCGCGCTTGAACTCGTCCCAGCCGATGCCGTGCTTCGTGCCGGCGAGCGTGCCCTCGTACGCCTTCTGCAGCCACTCGTCGGCCGGCGGGAACACGTTGTCGAGGCCGAGGCTGCAGTCCGATCTGGCGGTGGATCTCGAAGTCGCTCAGCGAGTTGCCGACCGGCTCGATCGCCTGATCCTGATAGAACATGCCGAGGATGTCGCTGCGCTGGACGTGATCAGATCGTCGTGCTCGTAGCTGGTCTGCGCCGGCAGGATGAGATCGGAGAACGGCATGTCGTTCTCCAGCCACGGATGAATGCCGACGACGAAATCGATGCCGCGGGTTGCGCAGCGCCTCCAGCCACTTCCAGCCGTGGCCCCAGCTTCCCGGCTGGCTGCCGTTCTCGTTCCACACCATGCGGATGCCGGGATGGTCGGGGCTCGGCGGATAACGGTAGCTGGTGAACTGATCCTCGGTCTTGGCGAGTGCGGCGGTCGTGCTGCGTCCACTCGATCGACTTGTTCTGATCGCCTCGGTCGGCCAGCGTGCGCGGAACGAACACCGGCGACTTCGGTCCCTTGCCGATCGCGTATTCGATCATCGGGTTGAGCGCGAGGCCCTTGCAAGTCGACCTCCGGATAGCGCGGCACCTGCGCCATTCCTTCTTGTAGAACGACGGCGCGCCGATGCGCAGGAACTGCCGTCCCGGCTTGCCGATGCCCTGCATGGCACAGAATGTAGGCTTCCATGCGGGTAGCGAGATGCGACGAGCGTTCCGCGCACCTTTGGGCCGCCGAAATAGACCGAGAGCGATGGTTTTCTTCGCGGCCCACTCGCGCGCCAGCGCCGGATGGTGGAGGCGGGAACGCCGGTGTGCGCCTGCGCCCCAGGCCGGCGTCTTCGCGATGCCGTCGTCCTCGCCCATGACGTGCTGTCTTGAACTCGTCGAAGCCGATCGTGTGGGTGGCGACATAGTCCTTGTCGTAGCGGCCTTCGACGATCCAGGTGTGGGCCAGCGCGAGATAGAGTGCGGCGTCGGTGTTGGGCTTGAGCGGGATCCACGTGTCGGCATGGACCGCCGCGGCATAATTGAGGTCGGGCGACAGCGCGACGATCTTGATGCCGGCCTTCTTCAGCCACTTCGGCATCTCCAGCGCGATCCGATCCCGACATGCCGAGGCCGGTCGCCTCCGGATCGTTGCCGGAGAAGATCACCACCTCGCAGTGCTCCAGCACGTCGTCCCAGACCGCGTCCTGGTAGGGTTCGCCGAGGCTGGCGTCGAAGCCCCAGACGTGCTTGGCGCCCCAGTAGTAGCCTTCCCAGCTGTCCGGATTGCGCACCTGCTGCGTCCACCAGCCCCAACCGAGCTTCTGCTGGATCATGTCGAACAGGTAGTGGCCCCAGAAGTGCAGCGACTGCAGGTAGCCGGACTGGCCGTGTCCGTCGGCCTGCACGAACACCGGCTCCATCGAGCCGTAGGTCTTGCTGGATGCGCTTCAACTCGGCCGACGATGATGTCGGTCGCCTGGTCCCAGCAGATCCGCTTGTAGCCGCTGTGGCCGCGCATGTGCGGTTTGGGTTTCTCCGGGCTCCAATCCTCGCGCAGCAGCGGATAGCGGACGCGGGTGGCGGAGTGCACGCGCTGCTTGGCGGCGATGGCGAGCGGCATCTGCACCTCCTTGCGCGGACGGGTGAAGCTGCCGCGCGAGGTGGTCTTGATCTCGTAGAGCCGGACGTCGTCGGGGATGTGGAACGGCAGCGAGCGCACGATATCGTTGCCCGGAGACGTGGCGGTCATCGAGCGGAAAATTGGAGCGCGCCAGGCCGCTTGCCGGGTGGGAGACGTAGACGACCTTGTGATCCTTGCGCTCTGTCATGCTCCGCACCTCCGGCTGTCCCGAACCGCGCCGGCTCAGGTCGTGTAAGTCGCGTATCGGTTGGATCCGCTTTGTCAATGGTCTTGCAGGGCAAGGTCGTGGCTGACGCCCGGCGAGTCTGCATTCGGCGACCCTTGCATCCTTCAATGGGGTTGGCAAGGCGGTTGCCCGGCTGCCAGCCGAAGCACGAAAAGGCAGCGCTTGGCGGGCATGGCGATCAGCACGGAATGCCCGGCCTGCTGTGGGCAGAGCCGGGCGTGCCTTGCGAAGCGGTCGAATGATCGGGGGAGCCTCAGTTGACGCGCTTCGGCGCCGGCTTTGGGTCGACCACGCGTACTTCCAGGAGCGGATCGTAACCGTTCTCGGTTGCCACGTAGATAACAGTGACGGTGGCGCCGGGGGCAGGCTTGCCGACAACTAGGGTCTTCGTATCGAGGACCAGGCTGGAGTTGTCGTCCAAAGTAATGATGCCGGTTTTATCGTCGACCGCGGTGACCTTCGCGGTGAAGTGATCCGTCATGTCCTTGTCGGCTGAGAACGCGGGGGCAGCCGCGGTGACTGCGGCCAGGAACAAGCCGGCGGCGATGCTGGATAGCTGCATTGTCTTTGCTCGGAGCGGGCTGGCCTTGCGCCCCTGGCGCGAGGGTGATCGGCCGGCCCGAAGAAGCAGCCTGCCCTCATCGCGCAGAAGGCTCGTCCCATCCTTGGGGCAAGCCGCTAATAAGTAGATTTACTTATTGATTGTGTCCAGTCACCTTTTTGGGATCACGCGCACCGGCTTCAGGTCCGCGCGATCTCCAACGCCTTCTGGTGATCGGCAAGGAGGCCTGGCAGCTCCTCCTGACGGTGGCGGCCAAAGCCGCAATAGGCGCCGACGCCGAAGTCAGGCAGCACCCGCCGTGCCGCCGCCAGCCTCTCGGGATAGGTGCTCATGTTGTGCACCATGCCGAGGTAGACGCGGGCGCCGCGCGGCTTCAGATCAGCAAGCGGCGCATAGAATGAAGGGTCGGTTCGTTCGAGCGTGGGAATGTGGAGCCAGTCCACTCGCCGGCCCGACCTCTCGGCGAAGGCGTTGGCGAGCCTGACGCCGCCTGACAGGTCGTCGGGCGCGAAGCGCGGCCAGCCGCCCAGCGTGCCGAAGCAGAGGTGATAGCCGAGCTGTGCCTGCTCCGGAATCAGCGGGTTCATGCGCTGCATCGGCTCGGTGTTGCGCTCCAACACCGTTTCGGGCGAAAGGCCGGCAACTGCACCATAGGCATCCTGGAGGTCGGTTGAGCAATCCCACTGGATGGCGAGATCGTCGGCGGGGATGTGGGCGAGGATGGTGCGAAGCTCAGCCGCCAGCGCCGCTTCATAGCCCGGCACAACCTTGGCCCGATCCTCCAGGCTGTCGAAGATGCGCGGTGGCAGCGCCGAGTTGATCGACGGCATCGAAACTTGAAAGCGAAGCGTGGGTGGCAGTCTGCCCTCAGCGCGTTTGGTGCGGAAAACGAAGTAGGAATTGATCGCGTCGCGCGCGTAGCCGAGCCGCCAGCCGGGATCGCCGAAGCGGATGTCGCCGGCTCCGGCGCGGACCCGGAAGCGCCAGCTATCCTTTGCTGATCGAGGCGCCATCCGCTCGCGGCCGTCCTCCAGTGGGGGCTGCTGGATGACCTCGATATCGGGATGCAGAGCCAGCACCCAGTAGTGCACGCGGCTGATCCAGTGCGCGCGCGGGCCGACCTCTCCGTCCGGCATTGCTGCCAGACTTGGACCGAGGGCGGTGCCGAACGTGTCGAACACCTGCTCGACCGTATCGTAGGGGATGCTGCCAACCAGCAGGAGATCAGTGCCCATTTCGCGGCTCTTTGCGTCGCTCCACCGGAGGGCAGGTTGCGCGATGATTGGCCGAATGGCAACCGCAGGCTTAGACTGTGGTGTGCGATCGATCGTTCGAGGCCAGGGAGGCGACCATGAAACGCCAGATGCATCTTGGGGTGTTTTGGCTCGGGACCGGCAACCACTCCGCCGGGTGGCGCTACGAGGGGGCGGCGGCGAGCAACGCCGACTGGTCGGTGGTGTCGAACGGTGCCCGGATTGCGGAACGCGGCAAGTTCGATCTGTTCTTCATCTCCGACAGCCTGGCGAGCGGGCCGAACGATCATCCCTCTTTCATCACGCGATTCGAGCCGACGACGCTGGTGGCGGCGCTTGGCGCGGCGACGAAGCATGTCGGGCTCGGTGCCACAGTCTCGACCAGCTTCAGCGAGCCGTTCAACGTTGCACGGACGTTCGCCAGCCTGCAGCATCTGACACAAGGGCGTGTGGCATGGAATGTGGTGACAAGCTCGAGTGAAAAGGCGGCGCTGAATTTCAGCCGCGATCATCACCACGCGCACGACAGGCGTTACGAGATCGCCAACGAGTTTGTCGATGTGGTCCGTGGTCTGTGGCGCACGTGGGATGAGGATGCGCCGGTCAGGAACAAGGAGACCGGCGCGTACTTCGACCCCGCAAAGGTTCATGCCCTCGATCACAAGGGGCAGTATTTCTCGGTGAAGGGGCCGCTCAACATCGAGCGCTCGCGGCATGGCGATCCGCTCATCATCCAGGCCGGCGGGTCGGAACCGGGGCTGGATCTTTCGGCGCGGACCGCTGACATCGTGTTTTCGGTGGTAAGCGGTGACAAGGATGCGGCTAAGCTTGCCTACGACGGGCTCAAGCAGCGTACCGCGAAGTTCGACCGGTCGCCGGCCGATCTGGCACTGCTGCCAGGCGTGATGCCGATCATCGGCAAGAGCGAGAGCGAGGCGAAAGAGCAACTCGACCGCCTGCAGAGCTTTTTGTCGCCGACAAACGTGCTGGCGCTGGTGTCGCATCGGATCGGTCACGATATCTCCGGCTATCCGCTGGATGGTCCGGTGCCGGATCTGCCGCTTACCGAGCGTGGACAGACCTTCTCCCGCACTCTCCTGGAGAGGGCGAAGCGGGAGAAGCTGACAATCCGCGACCTCTACAATCTGACGGCGGCGGCGCGCGGACACTGGGTCGTGTGCGGTACGGCGAAGCATATCGCTGACGTATTCCAGGAGTGGTTCGAGGTGGGGTGTGCGGATGGTTTCATGGTGATGCCGGCCTATTTTCCGGGAGCCTTCGACGATTTTGTCGATCAGGTCGTGCCGGAGCTGCAGCGGCGGGGTCTGTTCCGCACCGAGTACAGCGGGTCGACGCTGCGCCATCACCTGGGCAAGGTGCGCGCTGATTGACCGCTATCGGATCATCATGAAGGTCTGCGTTGGGGCGAGAGGAGGGACGGGGTATGCGAGCGATGGTGGTGCCCAAGTGGGGGGAGGCGTCGGTGCTCAGGGACGTGCCGGAGCCGAAGGCGGGGCCGGGCGAAGCGGTGATGAAGATCAAGGCTGGTGGTGTCGGCCTTACGCTGCTCAACATGCGAACGGGACGCGTCGGGGGCACGACGCCGCGCATCATGGGGCACGAGCTTGCGGGCGACATCGTCGAGGTGGGCGCGGCGGTGTCCAACGTAAAGGTCGGCGAGCGCTGCACCGTGTATTTCTATCTGACATGCGGCAATTGCCGATGGTGCAGGGGCGGGCGCGAAACGCTGTGCCAGAACTGGGATGGTCATGTCGGCGTGCACAGGGATGGCGGCTTTGCCGACCTGGTGTGCCTGCCTGCCGCAAACTTTCTTCCGATCCCGGATGCACTCGACTACGAAAGCGCTGCGATGGCGGCTGATGCCGTGAATACCAACTGGCATTGCATGCGGGAGCGTGCGCGGCTTGATCCGCACTCGGAGGTGGTGCTCATCGGTGCGGGTGGAGGCGTCGGCATTCACGGCGTGCAAGTGGCCAAGCTGTTCGGTGCGCGCGTGATCGCTGTCGACGTGTCCGAGGAGAAGCTCGAGCTTGCCCGCAAATGGGGTGCGGACGACGTCATCAACGTCCGTCAGGTCAACGATCTGGCCGCGGCGATAAGGCAGGCGACGGCCGGGCGTGGCGCGGATGCGGTGGTCGACTATGTCGGTGCGGCGGAAACGTTCCAGGCAGCGATAGACAGTCTCGCGGTGGGCGGACGGGCGGTTGCGATTGCTTCGACGTCGCACGAATTGAAGATCAATACGAGCATGCTGGTGCGCGGTGAGCGCGAGATCACCGGTTCGCGGCATTCGACGCGTGCGGAATTCATCGAGACGATGGATATCATGGCGCGCGGCCTCATCAAGCCTGTGGTGGGGCGGCGCGTGCATTTCACGGAGGTCGAGAGCCTGTTCCAGGACATTATCGATAAGCGCCTGTTGGGGCGCGGCGCAGTCACGTATGATTGATACCTGCAAACCTCAGGTTTGCAGGTATCCGCGCGCAGGGTTGGTGTGGTGGCTGCGCGCAAGGAAAAAATGATACCGGCCCACCGCCGCCCAGAACACCGCCGCCCAGAACGAGTCGAACTTTCGGTGGGCCCGTATCAAACAGCAGGGAAACGAGGATCGATGGCGAAGGTTACGCGGACAAATCCGGATACGATCTCAAAGCCGTTTTCCAACTATTCGCATGTGGTGACAGTGGAGGGCGCGAAGAAGCTCGTGTTCTGTGCCGGGCAGGTTGCAGCAGATATCAGCGGCAACGTTCTGCCACCGGATGATTTCGATGCCCAGGCGAAGATGGTGATGACCAACCTTAAGCATGCGTTGGAGGCTGGCGGTGCTACGCTTGCCGATGTCATGAAGGTGACGATCTACATCACCAATCAGCATGATGTCGCGAAGGGGCGAGGAATACTGAAGGATTGGTTCGGGGAGCATCCGCCGGGCTCGACGCTGGTGATTGCACGGGGTCTCGCGAATCCCAGCTTCCTGGTCGAGGTGGAGGCGATTGCTGCGGTGTAGGCCGGTCCGTCCTCTCGATCTGACAGTAGCTTTTGAAGTTGTCCGGTTTTGATGGCACGCGTTATGGCTGCTTCGGGGGTGGCTGACGATTGCCGGCGGAAGCGGGGTACGCCAGCGTCGTCGGGTGGGGCGACGCCTCAGGCTGCGCACCTCCTGGCTTTGCAGGTTGGCAGCCCTTTGGCAGCCCGTCGAGGGCCGGTCAAGGTCGGCATCGATTTCCGCCAGCAGCCCTCGTCGAGGGTCACGGTCACGCGTTGCATCAGGATACCTTTCGATAGCGCGGTGTAAGGATTTGCGGGGGCAGCGAGGTTTGTCGCCTGGTCGGGCAGGTGTGACCTTCGCGTGGGCATCATATCCGCATTGGCGAGGCATGCCGATGGGTGCGGCTAATCCTCGCCAGCCTTCGCGACGTGCGGGTTTCGCCACAGATATACGGCGATGCCGGCCATGGCCGCGCTGACGAGGATGCCAACGACATAGAACGAGGCTTCCAGGCCAATCGCTTGTGCGACGGCACCCATTGCCAATGGCGAGACAATGGAAGCGACGCGGTTGGCCGTGCCTCTGAGGCCGATCGCCTTGCCCTGATTGCTCGCTCCGGCTCCGCGCAACACCAGCGTGATGATCAGGGGCTGGGCCAGGCCGTTGGCTCCAGAGCGCAGGAAGTTGACGATCTGCAAAGCGAGATAGGTGCCGAGCAGCGGCGTGATGCAGATCAGCACGATGCCGATCCACAGCGACACGAGAACGATCCATAGTCCGCCGAAATAAGGTGTCAGCCGTGTGGTCAGAAGCGAGAAAAGGGCTGCGGCGATGGCGGCAGCAGGGCTCAGCAGTCCGATCGCGGTGCCTGTGATGCCCATCTCGGTCAGCCATGCGATGTAGAACGAGCCCTGCACGACGTTGCCGACGTGCATCAGTGCGCCGAGCAGGACGATCAGTACAACCGCGGGCATGGAAAGCAGGCGGAATGCCGTGATGTAGTCGGACCATCTCGGCATCAGTGCTGCTGCGACGGCGCGGCGTCCACTTGCGCCGGGAGATGTGTCGCTGGCCTCGATGGTTTGGGGCGGAAGCATCAATGCGCAGACGATCGCGCCCGAGGCCCACAGCGACATCAGTCCGAAGCCGCCCCATGGCCCCCAAATGTCCCAGGCGGCACCGACCATGGGTGGCGCGGCCAGCTGCCCGAAGCGGATCACGGCGCTGAGCCGGCCGGCATATGCGGTGCGGCCCTTCATGTACTGGCCGATCATCGTCTGTGCGCCCAGCCAGCCCATGAACTCGGCCAGGCCGAGGAACATCTGCAGCACCAGGAGCGCCCAGATCGTCGGCGACAGTGGGTACAGCAGCGGCACCAGCGTGCCGATCGTCGTGAAGAACAGCATCACACGGCGCGCGCCGAAGCGGTCCATCATCGCGCCGCCGTGGATCGACAGCAGCAGCGGCAGGACGTGCGGCATGGCAAAGACCAGCCCGAACAGGAACGGCGAGGGGTTCATCGTGTAGACGTAGAGGGGGATGATCACCGAGCCGATGTAGAACAGCGAGGTGGTGAAGAGGCCGACGCCGTAAACGGCCGCCTGTATTCGCCATGGCACATCGCTTTCCGCCGTTGCCAATCCGCACGCCTCCATCTTGTGCGGGGCGATATGACCCCGGCTGCTACAGGTCCTGTGCTCTATACTTTCAGCCGGATCGGTGCAGAGAGCTCTTGCAATCCGCTCAGGGCTGGTCTGCCTTTGTATGCGATCGGGATCGGTTGCGCCAAGCTGCAGCGATGCCGCTGTTCACGAGATAGCGAAGGCGGGTCAAGGATGTCAGACGACTACTACATTCACAGGCTGCAGGTCAGCATCGCGCTGACGACTGCGGAGCGCATCGTGGAGGCGGCGCTTGCCGCGGGCCGTGCCGCAGGCATGCTGCCGTTGACAGTGGCGGTTTTGGATGCGGGCGGCGGCATTGTCGTGGTGAAGCGGGAGGATGGCTCCGGCATCCTGCGCGCGGACATCGCGTGCGGCAAGGCGTGGGGTGCGCTGGGCATGGGCATCTCGAGCCGCACCATTCGAGATCGCCTGAAAGACAGGCCGGCATTCCAGAGTGCATTGGCTGCCGCGGCGCAGGGGCGGTTCATTCCGGTGCCGGGCGGCGTGCTCGTGCGCGACCAGGCCGGGGCTGTGATCGGCGCGGTTGGGATCAGCGGCGATGCGTCGGATCGGGACGAGTATGCGGCGATCATGGGGGTTCGCGCGGCCGGCCTCAATCCGCATCCCGAGGAGCCGGTGCCGGATTGGCAGGACGCCAAGCTGTAGCGGATGAAAAAAAGGCGCGAAGGGTGTGTTTCGCGCCTCGAGCCGCGGGCGTGCCGCCAGTTTCAACCTGCGTGGCCAAGGTGGTTAGGCCAAAGGCGGCATGCCACCGGCAGTGAACCGGTGGCTGCCGCCCTTTTCGGCATATGCGTACTATGCCGCCAGCAGGTTCCGCAGCACGTACTGCAGGATGCCGCCGTTGCGGTAGTATTCGATCTCGTCGAGCGTATCGATCCGGCAGATGACCGGCACCTCGCGCTTGGAGCCGTCCGCGCTGGTGATCTCGACCGTCATCCTCTGCCGCGGCTTCACATCGGCGAGACCTTGAATGTCGACCTTCTCGTCTCCCTTCAGGCCAAGCGACTGCCAGCTCGTGCCCTCTTCGGCGAAGACGAACGGGGCGACGCCCATGCCGACAAGGTTGGAGCGGTGGATGCGCTCGAACGACTGGCAGATGACGGCTTTGACGCCAAGCAGCACGGTGCCTTTCGCGGCCCAGTCACGAGAGGAGCCGTTGCCGTACTCGATGCCGCCGAAGATGACGAGCGGCACGCCTTCATCCTTGTAGCGCATTGCTGCGTCATAGATGTACATGGTCTCGCCGGTGGGATGATGCTTCGTCCAGCCGCCCTCCTTGACCTGGCCGGTATCGTCCTGGGTCATGAAGTTCTTGATGCGGATGTTTGCGAACGTGCCGCGCATCATGACATCGTGGTTGCCGCGTCGGGTGCCGTACTGGTTGAAGTCGGCAGGGCGCACCTGGCGCTCCAGCAGATAGGCACCGGCGGGGCTCGCGCGGGCGATATTGCCGGCGGGAGAGATATGGTCGGTCGTGATCTTGTCGCCGAGCAACGCGAGGATGCGTGCGCCCGCGATATCGCCGACGGGCTTGGGGGCCTTCGTGATCCCTTCGAAGTAAGGCGGGTTCTGAACGTAGGTCGAGCCACTGTTCCAGCTATAGGTGAGACCGGTGGAGGTCTTGATGCCGGCCCAGTTGGTATCGCCCTTGAAAACGTCGGCGTATTTCTCGCGGAACATGTCGCGGGTGACGTTCTCGGCGATGAATTTGGCGATCTCCATGTTGGAGGGCCAGACGTCACGCAGGAACACGTCGTTGCCGTCCTGGTCCTTGCCGAGCGGCTGCTTTGTCAGGTCAATGTTGACGGTGCCGGCGAGTGCGTAGGCCACCACGAGGATGGGCGAGGCAAGGTAGTTGGCCTGCACGTCGGGGCTGACGCGGCCCTCAAAATTGCGGTTGCCCGACAGGACGGCTGCCGCAACGAGGCCGTTATCGTGGATCGCCTTCGAGATCGGCTCGGGGAGCGGACCTGAATTCCCGATGCAGGTCGTGCAGCCGAAGCCGACGAGATTGAAGCCGACCTCGTCGAGGTATTTCTGCAGGTCGGCCTTTTCTAGGTATGCCGCGACGACCTGCGATCCGGGCGCCAGCGAGGTCTTGACCCAGGGCTTTGGCTTGAGGCCCTTGCCGGCGGCATTGCGGGCGAGCAGGCCCGCGCCGATCAGCACACTGGGATTGGATGTATTGGTGCAGCTGGTGATCGCCGCGATGACTACATCGCCATGGCCGAGGTCGTGGTCGCGCCCCTGCACTGCGACCCGCTTGTTGAGCTCGCCGGGCTTCTTGTATTCGGTTTCGAGCGCAGTCGCGAAGCCGGATCCAACCGCCTCGAGCGCGATGCGGCCCTCGGGGCGCTTGGGGCCTGCCATGGAGGGAACGACGCTGCCAAGGTCGAGCTCGATGGTGTCCGTGAATACGGGATCTGCGGCGCCTTGCGTGCGCAGCATGCCCTGCGCCTGGGCATAAGCCTCCACCAGTGCGATGCGGGCATCGTCGCGTCCCGACATCTTGAGATAGGCGATCGCCTCCTTGTCGACAGGGAAGAAGCCGCAGGTGGCTCCGTACTCCGGCGCCATGTTGCCGATCGTCGCGCGGTCGGCCAGAGCCATCGAATCGAGACCAGGGCCGAAGAACTCGACGAACTTACCGACGACGCCCTTCTTGCGCAGCATCTGCATGACGGTGAGCACGAGGTCGGTGGCGGTCACGCCTTCCTTCAGCTTGCCGGTCAGCTTGAAGCCGATCACCTCGGGAATCAGCATCGAATAGGGCTGGCCGAGCATGGCCGCCTCGGCCTCGATGCCGCCGACGCCCCAGCCGAGCACAGCGAGCCCGTTGACCATCGTCGTATGGCTGTCGGTGCCGACGACGGTATCGGGATAGGCGACGGTCGCGCCATCGGCCAATTCGCCGACCCAAACGGTCTGCGACAGGTACTCGAGGTTGACCTGATGGCAGATGCCGGTGCCCGGAGGAACGACGCGGAAATCCTGGAATGCGTTCTGGCCCCACTTCAGGAAATTGTAGCGTTCGCCATTGCGCTCGTACTCGAGCTCCACATTCTTGGCGAAGGCGTCGTTGCTGCCGAACTCGTCGATGATCACGGAGTGATCGATCACCAGGTCGACGGGGACCAGCGGGTTGATCTTCGTGGGGTCGCCGCCGAGGGACTGCATGCCATCGCGCATTGCGGCCAGGTCGACGACAGCTGGAACGCCTGTGAAGTCCTGCATCAGGACGCGTGCCGGGCGGAACCCGATCTCCTTCTCGGCCTTGCCCTTGTTCTGCGAGCCAATCGGACATCGCCTGCGATGTCCTTCTTGGTAACGGAGCGGCCGTCCTCGAAGCGCAGCAGGTTCTCGAGCAGAACCTTCATCGAGTAGGGCAGCCTGGAAATGCCCGGCAGGCCATTCTTCTCGGCCTCGGGCAGGGAAAAGTAGGTGTAGCTCTTGCCGGCCACGTTCAAGTTGGCGTGCGGCATTTGAAGCTGTCGAGCGATACGGGTTGCGGCGTCACGTGTCTCTCCTTCAGATCTGTTCAAGGAGCTGCGCCGCCGGAGTGCCGGCGGGAGGAGTTCCGGGCTGGAAGCGGCGGCCGTAATGCGGCCTGCGAGAGGGCCCGGTGCACCCCGTTCTTTGCGCTAGCATGGGCTTGTGCGAGCCCCTTATAGAGTGTTGTTTGCCGGAGAGCCACAGGGCTTTTTCCTGGGCAGAGACGTGGCTGCGGAGAACGCCGGGTGGCAATGCAACTTTTGTGCGAGGGTCTGACCCTGGAACGCGGCGGTCGCCTGGTTCTGCAGGACCTTTCGTTCCAGGTCGGGGCCGGCGAGGCGTTGCTGCTGACCGGTCCCAACGGGGCGGGAAAGACGACACTGCTGCGGGCGGTGGCCGGCTATCTGGCGCCGGTTGCCGGCTCGATCAGGCTGGAAGGGGGGGCAGCCGAGCGCGAGATCGCCGAGCAGTGCCACTATATCGGTCATCGCGACGGCGTGAAGGGTGGGCTCAGCGTTGCGGAAAATGCCAGCTTCTGGGCCCGCTACCTTGGCGGGGGCGAGGATGTGCTTCCGGCTTTGGAACGGCTTCAGAATCGACAGGCTGGCGGCGATCCCGGCGGCCTATCTGTCGGCTGGCCAGCGCCGTCGGCTGGGGCTTGTGCGCCTGCTGCTGGCCGAGCGTGGTCTTTGGCTGCTCGACGAACCGACGGTGTCACTCGATGCTGCCGGTGTGCAGGCGCTGGCGGACCTGGTGAGGACGCATCTGGCCGCGGGAGGGCTGGTCGTTGCTGCAACGCATGTGGCGCTGGGCTTCGAGGCTGCTCGCGAGCTGCGACTGGCCCCAGCGCTTCAGGATAGGTGACGCGGCGCGACCGTCAGGCTATCGCAGCCGAAGAATGGAGAAACGCGAATAGCTCTCCGGACTTGGCAGATTGGCGCGCTTCGACATGGCATCGGCCAGCGCCTCGCCCAGGTTGACGCCTGTATCCGCCGTTGCCTGACCGACCACGATGATGGGTCTTTGCCAGTCCGTGATGCCGGTATCGCATTCGGCGCAGTCACCGCGATGCTGACCCAGGTTGAGTGCCCAGATCGGCTTCTTGGATTTGTCGATCTCAATCAGCCAGCCACCAATGCGGTGGGCCCTCTGGCTGGCCCGGGCCTCCTCCGTGGTCTGCTCGCCCTCACGCGAGGCAACGCCAACGGCAATCAACTCCCGGGCGGCTGCAACCCGCTGGCCCAACGCGCCGTTCGCCAGCAGGCGGCGGAAGGCTTCCGCCTCAATCACCGCGCCGCCGCGGGAGATCTTCTCCGTGCTGCCCTTGACCCAAACAGTGTCGCGGCTCATCACGATCAAGTCGAACGTCGCCTTGCGTCCGGTAAGGTCCACTCCCGATACCTGGTACAGCACGGCGTCCTCACCCAGCGCCTGGCGCTCGGCGACCGTGACCGGCTGTATGCTGAGTGTGCCAGGGATGCCCCAGGCGGTCTTGACGCCATCGAATGCGACGAGCCCGGCCGTTGCGGCGACCAGGGTCATGGCGCCAAATCCTGCGACGGCATTGCCGGTGCCGCCGGACGCGAGCCAGTTCCACCAGCCCCAGGCTGAGCGCGCGCTATTGGCCCGTTTGCCCCAGCGAAGCAGGGCTGCGGCCTCCTTGTCGTCGTCGTTGCGCTTGTCCTGTGGTGCCGTTTTGGCTGCCATCGCTGCCTCCGTGGGGCGGTGGTTGCCCCGTTGTCAGTCGCTCACGTATCCGCGCCGGGCTTGCTACGGGCGGCCATCCACTTTTTCAGGTTCTCGGTCAGAGCGGACTGCCTTTTGCCCATCCGCTCGCCGGCAGGATGACCGGCTGAACCGGGCTTGCCGGATGATTTCGGCCGCGAGTCCTTCGTGGCAGCGCCTTTGTCCTCGCCTGGTGCGGCTACGTCCTGCTGCTCATCGTCCTGCAGTTGCAGCGCGATATCACTCAGGAATCGCGGGCCGTCGCCGGTCGCAAGGCGTGGGGCGGCATCTGCCATCGCATCAAGCAAGGGGGCCAGCCATACAGCATCCGCCTTGGCGAAATCGTGGAGAACCCAGCCGTGCACCAACTCCTTTGCACCAGGGTGTCCGATGCCGATGCGCACGCGGATATACTCGTTGCGGATGTGGGCGGTTATCGAGCGCAAACCATTGTGGCCAGCATTGCCGCCGCCGGTCTTGACCTTCAGCTTGCCCGGGGCAAGGTCCAGCTCGTCGTGGAAGACGATGACGTCGGCCAGGTCCAACTTCAGAAAGCGGACCGCCTCACCGACTGCCCTGCCCAACTCGTTCATGTAGGTGTCGGGCTTGAGCAGCAGGACTTTTTCGCCATCCACCTCGCCTTCCGTGGCCAGGCCCTGGAATTTCCTGCGCCACGGACCGAAGCCATGGCGGTCGGCTATGCGCTCGACGGCCATGAATCCGACATTGTGCCGGTTACGGGCATACTTGTCGCCAGGATTGCCTAGCCCGACCAGAAGTTTCATGACGCCTCACGCTCGTCTGACTGTGGCGACGTCCAGGATGGGGCCGGGCAAAGACGCCCGGACCACCATTACTTCTTGGCCTCGCCAGCCTTGGCATCGGCTGCGGCAGGAGCTGCCGCTGCACCATCGGCCGTCTTTTCCTCGGTGTCCGACTTGCCGCCGGCACCAGCGATGGTTGCCACGGTGAAGTCGCGGTTGGCGATCGTGGGACGCACGCTGTCCGGCATCTGGACGGCAGAAATATGGATGGAGCGGCCGATCTCGAGTCCGGTCAGGTCGAACTCGAAGACCTCGGGGATGTTCTCGGGTGGGGCGAAGACCTCGACCTCGTGGCGCACGATATTCAGCACGCCGCCGCGCTTGAGGCCCGGCGAAGCCGTGTCGTTGATGAAACGGACCGGCACCTGCACGCGTACGCGGCTGGCGGGAGTGATGCGCTGGAAGTCGACGTGAATGGGGGTGTCGGTCACCGGATCCAACTGTACGTCGCGCGGCAGCACGCGGGTTTTGTTGCCGTCGACGTCGATTTCGAACAGTGTCGACAGGAAGCGGCCCTTCTGGACGATAAGCTTCAACTCGTGACCATCCACCGCGATGGCGTCCGCCTCGCGCTTGTCGCCGTAGATGACGGCCGGTACCTTGCCCTCGCGACGTGTCTGGCGGGCGGCCCCCTTGCCTGCCCGCGGACGCGCCGAGGCTTTGATCTCCGTGATTTCAGCCATGGCACTCTCCAACGAAAAAAGGGCCGATAGGCCCGTTTACCCCGCCCGGCCTCCAAGGGTGCATGCGCGGCGGGGGGCCCGCTCCGGGGCGGGCCACCTATAGCGGTCCTTGGTCCGCTTTGCAACGTGGTTGGAGCGGGTTAAGAAAGTGAATTGGCTGGTGGTAGAGAGGATGCGATTTCGCTGCCGGCCGCGCGCGGTTCCACTCCAAAGGACGAGCCCATGACTGCAGACGGCGGCCGCTTGCCCCTCAATGCTCCTACACCACAGCTGATCGAGAAGCTGACGGCCATCGTCGGCGCCGGAGCACGCCTTGACCGATCCCGACCAGCAACTCCCTTATCTGCGCGAGATGCGCGACCTCTATTTCGGCAAGTCGCCGCTGGTATTGCGCCCTGCGACGGTCGAGCAGGTGTCGCAGTGCCTGGCGCTGCTGCAACGAGGCTCGCGTCGCGGTCGTGCCGCAGGCCGGTAACACTGGGCTGGTGGGAGGTCAGGTGCCATACGAGAGCGGCGATGAGGTCGTGTTGTCCATCGGCCGTCTCAACAAGGTCCGGCAGCTCGATGCGCCGGGCTACAACATGACGGTGGAGGCCGGCCTGACGCTTGCCGATGTGCAGGCGGAGGCGGACAAGGTGGGCCGGTATCTTCCCGTTGTCGCTACCATCGGAAGGCAGCTGCCGCATCGGTGGCAATCTGGGCACGAATGCCGGAGGCGTTGCAGTGCTGGCCTACGGCAATACGCGGCAGCTGGTGCTTGGGCTGGAGGTGGTGCTGGCGGACGGCCGCATCGTGCCCGGCGCTGAAGGCGCTCAAGAAGGACAACACCGGCTACGACCTGCGCGATCTGTTCATCGGCTCGGAGGGGACGCTCGGCAGTCATCACGGCGGCGTCGCTGAAGCTGTTCCCGAAACCGGCAGAGCGAGCGACGGCGTTTATCGGTCTGCCGCGGCTGGAAGCGGCGCTCGACCTGTTCACGCTGGCACACAATACGGCACTGACCAATCTCACGGCATTCGAGTTCATCTCCAATGACGGGCTGCAGTTCATCCTGAAGCATTTCGAGGGCACCCGGCTGCCGTTCGACAGGACTTTTCCCTGGTATGTGCTGATGGAGGTGACCGGGGCGAGGCCCGATGGGCAGGCGGCGCGGGAATTGGAGGCGGTGCTGACGGAGGCGGCCGAGGCCGGTCATATCGAGGATGCGGTGATCGCGGCCTCGCTGACCCAGGCAGCCGACTTCTGGCGGTTGCGCGAATTGATGCCGGAGGCGCAGAAGCCTGAGGGAGCGTCCGTAAAGCACGACGTTTCGGTGCCGATCGCGCGGCTACCAGAGTTCATCGCGCGGGCCAACGTGGTGGTGGAGAAGATCTGTCCTGGTGTGCGGCCGGTGCCGTTTGGGCATTTCGGCGACGGCAACATCCACTACAACATCTCCGAGCCGGTGGGCTTCGCGAAGGGCAAGTTCCTGGAGATCGGCGAGACGATCAATGGCGCGGTGCACGATCTGGTGCACGAGCTTGGCGGTTCAATCTCGGCCGAGCACGGCATCGGCCGGTCGAAACGCGAGGAGCTGGTGCGATTCAAGAGCCCGGTGGAGCTGGAGCTGATGCAGGGCATCAAGCGCGTGTTCGACCCGAACGGCATCATGAATCCGGGGAAGGTACTGTAGGCCTCGCAAAAAATCGGGACAGATCGATTTTTGTCCCGATTTTTGTTTATTTCCCTTCGCGCCACCATGCGAGCGTGATGAAGAACAACAGCGCGGCCAGAGCGAGCAGGCCGGTGAACATCGGGGTGAGCTTGATGCCACGGGTGACGAAGGCCTCCCGGTCCTTGAGGCCCATCCAGCCGGAGCCAGCCAGCACGCGGGCACCGGACATCATGGTAATGCGCGGTACCTCGACCGCCGAGGTGGCGCTCGCCACGGAGCCAAAAACGCCTCCGCCGCGGGTCCAGAACACGCCGCCGCCGGTCTCGCCGACAAGCGATTTCAGCTTGGCGTCCGTCGCTGTGACCTCCGACATCTCGCGCGGGTCCTCCACGCCAGCCAGTGCCACGGCGGTGAGGCTGCCGGCGCTGCTCGGCGTCTGCATCTTGTAGAGGCCGGGCTGCTTGACATCGATCGTCGAGCGCCAGATGCCGTCCTCGGCGGGATCGAGCGTGACCTGGGAATTGGCGCCACCGGGAGCTGAAATGGTGACAGGCAGGACCTTGCCCTCCATCGAGCGCCGCTCGATCGTCAGCTTGAGGCCCTTGGCGGTGGCGATCAGTCGTTCCTCCTCGAGGTCCGGCTCCTTCATGAGCCAGTGCGCCGTGCGGCGAAGCAGGTCGGCATATGGACCGCCGCCATCGTGGCCTCGAGCCCACAGCCAGGCGTGGTCGGAGGTCAGCAAAGCGACTCGGCCCTTGCCGCGCCGCTCCAGGATCAAGAGCGGCTTGTCCTGGGCGCCGTTCATCACCGTGCGACCGCGGACGCCGGAGACATCGACCTGACGATACCAGTTGCCCCATGTCGGCGCTTCTGCCTTGGCGCCGGGCAGATCGCGCGTAACCGGGTGCTTCTTGCCGTCATTGGTCAGCTTCGCCTTGAAGGGGAGCTCGAAGACGCGGCCTGTCGGCCGTGCAGGCAGCGCAGGCGCCAGCATGGTGCGCATGAGGCTGGTGCTGCCGGCATAGTCGTCGCCCGCCGCAACCAGCAAGGCGCCGCCGTGCTTCATCACGTATTGGGCGATGTTGTCGTAATACAGCGCCTGCAGAATGCCGCGATGCTGATAGCGATCAAAGATAATCAGATCGAAGTCCTGGATCTTCTGCGAGAACAGCTCCCGCGTCGGGAACTGAATCAGGGACAGCTCACGGGTCGGGATGCCGTCCTGTTTCTCCGGTGGCCGCAGAATAGTGAAGTGGATGAGATCGACCGCCGCATCCGATTTCAGAAGATTGCGCCAAGTGCGCTCGCCGGCGTGGGGTTTGCCGGATACCAGGAGCACGCGGAGGTTCTCGCGTACGCCTTCGGCGGAGACCACGACGCGGTTGTTGGCCGCCGTTAGCTCGCCTTCGCTGGCCGGCAGCTCGATCTCCAGGATGTTTTGCCCGGCATGGGGGAAATGCATCTGGATGGCGACCTTGCGATCCAACTCGGCGCGGCGCAGCTCGTCGGGGCGGCCTTCGCGCCGGATACGCAAGGTCACTGCAGATCCCGCACCGCTGGACCGGCCGGTCTCGCGCACGGCGAACTCGACCGTTCGGGTCTGACCGACGATGCCAAACTTCGGGGCGTTGAGGATCTCTATGCGCCTGTCGAATTCGCCGGGCCGTCCCGTCAGCAGCGCGTGAACAGGGGCATCGAACCCCAGCGCTCCGGCGGATTTCGGTACGTCATGGACCTGGCCGTCGGTGACCATGATGATACCGGCAAGACGGTCTGGCGGCGTCGTCGTGAGCGCCTGATTGAGGTCGGCGAAAAGATTGGTGCCGCCGCGCGTGTCGTCTGGCCGGGCGGCGTTGATCCACTTGACCTCCAAGCCCTTGATGGCGCCGAGCTTGGTTTCCAGGTCGCGGCGGATGGCCTCAGTCTGCTGCGGGCGGCCGGCGAGGGTCTGGCTGGTGCTCTCGTCGATCGCGACAATGGCGACGTTGCCGAGGTTCTCGCGCTCTTCCTCCTTCAGCGTCGGATTGGCGAGCGCCAGGACGACAAGGCCGAGCGCCAAGGCGCGGAGCAGGGCGCCAGGCGAGCGGCGAAACAGAAGCACGGCGACCAACAGCACGGCGAGAGCGACGCCTACCCACAACAGAGGCGTCGGCACCATCGGTGAGAAATCGATCGACCAGCTGGTCATCTCTCGGTCCTATTCCGGGTCGGCAGTCTCCAGCCCTGCGAGGGCAGGCAAATGCCCGATAGAGCTTATTGGCCCAGGCGCTCCAGCAGAGCAGGGGCATGCACCTGATCGGCCTTGTAGTTGCCGGTCAGGGCATACATCACGATATTGACCCCGGTGCGGAATGCCATCTCGCGCTGGCGATCGTTACCGGGAACGACAGGGTAGATCGGCCGGTTGCTGTCATCGAGCGCCCAGGCGGAAGCCAGATCATTCGATGTCACGAGGATCGAGGAGACGCCGTCCGCGCGCCGAGCCTTGCGGCCACCCTGATTGAGCGTCTCGGCGCCTTCAGCCTCCACCCACAATTGTCCGCCGGCCCAACGGCCAGGGAAGGCTCGCAACAGGTAGAACGATTTGGTCAGCACATGGGTGTCGGGAACGGGTTCCAGCCGCGGGATGTCGAGCCGACCCAACAGGCGTTGCAGGGGCGTGCCATCCTGTCTGCCCGAGACGCTGAGACCCGAGGGAAGGCCCTGGCCATAGTCCCGCGTGTCGAACACGATCATGCCGCCTTCCTTCATGTAGGCATCGATCTTGGCAAGCGTGCGCTCGGTGAGCGTGCGTGCGTTGGGCAGGACCGGCCAATAAAGGATCGGGTAGAATGAGATCTCGTCGGTGTCGATATTGACCGCCGTCGGTTCGGCTGCTTCGACCGCGGTACGGTACGCCAGAATCTTGACGAGACCGCTCAAACCTTCCTGACTGCTGCGGTCGACCCCGGGGTCGCCAGTGACGACGTAGCCGAATGTCACACGCTCGGTGGCGCGCATCGCGCGGGACTCGAGCGGGGTTGGCGGCCTTGAAGGGCCGACCGTCTGAAGCTGATCGGCTGGCTGGTTGAGAAACGGACGGCCGGGGAACAGCGAGGGACGGTCGCCGCCAAAGGGCGCCGGCAAGGGCCTGAACTGCCAATCGGATTGTGCCGCGGCCGGATCGCTGCCGAGGCCTGCTGCCGAGGCAGCCGTGGCGATCGCCAGCAACACGGCAGAAGCGCTCGACGTCGCGCGGCGCGCGCCGCCGATCAGATTGCCAAGGCCAGCAGCCGCGAGGCTGCCGATCTGCAGCAGGACGACAGCTATGATGTCGATGAAGAGCAGGCCCAAGGCACCGGCCAGCAAGGCGGGCTTGAGCGCGGTCGAGGACTGGCCTTCGAATACGCGGCGCTCAGTGCCCGACGGCATTGGCGGCAGCGGCTTGAGCTCGGTCTTGGCTGCTATCAGATTGAGAGCCCGGGGAGATGACTGCGGGCCGTAGAAGCCGGGGGGGTGGGTCGCCGTCGGCTGGGTCTGGGCGAGTTTTGACGCGGGAATGGCCTGGGCCGTCGGAGGCGGCGACTTGAGTGTGCCGAAGCCGTCGAGGGTCTGTTGCGGTGCCAGCACGGCATCTCCTTCAGCCGCAAGGTTCTCTGCATTGGTCTGGCTGGTCGCCTGAGCCGTAGTGCCGGTGGCTGTTCCAATGCGGCCGAGCGTAGAGATACGCCGCAGCATCTCCACGAAGAGGCCGGATAGCGGCAGGTTGGACCACTCGGCATTAGCCGTGATGTGGAACAGGACGATCTGGCCCTGGCCGCGCTCGAGCGCGGTGACCAGCGGGGTGCCGTCCTTCAGGCGGGCCCATACCTTGACATTGGGTCCCAGTCTTGCGGGATCGGCGAGCACCTGACGATTGATGGTGACGTCCGCGGGTGCGGCAAGGCCGGCGAACAGGCTGTCGTCGGTAAATGCGGACAGCGGTTGCGGTGTGGACCAGGACAAAGCACCGCCAAGCGTGCGGCCGCCAAGGCGCAGTTGAACCGGGATGAGATCGTCGCCGCCTTTTTCAAGGCGCGGTCCAGCGAACCGCACCAGCACGCCGCCCTTGTTGATCCATTGGTCGACCTTTGTCTTGAGGCCGTCCGGCAGGGTTCCGATGTCGGCGAGGACAACGACGGATGCATTGCGGTTGAATACCGTCTCAAGAGCGGTCGCCACGTTGGCGTCATTGGGCTTCACAAGCTCTGAATATGGAGCCAGCGCGCGCTCGATGTAATAGAGCGGTCCCAACAGCGGCTGAGACAGCTCGATGCTCTCGCCCGACACGAGCCCGATGCGGTGCCAACGGGAACTGGAGTCAAGCAGATGAACCGCGCCGGCCGAGCGCTCACTGGGGATCTCCAGCCGTACAACCTGGTTGCGGAGCTCAAGGGGCAGGTCAAACGTGGTCGCGGTACGGCTGTCTCCGGGCGCCAAGTTGAATGCGGCCTCGCCGAGACGTTGACCGCGATTGGAGTAGGCGTGCACGACGCCGTCGCGTGCACCACCGCCGGCCCGCAGAACGTTGGCTTCAAGTCGACCGCCCTGGCCGAGCGAGGCAGCAAGTCCAAGTGCCTCCCGCCTCTGGCCTGTCTCGACCACCGTGAAGCCTGACCGGCCGATCGTGCTCAAAGTCTGCACGAATTCGGCGGTCTTGCCGTCGTGGTCGATGCCATCGGTGAGCCAAAGCACGCTGGTTTCTGTCTCATTGGCCATCAGTGTCTGGAGCGCCTTGCCTACAGTCTCGCGCACGGGGGTAAACGGCTGGGGCTGCAGGGCAGCGGCCGAGGAGCGCGCGGCTTGCGGGGGCTCTATTCTGAGTGAAGGCGCCTTGCCTGCAATCGCCGTAGGTACTATGGCCACCGCGCGGCTCTGGCTTTCTGCTTCGGCAATCAGCCGCTCGACCATGCGCATCCGATCGCTCCACTGCGCAGCGCTGGCCCAGGTGTTGTCCACCACGATCGCAACCGGACCGCTGCCGCGCAATGCGGACGTCGTATTGGGGTTCATTACCGGATCGGCGAGCGCAAAGATGACGAGCGCGGCGGCGAGAAGGCGGATCAGCATCAGCCACCAGGGCGTCTTGGCCGGCGTCTTCTCGCGGTTGCGCAAGCCTATGAGTATCCGCGTCGCGGGAAATGCAATCTGTTTGGGGCGCGGCGGCACCGTGCGCAACAGCCAGTAGATGATCGGCAGCGCAAGCAGGCCCGGTCAGCAGCCATGGGCTCAGGAAAGCGAGAGAGCCAAGCGTCATGAGCTGCCCCCACCGTGCAGCGTTTGCGATGGATTGTACGGAGCGGTGCTGCCAGAGCCTGTCGCCCAGCGATAATCCTGGCCGCCGCTGCCCAGTCGCATGATGAGTGAAAGCAGAGGCTCGGCTGCGGGCCGGTCCGTATGGTGGACCATCATCGACCAGCCTAGTCGCCGGGCTATGCTTTCGATGCGGGCACGGTGGTCCAGCAATGCCTTGCGATAGTCCTCCCGCAGCGCCTCGGCACGGTCGGCTGTCCAGCGCTCGTTGCCTTCGATGCCGATGAACTCGGTGCGCCCTGCATAGGGGAGCGTTTCCTCGGCGGGGTCGAGTACCTGCACGATATGGCCGGCGACGCCGGTGCCTGCGAGACGGACAAGACGCTCCTCGATCTGGTCTGCGGGATCAAGGAAATCGCCGAACAGAACGACGGCGGAGTAACGCGAAATGGTCTCCGGCGGTGGCAGGCTGGAGCTCAGCTGGGGGGTGTCGAGGTTGCTGGCTATCGCTTCTGCCAGCCGCGTCGTCGCCTTCCTGCTTGCCGAAGGACGCGTCAGGCCGAGCAGAGCGATGCGCTCGCCGCCACGGACAAGCAATTCTGCCAGCGCAAGAGTGAGGACCAGCGCGCGATCGCGCTTCTGGACGTTGGCGAGATGGCTGTTGAAGGCCATCGACGGCGACATGTCCGGCCATAGCCAGATGGTGTGTGCCGCCTCCCATTCGCGCTCGCGCACGAAGAGGTGATCGGAGCTGGCCGATCGGCGCCAGTCGATGAGGGTGGCGGAGTCGGTACGCTCGAATTGGCGGAACTGCCAGAACGTCTCGCCGGGGCCAGCGCGGCGGCGTCCGTGTATGCCGTGCGCTATGGTAGTGGCGATGCGCATGGCCTCGACGAGCAGGTCCGGCAAGCGGTCAGCCAGTCCGTGCGCCTCGCCTTCCAGCGAGAACACGCGCCTGACATCCGCTTTCCCTGTATCCGGCCTGGTGACTATCGCCATCGCGATGCTGTCCTATCCGAGCCGACCAGCAAGGCGGGCGATGACGTCGGCGACTTCCTGGCCTTCGGTGCGGGCCGCAAACGAAAGTGCCATGCGGTGTTTCAGGACGGGCTCTGCAAGTGCGACCACATCATCGACGGACGGCGCCAGACGGCCGTCGATCAGCGCCTTGGCGCGGACCGCGAGCATCAAGGCCTGGCTGGCGCGGGGACCAGGGCCCCAGGCAATCAGGCGGCCGGTTTCCGCATCTGCTCCGTCGGCGCCGGGGCGGGCAGAGCGCACCAGTGTCAGGACAGCTTCCACGACCTTATCCGGTACGGGGATCTGCCGCACGAGACGCTGTGCGGCCAGCAGTTCCTGCGGGGAGAAGATGGCCTCGAGCCGCCGCTCCTCGGTGCCGGTGGTTGCGAACAGCATCCGCCGCTCGGCCGCCAGATCCGGGTAGGTCACATCGATCTGAAGCAGGAAACGGTCGAGCTGGGCTTCGGGCAGTGGGTATGTGCCCTCCTGCTCAAGCGGGTTCTGTGTCGCGAGCACGTGGAAGGGGGTCGGCACATCGTGGCGCAGGCCGGCCACAGTGACGTGGTGCTCCTGCATCGCCTGCAAGAGTGCGGATTGCGTCTTGGGGCTGGCGCGGTTGATCTCGTCGGCCATCAACAGCTGGGTGAAGATCGGCCCGGGGATAAAGCGGAAGCTGCGCCGCTGGCCGGGATTATCCTCGAGGACCTCGGCGCCGATGATGTCGGACGGCATCAGGTCGGGCGTGAACTGGATACGCTTCGATTCCATCCCCAGCACCTTGCCGAGGGTGTCGACGAGCAGTGTCTTCGCCAGGCCGGGCACGCCGATGAGCAACGCATGACCACCGGCAAGAAGGGTGATCAGCGTTCGCTCGATCACCACATCCTGACCGAAGATGACCGATGCCGCAGCTGCGTGAACGCGCTTCAGGCGATCGCCGGTGGCCTCGATGCGGGGAACGATGTCGTCCGTGGTGTTGGTGAGTGTGCTCATGGGTCCACTATATAGGTGTTGGTGCGCGGTACGGAACAGCACTGGCTTGAAGATGGCTGCCGACTGGTGAACTCGTGGCGAAGGGTGCTCGTTTCAGAGGGTGCTCGTTTCAAAGGGTGCTCTGGCGAAAGTGGTTACTTTATGAACATCGTTGCGGTGGTGCCGGATGCCAAGCGGCATCTGGTTGGCGAGATGCAGTATGTCACACCCGGGACTATGGCACATCCATGAACGAAGCGACACGGATTGCAGGCCTGGAAGCGCTGATCAAGGCGCAGGCCGAGGGCGGTCTATTGCCTGTCGATCAATGGGACCCGCCCTATTGCGGGGAGATAGGGATGGAGATCAGGGCGGATGGCACGTGGTTCTATCAGGGATCGCCGATCGGACGGGTTGCGCTCGTCAAGTTGTTCGCCAGGGTGTTGAGACGGGATCCAGACGGGCGCTATCATCTTGTCACCCCAGCTGAAAAAATTGGTGTCGCGGTGGCTGACGCGCCGTTTCTGGCGGTAGAGATGCAAGTGGATCGCGCCGGCACGCCGGAGCAGGTCCTCACGTTTCGTACCAACGTCGACGATGTCGTCCGATGCGGGCCGAATCACGGGCTTCGGTTCGTCGAGGAGGCCGGCAGCGGCGGGCTCAAGCCGTATCTTATGGTGCGGGGGCGGCTGGAGGCGCTGGTCACGCGCGCCGTCTACTACGATCTGGTCGAACTGGCGCAGCCGTCGCCTGCTGGAGGCGGGGAGGATCGGTTGCGGTTGAGAAGCGGGGGGGCGTGGTTCGATCTGGTGCCCGGCGGGGGGCTGTGACTTTGTCACTGAGCAATGTGCCCCGCTAAGACTACATTATCCGTCGAATTTGATCTGTTCGATTGAGGTTGATCCAACCGGGGATCAAGATCGTTGCCGTTGAAAATCCTCGGTACGCAAAGTCGATATGCAAAGAAGGAGCGTGATGAAATGAAAGCCGACCGGAAGACGCTGGAGAACCTGCAAGCGGCACTGTCCATGGAGTTGGCCGCCGTCAACCAGTATATGCTGCACGCACACGTCCTTCAGGACTGGGGCCTCGACAGTTTGGCGGCCAAGATGCGCGAGGAGATGCAAGAGGAGTTGGGACACGCGGAAAGCTACATCGCCCGGATCATGTTCCTGAAGGGGGATCCGCAACTCAAGCCGGCGAAGACGCCGCAACGGGCGCAGACGCTGAAGGATATGTTTCAGGCCGACCTCACCGACGAGGAGGAAGCCATCGCGTTCTATACCGCGTCGGCCAAGGCGGCCGGCGATGCGGGCGACATTGGCAGCCGGACCTTGTTCGAGCGGACGGTGATGGAAGAGGAAGGACACAAGGAGTGGCTGGAAACCCAGCTCGATTTGCTGCAGCGGGTCGGTGAGCAGCAATATGCGGCGAAGTACATGACGCTAACGGGCGGGGGAGCGGCGGCTGCGGAGTAGGCTGTCGCTGAAGGCGCTCCCGCTGTTGGTACGTTGTCTCGACGGGCCGGCCGTCTTAGGCTGTCCCCTCATCTGCGAACGCACTGCGCAGTGGGGAGGGACAGCCGGATGGCACCGAAGCAGCAATCGAGTTTCTTTTTTCCCGGCGAGCCGGTGGCAGATGGCGACATGCGCGTGACGCTGCTCGGCACCGGCACGCCGTTTCCGCGGCGGGGCCAGGCCGGCGCCTGCCTGCTGGTGGAGGCCGGCCCGTCGAACAAGTTGCTGATCGATTGCGGCCCGGGTGCGCCGCAGAACTTCACCTCGCTGCAGATCCCGTTCCCGCTGGTGGAGAAGGTGTTCTTTACCCACCATCACATGGATCACATCGGCGGGTTCGGACATTTCTGGATCGGTGGCTGGACCTATGGCCGGCGCAAGCCATTGCGTGTGTGGGGGCCGCCAGGCACGAATGACATCTGCGCGCATTACGAGAAAATATATGCCTGGGATATCGAGACCCGGCGGCGCGTGTTCGAAACGCTGGATGGCTCGCAACTCGACGTGACCGAATACGACGAGGGGCCATTTTTCGCGGAGGACGGCCTGAGCATACGCGCGATCAAGGTGATCCATACGCCCCCGCAGAACACGTATGCCATGCGCCTCGAGTATGGATATCGCGTATTCGTGTTCTCTGCCGACACCAAGCGCTGCGAGGCGCTGATCGATCATGCGCAAGGCGCGGACCTGTTCATTCACGAGGCGTTCCCGCCGGTGGAGGTGTATGCGGAGAAAGCCGGCCGGCCGCTGGAGCTGGCAAGCATCATCGCGGAACAGGTGCACACATCGCCGCGCGAGGCCGGAGGCGTGTTCGCGGCAACCAATCCGAAGCTCGGCGTCATCTACCACATGTACAACAACGAGGATGTACTCGGGCCGGCCTTTCAGCAGATCCGCGAGCAGTATCAGGGCCGCGTGGAGATCGGTCACGATCTCATGGTGATCGACGTCGGTGACGAGGTGCGTGTGCGCAAGGCTGTGGTCGACGACAAGCCGTGGCCATTGCGCGCGCAGGGAGAGCCTGCAGGTGACGGCCATTGAGGACGAACCGCGGTCTTTCGGTGTCGACAGGGCCGAGAGATCAGACCAAGACTTGAAGATCGTTTCATCAGCACGCCAACGGAAAGTCCGAAATGTCAGCCAAGACGGTCGATGCTCCTACCCTGAAAACCTGGCTCTCGGATGGGGGCGAGATCGCGCTTATCGATGTTCGTGAGTACGGACAATACGGGGAAGGTCATCCATTCTTTGCCGTGTCCTTGCCCTACAGCCGGTTCGATGCAGCCCTGCCGGCACTGGTGCCAAATGCCGGTGTCCGGCTGGTGCTGGTCGATGCCGGAGACGGCGTGGCAGAAAGAGCAGCGGAGCGTGCGGCAGGTATGGGCTACGGGGCCGTCTACGTCCTGACCGGGGGCACGCCTGCCTGGGGGGCGGCGGGTTTCACGCTTTATCGCGGTGTCAATGTTCCCTCGAAGACGTTCGGAGAGATCATCGAGCACAAGCGCCATACGCCGCGGATCACCGCCGATGAATTGAAGCGCCGTGTCGATGCCGGCGACAACATCCGCATCATCGATGGCCGGCCGTTCGCGGAGTACACGAAAATGAGCATTCCGGGCGGGGTTTGCTGCCCGAACGGAGAAATGGCGGCGAATCTGGCTGCGATTACCAGCGATCCGGACGCCACTATCGTTGTGAACTGCGCCGGGCGGACGCGCTCGATCATCGGTGCGGAGACGCTGCGCGCATTGGGTGTGAAGAATCCGGTGCTGGCGCTGGAGAACGGGACGCAGGGCTGGTTCCTGGCCGGGCTGGATCTGGCGCGGGGGGCGGATCGTCAGCTTACGCACGCTGGTGCGCCGAAGGTGGAACAGGACGTCGCCGCGCACGTGAAGGCCCAGGCAGTCCGATTCGGCGCCAGGTTTGCTGGCGTGGAAGAGGTGCAACGATGGCTGGATGACGACACGCGGACGACCTATCTGATCGATGTGCGTACGGCGGAGGAATATGCGGCCGACCAACCCGCAGGCTTCGTGCATGCTCCAGGCGGGCAGTTGATTCAGGCGACGGATCAATGGGTCGGCGTGAAGGGCGCGCGGCTGGTGCTCGCGGATGGTGGAGATGTGCGTGCAGCGGTGGTTGCGGGCTGGCTGGCCCAGCTCGGTCACGATGCGATCGTGCTGGACGGCGATGTGGCTGCGGCTGCGGGCGCGCTGAAGCGGGCTGCGGCGGTGACGCGGCCGCGATTGCCCGTGCTGACGCCGATCGGAGCCGGCGAACTCGGGATGGCCGTCGAGGAGGGCTCGTTCATAGTTCTGGATGTGCGGGCCAGCATGGCCTATCGCAAATCGCATGCGGCCGGTGCGGGTTGGGCTATCCGGCCGCGTCTCGAAGCGGCGCTGGGCGACACATCGAAACCGGTTGCCTTGATCGCGGACGAGCAGGCAGCGGCGGCGCTGGTGGCCAGCGATCTGGCCGCCCGGGGATTACCCGACATCCGACTGCTGAGCGGTGGACTTGCCGCGTGGGTCGCTGCCGGACTGCCGGTCGTGACAACTCCGGATGATCCTGCCGATGAGGACTGCATCGACTTTCTGTTCTTCGTGCACGATCGTCACGAGGGTAATGCCGAGGCCGCGCGTCAGTATCTCGCGTGGGAGACGGGCCTGCTTGCACAGCTGGACGAGCAGGAGCGGGGCGTGTTCAGGATCGTCGACTGACGCAGCTCACCTCTTCGTCCGGCGCTCGCCCCACAGGTTCAGGATATTGGCGAAAAGCACAATCGCTGCTCCGATCAACACGATGACACCTGGTTGCTCCGCATAGAGCAGCATCCCGACCAGTGCGATCAGCGGCAGGCGCATGAAGTCCATCGGTGCAACGACAATCACGTCGGCATAGCTGATGGCGCGCGCCAGGCCGAAGTGGGCAGCCAGGCTTGCCGCGCCCAGCGTGAACAGCCAGATGGCGGCATAGCCATCCGGAATAGGCAGGCCGCGAGCGGATGCGGAAAACAGTGCCGGCACGGTGCAGATGAGGAATGAAAGCACGGTGTGATTGACGGTCATGAACAGGATTATCGTAAGTGCGCTGTCCTGCCGGGTCAGGTATCTGGTGCCGATCAGATTTAGGGCGAACATCATGGCGCAGAAGATGGCGAGCACGGTGCCCAGGCTCATGCTGGTGGAGCCCGGCTGGATGATCACCAGCACGCCGAGAAATCCAAGCGCGGCAGCGGCGAGGCGGTAGACGGTCAATCGCTCGCCGAGGAGAAGCGGGGCCAGCACCGCCACCCACAGCGGCACCGTGAACTCGATTGCGAACAATTCGACCAGCGGAATCAGCACGACGGCCGTCATCCAGCTCCATTGCCCGGCGAAATGGGCCAAGGCGCGGGCCATCTGCATGACCGGCTGGCGCGTTCGCAGGCTGGCCAGCGTCACGCCCCACAGCTTGAGACCGATCAGCAGCAGAATCAGGGAAACGAGACTGCGGTAGAACATCGCCTCGATGGACAGCATCGTCTTGCCGACCTCGCGCATGGCGATCGCCGTCAGGGTAAAGGCGAACAGCGCCACCGTCATCCATGCGATGGCCTTGAGGATGGAGGGTTCGGGCCGTCCCGCGTGGCCAGCATGGCGCGCTGCCGGCGGGCGGGCCGCTGGACTATCATTTCGGGCGTCCACTCACTGCCTCCTTATTGCTTCCGACGGGTGATAAGGCGGATGGGATGCGGCAGCAATCAGCATCTTGTCGCCCATGCAGGATCGACAGAGGAGGGTTGCGGCCGGCGCCGGAGTGACCTGTAGTACGTAGCCCCTTCAACCAAGCATGATGATGCGGTTCGAATCGTGAGCTCCAGACCCGTGCCCCAGCAATTTGCCTCAGACAACAACGCAGGGCTGTGCCCGGCGGCGCTTGCGGCTTTAGTGGCGGCCAATGCCGAAGGCCATGTTCCGGGATATGGAGAGGATCCCTGGACGGAGCGCGCGCGGGGGCTCATTCGTGATCTGTTCGAGGCGCCGGAGGCAGAGGTTTATTTCGTGTTCAACGGGACGGCAGCGAATGCGCTCACATTGGCGCAGGTCTGCCGACCGTATCATGCGGTTATCGCTCATAGCGCGTCGCATGCAGCAACCGACGAGGCTGGTGCGCCGGGCTTTTTCGGCGGCGGGGTGTGGCTGAAGACGGCCGATTTGCCCGGAGGCAAGTTGACACCATCCAAGGTCGAAGCGCTGGCCCGGGCGGGGCGTGGGGTGCACCATGTCAAGCCGCGGGCGCTGTCGCTGACGCAGGCGACGGAACTCGGCACTGTCTATACGGCCGCCGAAATTGCCGCATTGAGCGCGGTCGCCAGAGCCAACCGGCTGGTCGTGCACATGGACGGCGCCAGGTTTGCGAACGCGGCTGCATCGCTTGGTGCGACGCCAGCGGAGCTCAGCTGGCGTTCGGGCGTGGACGTCCTGTCGTTCGGCGGCGTCAAGAACGGGCTGGCGGCGGGGGAGGCGGTCGTCTTCTTCGATGCGGCCCTGGCCTACGAGTTCGAGTGGCGCATCAAGCAGTCGGGTCACCTCAACTCGAAAATGCGGTTCGTGACCGCGCCCTGGTGCGCACTGCTCACCAACGACGTGTGGCTGGATAATGCGCACCATGCAAACGCCATGGGGCAGCGGCTGGCGGATCGCATCCGTGGCGAAGCCGGCCTTGCCATCGTGCACCCCGTGGAGGCCAATGCGGTGTTCGTGGAGATGCCGGTTTCGGTGCAGAGCACGCTCAGGGCACAGGGATGGCGGTTCTATACGTTCCAGGGGGAGACAACATGCAGGTTGATGTGCTCCTGGGACACCGACCCTGCCGCTGTCGACCAGTTTGCCGACGATATTGCCGCAGCGGTCGGCTCGAAGCGTTGAGGACCGGCTTTCGTGTTAAGCTAAACGGCTGATAGGGCCAATTTTCGGGGAGATAACGTCATGGCGACGCGAGGTGCAGCAAGCAAGACGGCGGCGAAAAAGGCGCCGGCAAAGGCTGGCGGTAGCAAAGGCATCAAGCGCCACAAGCCGTCCGCCATTCTCAACAAGGCGGTGGAGGCCAACGGCTTCGTGTTTCTGTCTGGCATCGTGCCGGAAGAGACCAGCGGGGGCATCAAGGCGCAGACGCGCAGCGTGCTGTCTCAGATCGACGCGTTGCTGGCGTTGTGCGGCACGGACAAGTCCAAGATCGTTCAGGCGGTAATCTGGGTGCCGCACATCGCTTCCCGCGACGAGCTCAACGAGGTCTGGGTCGAGTGGACAGGCGGCAAGGACCTTCCGGCGCGTGCATGCGTGGAGGCCAAGCTCGCGAATCCGCGGCTGCTGGTCGAAATCATGGTGACGGCGGTCAAGTAGAGGCGGCCTAAAGCGCGACGTCGGGCGGCGTCTGCCAGTCGAGCTCGGCCTCGATGGCCAGCATGGCGCCGGCCAGTGCGTCCCAGCCGGACGAATGACCAAAGCGGATCAGCGATTCCACTCGTGGAGCCAGCCAGCGGCCATTGCAGGACACGATCGCGTTGACCACGGAATGAAGCGGGAAGATGGCTTCTCCGATGGCAGCGGCGGCGAGTACAGCGCGTGAGAATTGCGTCGTCGCCGCAGGTGCGGCTGCCAGCACCGCAGCGCCAAGCTCATCGGCCGCGCGCCAGCGGCCGCAGGTGTGCAAGGCAATCAAAGTGCCGCACAGCAGGTCGTCACCCGATGGCGTAAGGCCGGGACCGAGGCCGAGCAGGCCGACTGGAGGCGGCGGGCTGTCTGCGGAGCGTCCGCACTGAGCGAGCCAGTCCTTCAGCATGTCGAGGTGCGGCATCGCCACCCGCTCGGTGGCGCTATTGCGAGGCCCCAGCTCGAGAGCGGCCCGTATCAGTCCGTCCGGCGGCGCCATGTTTCTTGCCATGGACCGTACGGCTTTCAGGGCGGCACGCTGATCACCGGCGGGTGCGCGTGCTGGCGCTTCCGACGGCCGGCTGGCGCCGCAAGCAGGAAGATCGACACTGATGTGGTCGCCGATGTCCAAGGGGTAGAAGCGCGCGAAGCTGTCGGGCTCGACAATGGCGTTGAGCGGGCCGTTGGGCAGGCGGGTCGCGCCGATGCAACCGTAGCCGTCGCCGGCGGTGACGTGCAGTATATCGCCCATCTTGGCGACGACTTGCAGCGTGTCGTGCCGAGTTGCCATCCGCGAGAAGTGGCTGCCTGCGGTCGCGACGCGGATATGAACGGCTCTATCTCGCTGCATCGTCGGGAACGATCATCGTGCCGCTGCTGCCCTGCAAGGCATCCATTGCGCGCTCGAGTGCGCCGATGATCACACGCTTGCCGCCACTTTCCAGGAAGCGGATCGCGGCCTCGATCTTGGGGCCCATGCTGCCCGGAGGAAACTGGCCGTCCGCGTAATGCCGCTTGATCTCGGCAAGGCCGACGCGCTCGAGCGCGCGCTGGGTCGGCTTGCCGAAGTCGATGGCCACTCTGTCGACGGCGGTCAGGATGAGCAGGGTGTCCATTGCGAGCACGCGGGCCATCAGCTCTGCGGTCAAATCCTTGTCGATGACGGCCTCGATGCCGTGCCGGACGCCATTCGCCTCGCGGACGACAGGTATGCCGCCGCCGCCGCCTGCGATGACGATGGTGCCACGGCGCGCGAGTGCCTCGACCAGGGATATATCGCAGATGTGCTTCGGGGCGGGGGATGGGACCACGTGGCGCCAGCCGCGGTTGCCGTCCTGCTTCATCATCCAGCCAAGCTCGGTGCCGATCGAGTCCGCCTCTTCCTTGGCGAAGAACGGTCCCACGAATTTGGTTGGGTTCTGGAAGGCAGGATCTTGCGGATCAACCTCGACCTGGGTCAGCAGACAGGCTGCATGCCGTGGATTGCCCACCTCGCGCAGCGCATTCTCAAGGGCTTGCACGAGAAGATAGGCGATGCCGCCCTGACTGTGGGCGACGCAGATGTCGAGCGGCATCGGCGGAACACGATCGCGGGTGAGCGCCTGGCGCATCAGGATCTTGCCGACAACCGGGCCATTGCCGTGAACGATGACGAGCTCGTTGTCGGCGAGAGCCAGCGGCAACAGCGCGTGGGCAGCACTGGCCGCGACCGCCTTCTGTTGCTCGGAGGTGCCGGCGATGCCTTCGGGATGGGTGGCATTGCCGCCGATGGCGACAACAATGCGTCTGGGTAGATCGGACGGCCCTGGCATGCAGGAGCTCCGCAAGAGTTGTTCAGCCTCCAACGAGGCGGACTGCCAATTCTGCTGCGTCGGCGTTCGACGGAGCAACGATGACGCCCGCCGACGTCAGAATTCCGACCTGCCGCGACAGGCCCTGGCTATCGGCGTCGGTGCCAGTGACCGAGGCGACGATCGCAGGGCCTGCAGCATTACGCCCGGCCAGTGCGGCGGCAAGGTGGCCAGCGGGATCGGGATGTCCGCCATGGCCGAGGACGACGTCCAACAGTACAACGCCTATCGTCTCGTCGGCCAGGGCCTTGTGGAGTGGCTCGTCGCGGACGGCGGGCTCGATCATGGGATGCGGGCGGCCGCGGGTGAATTGATCGTCGCCCAGATCGAGCATCAGATGGGGGTGCGCAGTCGGGTCGCCGGCCGTCCAGTCCCTTACGCCAGGAATTGCGACGTTCGAAGCGACATCGAGGCCTGCGTCGCGCAATACGACCTGGGCTTCGGCGCAAAGGGTGCCGCCGGAGAACAGGCCTCTGATAGCGCGGCCGACCGTGCGTGGTGTGGGCTCAGTACGGGGGGCCTCGGCAGTTGCGGTCGCAGCTGCGCCCGCGGCCAATCGGGCGGCTTCTTTCAGCGTGTACGCACGCTGTGCGTTGCGCAGCGGGGCTTCGCTGCGGTCGCCAAGAAAACAGACGATATACGGCTTGCTACTGCGTGCGATGCGGGCCAGCACGGTTTCAGCGACGTCCGCGGAGGGCGGCTTGGAAACCAGCACAACCTGACGTGTCGCATCATCCGCATCGAACAGGTCGATAGCGGTCAGCGTCGTGATTGCGCCGATCTCGGATTTCAGGTCTCGCCCGCCGGTGCCGATCGCGTGGCTGATGCCGCGGCCGGCGCGCGCCAGCAGGCACGAGATTTCCTGGATACCAGTGCCGGACGCGCCGATGATGCCGATGTCGCCGCGCGGCACGTCGTTGGCGAATGCCAGCGGTACTCCGCCGATGATGGCGGTGCCGCAGTCGGGGCCCATTACGATTCGCCCTGCGGCATGTGCCTCACGTTTCAGCTCGGCCTCGTCGGCGAGCGGCACGTTGTCGGAGAAAATCATGACATCCAGCCCTCTCTTCAGCGCCTTGCGCGCTTCGGAGACGGCAAAATCACCGGGGACCGAGACCAGAGCGAGATTGGCGTCGGGCAATTGTTGCAGTGCCGCCCGCAGGGTTCGTGGCTGCCAGGCTTTCGTCGAGCCGGCTGAGGCGCGGGGGGCGTCGAGCAGCTTGCGTGCCTCGGTCATGGCGGCCGCTGTGGAGGCCTGGTCGATGCCACGGATCGCGATCACGAGATCGCCGGGGCCGGCTTTCGCACCAGCGGCTCCCAATATGCCGGCTTCCTGAAGGATTGCCTTGTTGGCGGCCGTGCCGATCATCAGGCCAGCTTCTTCCACGCCGGGCAAATCGCGCAGAGCCCGGGCGATCCGCATCAGCGCAACCGAATCCAGATAAAAGCCGGCGCGAACCTCGTCGATGACGATCATCACTCAACTCCCATCGTCTCGGCGAAGGCTATCAGCGCGTCCTCGAAGCAGCGCAGCGGAGCCTTTACCACGCCAGCACCGACCTGGCCGACGCCGGGCTCGCGATGCGCAATGCCGGTATTGATCGTCGGGGCGATGCCGGTCTCCACGACGAGCCGGATATCGATCCCGGTCGGGACGCCGGCATAATCGAGGGCCGGGATCGTCCATTCCGGATTGGCGCCGGCGGTGATCTCGCCCATCGCGCGCGTGAACATGGCAGCCTCGGAGGCAGGGCCAGCACCGACGAAGCCCACCACTGCTGGGGCGGCGGCCATCGCGAAGCCGCCAAGACCGATCGTCTCGACGATTGCGGAATCGCCCATGTCCGGGTTTGCGTCCTTTTCCGTGTAGCCGGGAAAATAAAGCCCCACCGGCATCTCGACGGGGGCGGTGAACCAACGGTCGCCGGTGCCTGAAACGCGGATGCCGAAGTCGGTGCCGTTGCGGCTCATGGCGGTGACGATCGAAGAGCCCTCGATGCCGCGCGCGGGGTCCGTTATCGACTTGCCCAAAGCCATTGCGATGTTGAGGAAGAACTGGTCATTGCGGGCGATGAAGTCGAGACAGCGGGCAAGAGCGCGGGTGTCGGAAGCGGTCTCGGCCAGCGGCGGCGAGATCGCCCGCATGAAGAGGCTGGAGCAGCCGACGTTGCGCTGGTGCATTTCATCGCCCATCGTCAGGCCGCGGGCCACCAGCGTCTTCAGCGGGATGCCACCTGTGTGACGTAGAGCGCGGCCGAGCGCTGGTCCAAGCTCATCGCGCAAAAAGACAAGGCGGGCGAGCACTTCGGCGTCATTGCCGCCAAAGCGCATGACCTTGCCAAGGCCTTCGTTGATGGCGCAGTAGGCGCGGTTGCCGAAGGCGCGGTTCTCCACCACCAAGAGTGGTTGCGAGATGGTCGTCATGCCCGTCATGGGGCCGACCGCGCCGTAATGGTGGTTGGGCTCGAAGCGGAAGGCGCCGTTCGATGCTTTTTTCTCAGCGTCCGCCAGGTCGGAAGCCCAGCCCTCGAAAACGGCAATGCCGGTTATTGCGCCGCGCATCGGCCCGCACATGCGATCCCAAGCTACCGGCGGGCCTGCGTGCAGGATCAGGCCAGGTTGCAGATCGGGGATGGCCTCTGCCGCGGGTATGCAGTCGACGAGCACGGGGTTGCCTGCGAGGATGCGCGCCAGGGTCTCGGCATTGGCTTTGTCGATGTCTATCACTGCCGGGTCGCTCCTCAGGTGCCGAGCTTGGCGAGCAGAGCAGCCAGCTTCGCGTTGCCCCCCGCGGGTGGGGTCCACTGAACGTGGAGCACGGGTATGCCCTGTGCTTCCAGCTCGCGTGCGAAGCCCTCCAGGCCGACATTGACGATCTTGACAGGGCGCTGCAGCAAGGATGAAGCGGGGTGTTTGCCTTGGTTCTGTTCGGACATGGATGTTTCCGACTGGGATAGGTTTGTGACGGCCGAGACTTCAGCACTTGTGGTGCGAGCACATGCGCCGCCCGCTCGGGCCTACATGTGCTTAGCACGTTCGTTCTCAGGTGCCGCCATAGGCCTTGTATGCGGCATCGATGCCGGCGCCGGGAGGTGGCGTGTAGCCGTTGCGCCTGAGTACGGCTTCCAGCGAGGCGAGGCAACGCAATATGCTCGATCTGCGGCATACGTAGCCCATGGTTCCGATGCGCCAGATCTTACCGGCAAGCGGGCCGAACGAAGTTCCGATCTCGATGCCGAAGTCGGTCAGCATCTCCGCACGTACCTTCTCGCCGTCCTTGATCGCGGACGGGATGACGACGCCGGTTACGTTGAGCATACGGTGCTGCGGATCGCCATACAGCTGAAGGCCCATCGCTTCCAGGCCGGCGCGCAACGCTGCCGAGCTCTGGCGATGGCGCTCGATTCCCGTCTCAAGCCCCTCCTCGAGGACGACGCGCGCGCATTCGCGTGCCGCATAGAGCATCGAGGCGGCTTGGGTATGGTGGTTGAGGCGCTTGGGCGACCAGTAGTCCATCAACATGGCCAGGTCGAAGTAATTCGACCTGATCGCAGGACCGTTGCCGCTGACCATGCCGGGAGGCCGGATTCCTGCCTCGACGTGCTTACGGCGGGCGAGAACTTCCTCAACTCTGGCGTTGAATGTGACGGGGGCGGCGCCGGGGGGGCCGGACAGGCATTTCTGCAACCCGCAAGATGCGATGTCGATCATCCAGTCGTCGGTCTCGAAGGGATTGCCGGCGATCGAGGCGGTGCAATCGACGTACATGAGGACGTCATTGCGGCGGCAAATGGCGCCGATTTCGGCCAGTGGTTGCAGCATCGTGGTGGACGTGTCGCCCTGGCAGATCGCCAGAACCTTGGGGCGATGCTGGCGGATTGCGGCCTCGACTGCATCGGGTGTGAAGACGGTGCCCCAATCGGTGTCGATTGATTTCGACCTCGGCGCCGACGCGCTGGCCAATCTCAACGAGCAAGTGACCGAAGCGGCCGAAAATCGGCACGAGAAGGCGGTCGCCAGGCTCCAGCAGCGAGACCAGGCACGCCTCTATTCCGGCGCGAGCCGATCCATCGATGAGAAAGGTCCAGTGATTGTCGGTGCGAAACACGTGCCGGTAGAGGGCCATCACCTGGTTCATGTAGCCGGTGAATTGCGGGTCGAATTGACCCTGCAACGGCACCGACATGGCGCGAAGGACGCGCGGGTAGACGTCGACCGGCCCCGGGCCCATCAGCAGGCGCGGCTCGGGGTCGAGCTCGTTGAAGATGTCTACAGTCCGTGTTGGCGCTGAGGAGGTGGAGGCGCTTGTTGTTGCCGCGGCCATCGTTCTGCTCAAACCTTTCCACCTGCCAGGCGATCGCTCCCATCGCAAACCGTCCTGCAGGTGTGAAAGTGATTAGCAATCCGCGGCCGGGTGCCGCAACGGTCACACGACCGCAGGCCTCAACAAGGCCGGTGACCGAGCCGCCAGCGTTTGCGCAAGAGATGGTGCCTGAGCTCGTTGTCGCGGTCGAGAAGCTCGGCAAGGGCCGCCTCGCCGACAGCACCGGAGGGGGCCTCGATGCGAGCGGAGCGGGTGTGGGCTTGTGGGGGGCGGCGTTCATGCGTGCGGCCGATCGGATTGGCGGTTTGGCGGACCGCAGCCGGGCTATCGAAGTTGGCGGGCGGCTGATTTGTCGAGATGTCGTTGCTGGTGGACGTCATAGGTTGGTACTCCAGTCGCCAAAACAATCGCATGCTCCATAACCTCGGTTCAGACCGGGGATGGCAATGCGTTTCGAGTTGATAGTCCTGATGTTGTTTCCGTGTGCGAAATCGCAAGAGGTAAAGCGGAACATTCCTTGGCTGATTTCGTAGTGCCCATCTTGTTGCTAACTGGTCATTCGCGAACGCTGGTCCGGCGTGCGGCTTGTGGACGAAATATGCGCGTCCAAGTTTGCGATCGGCATTTCCTTTATGCGCCATTTCAGACGGAAATCGGGCGGCGCTGTCGGTTGCCAGGATTACCTCTTGCTCAACATAAGTGCTCCGGTTCAAGCGGCGGCGGGGATGTGGACGGAGCTTGCTGCCAATTCGTCCGGCTTCGATTCGACGTCGCGCCAGCGGACGAGATGGAATTGGCCGGTGTGGTCTTCAACAAGTGCCGTGCAGCTTTCCACCCAGTCGCCGCAGTTGAGATAGTTGATGCCATGAATGTCGCGATCTGCTGCATGGTGGATGTGTCCGCATATGACGCCGTCAAAACTGCGATTTCTGGCCTCTTGAGCGACTGCGGTCTCGAAGTTGTGAATAAATCTGACTGCGGATTTTACGTGCTGCTTGAGATAGCCGGACAGTGACCAGGTGCTTAGACCACAGAGCCGGCGGCAGCTGTTCACGACGCCGTTGGCCCAGCGGGAGGCGACGTAAACGCGGTCGCCCAAAAACGCCAACGACTTGGCCATGTGAACAATTCCGTCAAATCCATCGCCGTGCATGACCAGTATCCGGCGTCCGTCGGCAGTCTGATGAACAGCTTCATCGACAACGTCGATGCCACCGAACTGCATGCCGCAGTAGCCGCGCAGCGCCTCGTCGTGATTGCCGGGGATAAGGATGACGTGCGTGCCTTTTCGCACCTTTCTGAGCAATTTCTGGACGACGTCATTGTGGGATTGCGGCCAATAACTGCCGGATTTCAACTTCCAGAAATCGACAATATCGCCGACGAGGTAAATCGTAGCGGCGTCATATTCTCTGAGAAAGTCGATCAGGAGCTCTGCCTGGCATGCGCGCGAGCCCAGATGAATGTCCGAAATGAAGATTGCTCTCAATCGTTTTCCGGTTTCCATGTCTGTCCCCCAAATCGGCATGGTCGCAGCCGGCACGCGGTAAAGCGACCAGAGTGCTATCGAGCGGTCAGTGCGAGCGAGCCCGATGGCGCTGCTTCAGCTCGCTGAGCAGGAAGCAAAGTCGATTGACAGTGGTGTGACTTGGCCGCGGGGTGAAAACGGAGCGGTTAATAAAAGAACCGCGCGGCATGTCGCGGGACTGCCGGCGTGCTCAGGCTGGTGTTCCGGTTCTGGCTGGCCGGATTTATACCGGCCCGCCGAAAGCTCGAACTCGTTCTGGGCGGCGGTCGGCCGGAATCATTTTTTGCCTTGCGCGTAGCCGCCACGCCAACCCTGCGCGGAGTTTTTCTTTACGCGTAGCCGCCACGCCAACCCTGCGCGGAGTTTTTCTTTACGCGTAGCCGCCACGCCAACCCTGCGCGGAGTTTTTCTTTACGCGTAGCCGCCACACCAACCCTGCGCGGAGTTTTTCTTTACGCGCAGCCGCCACACCAACCCTGCGCGCAGAGACCTGCAAACCTCAGGTTCGACCACAGGTCGCACTTGAGGTTTTCCGGTATTACAGGCGCCAGGCGAATGGCAGCTGGAAGCAGGTACCCGCTTCGGGACGGCATCCAAGCTGCGGTCGCATAACGAGCGGATGGCCTGTCGATCCGAACCCGGTCGACAAGCCACGTTGTCATAATGGAAGCCGCGTTGGCGTTGTCAGCGCCTGACCGGCGTCGGTGGCGGCACGGTGCGGCCGCGCTCGTGATACTCAACGCCCTTGGCGGCAGCATCGCTGGCGAGCTGACGCGCCCTCCAGCGCTCCGTGTCGTAGCTGGCGCTGAACCACTCGTCGGTCCCGAACAGCCACTGGCGGAGCTTGCTCTTGTGCTCCTCGCGCTTGGCCACGACGTTATGGACGGCTGCCAATTGCCCAGCCAGCGCCTCGTAGATCGGCTCCCGGCGGTTGTCCGCCTCCTCCAGCGATTTGAGGCGATTGCTGACAACGCTCAGGTCTCCGGTATTGTCCAGCCGCCATTGCTCGAGGGAGTTGGCCAGCGTCTGCTGGTTGTTGTTCAGCTTGACGATGGCTTCGTGCAGCTCGGACAGATCGCGAGAGTGACTGGTACCTGCGTCGGAAACCTGGTCAGCGTAGGTTCCGACAAGAGACTCAATGTGGGCGAGCCGCTCGGTCGTGTGCGTACGTTGGGTTCCGATCGCCTCGTCGAAGGCGCGCAGCCGCTCGCCGATGAATGACACGGTTCTGCCGGTTTCCGCGGTGCGGTTCTCGATGGCGCGCTCGATCCCGGTCAGCCGTTCGGAGATCTTCGTCATGCCCTCCGAAATCGCCCAACTGTCCGGCGACGTTGAGAGCGATCTCCTCAAGCCGGGCCTCGACTTGCTGCAGGTCGAATTCCGCAGGGCCGCTACCGGAACCGGCTTCCAGGTGGCGCTCCAGCCCGACCATCCTGTCGAGGATGAGCTGGAAGGTGCTCTCCAGGTCCGCAACCTTGTGCGTCAGACTAGCAAACCCGTTCAGCTTGTCGTCGAAATCCGGCAATGCCTCCAGGCGTTGCAGTGCAGCTGCTGATAGCGCCTGAGATGTGCTTGGCCGCCTTGCGGCGGCCTCGATCGCGGAGAGGCGATCGCCGATGCCGGCCCAGGCCCGGCCAAGCTCTTTCAGCCGGGCGTCCAGGCTGCGCTCGATCGAGGTCAGCCGGTCGATCATCGAGGTCGAGGCCTGAATGCCGTGGGCCATCTCGCCGAGACGAACGTCGAGATTGCGCTCCAGTACAGCCATCCGGTCGAGCAAGTTGCCGGGAAGTTGGGAGGGCTCGTCGCGGAACGTCATCACGGCTTGTTCAAGCGCGCCAAGCCGGTCCGTCAGGCCGCTGCGAAACCTCAGGGTGTCATCGGTCTGGGCCATCGTATTGCGCTGCAGGTCGGTCACGATCGACTGCAGCGACTTGCGATCATCGGTGAGATCGAGGCCGAGGTCGCGAACGGCACGCTCCAATGCCTCGATCCGGTTGTTCTGGATGCTGTCGACGGGGCTGCCGCCGATATCGTAATCGCGCGGTTGCGGACGTTCCGGGCGGGCATACGTATGGGCCGTGCCGTTCGAGGTCTGGTGGTAGTCGTTCGAGCCATAGCCAGGGCGTGGGTCAAAGCGCGGCTCGTTGCCGTAATTGCGCGCCAGATGCGGCAGCGGCTCCAACCTTACGCCAGGGCGAGGCTCGGCGCCGTTGCGGCTCCACTGGACGTGCTTATAGAGCAGCTGGATGCCCGGGACGTCCCGTTTCATCTCGAACAGGACCGACAACAGGTCGTCGACGGTGACCGGGGTGCGGCGTGGGTAGGCGCGCTCCGCAGACAGCCGGAGCGCTTCTTCGAACTCAGGCGAGCGCTTGGGGCCGGAGGCCGGGCTGACCTGGGCTGCGGGGATCTCGGCAGCGATGATGGCGCTGCTTTCGCGACGCAGCGCTGCGTCGCGGATGCCGCGGGTCTCGAGCGCCTGGGAAGCGGCGCTGTTGAGCGTCAAGGCGTTCAGCAGATGCTCCAGCCGGACTTCGCCAGCCCGGTGGGCGACGGCGAGGTCGTAGGCGTGATTGCAGCAGGCCATGACGGTATCGTCGACCCAGATGGGATCGGCGCGTCCGCCGTGATAGGTCGTTGAACGCGTCCACCAGTTCGGCTGCTCAGCGCCGACCTCGCGGCCGGCCGAGCCCCAGCCTTGCGGGGTTCTCAGGTCCAGGTCCTCACCTCTGTAGGCCATGTTCGTTTCCTTTGCGCCTGCCGCGCCAAACCGGATACAGCCGCCTTGATCCACCAACCATGCAGGAGCCCTCGGCCTGCAACCTACTCCAAGCCCGCCGATCACTCACTTACAGACCGATCGCGGCAAGCTCTTGACTGTGGCAGAATATCTTCTTTCAGGGCCGATTGCGAGCCATCGAGGCTGGCGGATCGAGCCAATGCAGAAGATGACAGCAACTCGGGTGCCAAAATGGCACTTTAATTAGCTTTTTAATTCCATAAGGTTAAATTAGTTTTCTACGACGTCAATTGGATCTTCCGCGGGCTCGTAGCGCGGGTCGTTCAGGCGCGAATCAACTTCGACGGCTTCCAGCAGGCCTGCTTCAGCCGGCTTCAGCAGGCCCAGAACCGGTGTGGCGGTGCCGGGCGAGGTGTCCAGCCAAGTCTCGAAATCGGCTTCTGGAATGACGGCGGGCATGCGGTCGTTCAGTGCGGAAACATCCGGGCTGGCAGCGACGGTCAGGATCGCCATGGTCTCCAGCTCGCTGCCATCGGCGCCAAGCCAGTGCTCCCAAAGGCCGCCCAGCCCCAGCAGGCCGCCGCCGCGACGCCGCACCAGCCAGATCTGGCGGCGGCCACGGGGGCCGGTCCATTCATAGTAGCCGTCGGCAGGGATCAGGCAGCGGCGATGGCGGAGCGCGCCGCGGAACGATGGCTTGTCGGCCGCGGTCTCGGTGCGTGCGCTGACGAGCGTCGCAAATGTGGCCGGGTCCTTGACCCAGGGAGGAATGAGGCCCCAGCGGACCAGCGCCAGCTCGCGGCGGCGGGCATGGTCGAGCCGCACGACGGCAACCGGCTGGGTCGGTGCGATGTTGTAGCGTGGGGGAAAGTCCATTTCGACGGGGTGGCCGAAATGGGCAGCAACCTGTGCCGGGGGCGAGGTCAGGCGATAGCGCGAAGACATTCGGCAACTCCCTTGCACGCGGTGAGGGATGTGCGTTATAGACTGCGCCTCCGCCGCACTGCCAGCATCGAGATGCAGGCAGAGACTGCGGATTTTGGTCGGGCGGAGCGTAGCGCAGCCTGGTAGCGCACTTGCTTCGGGAGCAAGGGGTCGGGAGTTCAAATCTCCCCGCTCCGACCATTCTCTTAAGTGAAAATTCCTCAAGAGATACGGGTGGTTGGCCGCCCATCCTGGTAGAATCAAGCCCAAGCCTGTATGGCGAGCCGAGCGGCTCATGTGACAGGCCATGTGACAGAACGGCGTCGCTGCCCGCTGCTGTGCTGCACTCGGCTTCGTCGGTCGGATGGTCGCTGGCGAATAGGAAGTCTGTATCTCGGGCCGAGGGACCACCGGTTCGCTGTCGAGGAGCGCGAGGCGTAGTCTGTGTGTTGGTTGCGCTTTGGACGATCCGTTGGCGCAGTGCCGTCGGCAGCAGCTTGAAGCCCACTCAACCCGGCGGACAGGTTCTCGTCGGAAAGACCCCAACTTCCTTGCCGTTGCATCGCATGATGTAGGAATATCGCGTGACCAACACGCCATCTCGCTCGTTCTTCGTCACGTCAGCCTCAACGGCCAGCTTGAAAAGCTTCGTATCGCGCAGATCCAACTTTAGAAGCTTGAAGGGTCGATTGCCGCCTCCCCAAGTCGGCTCAAAGATCATGAACGATCCTTCGCTTGGTGTAAGCGTAGCCGGCAGCGGCCTCTTCTCGAGTTCTTTCCATAGATTGGTGTAGGCCATGCCTTCGAAGTCGCCGTTGGGATTCGGCTTGAACTCTGCTGTGATCCTCTCGCTCTGTGGTGTCCACGGGAATGACCTCGGCGGGTTCTCCAACTTGATCAGGGTCCCGTCCTTCGCCTCGCATGTCATTGTGAACTCGAGCGCAACGACTGCATCAGTTGGTGCCGAAATTGCTAGCGATGCAGCCAGGAATTTCGGCGCCAGCCCGCGCATCACAATGCTGGACATTTGAACGTATCCCCTCATTCCCCACGATCCTTCCGCCGTCGCTGCGGTGTTGGTTCCGGCGCGACCGCCAGCTCCGATTCGATCTGCTCGACCGTGGGCAGTGCCGATTGCAGGCTCGTCGGCAGCGCGCGCGTCAGCTCGTATGTCGAGACGCCGATCGGCTTGTCGATTCCCGTGATGCTGTACTCGGCCAGCAAGCGATCCTTGGTCTGGCAGAGGATCAGGCCGATGGTCGGCTGGTCGGATGCGTGTCGCAGGCGGTCATTGACGACGTTGCAATAGAAGTTGAGCTTGCCCGCATACTCCGGCTTGAATGGGCCCTTCTTCAAGTCGATCACGATGAAGGCCCTGAGCCGCAGGTGATAGAAGAGCAGGTCGACGTAGTAATCCTCGCCGGCCACGTCGAAGCGCACCTGCCGGCCGACGTAGGCGAAGCCCGAGCCCAGCTCGAGCAGGAATTTTTCGAGGTGGCGGACAAGCGTGGTCTCCAGCTCGCGCTCCTGGAAGGGCTCGGTCAGAGTCAGGAAGTCGAAAATGTAAGGGTCTTTCAGAGCTTGTTGCGCCAGCTCCGATTGCGGCGACGGTAATAATCGCTCGAAGTTGGTGACGGCCTGGCCCTGGCGCGCGTGCACTTTTGCCTGGATCTGGGCGGCAAGTACGTTGCGGCTCCAACCATGGCCCAGCGCCTGCTCCATATACCAGCGGCGAAGCGCGATCTCCGGGACCTTGTCCATCAGGATGACGTGATGGGCCCACGGCACCGACCACAACAGCGAGTTCGGGCATTTGTGCCACCGCTTGTGGCACTATTGGGTTCGCTGCCGGCGCCGACGAAGCCGGCGCTGGGCGATGCGCGCCCGGCAATTGTGCCACCGGCTGTGGCACGATGTCGGCCGGCTGCGGATAGTCGCGATGGAAGGCGACCATGCGCTTGATGTTGCGCTCTGAGAAGCCCTTCAGCTCCGGCAGCTCATTGTTGAGCGCGCGCGACAACCTGGGAATGACGGCAGCCCCCCAACCCTCCGCGCGTTGCCGCTCGTCGATGACGCGGCCGATATCCCAGTAGAGACGCACCAGCTCGGCGTTGACCGCCAGCACGGCGCGGACCTGTGCGCTCTGAATGCGGTTCCTCACGTCGGCGAGCAGGCCGCCGAAGTCGGATTGGACGGTCGCCGGCTCTGCCTTCCTAGCTGCCATGATACGGACTCCTGTAGCCGACCGTGGCAATGTCCGTGGTTAGTCGTTGGGCCGTGCCGCGCGCCGTGCTCACGCCTTCACCGCGGTTGCGCTGGCCGGTGCATGTGCAGGCTGATCGAGCGCCTTTAGCCGCTCGAATTCCTCGACCGCGATGACAACGACAACTGGCCGTCCATGCTTGGCGACCGCCACCGGAGCTGCGCGCGCAAGATCGATCAACCGACCGAATCCGTACTTCGCCTCACGGGCGGACAGACTTCTCATGTGCATCCCCACTGCGAGCTGAGCAATGTGGCCATTATGGCCGATTCTGCGCCAGCCGGAAGGCCGCGCTGCCCTTCATCTGCGGCGCCAGCGCATTTTTGCGAAACGGATTTCAGGCCTGGACGGCTGTCGGCGACTTGGTGCGGCGCAGCTCCTGCAGGCGGATCAGCGTCGACAGGGTCCGCTCCAGCTTGCGGTCGAGGTGGACCTCGTAGCGGCCGAGGCGCTCCAGCTTGTCGGGATCGAGCGATTCGCCCAGCGCCTGCGCCCGCACCAGCGGCTGTGCGATGATCTGAGCGCGCTGCTTGTCGTACCAGGGCAGGATCTCGGATTCGAGGTAGCGCTGCAGGCTGGCTGCATCCGCTGTATAGGGCTTCACATGTGTGTCGTAGTCGTCGGGCTTCCAGGTCAACTGCTCTGCCCAGGCCTCGCGCGTGCCCTCTTCCAGTGCCTCGAGTGCGTCCTCGTAAGCGCGGTTTCGGTCGCTAGCGAGAATCTCGATGGCGGTCAGCGTCATCTGCCGGTCGGCGTCCAGATCGGCCAGCTCGCGCTGGACGTCGACGGCGCCCGCCCTGATCGCGGCGGCCACGTCGCTCTTGGACGGCTTTGATACCGTCGATGCCACCAACGCCGATTGCGCCGTCTTCGAGTAGGTATCGGTCGTCGCCTGTAACCCACGTTGATACGTGGCGATCTCCGCCAGCCGGAGCCGCCGCTTGCGCCACAGCACGCCGGCCAGCTCGACGACCAGATGCGTCTCAGTCGGGCCCGCCGGGGTGTGCTCCTCGGTCAGCGCGTCGAGCAAGGCCTCGTATTCGGCCGCGTCCTCCCACGGCAGCACCGTGAAGCGCGACAGAATACCGTGTCTGACGGCATTGAGCCGGCTCGCGTCGTATCCCTCCGAGGGAACGGTCACGTCGTTCTGCCCCATTGTGCTTGCGACATCGACGTTGGTCATCACCAGTATCCCCTCTTCGGCTTGCGCGTGTTGGTTTCCAAGCGTCGGTCGAGATCGAGCAGCAGGGCCGCCATCCGCGTGAGCCGCTCCTCCGCCCGGGACTCGCTTTCGATGACGGCCTCGAACAGGCGGTCGTAGGTTTTGCGCCACATACCCTTGGGCCGCCGCGGGATCATGGCCTCGTAGCCGGGCTCGCCGCCGAGCCGCATCCTGATCTTGTTGGCGCGACGCAGGGCGCGATCACACATGTCCTCGTTGCGGCTGGCATGGGTGAGCCGGTAGCAGTGCCGGCACAGGTAATAGCGGCCCGCGCTATAGAGCTTGACCACGCGGCGACGGCACGCGACGCCGTGGACGATGCCGGGACACACGAAATAGGGGCGCTGTCCGCCGTAGCGACACGGCACCCACCGGATCGGGATCGGCTCTTCGACGTCCTGCCAGTCCTCGCTTCCAATTCGGGACCGGTATGACAGCACGATCCGATCCTCTCCTCCCCGCATCGAAATCGACGAAACCCGCTCGCCATTCCGCTTCCATTCCCAGCCGCCGGACCAGCCCGCCGACAGTACGCCCTCTCTGCGCAGCCGGTTGACGTCGATCGACCTGCACGCCTCTGCCGTCACCTTGCCGCCGCCGCTCGACCGTCCCGAACCGAGCCCGCCCATTGTTCGCCCTCCGATTTTCCCGAAATCGTTTGGAAAGTTGGCCACCTATCGGTCGCTTGCGCCTGCCAACTGCCTTTGAGCCAAGCCCCGTTCGTCGCTGCGTTCTCGAAGGCATAGGGGGCATAGGGGGCATCGGAGGTCCGGCACCGATCATCCTCACTGCAGGTCCCCATCGCGCATTCCATCGCCTTCATGCCTATGCCCCCTATGATCCCTATGGTTTGGGTCTCCGCCGGTCTTTTGGAGTGAGAATGTCGCCCGTCCCCATTTCCCGGCTGCGGCCTGGCGCGTGAGTACATGACCGGCCATTCGGGTGCCGGCGAGCTTCTCGAGCTGGGCCGCTATGAACTGGCGACCGCGATCCTGCGCGTCGATCACCTTCTTGACGTCATCGTGCAAGTCGGCGGCAGGAACCGGCCGGTCGGCATGGCGCTCCCACCAGATCCTGAAGAGATCGGTCGTGGCCTGGCACCGTCCGTCGCGCTGCTTGGCCTCTCTGATTCGGTCGACCGGATCGCGGCATCCGAGTGCCAGAAGCGGGTCGCGCACCCAGCTGCACCATTGCTCGAAGCTGCCGAGCGGCCGGCCCTCCTTGATTGAAGTGTCGAGCCGCCCCCAGCGCCAGATGGTCAGGGCGGCGGCCAGCAGCTCGTGCCTGCGCCGCTTCACGTCGGCGCGAATGTCCGTTGCGAAGGTGCGCGACTCCGGATCTTCGGTGCGCGGGTCGAGCTCGATCGAGATGAACCGGCGGGCGAGGTCTTCCGAGACTGACAGGCCGTTGCCGGTGAGGATCACGAAGGCGGTCGCGTTGAGCGGCACCATCTCCGACTTGCCGAGGATGCGCACACGGGCGGGACGCTCGGTAATCGCGCTCGCAAGCAGGTCCGACTTGAAGGCCGTGTTGTTGAGGTTGTCGAGAAACAGGACCGGGCCGCCGGCGATCAACTCGGCGGCAAGCCTCTTCTCCAGCTCCTGCGCATTGCCGCCGCTGGTGACGGCGGTCGGCTCGCGTCCGAAGGCGATCAGGTTGATGCAGCGCGCCAGCAGCCCTTTGCCGGAACCGGCACCGGACAGCGGTGCGGCGCGTATCAGAACCCCGGGGGCGAGATCGAGACTGGGACGGGTCGCCGCCGTCAGCAGTGCGGCGAGGAACGCGGACTCGTCGGCGCCCGGGTCGATGCTGGTGTCGACCAGCTCGGCATCGATATCCGGGACCCTCGTCGTCTGCGCATCGGCGAAGCAGAAGGTGGCGAAGGTCTCACGCAGAACACGCAGCGACTGTTTCGCGTCGGTTGCTGTCGGGCGGATCGGAATGAGGGGCGCCACATCGGGCACGTTCTCAAGCCAATAGCCGGTCGCCCTGTCGTAGCCCCGCGTGCTGTGAATCGAGCCGTCATGGCGCAGCAGCGGCGTGGAGGCGATGCCGTGCAGGAGCGGCAATCGCCATTCTCCGACCCAATCGAGATACATGACGGCAATCGAGCGGGGCAGGCGTGCATCGAACGGCTTCGGCGCTTCGTCCTTCCTCGACCGCATGACGTAAGGCCTGCACACCGCATGCGCGAGCATGACGACGCTGTCGGGCGTCAGGGGATGCGCAATGATGCAGCCCTGCCGCCGATCCGTCGTGAGTTCGGATGGGCACGCCGCGGTCATAGAGTGTGCCTTCGGCCGCCAGAATAACCCGGAGCGCCGCAACGGTCAGATGTGGATTGCAGCTCTCGACTTGCAGCCTGGGCTTCCCCGACCGATCCGCAGGCGATGTGAGCCCGACGAATTCCTCGGCGCCAGCAACGATCTCCGCAATTCGGTCCTCGGCATCATCCTTCATCGTGGGCGCTCCCCGCTCGATGTGGATCGGTCCAGCAACACGTCGTTGAAGTCGGCGCCCTGCGGTGGCCGAGCGATGCGCACGCGTCGCCCTTCGTGCCGCCATCGAGCTGCAGCCGCTAGCGCCGCCGCCTCTCCTGGCGCGTCTCCATCCGCGAGCACGATGACGTCCTGGACCGCTGGCGGCAGATCGAGCGCGCGCAGGCCCGAGGTCGATAACGCGGCCCATGCGCCATGGCCGGTCGCCTGCATCGCAGCAAGGCAGGTCTCGATACCTTCGCCGATCATCAACGGGTCGCCGGCCGGCCCCAGCCGCACGGCCCCGCCGCGGCAGGGCCCCAACATCATCTTGTTGGGCTCGACCGCCGCCTTGCCGCGGCCGTCGCGCGCCAGATACGTGCGGTGAATTCCAATCGGCCGATTGTCAGGGCCTCGCGTAACCAGGGCGATCATCGCCGGCCATATTCTGCCGGTGCGATGTTTCAGACCGGAATGGAATTTGATGGTCCCCGGTAGCGCGATCCGGATGCCGCGAGATCGCAGGTAGACCTGAACCAGCGTTTCGTCTGTGGGCCGTCCGGCGCACCACAGTTGCAGCGCGTTGGCTGTGCGCAGCTTGTCGTCGTCACGGTTGGACGATTGGTCAGGCCGCGCGTCATATCGGTGTTCGATGATTGCAGAGCCAGGCTCCCACAATCCGCGATCCTGCAGCGCCGCAATGACGGCGGCTTGTTCGCAACCGGCGTGGCAGTGCACGAGTAGCTTGCCGTCCCGGGTCTCCCTGATCGACAGGCTCGGCGTCGAGTTGTCATGCGCTGGGCACCGCGCCATCCAGCAGTTGCCGGCTCTGTGGCCGCCCAGAGCATTGGCAATGGTTTGAGCAAGAGAGGGGCGCATGGCTCAGGCCGCCCCCTTCTCGATCAATCGCCGGATATCCTCGACGCGCCACGCCGTCGTCCGCGGTCCAAGCTTGACCGGCTTCGGGAAGCGGCCGTCCTTGATGCCGGCCCACCATGTCGACTTCGACACGGGGATCGGGCCGCGCGGTGCCAATATCGATGCGAGACGGACGAAGCCGGTCTCGGGAAGTGCATTCTGCTGCGCCACGGTGCGCCTCCATCCGATTCAAGATGAGGGCATTTGCGGCCGTCCGAAGCTGTCGCGGGCGAATTCGCGCCGTTTCGTGGCGAATTCGCCGCGATACGCAATGCTGCGTCAGCAATCTTTCGCCGCGGCTTCCGATCCAGCGCGGAGATGATCACGGAGTGTCTTGTCGTCTACCTTGACGCCGACAATCAGAAGGTCCGTGATTATCTTCTGAACGTTGGGGATCTTGCCGCCAGCAAAATCGATCCGGTAGTGATGCTTCGCTAGGCCAAAAAGTAGTGTCACGACCTTGTTGTATTTGCGAGTCTGAGCGCTGGGCGTTGTGGCGTCTCGTCGCTTATTGTCTGGCGTCGTCGCCTGAGACGATATGGTTGGCGCGGGCTCCTGCTTTCCAACTCGTCGATACGGTGCTGCAAATCTCGGTTCTGAGCTGCCGCCGATTCGGCTCGCTGCTTCTGTTCCTGCGCAACGTCATACCAGTGCTTCAGAGACAACCCATCGTTCACCGCTCGAGTAACGAGGCGGTCATCAAGCTCGACATCATTACGCCTTGCCCAGGAGATGAAAACCCACGGAGATGACTTCTCGTAGACTTGACCAGCCGTGACCGCCCTAGTCAGAAGGTCGCGAAGCTCCGAATAGCGCTTCGCGAATGGTGAGATCGCGACATGCGGCTGAACTGAGGCCCAGTTTACGCGCTCGGGATTCTTGCCCAGTGCCAACGCAGTGAATTCGTCGACAGTCCACAGGGGCATCTTCCCAAAATGCACATAGTCGGCTGCTGACCAGGGTTGGTTGAAGGTCAGCTTCTTTTCATCTTCGATCATCTTTGTTGCGATGGCATCGCGGTATGCGCGCACCAGTTCTTGATGGGACAATCGAAGCAATTCTTCGCTCAGCGTATCCGCAGCGGATTGCCGTTGCCGTTGCGCTGCCTGTTGATCCAACGCTGCCTTGGGTACTGTCTGGGTAGCCAGGGCGGAAGACGGAACGGTCAACCGCGATGTGTTTGAATAGCGCACAGCCATGGGCGGCAACTTTTTCAGCTGCTCAATCTTCTGGCGAGCCTTTTCCTGTTCGGCGCGTCTCTTGTGCTGGAGAGAAGGGGCAATAACGCCCGAATAGCGACTTTCGACTATCGCATCGATCATCGTCCACGCTGAAGCAACTGCGTCCATCAGCCATCCCCGCGGCCGATACTGAACCAACTTGTGCAGGCACATCCCGCCATGACTGAGGACGTCCTACAGCGAGTTCATGTCCTGTTCGAGGCAGGCAGAACTCGGCGAGGAACTGAATAAACTTCTATCTACAACAAAAGCCGCGCACTGTTTCAGGCCGCAGAGCGCGTTCGACAGCCTCATTCGGAGCCTCCGTCCGCGGCGAAGTCCGGCGATTCTTCCAGTTCAATCCTCGGTGCTGCGCCTACAGCTTCGGCCGGCTGGCGATCCACGCTCGGACCTCCGAGGCGAGCCAGGCGACGCGGCGTGGACCGAGCTGGCGCTGGGCTGGAAACAGGCCGCGACTGACGTAGTCGTAGATCGTCGAGCGCGACAGGCCGGTCCTGGCCGTGATGGTCCGGATGCTCCAGAGCTCCTCATCGCGCATCGTTGAGGCTGACAGCGAAGTGGCTGGTCGTAGGCATGCGTCATCCATCGGAGCTCCCCGTCGTTACTATGGTGGGTCTCGGCTGCGGCGGCGTATCGGCTGTGCTTGAATTCGCTGGCGGCGGCGCGCTCGATGGTGCCGGCCGCGACGATTGAGCGCCGGCCGGCTGCTCCACCTTTGTCATCAACTTGATCACGCGTTTCGCGAAACGCTGGTCGGATCTCAACACGCGCGCAACTTCGCCGACGACGAGGTCGAAGTGCTTGCGGCTGAGCGCCCGCGCTGCCTCGCGCTCCGGCTCCGGCAACGGCGGCGTCACGAAAAGCGTGTAGCGCAGCAGGTACACGACCAGCTCCGTCGTCATCGCCAGGTCGCGTTCCAGCCGGTCGATCGCGCGCGCCATCCTGTCCTGGCGCACAGCGCACATCGAGCCTACGCTACTGCTCGCTTCCGGTGCCAGCAGCTGGGCGAGCGCGCGCTCCAGGATTTCCGACTTGGCAAGCTGCTGCGTCTGCGCCATTAGCTCCAGGCGCTCCGACATCAGCTCCGAGAGATAGAGAGCATGGCGACGACGCTGCTGCATGAGCGGTTCTCCGGTAAATAGGGATGTGCTCGCGCAGGAAGGCGCGCACGTGCGCGAGGGTGCGCTCGTCATCCGTCGGATAGGTGTCGTGTTTATAGAGATGACGTGCGTGCGCGGTCTCGTTGCCATTCATGCACGTGGGACCATGGCCGGCGTCCGCGCGCGCCAAGACACGACGTTTGACATCGACGGCATCGAGCGGGCGACGATCGTCGATCACGTGCTCCGCTCCAATCCGTCGGGCGACGACGATCTTCAGCCGCGCGCTCGCTCTAGCCCACCAAGGGGAAGGACCTTCCCTCTCCGCCGCCGTCGCTCGCCCCGGTGGGGCAATGCAAGCGAGCGAAGGCGGCTCCGAGGGGAAGGTGGGATCGGTGCGATGTCCGGGACATCGCACCGAAGGGCCCACCCGCCCGCCCGCAGTTGTCCAGGGACTTCTCATTTCGTCTGAGATTGTCATTGCTTTTCGCCTGTCTCGACCGCACGGAATTACGTAGCGCAGAAACTATGGCGAAATAAGTCGAGGGCAACTGAGCATCGAGTAATCCCAGGACACCCTGAGAAACATTGAGACTCGTGCGTCAAGATGACGCGCTTATGAATGGATATTGAATATGAAAACAATGTGGGTTCGTGAAAATAAGCGGAGGGAGGCGAGAAAGACAATGGAGGGACAGAGGGCAGGATAAATAGCACGCGCCAAGTCGCATCGAAGTTATTGAAATATCTATATAATATATGGCGTCAAACACAATTAAGACATGCTCGACGAAGGAATGTATGGGCTCCATGTAATGATCGATGGGTGGATCTTGAATTCGCCTTTGTGGCTCACCATCTCGCGCGTAATATAAAAAATGCGCGAGCTACTATCCATGCCAAACGACCGCTTCCAGCCGAAAATTGGAAGACCTTCTCAAAAGCGCGGACACATAAACGGGCGGGCTTTCAAGCTCATCGCAAGAGAGGCTGGCAAATCTGCCAGATCGCATGTGCGCCGTGCCTCTCTCACCCGGCGTCCCGTCGCCGAGCTCGGCCGCGGCAAGGGCTCGCTGCACGCGCTGCTGCTGCCCAAGCCGGGCTGGCGCCATGTCGTCGTCAAGGCCCGCATCGCGCGTCATGGGACCTCGGATCTGGGAGCGGCCCGCGCGCACCAGACCTACCTTCAGCGCGACGGCGTCACCCCGGACGGACGACCGGGCCAGCTCTACGACCGCGAGCGCGACGACATCGACGGCGGCGCTTTCCTCGCCCGGCAGAAGGGCGACACCTACCAGTTTCGATTGATCGTCTCGGTCGAGGACAGCCCCCAGATGGCAGAGCTCAAGCCGTTCGTGCGCGATCTCATGGCCGGCATGGAGCACGACCTGCACACGCAGCTCGACTGGGTCGCCGTCGACCACTTCAACTCCGGCCACCCGCACACCCACATCATCATCCGCGGCCGCGACGACCAGGGCCAGGATCTCGTCATGGCGCGCCACTACATCAGCCACGGCATCCGCAACCGCGCCCGCGAGCTGGTCACGCTCGAGCTCGGCCCGGAGCTCGAGATCGACCGCATCGACAAGCTGCGGCGCGATCTGACCGCCGAGCGCTTCACGCAGCTCGACCGCCAGATCGTCGAGCACGCCGAGGGCGGCATTCTCACCATCTCCGCCATGCCGGAGGCCGAGCGCGGCTGGAGCGCCTACCGCAACGGCCGCCTCAAGGTGCTCGCCCGCATGGGGCTCGCCGAGGAGAAGCAGACCGGCGTGTGGTCGATCTCACACGAGCCTCGAGCCCACCTTGCGCCACATGGGCGAGCGCGGCGATAAGCTCAAGACCATGCACCGCGTCATGCGCGAGGCCGAGCTCGAGCGGCCCGCCGGCGACTACGCCATCTTCAATGGCGCGTCACGCGAGGCGCCGGTGATCGGCCGCGTCGTCGGCGTCGGCCTCGCCGAGGAGCTGGGCGAGCGGCACTATCTCGTCGTCGACGGCATCGACGGCCGCGTGCACTACGCCGAGATGGCCAAGCTGCCGGCCGGCCAGCTCCCCGAGACAGGCATGATCGTGGCGCTCACCGGCTCGAGCGGGAACAAGGGCCGGCAGCGTAACGCCCAAGTCGAGATCCTCTCCCACTGGGAGCTGGAGCGGCTGCCGGACGCAGAGGCGCGCACCTGGCTCGATCAGACGATCGCCGCCGGCAAGGAGCCGGTCATACGCGACACCAGCTTCGGGCGCCAGGTGATGGATGCGCTGCACGCCCGGCGTCAGTGGCTGGTCGACCAAGGCCTCGCCGTCGAGACGCCGAGCGGCGCGATCGTGCCGAGGCGCGGCATGCTGCAGACCCTTGTCGATCGCGAGTTGAGCAGGATCGAGCAGCGGATCACGGCGGAGACCGGCGTTCTGGCGATCCGCGAGTTCGACATGACCACGGTCCAGGGCAAGCTGCTCAGGACCATCAATCAGCCGAGCATGCAGCTCGCCGCAGTCAAGACCCGCGCCGAGATCGTCATCGTTCCCTGGGGCGCAACGCTCGACCGGATTCGCGGACGTCAGATGGGCGGACGCGATCTTGCGCGGGCGCTGACGCGTGGCAAGGATCTCGGGCTATCTCGATGATGAGGCTCACGATCATCATAAGCAGGATCTAGGGCCTCCCCCGGCCCAAGCGGGCCGGGGTCCCGCCCTATCGCGCGGGTTTGCGATACCGCGCGCACAACGGCGCCGAGACCCGCGCGACCGAGCCCCGCTACCGCGGGTCTCGGCCCATGCGGGTTGCGGTCGGTAGGCCGGAGTTAAGGACGAGGCGCATTTCGCGCCGAAGATCACAAGGCTCGCCACCAGGCCAGGCGCCTCGGTTCCTGGCGGTTCCGCTTACCCCCAACGACCTGCCGAAATGCTGCACCGCAACGCGTCTCGGCTTGGGGCCAATCACTGCCATGGTGCTCCGCTCGGTTGATGCATTGCACACAGGTGCGCAATCCCACGGCTACCGTCACGTGCGCCTGATTGGCGGCGCGGGTAGCGCCGCCAACCACGTCCGGTCTGCGAGGTATTGCGTCAGCGGGCCGATGGCGATCTTCTTCGCGATCTCGATGGCATCGTGGCCCCCTGCATAAGAACGGCGTGAGCCGCAGGGAAGGCAGCAGCTTACGACGTCGTATCGGCTTTTGGAGCAGGTACTCAGGCCGGCGCTGGCGATTTTGCCTCGGGCATCAGGAACCAGAGAACCGCAGCGACCAGCAAGAGTGCCGGCACGTCACCGATCAAGTGGCCTAGTTCGTGTCCATCAACGATCGCCTGAACGGCCATGATGCCGGCATGAACGACGCTCGACCAGATCGTGAAGGAGATGAGACTGCGGTGCTCTTTCGGATTGCGCGCGGCAATGATCAGGAAGACGCCGAGCACAGCATAGATCCCGCAGATCATCTGCAGGTAGTACTGCCCCTGACCGCCGTGCCACACCCAGCCTGAAGGCCATACGAGCCCCAAAGGATAGACGAGGCAGAAGATGACGCCGAAGGCAGTGAGCGCAAGCCTGAGCAGGCGATGTTCAGCACCGGTGGAAATGGTCGTCATGGTCAAGCTCCCATTGTCATTCGTTGATGGATTTCGCCACGTTCTTTGTCGCGAGACCGCGGCTCACGCCTTGACGATGACGACCTCTGCGTATTCCGACGGCACCTTCATCGATCCGTCCTCTGCCACATTGAGGCGCGCAATCAGCTCCTCCAGGTCGTGGGCAAGTGCCGCTTGTCCTGCGGGATCGAGCGCGAGAAACGCCTTGTGGATCGGGCCGTAGTAGGTCCGGAAGATATCCATGAAATGCGCCGGCGATTTGTAGCGGAAGACAAACTTCTTGGTCTCGAGGGAGAGCTTGCGAGCATGCGGCCCGAAGTTCTCTTGGAGCCAGGCCTGCGTGCCCCAGAGCGCCGGCGACGACACGCCAGTCGGGGGTGCGATGTGCTTGCCGAGGGTTTTGAAGACCTGACCGATGAAACCTTCGGGCGTCCAATTCGACATGCCGATCATTCCACCGGAACGACAGACACGAATCATTTCCTTGGCGGCTTGGGTTTGATTGGGTGTGAACATCACGCCAAATGTCGAGACGACCGCGTCAAACGCGCCGTCGGCAAAAGGAAGCTGCTCGGCATCGGCCATCCGATAGTTCACGTCGAGTGCTTCGGCCTCCGCGCGCTGACGGGACCGGGCGAGCAGTGCATCGACATAGTCCGTCGACGTTACATCACACCAGCGGCGCGCGAAGGCCAGGGTGGCATTGCCGTTGCCGGCGGCCACATCGAGAACCTTGGTGCCCGACGATACGTCCATAGCCTCGGCTAGGTCCTCACCGACGATCTGGAGCGTTGTACCGATCCTGGCATAGTCGCCCGAGGCCCAGGCGGCGTTCTGCTTCATCTTAATGGCCGCGAAGTCGGGAGTTGAAACGGTCTGTTCGAGGGTCATGGCGGGGTCCTAAGCTTTAAGTTGGGGTTCTGTTCGATCCTCAGGGCCGGCGCCTTGCATCGTGCGTCCGGCACTGTCATCAATTGCGCATCCCGTCCCTTGCCGCTTGAGGGCCGGTTGGTGAAACCGTTGATCGTAGTTGGAGATTTGTGGGGGAAGCCCCGCTACAAGCCGCTTTCCATGGTGAATCCATGGGGAAAGCGTCAGGACTGGCCCCCGGCGGGGCCCCCGAGGAGCCAATGCGCTACCGTTTCGACGACTACGAGCTCAATACCGAGCGCTACGAACTGCGCTACAAAGGCGGTCTGCAACATGTCGAGCCACTGGTTTTCGACCTGATCGCGTGTTTCGTGCGCAATGCCGGTCGAATACTTTCGCGCGATGAGATCGTCGATACGGTTTGGCAGGGCCGTATCGTCTCCGAGGCGACAATTTCGAGCTGCATCAAGGCCGCACGGCGCGCACTCGGAGATAGCGGAGAGCAACAGACCTATATCCGTACGGTGCGCGGCCGTGGTTTCGAATTCGCCGCATTAGCCAGCACCAGCGCGGATGATGCGGAGGTCAAGACCGGATCGACGGATGCGCCGTTGTCCGTCTTGCCGCCCGTGCCAAACCCTGTGCCACTCGACGAGCCGAGGGCACGGCATGGTGAAGCGAGCCCGCGTCCGATAGTAGCCGTGTTGCCTCTCACCAATTTCAGCCCAGATACTGATGAGTATTTCGCCGACGGCCTGACCGAGGACATCATTACCAACCTGGGCCGCTTTCGCGACCTCCGCGTCATCTCCAGTGCTTCCACCCTCCAGTTCAAGGGGCGGCATCTGGCAATCGCGGACATCTGCCGGCAGCTCGGAGCACAATACGCCGTTCAGGGCAGCGTGCGACGCGCTGCTGGGCGGGTAAGAATTTCTGCTCAGTTGATCGATGGCATCAACGGCGTGCAGCTGTGGGGCGACAGGTTCGACCGGGACATGGTCGATCTCTTCGACCTGCAGGATGAAGTCACGCGCGCGATCGCCGCCAAGCTTGGGGTCGCCGTGCAGGACGTGGCCCTGCAGCGTGCCCTGACCAAGAGCCCTGCCGAGCTTGATGCCTACGACTGCCTGCTTCGTGCCCGACGCTATACCTGGATGCTGAGTGCGGAAATGCATGCAGAAGCGCGTGATCTCCTGGAGCGAGCCATCGAACTCGATCCGCTTTCGTCGGATGCGCACGCACTGCTCGCCAACGTCTATCTCGGCGAATACAGGTTCGAGATGAACCCCCAGCCCAACCCGCTCGGCCGGGCCATGACACATGCGCTAGCGGCAACGCAACTCGACCCGCAAAATGCCTACGCAAGATGTTGGCTTGCGATCGTGCATTTCTTTCGCCATGAGAACGACAAGTTCGAAGCCGAGGCGGAACTTGCCGTCAGCCTCAATCCAAACGACCCTGAGACACTTGCCGATGTCGGCCACTATCTCAGCTTCTTGGGAGAGTTCGAGCGAGGAACGGCCCTGACTCGCCGCGCTCAGCAGCTCAATCCTCTTCATCCCAGCTGGTATCACTTCAGTTTCGCCCGTCGGCACTATCATGAGAAAGCCTACGAGAGCGTCGTCGCCGACGTACAGAAAATCGGCCTGCCCCATTTCTACTGGATGCACATTCTGGACGCAGCGGCGAAGGCCCAACTAGGCCGCTCCGATGCGGGCGCATCGCTTGCCCGGATCTTCGACGTCAAGCCTGACTTTGTCGCCCGATCGGAACTGAAGAAATGGAACACCGAGGCGAACGATCTCGAGCACATCATCGAGGGACTACGCAAAGCCGGTCTTAGCGAATGAGAACAGTGGTCGACGCTCCGAACTATAAACATCTGCAGCATGCCAGTTTTTTCATTGCGATGAAGCAAAATACTTTGCTTGCCGATCGCATGTATGGGTAGCTGGACTTGTCCCACGACCAGACCTGCCACGGGTAACCACACACGGGCATCTGCATGACCAAAACCTCCAGGCGGCCCGGCAAACACCTCAACAACCAGGCTCGGAACTTCTGCAAACGCGAAGTCCGCTCGCCAAGGTATCACAACGACCTGGAACGCTCGTCTATGCGCTGATCATGTGCGATGGCCGATCATGGATTTCTCGGCGGTCCAAAGGCACGCGCGCCACGTTCGCTGCACGTGCTCACGACTGCTCCGGGTCACGGGCTGGCACCGACGATACCATGATGCCGCGACAGCCCTACACTCACAAGCTGAAAGTCGTCGAACGGATGGCGAACTCGCACCGCCGGGCACCTTGACGATGACGTCTGGCCACTTCAGGAATCCACACAGGTAGCCCCCGTGATCCCGGCCGTCGGCGCGCTCTCCGTTTGGGCCAGATTTCGGACGTCGCGGCACAAAGTGATCAGACCACACCGTGCATTTCCGCCACTTTGTTAGACGGTAGTTGCCCAGTTGGCGTCTTGTAGGTGGATGCGTCGCGCTTGACCGGTCGTCGGGCGCGACGCCCTTAGCTAAGATTTCCAGCGCGCTGCTGAAACCGCCCGAGACCAATCCATGCCGACCCGATCTCGAGCCTGCACAATGCTGTCGAGACCCTCAACCTTCAGCCAATCGGCGCGCCCCAGCGCCAGGGCAACGATCTGTCGCTCGAGAGCCGGCAGCGGTTTGTAGCGGGCTGGGAACGCATTGACCTCGGCGGTTAGTTCCAGAACCCGTTTGACTCGGTCGTCATGGCTCATACGTATGGGCCTGCTGTATCCGCAGAAATGTCTGCGTCGAGTAATTGCACATTTGTTTCGTCGCCGTAACCGCGCACGAATCCATATTGCCATACCGATAGATGCAAAAGCGCTCGACCGTCATTTCAGTTCTACTCAGTCGAACACCTCGTCTCGAATGTCGTCGCGGTCTGCGGACAATTCCGTTACAGAACAACTTGATTGGTGCTCATGTTGTACAAGAGTGAAGAGGAACTAAGAGGATAGGAAGGCGCTCGCCTTCTCACTTTCTAGGCATTCTCGTAGTCTCGGACGTAGCTCGCAATAGCTGTGTGCAGGATCGTGCCGAAGTCGGAACCGAACACTTTATGCAATGCGACTAGTTCAGCCGGCCCTTTCAGGGAATCAGCGGCTGCTATAGCCTTCGCGTAAATGCTGCTTTTATCATGAACTATAGCATGCGGTTCGCCTGCCTGCTCCGCCCTCCGGCGAACTTCGCGAACGAGATGCTGGTGCAGCGTTTTGTAGGCTTTGGTGCTCAATGTGGCCTCCTATGATGACCCATTGTGAAGCCAGAAACAACTATTCAATCCGATGCGGTGTTGCACTGATTTGGGTTAGCGCCGCTTCACTATGGACATGCGATCGACGTCCAAGCAGTTACGAGAACGGATCATACTGGGCCCTGCGCGCGGAGGCTCCAACAGCGGCAAATATTGGCACGACGTGCTGACGATTGCGCCAAAGGAGAGTAAAGGGAGTGTCGGCTCTAGTGTTTCGATCCTGATACGGCACGGCCGCTCACGCAATGTTGGGAGGGCGTGGCTACAATTTTTCTGCACGAGTGCTTGTAGGATGGTCTAAGGCGGACCGCTCTCGCTGCGACCAGCAGGTGTCGCGCCACACGTAGTAACCGGTGGTATCTGGGACCGGATGTTGGCCACCCTGGCAGGTGTCCCGCCGTATCCAGCCTCGCGGGCAACGGGCCCTGGGGAGGTTTGCGCCCGTGATGTCGTATGACACTGCGAAGAGATTATCCCCCGAACATTTGAAGATGTAGGCGCCAGCATCAGACATTGGACGAACCCTGGCGTACCGGTATGGGAACGCGATCCCCAAGCAGATGGAGGGTGCCCGTAAAGGGGTAGTAGCCTTTCACCTTGATCTCAGCGATGGCAGGTTTGAAAGCGAAGCCGTACCGATCGTTTTCATCCTGATGGCGCGTAATCTGCATCCAGAATGTCCAACCCGCCGGGCATAGAGTATCGGGTAACCGTGCGTCGTTCTTGGCCGCCGTAAGCGCGCACGAGTCCGTTTGACCGCATCGATAAATGTAAAAGCGTTCGGCTGCCATTTCAGTCCTCCTGGGAGGCCGTGGCGGCCAACGTAAAGACATTGGGGTGGGAGAGGCAGAAGCACAAGTGACCATATTGTCATAAAGCCACATTAGCATCCCCAAAGGCTCTGTTCGGCATCAGTGTAGGGTCTTTGGATGATCGAGTGCCTGGGTGAGACAGTGGCGCGGGGTGAGGCGGTCGCCGTCGCGCTCGATCATGCGCCGCCATCCGAGGTAGCTCGGGAGATGATGTGACGCGACGCCCTTGAACCTTGCGCGCCAGTGATCGAAGCGGCTGACGTAGGCTTTGACGTTCTGGAAGTGGTAGCAGCCGATCGCGCGCTCGCCGTGGGCAACGACCATGGCCATCTGCGTGATACCGGTCTCGGCGGAAAAGGTTTCGTAGGCACGATTGCCGTCGGTGACGAGCACCGCGTCCTTGGCGACGATCGGCTTCAGATGTGCGCCGATGCTCGCCGCCGAAAGGTCGAGGAGCATCTGGTCGGAGGTCGCGCCGTGGCGGTCGCGCACGATCAGGATGGCATCGTGCTCGTCGGTCGAAAGCCCCGGCTTCTTGGCCTTTCCACCGCGTTTGCGGGGAGCGCGGCCGACGATGCGACGCGAACCCTTGGCCGACTTCAGGATGAAGGTCTCGTCTGCTTCGACGATGCCCGCGACTGCGCTCGCCTTCTTCGACTGCGCTGACGCGAGAAAGCGGTGGCGCCAGCGGAACGATGTCTCGAGATGGATGTCGTTCTGTGCTGCCGCTTTCCGGAGGCACACGCCATCGACCAGCGCTCGAGCATAGCCGAGCCACTTCTCGCGCAGGCGTAGACCGCTGAGCGGCGTGCCGGTCAGCGCATTGAACGTGCGGTCGCAGGCCTTGCACATGTAGCGCTTGAGCCCCGATGCCTGGCCCCAGGGCCGGAACTCGCAACTGCCACAGTGACCACAGGCGGGCGCTGCCGCGAACCGTGCCTCGATCAAGGCGACCACTACTGCACTCGAACCCTTTGCCGACAGCGCCTCGACCAGCGCCTCACGTTGAACCTGGGTGAGATCACCCAACTGCTCGACAAGAGCCCTAAAATCCTGCGCTTTCATGACGTCCCCGCTGGCCGCGAATCACACCGCCATCACGGTCTCACTACATCGTGGCCGAACAGAGCCTCCCCAAAGATATGTCAGAACGTGCCATTAATGCCCGGGTCTCCACCACCGCCGCCGATTTAGCGTGGAATTTCGTCGAGGTTGGAGCGTGCATGTCGATGCCGACGTCGATTGCGGCACGAGCAATAAAGGCGCAGACGCTAACACAGATCAGCCTTTCGTCGCACTCAATACAATAGACTGAGCGGGCTGCGAGTAAGGCAGTGCGGCAAACTAGTCCGACAGGACGAATCTCATATTTGCGCCGCTCTTCGGCACCCAGAGCCGCACAATCTCCTGGAAAACAAAAGGGCCGTTCTGCAAGCGCAGGACCCATTCCAGCTGCTGCACGATGTGCATCCTGTGGTGGGATTGTAAGTGGTTGCGTGCGCGTGAAGTTTTGCTGATCCGTTGCAATCAATTCGGATATCGCAACCACTCGCCTGATCAGCGCACAAAATAGGAAACGAAATGCCACCAAAAGATATTCTGAACCATCCGTACCATCCGTACCGCCCGTACCGTCCCCGAGGAAGTGCCGCGCATCAAAACACCGGCCACACAGAAATCCAACCGGTCGTGAATGGACTTGAAGTGACCGCAGTAGCTGGCCGCGCAGAAACAGTACCGTTCACATCCTTTAAGAAATCCGGCGAGGGATTAAAGCCGACAAACCAGGCTGATGCGTCGATGCGGGTGCAGCCAGATCTCATCGGGCACGGCGGACGATCGCCGACGGCGGTCGTGTATTGCGAAGCGAATTTCGGTGATGTCGATGGCAAGACCGCCAACGGTCTTGTCCGCCACTCTGAGATTTATGAGATCGTCTCGGTCATCGATAGCGAGAAAGCCGGTGCCGACGCAGGTACCGTGCTTGACGGTGAACCAAACAACATTCCGATTTGTCGCGATCTTTCCGACGCACTGGCTCGTTCCGACAAAATGCCCGACTATTTCATCTTTGGGGTTGCGCCCTCGAGCGGAATGCTATCTCAGCGCGAACGTGGGCTGATTCTCGAGGCCATCGGCCTTGGGATGCATATCGTGAACGGTCTCCATGAGTTCCTTAGCGATGACCCGGAATTCGTAGCTGCTAGCGTCAAAAGCCAGGTGTCGCTTATTGACGTGCGAAAGCCGCGCGCAAAGAAAGACCTGCGAATGTTCAGCGGCCGCGTCGCGGGGGTCACCTGTCCGCGGATCGCGGTGCTCGGTACTGACTGCGCCATAGGCAAGCGAACGACTGCCACCATAATGACGCGGGCCCTCAATGAACGAGGTCTGAAGACGGTGTTGGTTGGGACCGGCCAAACGGGCTTAATTCAAGGCGCGCGATATGGAATTGCGCTTGATGCGGTCCCGTCTCAATTTTGCGCTGGTGAGCTGGAAGCCGCAATCATCGAAGCGTTTGAGGGCGAAAATCCCGACGCCATCATTATCGAAGGGCAAGGGGCGCTGAGCCATCCGGCTTTCTCGACCTCCGCCTTTATCCTTCGGGGCAGCCTCGCCGACGGTGTTGTCCTGCAGCATGCACCGGGTCGCGCTCATCGTTGCGACTTTGTGAATATGCCAATGCCAGAGCCCGCAAGCGAGATCAAACTCATCGAAACGTTTGCCGACACAAAGGTGATCGGCATCACGATCAACCACGAAAACATGACCGATGCCGAGGTTGACGCTGCCATCGCACTTTATGAGAGCGCCGAGGGAATTCCTGTCACGGATGCGCTAACCCGGTCACCGGCCCGCTTGGTTGAAATGGTTCTGTCGGCATTCCCGGAGTTAAAGCTAAAGCTTCGCGAAGTGGCACAATGACGCCGCCACGATTGGAAATTGACCTCAAAAAGATCAAGCATAACGCCTGCAAGCTGGTCGAGCGACTATCCAGCCGAGGCATCTCGGTCACCGGCGTCACTAAGGCAACGCTTGGTATGCCCGAGATTGCTACTACGCTGCTTGAAGCGGGTGTGAGTGGGCTGGGCGACTCCCGCATCGAAAACATCGAAGCAATGCGCCGGGCTGGCATCAACTCGCCGATGACGCTGATCCGCTCTCCGATGCTCAGTCAAGTTGCCCGAGTCGTTAGCGGCGCGGACGTCAGCTTCAACACGGAGATCGACGTCATGCGGCAGCTCTCGTTGGCCGCGCAAGATATTGGACGAACACACGGGGTCGTGCTCATGGTCGAGCTGGGGGATCGGCGCGAGGGCATTATGCCCGGCGATCTTGAGCATGTCGTTCGCAAGACGCTTCGCTTTCCCAATATCGAAATCAAAGGCATCGGGACGAACCTAGCCTGCCGCAGCGGAGTGGTCCCCGACAAGACGAATATGGCTGAGCTTTCCGCCTTGTCCTATTCTATCGAATTACTTTTCCAGATTAGATTGAGCGTCATATCCGGCGGAAATTCCTCCAACCTCACTTGGGCGCTAGAGGGATCAGAGGCTGGGCGGGTCAACAATCTCCGTTTAGGCGAAGCCATACTTCTTGGTTGCGAACCGCTTTATCGACAACCGATCGAAGGCCTGCATAACGATGCCTTCACACTTGTCGCCGAAGTGATCGAGTCGAAAAACAAGCCTACAAAGCCATGCGGAGACATTGCGCAAAACGCATTTGGAGAGGCTTCTGTTTCATTGGATCACGGTCCCATACAGCAGGCGCTCTTTGCTCTCGGTCGCCAAGACATTGACCCCTCTGGGCTGTTACCGCCACCGGGAATAGAGATCCTAGGTGCGAGCAGCGATCATCTCATCGTGGACACATGTGGCGTCCGACTGCCGGTTGGAGCCGAAATTAAATTTGGTCTCAACTACAGCGCGCTCCTGCGTGCGATGACCTCGCCCTTTGTCGCAAAGGTCACGACGGTCACGGGTCGGGACAGGCTTCGTAGTCGCCGGGTAGTAGACACACTGCCACAAACAGGCAGCCTCACGGCCGCCCGTCAATCGGAAGCAACGACCAATCCTGCCCAACGCGGGCCTAACAATTATAGGGCACCACGCCTCAGTGCGCTGTCATCATGAAGGATTGGCAAGGGCCACTTGGGTTTAATATTTCCCATTAATGCCCATATCTAAGGTATGGAACACTTTGATTTTGACGCGCCAGCTGACGTGTTCGTTGGCGAGTATCGGCGGGGCAGGAACCAGCGCATGACATATCGGCGGTTCCAACGCGGAGCCCATGCCATACGGTATGCCATGGAGGGTCAGGCAGCCGAGAAGTTGGCTGGCACAATTGTCGAGGCCGATGAAAGCCGTTTTGGCGCGGCTGAGATTCGCAGCCTTTACGAAAGTGACGACTGTCCGTTGCCTCATCGCCGGTCGAATTGATGCACCGGCCGCGGTGCGTACGCTCCTGCTGATATTGATGTAAGACAAAGTCTACGGCGATTGCAAAAAGGACGGTGGGCCAAATTTAGGGCGTGAAAATTTTCTGCCGATGATGGAGTGTGTAAATATGACTGAGCGAACAACGCGTACTACCGTAGCCTTCCGCCACCCAGCGATCATTTCAGGCGTGGACGGCCAAATACCGGCCGGGTCTTATGTCATCGAGACGGATGATGAGATGATCCCCGGGGTTTCATTTTTAGCTTATCGCCGTATCAGAACGAGTATCGTCGTGCCTGTTGTCTTTGGAGCGGCGAGGGGAATGCAAGTTGTTGAAATCGACCCTGACGCATTGGCGGCTGCGCTCGCAAGGGATGCAGAACTCCATAGCTATAGCGGCAACTTAGATAATTGGAACAATTCGTGTTGTGATCCAACTCGAGAAGTATCTTCGCGTAGATGCTGCGTGTGCCATGCCTATCCCCACACTTCCGGCGCAATTTCGTGCGATTTGAGCGCCAACAAGGGATGGTGCGATGACCGCGAAGAACCACAACGACTTGTGGCGTGATTTTCCGAAGACGGCAACGGAGTTCGAGAAGCGTTTCGCGACGGAGGAAGACTGTCGCGCCTACTTGATCCAGGCGCGCTGGGGCGGCGAGCCGGCGTGCGCGCGATGCGAGAGCCGGCGCGTGTGGACGATCCGTGGAGGCACGACCTTCGAGTGCGCGGACTGCGGCCATCAGACGAGCCTGACATCGGGCACGCTGCTGGAGAAGACGCATTATCCGCTGAAGATGTGGTTCCGCGCGATCTTCGAGATCACCGCGCGGCGCAACGGCATCTCGGCCAAAGACCTGCAGCGGATCATGGGCTTCGGCTCGTACAAGACCGCGTGGTCGTGGCTGCACAAGCTGCGTGCGGCGATGGTGCGATCGGACAGCGAGCCCCTCGGCCCTTTCGTGCAACTCGACGAAGCACTCGTCGGGGGAAAGGGCGGGCCGCACAAGGAGTTGGTGCTGGTCGCGGCGGAGGCAAACGGGCGCGCGCGCCTCGTCCACGTCGAGAACAATGATGCTGAAACCTGCAAGCGTTTTGCCGACGGCGAGGTCGCGGCAGACGCGCACGTCGTCACTGACGGCCATGCGGGCTACAGCGCCCGGAGCCTCGGCGAGCGCAGCCACGACGCCGTCGTTCAGACCAAGGCCGAGCGGCGTGAAGCCGATGCCGTGCAGGGCTGTCACTGGACGACGTCGAACTGCAAACGCTGGCTGCTCGGCACGCACGCCGGTGCTGTGAGCGCCAAGCATCTGCAAGCCTACTTCGACGAGTTCGTTTTCCGCTACAATCGCCGAAAGACCGACGGGCCGGCGCGGATAGCTGCACGCCTCATCGAGAGCGTCGTAGCAAAACCCGCCCGCACCATGCGCCAGATCATCGATGGCGCCCGCCGCTGCCGCCGCTTCGGCTCAGTTCACGAAGCTATAGCGCGACAATCTGGGTGAGAACGCGCGTCAATCAGGATGAGACGAGGCGGCCGAGCGGACTGATGATTGACGCTGGCCGCTGTGTTGGCAAGCGTTTTGATTGACGCGCAGCGTCAATCAGTCTCCGGACGTGTCTGTTTTCTTGATTGTCGCGTGCGTTGCTGGCCGGCCGCGCCCGCGTTTGCGGTCGAGAGCTTCGCGCCGCCGGTAGCTTTCGACGTTCATCTCCAGGATCGTGGCGTGATGGACAAGGCGGTCGATGGCCGCCAGCGTCATGGCCTGGTCGGGGAAGATTTTGCCCCATTCGCCGAACGGCTGGTTGGCCGTGATCAGCATCGATCGCCGCTCATAACGCGCGGCAATCAACTCGAACAGCACGCTGGTCTCGGCCTGATCCTTGGTGACGTAAGCGAGGTCATCGAGGATCAGAAGGTCGTAGCGGTCGAGCTTGGCGATGGCACTTTCCAGCGCCAACTCGCGTCGCGCAATCTGCAGCCGCTGCACCAGATCGGTGGTACGGGCGAAGAACACGCGACGGCCATTCTCGATCAGCGCCAGTCCGAGCGCTGCCGACAGATGGCTCTTGCCGCCGCCGGGCGGCCCGAACAGCAGGATATTGTGTGCATAGGCACGAAGCCGCGCTCATCGAGCTGCGCGCTTCAGAACGTGAGCTGCTGACCGCCGTGCGCCGCTTCGAAGGCAGAGAAACGATCATCAAGATAAAGTGAAATAGCATTGTTGCACTGCAATATGGTGGCCATATAAGTAATTGCCTGAATAGAAGGCCAATACTCAACCTTATACAACAAAAGGAATCGGGTTATGAGACGTCAATTCGCTCTCGCCTTTACAATAGCCATACTATTTTCCGCTGCTTCTCCCGCTTTTGCTGACAAATATAGTGTCAATTGCGGGACGCCACTTTCGGCTGATTGGGGACAATGCATCTTTGATCAGGGAAATGAATGACGTGACTAGAAAGTCATGTAAAATAATGTGAGGCCAGGCGTACGAATTGGTACTCCCTATCTCCGAGCGCCGTTGGCACATAATCCAACGGCGCTTCCGAGGCAACCAGGGTGCTCACGCGGACAAGATCCGTTCACCTGCAGCTGATGCATTGGATAAGCCCCTCCTCGACGTTGCGCTGCAGTGCAGCAGCTTGGCAGCTATGTGGTCTATCGCGTCGCGATTGGCGGTCAGTCCGGCGACAGTCACTATCGGGGGCACTCCGGAAGACATATGAACAACGTTCATTTCTCCCCATGACCCCAACCGGACTCGTGGCGCGTCGGCAACTCTTGCGCCGAACAAAGCACGCTCATCACTAATTCAGTTCCGTGCTCCTGCCTCTCCACTATGTTTGCCCGTTGAAGTTCTGCCCGATCGAACCCGCGACCCACTGTATGCTAGGTGGTGTGGGAGGAGTGGCGCCGTGAGGCGTCCCCCTATCCTGATCGTTGACCCGGACCGGCCCAAGTTGCTGGCCGGCGCATGCATTGAGGCATGATTGCGGTCTCGGCACTGGTGGTGCACAACATCGAGAATGAGCAGCGCGGACTATCTACGTCGAAAGCGGCAAGAGGTCATGCACCTCGACGCGAAGCGGCCCAGCCGCCAATAGCACCTCGCAAGCCTGCCGCTCCTGCTCCGGCGACAGCAGTCGAACCCATAATAGTATCTGCCCCTGGCCAACATCCTGAGCCAATCGGGAGGCCTGCTTGCTCGTCATCCACACGCTGAGAGCCTCAGAGAAGCTCGCGCATCCCTGTTCGATGCGACGCGCAAGTTGATGTGCCAGAGCCCCTTCGCTGCAACTGAGTGCAGATGGCTCCACCTGGAAATTGAGATGGCTCATCTTGTCGATGCGATGCCGGACACTTGCATCAAGGCTGCTCTTGGCCGACAGGAATGCAGGATCGGAAAACGAGCGGAGGAGCGCGAGAACACCGATCTGACTATCGAGGTTCGGGAGTTGACTGAGCACCGTGACCGCCATCACCAGCGGTTGCCACTCCCGAAAGCTGGCAAGCACATAGCGCGGTGCATCCTTGCTTGCCATTGATCATCTCGGTTGCAATCGGCGTGCTTCCCTTTGATGCTGCCCGCAAGGACATACATCTCGCCAATTGAACTAGATGGACTGTATCTCGGTTGAGGACATTGATGCCCATCAAGGGCATGGCCCTATCCGACGGCCTCCCGGATAGCCTCGGCAAGCTCGGCCATCCTGTAGGGCTTCTGCAGAACTTTGTGCTTGAGCGGCGGCCGTCCGTCCGCCCTGACCATCTCTTCAGTGTAACCGGAAGTCAGCAGGAAGCGGAGCGAAGGTTCGATCAGCCTGGACTGCTCGACAAGATCTCGGCCTGAAACTCCACCTGGCATGATCATGTCGCTGAACACCAAATCTGGCCGCAAGCCGCCCTTGATGAGGTCGAGCGCCTGTGCCCCGGTACTCGCCTCGATGACTTCATAGCCGAGATGCTTCAAGCGCTCCACGTTCAGGCGCCGCACGCCAGCATCATCCTCGACCAGGAGAACCACACCACCGGTCGTGGGGTGCTCAGCGTGCACCGCCTCCATCCTCTGTACCGAAGCTGCCGAGCTTGCGGCCTTCGGCAAATAGAACGTGACCGTCGTCCCGTGCCCGACCTCGCTGTAGAGCGTCACATGACCGCCGGATTGCTTGGCGAAACCATAGATCATGGCGAGGCCCAGACCAGTGCCGCGCCCCTTCGGCTTGGTGGTAAAGAACGGCTCGAACACGCGGGCGCGAATCTCTGGCGGGATACCCATCCCCGTGTCGGACGCGATGGTGGCCACATAGTCACCAGGCTTCAAATCCAGCCCTGCTTCGACCGCCTCGGTGTCGACCGTGACGTTGCGCGTCTCGATCAACAGGCGGCCGCCATTGGGCATGGCGTCACGCGCATTGATGACGAGGTTCGTCAGCGCGCTTTCGATCTGGGGTGGATCGGCCGTTACGTCCCACAGGGCTGGCGCCAGCGTCGTGCTGAGGGTGATGTTCTGGCCAATCATTCGGCGCAGAAGCTCAGATGTGCGCACGACCAAGGCATTCAGCTTGATAGTCTGCGGGTCGAGTGGCAACTGCCGGGAGAATGCCAACAGGCGCTGTGTCAGATCGGCGCCGCTTGCAGCGGCATCTTGAATTCGCTGGAGGAGGTCATCTAGCCGCTTGTCGGCCAAGTGTGGCTCCATCAGTTCGAGATTGCCGACAATGACGGTCAGCAGGTTGTTGAAGTCGTGTGCGAGGCCGCCGGCCAGCTGACCAACCGCCTCCATCTTCTGCGCCTTCATCAGACGACGCTCACTCTCCTTCAGCGCATCCTGCGCCGCCTGGCGCGCGCTCCGGTCAGTGATGATACCGGCGAAGTGCCGCTGCCCATTCGCTTCAAACTCGCTCACGGCGAGATGCATGGGGAAGATCGAACCATCCTTGCGCCGCGCTGTCACCTCGCGGCCAATGCCGATGATCTTCTTGGCGCCGGTACTGAGGTAGCTCGCCAGATATCCGTCGTGCTCTGCCGCATAGGGCTCGGGCATCAGCACCTTGACATTCCGGCCAATCAGCTCATCCGGTGAGTAGCCGAACATGGCGATCGTTACGGGGTTGATGCTATCGATGATGCCCGCACCATCGATAGTCACGATGGCCGCAACCGCCGTGTTCAGAATGGCCTCAAGTTTGGCTAGTCGGGCATCGCTGGTCTCACCAGGAGGGTCCCGGCTTGGCATCGGTGGCTCCTGCTCGCCGGCTTCGCCCCCGGGACGACTTCAACCATGGCTGCCCACTGGGAGCAACCGCAATCAGGTCACCGCAGGACTGCACACGCCGCCTGGCGCGGGGACTTAGCTGCGATGGCGGCGTAGCGTGCAGCAGCAATACGCCGAACTACAGTCAACAGAGCAACAGCCCGGAACGGTTTTGGCAAAACCGCCGCCACCTTGTCGGCCTGGGCTGAGGGCAGCTCATCGATCGAGATGATGACAACGGAAACACCCCTGTTGGCAAGTCGCTCGATCAGTCCGTAGCTCATCTCGTGATAGGGTTCGATATCGACCACCGCTACGTCGAAATCCTGCGCGCCAGTCAGCAGGTCAGCTTCGGCCATGGACCCAGCTCGACCGGCTACTACAAGCCCCGCACTTTCCAAAATCGACACGATCGCGTCACCGACCATCAACGAGTCCTCGACCAGCAGGGTGCGCAGGCCAGCGATGGCAACCAAGGCAGGAATGCCTACCGATAGCTGATCCATCGTGCGAGGCCTTTACGGTCTGCAAGCCAGATGACGAGGAGAAAGCGGGACCCGGCGAGGGGGGAGGCCGGGTCCCGCTGCGCCCAACACGCGGGGGAGGGATGCGCGTTGAGTGTCTGTACGACCGGGACAGCGAGGTGCGTCCGGTGACCGCCGCCGGTACCAAGCGCTTCTCACTGCAAATTCGAGCACCGCGCCGCCCCGCTACGACGCGGTGCTCTGTTGCCACTGCCCCGAAGTTGGATCAGCGACGAACTCCGTTTCTGATTGGTCGGGTTGATCGTGTTGCGCCCTGCCGTCATAGGCGCCGAGAGTTTGCAGGAACCACTCGATCTCATTGGCGTGGAGGCGATGCAGGACGCCCCGCAGGACAGGGTCCAGCACAGCGAGCCGTTCCATCCGACGACGATCGATGCGAAGGAGGACGCAATCGGTGATAGCCGAGCAATCTGCCAGGTGCTTGCCGTCGCAGTCGAAAATGAACAGCTCGTCGGGGGACACAAGTCGGATTGCAGCCTTCGCACGTCCCGCCATTGATGGCGTGCGCCGTCGATGGATGAGCAGCTCGCCCGATAGGAGAAGGTAGAAGCATGGTGCCGGGTCGCCGATCGCGAACAGCTCGCTGCGAGCCGCGACCTGCCGGCCCGTCGCAACCGGTCCAAGCGCCGTAACAAGCCAGCTCGAGTCCCGCTCGGACTCGGCAGACCACACACGGCGGACGCGACCACCAACAAACGGGTTGGTGAAGTTGGCTGAACTCGGTACGAAGCTCTTCATTAACTGACAGGGCGCTCCGACAGACACAGCGTCAACAGTTGGTACGTTACCGCACCAACCCCTCGGACAGCGGCCGTCGCACGGGATTCTTGTTGATCTCGAGCAATGCTAACCTTATCGCGATGTGCCGTGCAGTTCCTATCGGGCGCGAGGCTACGGACTGTGTCGAACTTCCGCTCGGATTCAACCATGGTGAGAGGCAGTGCCGGTGATCGCTCAATCTTCTGTTTCTAATCGCCTTCTAGCCATGCTTTCGTCCGCCGATTTCGCGCTGCTGGCCCCGCATCTCGAGCACGTCAACTTGGAAGTCAACAAGACCGTCGTGCCTGCCAATAAGCCGATCGAGCATGCCTTTTTCCTCGACAGCGGCATCGTCTCTGTCGTGGCGTCTCGTGCGGACGCGATGAGCATCGAGGTCGGGATCTATGGTCGTGAAGGAATGGGCGGCTTTCCTGCTCCTGCTCGGCTCGGACCAGAGCCCTCACGACCAGTACATCCAGCTCGCCGGCGCTGGCTCACCGGATCAAGACCGCCGCGTTCCTGCGTGCGGTTCAACAAAGTCAAACCCTCAATCGCCTGCTGTTGCGCTACGTGCACGCCTTCACGACGCAGACCGCGCAGACGGCCCTGGCAAATGGCAGCTCCCACATCGACGAGCGTCTCGCGCGTTGGCTGCTCATGTGCCACGACCGGATCGACGGCGACGTGCTGCCGCTCACTCACAGGTTCCTGTCGATGATGCTGGGCGTGCGGCGCTCAGGCGTGACCGACACGCTCCACATCCTGGAGGGCAGACGGCTCATTCGGGCCGCGCGTGGGCAGATAACGATCGTTGATCGCGCCAGGCTCGAACGTCTTGCCGGCGCGTCTTACGGCTTGCCTGAGGCCGAGTACCGGCGGCTGATCGGGAAGTTCTGATTGACAGGAAACGTCATCGGCGACCGTCAAGAATCGCGGAGATGAGGCCCGTAGCTGGACAGCGCGGATGCATTCAGTTGATACGTCACCGGTCTGCGCTTCGTACCGTACCAATGTGGCAAAGGGCCATGTATGCTCGAACGGGTTCTCATTGTTCTCGAACAATGTCGGCATCATCGCGCTGTGTTATAATAGCACATTAAGCGCGAGCTGTGGCTTGTGTCCGGCTTGCGTGCTCATTCAAGTATGGGTGTTAGATTGTGCCGGTGATCGCTCAATCGTCCGTCACCAATCGTCTGTTGTCGCTGCTGTCTTCGGCAGATTTCGCGCTGCTGGCGCCGCATCTCGAACCGATCCAGTTGGAGGTCAACAGGACCGTCGTAGCCGCCCACCAGCGGATCGAGCATGCTTTCTTTCTCGATAGCGGTATCGTCTCCGTGGTGGCCTCCCGCGCGGATGTACACAGGATCGAGGTGGGCATTTATGGTCGTGAAGGCATGGGCGGCTTTCCGCTGCTGCTCGGCTCGGACCAGAGCCCGCACGACCAGTACATTCAGCTCGCCGGCGCCGGTCACAGGATCAAGACCGCAGCATTCCTGATTGCGGTTCAACAGAGCCAGAGTCTCAATCGCTTGCTCTTACGCTATGTCCATACCTTCACCACACAGACCGCGCAGACAGCTCTGGCCAATGGCAGTTCCCACATCGACGAGCGCCTCGCGCGGTGGTTGCTCATGTGCCACGACCGAATCGACGGCGACGTGCTGCCGCTCACTCACAAGTTCTTGTCGACGATGCTGGGCGTACGGCGCCCAGGCGTGACCGACACGTTGCACATCCTGGAAGGCAGACGGCTCATTCGAGCCAGGCGTGGTGAGATAACAATACTTGATCGGGCCAAGCTCGAACACCTTGCCGGCGCGTCTTACGGCTTGCCCGAGGCCGAGTATAGACGCCTGATCGGCGAGTTCTGATTGGCGCCAATACGATGTCTCGCCGACGACTGACCCTGAGCCGTCATTGTGCCGGTGCGCAACACCCACGTTGTAAAGAGGGCAGAAGCAGAGCGGCTCAGCATGTGCGCCACAATAACCACCGGTCAAAGCTGCTTGCGGCATGCGCGGCAGCTTCGAACCCGGGGCCGCTGTCGGGAGCTATCGCCAATTTTTGGTGACGGCCGGGCCGGTCAGGCGGCGGCGGTTTCGGACTGACGGATCGACTTGGCGGCGACCTCCAGCCCGTCAGCGAATTTCACACCCAGGATCAGTTTTGGCAACTGGGCGTGTCCGTCGAGACGGCGCCACGAGCGTTGCGCACCCTCGACAAGCTTGAACACCATGGCGAGCGCAGTCTTGTTGGAGAGGCAGCCTTTGGCGCGGACCGTGCGGTGGCGGACAGTCGCGAATGTGCTCTCGATAGGGTTCGTCGTTCGCAGATGCTTCCAGTGCTCGGCGGGGAAGTCGTAGAAGGCGAGTAGCGTGTCGCGATCCTTCGCCAGGCAATCGGCGGCCTTCTCGTATTTCAGCGCGTAGCTCTCGAGGAAGGCATCGAAAGCGGCCTCGGCGGCGGCCTTGGTCTCCGCCATCCAGATCTCCTGCAGGCTCCGCTTGGCCTTCGGCTGCTGGCTCTTCGGCAGCTTGGCGAGCACGTTCGCGGTCTTGTGCACCCAGCACCGTTGCTCGGCAGTTTTCGGCCAAATCTCGCCGGCGGCTTTCCAGAACCCGAGCGCGCCGTCGGCGATCATCAGCTCGGGCGATACGTCGAGCCCACGGCGCTTGAGATCGAGCAGAAGCTCGCGCCAATCGTGTGCGCTCTCTCGTGCGCCATCGGTGAATCCGACGAGTTCCTTGCGGCCCTCCGGCGTTGCACCGATGATGACCAGGATGCATTGCTTTTCGTCTTCGAGCCGCGCCTGCAGATGGATGCCGTCTGCCCAGACGTAGACGTAGCGCCTCGCCGAGAGATCGCGCTTCTGCCACGCTGCGTGCTCGTCCTGCCAGCCGTCCTTCAAACGGCCGATGGCGGATGCCGAAAGCCCCGCCGCATCCTTGCCGAGCAGGGCTGCCAGCGCCTCCGAGAAATCACCGGTCGAAATGCCCTTGAGGTAGAGGATCGGCAGCAGCGTCTCGATCGACTTGGAGCGGCGCATGTAAGGCGGCAGGATCGACGGCGAAAACCTGATGCGGCCGGGATCATCGGCCGCCACGCCGCGATCACGCACGCGCGGTTGGCGCACGGCGACCGGACCGATGCCGGTCATCACCTCGCGCTCGGGCAGATGGCCATGGCGGACGACGCGGGCGCGGCCATCCTCGGTCTTGAATTCGGCATGCTTGGCGAGGAAGCCGGCAACCTCAGCCTCGACCGCTTGCGCGAGCAGGGCACGCGCCCCGTTGCGCAGGACTTCCGTGAGCTGGTCGTCGAAGGCTCCTGGCTGAATCAGTCGGACGACGTTATCGTTGGGCACGGCATATCACTCCTTCGCTGGAGAAGTGGAGGCGTCAAGCACCCCCACGATATGCCGCCTTCCCGATTCTCGCCGTCACCAACTTCCGGCCATAGCTCCCGCTGTCGATCTAGTACCCACTATTCGAAGTGACTGAGTCGGGATTGCACTATCGGCGCGCTGGGTCGCGTGATTCAATCGTGGGATGATTCCCGATGCTATCAAGGTCCGGCTCAGGCCGAAAGAGCGCGCGGAGCTTGAGGCTCTGCTTCGTGCCGCAACCACCGAGCAGCAGCTGCTGCTGAGGATCAAGATCGTGCTGGAGGCAGCCGAAGGGACATCGACGCGCGAGATCGCGCGTGAACTCGATACGACCCCTACCACGGTGAGCCTGTGGCGGGGGCGCTTTGCGCGCGAAGGGATTGCTGGCCTCGACGACTTGCCGCGATCCGGCACACCGCCGATCTATACCGAGGCGACGGACAAGCGCATTCGAGCCGTGCTCGACCGATCAGTCGCCGCCCAAAGGCTTTGCGCGCTGGAACGGACCACTGATCGCGGAGGCGCTTGGCGACGTCGACGTTCAGTATGTCTGGCGTTCGCTGCGGAAACAGAAAATCGATCTGGGTGGCCGCAAGAGCTGGTGCGAGAGCAAAGACCCCGAGTTCGCCGCCAAAGCCGCCGACGTCGTTGGCCTCTACTTGGCGCCGCCCGACAAGGCGATTGTCATCTGCATCGACGAGAAGCCTTCGATCCAGGCTCTGCAGCGAGCGCAAGGCTATCTGAAGCTGCCGAACGGACGCGCGCTGACCGGACACAGCCACGACTACAAGCGCCACGGCACCACGACCTTGTTCGCAGCCTTCGAGGTGGCCACCGGCAAGGTTAAGGCCAAGCACGAGAAGCGCAGGCGCCGAAAGGAGTTCCTGGCGTTCATGGACGATGTGGTGGCGGCCTATCCGAAGCAACGGCTCGAGGTGATCCTCGACAATCTGAACACCCACAAGAAGAACGAGGACTGGCTGGCGCGGCATCCCCTGGTGACCTTCCACTACACGCCGACGCGCGCGTCGTGGCTCAACCAGGTCGAGGGCTGGTTCTCGATCCTGCAAGGCCAATCGCTCACCGGCGCCTCGTTCACTTCAGTCGAGCAGCTCAAGGAGCACATCGATGCCTTCATCGAGACCTACAACGAGGACGCCGAGCCATTCGTGTGGACCAAGTCGAAGGTCCACCAGCGCCGCGTCAAAGGGCGTCGTCTCAGCGACTTATGATTCCGGGTACTAGTATGCGCGACGGCCCCGATCGTGAGCGACGCCTTCTTCCCGCGTCCATCCGCAATGCATCAGAGTAGCGAATGGCTCTGGCGGCAGCCGATTGATGCAGAACAATGTGCGAAGGCTTTGGACTGATTAGGTTTTAGATGCCTATGGTCCGTCGCGGGCTGGAGCAGCCGGTTGATTGGGATGTGATACGATGACTGAGGACGAGAAGCTGTCTCTCGCCAAGCGGCAAGTGGCCGCGATCAAGGGCTTCTACATCCATCTTGCCGTGTTCGCGTTGGTCATGGCCGTGCTGCTTGCCATTGATCTCGGCACGGGGTCAGGTTGGTGGGTGCAGTGGCCATTGCTCGGGTGGGGCGTTGGTGTGCTCGGACACGCATTTGGCGTATTTGGGCATTCGCCAGGTGCTCTGGCTCGATGGGAGCAGAAGAAAGTCGCTGAGATTAAGCGCCGCCTCGACGAGGCGGAACCAGATGCGGTCGAACCGGTGAAGGTCCCCGCTGCAACACCTTCAGAACGCTAGGCAATCGAACGAACCGCCAATTGATTCATGTATCAGGATGGATTGTGCGACACGCTGCGGCGCGGACAATGCGCCAAGCTTGCATTAATTAAATTCCGTCCTGCATCGACGGCAAGTAGTGGCCCAATGGCAGGAGGGAAACTCGCAGTAATGCAAACTAGGCTGGGCTCGTTGTCTACACGCACAATTGCGGTTGCTTCGTGCTGAGAGTCAGGGGCGGGCATGTGGACCAGAAGCCGCGCTCCCGGTTTCCACGCCAGACCGACCGTTTGCGGCACGAACCGAGAACCCCCGACGCGATAGACCAGATACCGACCGTACTGCTGCAATTCAGCGCAACGTGGGTCAGGGCCCCCTGCCGACATGCAGGGCGAACTGGCGTGCCGTCCCGGCGATCGATGCTGGACCCCATAAAACAGACCACTGCAGAATTACTCTTGGCGGTCCTGACCGTGGGCTTCGTGTTGTCTGTAGAAAAGCGAATGACCCAACTGGTCCCCAGCGGAAACAATGAACCTAAGCAGGTCTGGGCGGCTTCTAATATTTTCAGCGGGCTTAACCGCGAACCCCAATGGTCGCAGTCGGACTGGGCGGCGGCCGGCAGCAAATGGAACCGTTGGTATTCGTGCTCGGGTGGAGCACCGGTTGGCTAATGATCGTCACGCAGCCGACCGAGAGTGCTTTCTAGTGATCTCTTCATCTTGTCAGCCGCGCCCTTTACGGCTTGGTCCAATGTCGCAGCTATGTGAGTGACAGCTGTGGGCTGACGTCCCTCGAGCCGGGCTTCGATCATGCAGTGTTTATCATCCGGCCCGGTTTTACCGGCGTTCGAGTCGCTAAGATGGACTTCCACCCTCGTAATCTGAGTGGCGAAATGGATGAGTGAGCTTTGCACCAACCCTTTGATATGAGCCGTGAAGCCGTCACTCCCGCTAATGTTATTGTCCGTGCTGATCTCGATGTGCATGACCATTCCTCGCTTCGCCATCTCTCCGCCAAGACCCAGTGCCTGGCCAGCTGGGAAGACCAAATCCTGTAGCAGACCCCCAAGGGCATTTTTTTCATCACGCCGCGGACCCCAGAATTTTTATGGTGAGGGCCCAGTTGGCACCTTGGACTGTGGGGCCCCACCTGCCGCGACATCCTTGGCAGCCCCCCCCATCCCCTTCAAGTACTTGAATAGTTCACTCCCAGTGGAGAGTACAAGCGTCGTGTCCTTGGCGATAATCGACCTGTACGACTGCATCGTCCGCGTGAATTCATAGAATTCGACCGCCTGGGGGCTTTGATTGTAAGATTTTGCGTAGATTTGGGTCGCCTTTGCGTCGGCAATTCCCCTGATCTCCTCTACCTGCCGGTAAGCTTCAGATTGGATCTTGTTCAGATCGCGCACACGGTTGCCCCGTATTCTTGCAGCCTCGCCATTGCCTTCAGCCAGGAACCTCTCGGCAATTTGACGACGCTCACTGATCATCCGGTCATAAATTTTTGGACGTACGCTCTCATTGTAGTTGATCCGCTTAAATCGGATGTCGAGCAGGCTGACGCCAAATACGCGTAGCTTCTCGGTTGCCTCGGTGAAGATTTCCTGCTCGACCAGCATGCGGCCTTTTTGGATCGGCACGAGCAAGCCCATATCCAGCTTGCGCTCGGCAGTCGTGAGAATTGCGTCACGCAACGGTACGCGATCCTTGGTCGTGCGAATGATTTCTATGAGTTCGTGCTTGGCAACTGCATTTCGGATTTCACTGCCAAGGATATCGTCGAGGCGAGACTGCGCGCTACGCTCATCACGCAATCGTAGAAAGTACTGAAGAGGTTCCGTAATGCGCCAGCGGGCAAAGACATCGACCGAGATGTAGAGCTTATCCTTGGTCGGCATATCGGAAGGTGTTCCGTCCCACTCGAAATCCGCTTGTCGATCGAGTGGATCTCCTGGATGAACGGCAGCTTGAATTTCAAGCCGGCGGTGGTCACCGGTGCGCCAACAGGTTTTCCGAACTGGGTGACAATGGCCTGTTCGGTTTCATCTACCGAATATATCGAGCTTGTCGCGACAAATATTGCGAAACCTACGATAGCCAGGATGACACCCCGAGTGATCATGGTCATGGCTGGACCCGATTCTGGTTGTCGAGATTCAATAAGGGTAGAATACCGCGGGTTTGTTCATCGACGATGATCTTGGAGCGAATGCTCGGCATCACGTCCTGCAAAGTCTCGATGTAGATGCGGCGGCGCGTGACTTCCGGGGCCTTGCTATATTCGGTCAATAGAGCGTTGAAGCGAGCCGTGTCGCCTTCCGCCTCGTTGACCCGCTTCAGCCTGTAACCGTCGGCTTCGCGGATTCGTTGGTCTTTCTCTCCCTCGGCCAAAGGGATCACCTTGTTATAGTCACGCCGCGCCTCGTTGATCAGCTTCTCTTTCTCCTGCTGCGCTTGATTCACCTCGTTGAACGACTCCTGTACCGGTTTTGGCGGATTGATATTCTTCAGCTGGACCTGATCGATACTTATTCCCATCGCATACTTGGTCGAGAGTGCCTGCATCTTTGCAAGCGCTTCCGTCTCGATTTCCTGCCGACCGATAGTAATAACCTCGTCGACCGTGCGATCTCCAACGACCTCGCGCATGACAAATTTAGAAACGTAGCGGAGTGTTTCTCTCGGCTCACGGACCTCGAAGAGGAACTTTTCGGGATCGGAGATACGATATTGCACGACCCATTCGACCAGGGCGGCATTCAGGTCCCCAGTAACCATTTCTGTTTCCTTCAACTCATCGCCAGGTCGCGGACTCTGAAACGGATCTCGAGCACCGGCAGTAGAAAACCCGAATTCCTGCTTGAGCTGGCGCTTTACGGGGAACAATCGTTGCCGTGTCGATGTTCAAGGGCAGCTTGAAATGCAGCCCGGGCGTGACGGTCTGAATATATTTGCCAAAACGGCGCACTACAGCAACTGAGTCGCTCGGAACCGTGTAGTAGGCCGTCCAGACGCCGAAACCAGCCAGGAAGACAAGGGCAATAGCTAAGACGCCCCTTGGGCTCCCGCTAGGGAGGATAGCTTTCAGCTGGTCCTGGCCTTTTCGGATCAAGTCTTCCAGATTCGGTTGGACCTTGCCGCCCTGGCCCCAGGGGCCCGATCGCCGCCGCGGCTTTCAGTTGGCATGTGGCGTTCCTTTTTTGAGTATATTGCAGCGCGAGCCCGTTGGTGCGGCGCACAAAGATTGCCCTGACGAATTCAGAGTGATGCGTTGTAAAAAGAACAAATTCTAGTATAGACTTTTAAATCGCATAGCGGACTGATCTGGATCAACTTTATGTACTCGAACCTTGGTCGCGACGCGCAAATTGCTACCCACCTCGACTTAAATTGGCAGACGGTAGACCACCTTGAAGATAATACTCTGCAGAAGTCGAGTTCTTCGCAGCTGCCTGTCTTTTGGTCGCCGCGATTGTCATAAAAGGCAATATTGCCAGTATTTTTTCATCAGCAACAGTACTATGGACCAATCGCTCGCTCAATCGCCACCCCCTCCACGAACTCCAATTAACTTCCTAACCCTTTCCCGTTGGTGTTCAGGCAATATGGCGATCGAATGCTATGAATAGATCATTGAAAACTTGGGCAAATGATACATATCCCAGGATACACTCGGGATCACAGATTATGTGGACTGCGCCATCTCGCACTTGCTCCTCCAGCTGCCCTCCCAATCTGACATCTATGCCTGTGTTTGTTTCTACCAGTCAACCAAATCCCAGCTCCCTGCACGTGAACACATCGGCCAAATCGCTTGGATTTGCCGTGCGGATGCGCACGATAAGCCCTAGATGCAGGTGTCGGATCTCGAAATGTGACTAGGATCCTTCATTCATTGCGATTGACGAACGCATACTGTCAGCGATCACGATTGCGCCGGTGGCGACGTATCCACTGGTCGGAGCCTTCCAAGGCCTCTCGTCGCGCAAATGTCCGGTAGAATTCCACCGCCGCCCAGCCCTTGCGTTTGAAGTATACGGAAATGAAGATGGAGTGTGATCGCCATTTCCTGAAACACTGAAGGTTCATCGGGTTCGCCGGTCACACCCGCGGATCGCCATCCAGCCATCGGCGCCGGGAGTGCATGCTATTGAAACGTTTGCAGGGCCTGCGCCCGGTCTTCCCGGTGACGTACTCGTCATTGAGAATGTTGACCATAATGTAACCAACTGCTCGGCGCTCCACGCTTTTGCAAGCTGGGAGGACAAGCCTCTTCAGAATGGCCTTGCCCATTTGGCCTACGCTTCCAACGATTTGCGTGCCTTCCAGCTCGGCAGTTTTCATCGAGCATCAAGTGGTTCCTCCGATAGCTGCAGCCAATCCGCTCTCAGATACCGCCGCCCGGCCGCCCACAGCATAACTGCAAGCGGCCCTGCTCTGGCGTTCGTCGATCACTGCAAGATTGCTGGCGGCCGACTTGCCGTATTGCCTGTCGTGATTCGTCAGGACCGAATCTCTGTCCTTCGTGCAACTCGTCGAGGCCCGCAAACTGGACTGCGGTAATGATGGACGAACACGTCCTTGATCCGTCCTCGGGTTGAATAGAAACCAAACCCGCGATTGACGTCAAAAAACTTCACTGTTCCGATGGTCATAGCTACTCCTCGTGCATTGGGCCAAGAACCGGCGGATTCCGGTCCGGTTGAAAACGTCCACAATGTCAGGGGTAGCTATGCCTCGTTGATGCGTCTATGCCGAATACGATCGACGATTATGTAACGTGTAGCTTGCATATGGTAGTAAGCTCCGTGGAGCACAAGCAGCCGTCGAAAGCGTACTCACTCTTGTCGGGATTTGCTTCCCGCTGGTGTGCCTCACCAATGAGGCGGTTGCTCCTTGCCAAGGACTTCAGCACTCGACGGTCACTATCGACCGGTGCACCGATCAAGGGCATCAGTATGTTCGACCAAACCCAAACTTCGACCCAGCAGGTTCTGCGAAACGGCCCTACAGCGGCCATGTTAAATCGCGAATTCTTGGGGCGGGGTTCGTGCAGCGTTCTGCTCCGCGACAATCGAGCTCTGGCAAGGTTAGCCGATGCTTAAGGCGTGCCATGGGTCAGGGAGCCCGGAAGCCTGCATTCGCCGCGACAACGACCGACCCGGCATGCGCGGAAAGCACATGCCGTCTGATGTTCCGTGTCTCAGGACGTCCGTCCT
>CAWGUF010000009.1:397500-439828 GCA_963825625.1 uncultured Alphaproteobacteria bacterium | reverse complement strand
TGAGATCGAGGCCGTTGTTCGCGATCCGGTCGGCGCGCTTGGCCAGGAAATTATGGACGATCGCTTCGGTGCGTCGCTTGGCGCTGCCGACGCGGCTTGACACCGACGAGCAGCTCGCCGAGGGCGCGCACGACGGTCCAGGCATCGGCGGAGACTTGCCGCCACTGGCATCGATGGACGCATAATTGGTTACGGTCTTGCCGGCAGCCTGCGCCAGCGGCGTGACGACGACGTTGATGGCGCTGATGCCGCCGCCGGCTGTTATGCTGCCCGAAAAGTCGCACGTAATCAGAGAGCTGACGACACTGCAGGTCCAGCCGGTTCCGCCTGCGGAGACGAAGCTCATGTCGGCGGGCAATTTGTCCTGGACCGTGGCAGTGTTGGCAACGAAACCGCCGGTGTTTGTCACCGTCAGGACGTAGGTGCTGCGAAGACCGACCTCGAGCCCGGGCGTCGGCGCCGCCTTGTGCACTTTCAGAACCGGTTCGGTGACGGTGCCGCCGGCCGATGCGCAGCTCCCCGATGTCGTGCATGAAGTTCCCGGCGGCGGCGGATTGGGACCGCCGGTGGGATCGATCGAGGCATGATTGACGAGCGTCTGGCCCGCGGTACCGGCGTTGACGCCGACCCGGATGCTGACGGCGTTGGTTCCACCGCCCGCCGCGATTGATCCGGAGAAATTGCACGTGATGAGACCCGATGCATTCGTGCATGACCATCCTGCCCCCGACGCGGAAACGAACGTCAGGCCCGTCGGCAACTGGTCGCGTACGGTCGCCGTCGCTGCCGCCGCGCTACCGTTGTTGGTGACCGTCAGCAGGTAGGTGCTCTGCGCGCCAACCTTCAGTCCCGGTGTCGGCGCCCCCTTTGCGAGCGACAGGTTCGCAGCCGAGACCGTGCCGGTGCTGGAAGCGCAGCTCCCCGAAGTCGTGCATGAAGTTCCTGGCGGCGGCGGATTGGGACCGCCGGTGGGATCGATCGAGGCATGATTGACGAGCGTCTGGCCCGCGGTACCAGCGTTGGCGTTGACCCGTATGCTGACGGCGTTGGTCCCACCGCCCGCCGCGATTGATCCGGAGAAATTGCACGTGATGAGGCCGGATGCATCCGCGCACGACCATCCCGCTCCCGTGGCGGAGACGAACGTCAGGCCCGTCGGCAACTGGTCGCGTACGGTCGCCGACGATGCCGCCGCGGCACCATTGTTGGTGACTGTCAGCTGATACGTGCTCTGGGCTCCGACCTGCAGGCCCGGCGTCGGCGCCCCTTTGGCGAGCGACAGATTCGCAGCCGAGACCGTGCCGGTGCTCGACGCGCAACTGGTTGACGGCGCGCATGACGGCCCCGGCGTCGGCGGACTGGGGCCTCCCGTCTGATCCACCGAAGCGTAGTTGACCAGCGTTTGCCCCCCGGTACCTGCATTTGCGGTGACAGCGACGTTGATCACAGCGGACCCGCCATCAGCTGCAATCGTACCCGATGCGAGCACGCAGGAAACGGTTCCGGACGTCTCGCTGCAGGTCCATGTGATCCCACTGGTGCCGCTCGCTGCCGAATTGAAGGCCAGCCCGGCCGGAAGCTTGTCCTGCACTGCAGCCTTTGCGGTTTCTGCAGCCCCGGTATTCGTGATGGTCAGCGCGTAGGTGCTCTGGACGCCGACCGCCAGCGCCGGCGTCGGAGCGCTCTTGGCAATCGTAAGGTTGGCCGCCGATACGGTGCTCGTGTTGCTGCCGCAGTTCGCAGTAGTGCAGGCGGGTCCCGGCGTCGGCGGATTGGGGCCGCCGGTCGGATCGACTGAGGCATGATTGACGAGCGTCTGCCCGGCTGTACCGGCGTTCGGCGTGACCACGACATTGATCGTGCTGGTGCCGCCGCTTGCGTTTATTGTGCCGGAGAAATTGCAGGTGACGAGCCCTGCCGCGTTGCTGCAAGTCCATCCCGCGCCGCTCGCAGAATCGAACGTCAGGCCGGCCGGAAGCTGATCCAGCACCCGCGCCGTAGTCGCACCTCCCGCACCCGTGTTGGTTACGGTGAGTACATAAGTGCTCTGGACACCGACCTTCAAAGAAGGCGTCGGCGCGCTCTTGGAGAGTGTGAGATTGGGCGCAGAAACCGTGCTCGTGTTCGTCCCGCACGTCGTCGATGGCGTGCATGTGCCAGGCGGTGGCGGGTTGGGGCCGCCAGTCGGATCGATCGTGGCGCGGTTGGTCAGCGCATTTCCAGACGTGCCGGTATCCGCCGTCACCACGACGCTGATGGTGCTGACACCACTGCCAGCCGAGATCGAGCCGGAGAAATTACAGGTGACAAGACCCGACGCATTCGTGCAGGTCCAACCACCACCCGTGGCGGAGACGAGCGATAGCCCGGCAGGTAGCTGATCCAGCACCCGGGCAGTCGTTGCAGCAGCAGTGCCGGTGTTGGTGACCGTCAGCGTGTAGGTGCTCTGCGCACCGACCTTGAGCGCGGGCGATGGCGCGCTCTTGGAGATCGTCAGATTCGGCGCCGTTACCGTGCTGGTGTTCGACGCGCAGCTCGTGGAGGGCGAGCAGGAAGCGCCCGGTGTCGGCGGACTGGTGCCGCCGAGCGGATCGATTGACGCATAGTTGGTGAGCGACTGCCCGCCGGTCCCCGCATCTGCGGCTACGGTGAGATTGACTGAGCTCGTGTTGGTGCCACTGCCGGCTGCACCGAGACTGCCCGAATAGTTGCAGGTAATGAGACCGGAGGCCGCACTGCAAGACCAGCTTTGCCCGCTGAAAGATTGGAAAGTCAGGCCGGTCGGAAGCTGATCCAGAACTCTGGCCGTCGCCGTGGCGGCAGTACCGGCGTTGGTCACGGTCAACGTGTAGGTGCTCTGGGCTCCCACCTTCAATGCCGGAACCGGGGCGCTCTTTGAAATCGTCAGGCTCGGCGAAGTCACGGTGCCGGAGCTGGAGGCGCAACTTGCAGACGGCGTACACGAGGCCCCTGGCGTTGGCGGACTGGTGCCGCCCGCCGGATCCACCGAAGCGTAATTGGTCAGTGTCTGCCCGGACGTCCCGGGGTCGGCAGTCACCGCAATGTTGAGTGTACTGCTGGCACTGGGCGCAATGGTGCCGGTCAGGTCGCAGGTGAGAAGCCCCAGGCTGTCGGAGCACGCCCAGCCGGTGCCACTCACGGATGCGAAAGACAATCCGGTCGGCAGACGATCCAGCACCCGCGGGTTGGACGCCGACATGTTCCCTGAATTTGTGACCGTCAACTGATAAGTGCTCTGCTTGCCCACGATCAATGACGGCGAAGGCGCACTCTTGGTCAGCGTCAGATTCGGCGCCAGTGTCGGAATTGTGGTCGAGCAGAATGCGCCATTGGCCTCGCTCGCCGGGAGCACGACACAGGTCTCGTACCCCTTGATAAAGAACGCCGTATTCTGCTGGTCCGCTGCGTTCGAGGTTATGCGCGTGCAGTAAATGCCCGGGCTCAGCGAGATATTGCCCGGGATCTGAAACTGTACGGTCGCGAAATTCTGTGAAAACGCAGTGCTGCTGTTGATTACGGACCTTAGCGGCGTTCCTGTGCACGTGGAATTTGCATACAACGAGAACGTTACATCATCGGTTGAGCTCGACCCGCGCTTCATGACGTATTTGGCGCCACCGAACGTGAACGTCGACACCGCCCCCAGGTAAATCGTCGTGGAATGATTGACGTCGATCTGGGTCTGAGCCCCTGTCTGCCCCGTCTCCACATAGGCCTGAGCCGCGGCATTTCCCGCGAATGTTGCCCCGCTGGCGATGGCCAGACATGCGGTCGCGGCAGCGCGCAGCAACCGGCCACGCCCGTTGAGAGAAAAACGCATAGAACCCCACTACTCGAACACAGGTGAGGTGGCCGGCCATAATTCCGACAGGGAAGCAGATAGCCCCACAGGAAGAACAATGCAGCGAGCCCACACGACTCCAACATAAGATAAATGATTTCAATTTTCGTATAAATTGAACAAAACTATTTGGAAATTATTTGAACGCTCATTCATGATGTTATTTAAAAGCAGTATTTTTCTGTTTCAATTTGAAACAGCACCTGCGACTACTTTAACGATCGGCGCCAACACAGGTAGATCTATCCGCTGACCGCGCAGTGCATCGCCACTATTTGCAGCGCCACAGCCAGCCGCGATCGAAGTGAAAGTGATCGCGATGCAGAGCATTGGCTTCCGGCCCCAGCACGACGCGAAAAACGCCGCACGCACTGGCATGGGCTTCGCGGAGGAATCGCGCTTCCGGTGTGTCCCCCTTCCAATGCCGGGACACCGTAATTGTCTTGCCGGAGGTCAGTCGGAAACCGGCAATATCGATGGCGTTGCCGCGCGCGTGCTCGCTCTTGAAGTCCTTGAGCAGGGGATTGGACGAGCGGATATTGCGGCAAGCGTAGGTGCCATAATGGCTGACGGCAGCAACGCGGTGGCCAAGATGCTTCACCGCGGCTGGCTGCACCCCGTGACCGATCCACACCGCCAGCGCCGCCGCTGCCTCGCAACTGATGCGGCCGACCGGGATGCGTGCACCGCCCGCCTCTGAGATCCGCACGCCGTTCGGAATACCGCAGCCGTTTCGCATCGGCTGCGGCGCGATGGCGGCAGCCGCAATCCACGGTTTCGTCAGCACCTGGCGACAGGCTTGGGCATCGCGTTTCAGGGCGGCGATCTGCAGATCGGCGAGAACGCCGGGATAACGATCGATTGCCAGCAGCGGCAGCGGGCTCATGCGCGCAGGCGGAAAACCCTCTCTCATCGCGATCCAGCCGATCATCGCCAGCGCCGCCAGCAGAATGTACCGCCCGATCCTGAAGCGTCGCCGTCGCATCTGCCGCCTCGCTAATGCCCCAGGGCTAATTAGCGGCAGCGGCGGGCAAAGCCAACCCGGACAAAACCCACAAGGGGCGCACCTTGACGGTGCGCCCCTCGTATTCTCCGGTTCGGTGCCGCTGGTAACACCGACCCGGAATTCGATTGAGACATTAGTTGGTCAGGCGCAGCTTCATGATGTTGTTGGCGATGCTCTTGAACGCGGTCCGCAGCTCATCCGGGGTCGCAGCCTGGAAGAAATCCGACGGGTTGGAGGCGCAGGCAGACATCGTGTTGACCGCCGTAGCATTACCGCCGAGGGCGAAGCCGACGGTATAGACGCGGATGCCGGCGGCCTTCATCGCATTGCAAGTGTCGACCGCGATCTGACTGACCTGGATCGCGCTCCAGCCCTTGCCGTTCTTGGTGTTGTACTCGCCGTCCGTCATCAGGATCACGTTCTTGAACGTTTTGGTATCCGAATAGGAAGCCGGCTCGCTGGCTAATGGCCAGACGCTGGAGAAATTCGGTGACAGCAGGTTCCAGGCCCAGGCCGTACCGTTGTGGCCGGCGGTATAGCCGTCGGCAACATAGCCGTCGACGGTAGTCTTCAGTGCAGACTTGTTGTCCGTCAGCGGCACCACCGGAGCGCTCGGGCAGCTGCGCGGGTTCGGCACGACATGGGGTGCGGCTTGCAGATCCGAACGGATCATGTAGCTGTCGTTGGCCACCGGCGCGACGTCCGAAGCCTGGTTGGTATCCGACACACGCTCATAAACACAGTTGTCGGTGGAGGTGCGGCCATCCGCCACCGAAGCCTGATAGCTGCCCAGGTTGACGCCGGCAGTGAACGGCGCGAACGCGATACGCACCTTCTGTGGGGCGGGTGTGTCCGGGATCAGGATATCGACCAGATCCTTGGTCGCATCCTTCAAACCCTGAATTTTGGGTGAGTTGGTGCAAGGAGCAGGCGCACCCCCATTGCACATGGAGCCTGTCAAATCGAGCTGCAGGCTGACCTCGACATCCTTCTTCTCGAACAGGGCGGCAGAGGAAGCCGGCGTCTTCATCTCAGTGATGCCGAGGACGCTTGCGAAGTTCATCTTCACATGGGCCTCGACGTCGACCTTGATCTCGCTGCTGGCGTTGTCGACGTAGATATTCACGGAATCGATATTGACCCAGCGGCCTGATGCCCCCTTCATGTTCTCGTCGAAAGCATTCTTGCCGATCTGGATCGCTTCGGCCTCGGTCTTGCCCTCGATGCGAAGGGCCTTGGCCGCCATCAGTGCTGCAGCGTCGGTCGCTGTCCGGACATTGGACTTGCTGTGGACCACGCGACCGGTGTCGATGCCCATCCCCACGAACATCACGGCGACGGTGGCAGTAAGACCGAAGATGATCGCCACATTGCCCTTGTCGTCGCGCTTGAAGCGATTGGCGCGCTTGGGGAGGAAAGCAAGCATCACAGTATCTCCTGGGGTCCAGCGAATGTTCGTGAACGTCCAGATGCAACGGCGATGCCTGCGGTAGGGGAATTGGCTGCAGCCGGGCCTGACACCGCCAAACGCGGTTGATCAAATGTAAACGGGCCAGGCATGCGCCGGCAGAAAAGCAGTAAAAATCATTTTATTTCAGATAGATATGCCAGATCGCCGGACGTTTCGACGGCGAGCCACGGTATCCCCCGGCATATCGCTGCCAACCGCAAAGGCTGTATCATTCTCGAAGATGTTCCGCGGCGGCACGCCAGATCGGGAGGTCCCGGCAACGGCTGTCCCAAATTGGGCTGGCCCCATCGCCTGCTCCAGCCCCAGCCCGTGTCGCTGTGCCTGCCCCGGCTTGGCAGGCTCAGAAGTCGGAAGCGATGCCGCCCTTCTCCCAGTCGCCGTATCGGACCGGATCTGGTCCTTCCCTGCCACCGATTTCGGCCGGGCGGCTGCCTCCGCTGGCTGTGCCGGCATCGCGGCGCCTTTCCTCTGCTTCCTGCAGGGCGCGGCGGGCGGCGGGCGAAAGCTGGCGTGGGGCCTCGACCGTCTGCCCTGTCCCCCCGGCGCTCGATGTCTCGGCACTCGATGTCTTGTCGGCTTGTTCCGTCATCTCAATCTGCCATCAAGGGCGATGCGTTGTGCGCACCGACTTCCAGTTGGATTGCCGCTGAGCCTCACTTATACCATCTAATGGGTCTCTCGGTCAGGTCATTCGCACCCTGCGGACGGAGCCACGACACGCAGAGGTTGGAGATTGGAATGCCCAGCAACTTCGCCAAGACCGGGCTGCTACTGGTCGTGCTGACGTTGATCTTCCTCGCCATGGGGGGATTGGTCGGCGGCAAGGAGGGCTTGGCAATCGCGTTCGTCGTCGCCATGGCGACCAACATCTTCAGCTTCTGGAACTCCGATACCGTCGTCCTGAAGATGTTCAGGGCGCAAGAGCTGTCCACTCAGGAGGCTCCGGACCTGCACAACATGCTGGCCAGCCTTGCTGCACGTGCCGAGCTGCCAACTCCGCGCCTGTATCTACTGGACAGTCCCCAACCCAACGCATTTGCCACCGGCCGCAGCCCAGCGCGATCAGCGGTTGCGGTCTCGACGGGTCTGCTCGACAAGTTGGATCCGCGCGAGATTGCTGGCGTGATTGCTCACGAATTAGCCCACATCCGCAATCGCGACACGCTGACCATGACGGTCGCCGCAACCATCGCAGGTGCGATCTCGATGTTCGCAACGATGCTGCAGTGGGGCATGCTGTTCGGCAGCCGTCGCAATAGCGGTCCGTTCGGGTTCCTAGGAACGCTGGCGGCCATGCTCCTCGCCCCGTTCGCCGCCATGCTTGTGCAGATGGCCATATCGCGCTCGCGAGAATACGAGGCTGACCGTATCGGCGCGGCAATTGTCGGCAATCCGCTATGGCTCGCAAACGCGCTGCGGAAAATCCACGCGACCGTGCATCAGGTGCCCTATGAAGAAGCGGAACGGGTGCCGGCGGCAGCCCACTTGTTCATCGTCAACCCATTGACCGGGCGCGGCTTCGATAACCTGTTCACAACGCACCCCAATATGGAGAACCGCATCGCCGAGTTGGAACGGCTTGCGCAGGAGTGGCAGCAGGCAGGCGGTCCGTTGCCGCTTGATCTGGATCGGCCCGCTAGCGATGCCGCCCCGCCCGGTCCTTGGACGACCGCGGGACGATCTGCCTCGGACCGACGCGGGCCTTGGAGTTGAGTGGGCGTATGCCAGATAGACGACAGCCGCGCGGCAAGCCGGCGAACGCACCGCGTCCAGGCCCCCCTGGAAACAGAAAAGTCGGTGGCCGGGAGCCCCCCGGATATGCCGTCAGGGCGCTGGCAGTCAGGCTTATCTCGGCCGTATTGGATCGCGGGCGTGCACTGGATGACGCCCTCGCCCAGGCATTCTCGACGGCTCCCGGCAAGGACCTCGAGACCCGCGACAAGGGACTGGCGCGGCTGATCGCAACCACCGTGCTCCGCCGCAAGGGCGAACTCGAGGTGGTGCTCGACACGTTTCTGGAACGACCACTGCCGGCCGACCGAGGGTTGCTGAGCCATATCCTTTTGGCATCCGCCGCCCAGCTCGTCGTGCTCGACACCCCGCCCCATGCAGTCATCAACATCGCCGTCGAGCAATGCCGCCACGACCGCGGCGCACGACGCTTCGACCGTTTGGCCAACGCCGTGCTGCGGCGGATCTCCGAGCGGGGCAGGGAGCTATTGGCCGAGGCCGGCGGTGCCCGCCGCAACATCCCGGATTGGCTGTGGGCGAAGTGGGTGGCGGCCTATGGTGCAGAGCAGGCCGCGGCCATCGCCGCAGCAAGCCTGCAGGAGGCCGCACTGGATCTGTCCGTTGCCAGCGATCCAGAGGGCTGGACGCAGCGTCTGGGTGGCGTTCTGCTCGCGACCGGCTCGATCCGGCTTGGCGAACACGGCCGGATCGAGGAGTTGCCGGGTTACGACCAAGGGCAGTGGTGGGTGCAGGACGCTGCAGCCGCCATCCCAGCGAGGCTGTTTGGTGACGTGACAGGCAAGACGATCGTCGACCTCTGCGCCGCCCCTGGCGGCAAGACCGCCCAGCTCGCGAGCGCCGGAGCTCATGTCACAGCCCTTGATGTGGACGCCGGCCGGCTCGAGCGGGTTCGGGAAAATCTCAGGCGGTTGCAGCTCGATGCAGCGGTCGTTGCAGCCGATGTGCTGACATGGTCCGCAACCGAGGCGTTCGACGGCGTTCTGCTCGATGCCCCATGTACCGCGACCGGAACCATCCGGCGACATCCCGATATTCTGCACCTGAAGCGGTCCGCCGACATCGAACGGACTGTACGCCTGCAATCCGCATTGCTGGATAAGGCCGCTGCTGTCATGAAGCCGGGCGGACTGCTGGTCTATTGCACGTGCTCGCTGCTACCCGAAGAGGGAGAGGCCCAGATCGAAGGCCTGCTATCCCGCAATCCCGCGCTCCAACGGCTGCCCGTCGAAGCTGGGGACGTTGGCGGTATCGGCGAATTCCTTACACCGCGCGGTGATGTACGGACATTCCCGTTCCACTCACTCGGAACCGGCGCTGAAGCCAGCGGTATCGACGGCTTCTACGTTGCCCGTCTGCGCCGGATAGCGTGACCATCCAGCATTGCAAACAGTTTCCCTCGGGGTGCTGCGTTGCTCGACTTGTAAGGCTGCATCACGGTCGCTATCCGATGTCTCGGGACTGCGCACGTGCCAGTCCGCACATACGTATTGTTCCGGAACCTTGATGAGCGAGCTGACGATTACCGAGCGCGCCAGGGTAGCACGGCTGGCGGCCAACCGCGCCAGACGCGGGGCGGTCGCACGCTTGCTCGGCTCGCGCATGCTGAGATGGCGCTATGGTGCCCCAGTCGCCGACGAGTTGCTGATCATCCCGCAGGATCTGCGTACAGCCGACCCCAGCTTCGCCTACGAGATCGGAATGGGCCATTTCGGCCTGGCTGGCCGCGTCGCCTATCTTGAAACCGGCTCGCCGTTCGATCTGCCCCCGCCAACCGAAGAGTGGCAGCGCGAGTTGCACGGATTTGCCTGGCTGCGCCATTTGCGGGCCGCGGCGACTGCCCGATCGACACGGACGGCACTGAGCCTCGTGCGCGACTGGATACGGAGCACGCGATCGCGATCCGGTGTGGCCTGGGAAGCCGCTGTCGTCGGCCGCCGGCTGATCTCATGGATCGTCAACGCACAACTGTTGCTGGAGGAAGTCGACCAGCGAACCTACGATACGACCGCCGACAGCCTCGCCGACCAGTTGCTGCACCTGTCGGCAACCTGGCGGGATGCTCCTGACGGCTATCCCCGCCTGCTCGCACTGATTGCCCTGGTCTACGGCGATCTGTGCATTGCTGGTCACGAACGTCACTTGTCCGATGTCGAAGCCCTGCTTTCAGCCGAGTTGAAACAGCAGATCCTGCCGGACGGCGGCCATATCAGCCGCAACCCTGGAGTACTGGTGGGCCTGCTCTTGGATCTGCTGCCGTTGCGGCAGTGCTTCGTGGCCCGCAATCGTGGGACGCCGCCGGAGCTGGAGTCGGCTGTCCGCCGCATATTGCCGATGTTGCGCTTCATGCGGCTGGGAGACGGGACGCTCGCCCGTTTCAATGGTATGGGCGCCCCCTCGATCGACGCCCTCGCAACCGCACTTGCCTACGATGTTGGGCTCGGCGAGACCAATACGGCCTCTCCAAATTCGCTCTACATGCGGTTGGAGCGAGGCGGTGTGGTGGTGATCGTCGATGGCGGCCCGCCGCCCGAGCTGGAGTATGCTGGCCAGGCTCATGCCGGCTGTCTTTCGTTCGAGATGTCGACCGGCACCTCTCCGCTGCTCGTCAACGGTGGCGCACCCAGCCCAGCCGATCAGGAATGGCTTGCAACGTCCAGATCGACAGCAACCCACAATACGCTCGTGCTGGGTGACCAATCCTCATCGCGTCTCATCAGACATCCAACGCTCGAACGATTGATCGGCGCCCCCCCTATCAGGTCCCCCGGTCGAGTGCCGGCGAAATTCGGGCGCGGCGAGGACGGAGATCTGTTCGATGGTGCACATGACGGCTATCTGCGGCCGTTCGGTCTCATCCATAGCCGCAAGCTGGCGCTGGCCGCGGATGGCACGAAGCTGGTGGGCAGTGATCGCCTGGCGCCACCGAAAGGGACACTCAGGTTGTCGCAGGATCTGCCTTACGCGATCCACTTCCATCTTCATCCTTCCGTTCAGGCTCAATCCGACGGTGCCGAAAGCGCCGTTCTGATCGCGCGGGGCGGGGATCGCTGGCGGCTGTCCTCCTCGGGTGCTCATCTTTCGATCGAGCCCAGCGTGCATTTCGCGGATCTGGCGGGTCCGGCTGATTCCCGGCAAGTCGTATTGCGAGGGGCCACGTATGGCGAGACTGAGGTACGCTGGCGGCTGGAGCGGTGCTGAGCACATCCGGGGGCTGGCCTGGCTGTTTCGGGGGCAGCCTCGTGGCATCAGGGATTTCGTGCTACTCGGCTGCGATCGTGTACGAACCCCGAACGAAAAAACAGGTTGAAGGCCATTCCCATGTCTCACGCGACGAAAGTGCGGCGCGCGCTCCTATCCGTTTCGGACAAGTCCGGACTCGTGGACTTTGCCCGCGCCCTGGCCGGCCACGGCATCGAACTGGTTTCAACCGGAGGCACCTCTGCCGCTCTGAAGGCTGCCGGTCTCCCAGTCCGCGACGTGTCGGAGTTAACGGGCTTTCCAGAGATGATGGACGGTCGGCTGAAGACGTTGCATCCGAAGGTGCACGGTGGCCTGCTCGCCATCCGCGGTAATGCCGAGCACGACAAGGCAGCGGCCGAGCACGGCATCGCGCCGATCGATCTTCTGGTCGTCAATCTTTATGCGTTCGAGGCAGACGGTCGCGAAGGGCGCGAGCTATCGACGACTGTGTCGAGAACATCGACATAGGTGGCCCGGCGATGATCCGCGCAGCTTCGAAGAACCACGCTTCCGTCGACGGTCGTCGTCGATCCAGCCGACTACGGTCGCATCCTGGAACGATGCGCGCGAACGGCGGAGCGACGACGACGGACTGCGCCGCGAGCTGGCACAGAAGGCCTTGCGCGACGACCGCTGCCTACGATGCGGCGATTTCGAACTGGCTGGGTAGCGTTGTCGACCACGAGGGCAGACAGCCGGGACGCGCCAAGGATTCCCGCGAACCTTACGGTGCAATTCCGCAAGGCGCAAGCAGATGCGCTATGGCGAGAATCCGCACCAGCAGGCGGCATTCTTCGTGGCGCGAAACGTCGATCCAGGCATGCATTTCCTCAGCGCGTGCAGCTTCAGGGCAAGGAGCTGTCCTACAACAACATCGCAGATACGGATGCTGCGCTCGAATGCGTCAAGGCGTTTCCCGATCGCCCAGCCTGCGTCATCGTCAAGCATGCCAATCCGTGCGGCGTCGCAGAGGCCGATTCGCTGTCTCTGGCGCCTACGAGCGCGCTTTCTCAACTGATCCGGAATCCGCGTTCGGTGGCATCATCGCCTTCAATCGGGACTCTTGACGGCCGAGACGCGCGCAACGCATCGTCGATCGCCAGTTCGTCGAGGTGATCGTCGCACCGTCAGTCACGGCAGAGGCAGAAGGCGCGGTTGCGGCCAAGAAGCAACGTGCGTCTGTTGGCTGCGGCGCATGGCCGAAAGATGCCAGCTCCCCGTCTCGACTTCAAGAAGGTGACGGGCGGGCTGCTTGTCCAGGACGCCGACCTCGCACTGTCGACCAGGAGCTGCGGGTCGTCACGAAGCGACAGCCGACCGAGCGGAGATGGCCGATCTCCTGTTCGCGTGGAAGGTCGCGAAGTTCGTGAAATCGAATGCCATTGTCTACGCGCAAGCGACCGCTGCCACGATCGGCGTTGGTGCGGGGCAGATGAGCCGGGTCAACTCGGCCCGCATCGCTGTGATCAAGGCAGAGATGGCCGGGCCTTTCGACCTGAAAGGTTCAGTCGTCGCCTCCGATGCGTTCTTCCCGTTTGCCGATGGGCTTGCTTGCGGCCGCCGAGGCCGGCGCCACCGCGGTCATCCAGCCGGGTGGCTCGATGCGTGACGAGGAGGTGATCAAGTCGCCGACGAGCAGGGCCTGGCCATGGTCTGACCGGCATGCGCCACTTCCGCCACTGACCGGGCCCCGCAACCGTAAGACATGACCCATCCGGTCGAAGCATGGATTGCGACGATCACTTGAGTGCAATTGCCCCGGCGGCTACAACGTCAAGCATGGAGATCGTCGGCGTGAGCAATGGCCAGCCCCTGCGTGGGCTCGCAGCAGATGAGGTGGAGAATCCCTCCAGCCTCGCGGTGCAGTTCCCCGCGAGTGCGCCGCTGCGTCTGGACTGCGAGCAGGACCTGGGCCCGTTCACAATTGCCTATCAGACCTACGGCGAGCTCAACACCGCGCGCACGAACGCCGTGCTCGTTTGCCATGCGCTCACCGGCGACCAGTATGTCGCCAACACGCATCCGATCACCGGCAAGCCTGGCTGGTGGGAGGTCATGATCGGTCCCGGCAAACCGGTCGACACGGATCGCTTTTTCGTGATCTGCGCCAACATCCTGGGCGGCTGCATGGGCTCGACAGGGCCCGCTTCCATAAATCCTGCGACCGGCAAGGTCTACGGCCTCGACTTTCCGCTGATCACGATCGGCGACATGGTGGACGCGCAGGTGCGGTTGATAGATCACCTCGGAATCGACCAGCTGTTCTGCGTCATCGGCGGCTCGATGGGCGGAATGCAGGTCTTAGAATGGGCCGCACGGCACAAGGAACGTGTCTTCAGCGCCGTGCCTATCGCAACCGCCTCTTTGCATTCGGCCCAGAACATCGCGTTCCACGAGGTCGGCAGACAGGCCGTCATGGCCGATCCGGAATGGAGCGGCGGACGGTATCGCGAGCTGGACAAGAACCCGCGCAACGGACTTGCGGTTGCGCGCATGGCCGCGCACATCACCTATCTGTCCGAAGAAGCCCTGCAGCGGAAATTCGGGCGCAGCCTGCAAAACAGGGCTCAGCGCACGTTTTCGTTCGATGCCGATTTCCAGGTCGAAAGCTATCTCAGGCACCAGGGCTCGACCTTCGTCGACCGCTTCGATGCAAACTCCTACCTCTACATCACGCGCTCAATGGATTATTTCGATCTTGCCGGTGAATATGGCGGTGTGCTCGCCAACGCCTTCCGCGGCACCGATACAAGGTTTTGCGTCGTGTCCTTCACGTCGGACTGGCTGTATCCGACCCGGGAATCCAAACAGATCGTGCAAGCTCTCAATGCGGTAGCCGCCAACGTCAGCTTCGTGGAGATCGAGAGCGACAAGGGCCATGATGCCTTCCTGCTGGAGGAGCCGGAATTCTTCTCCACGGTTTCGGGCTTCATCAACTCCGCCGCCGCCAAACGGGGAATTGCCGCCGGCCGCGGAGCAGGCAACGACCGGAAATCGGCGCCTGGCGGGAGGACCTGATGCTTGCCCGCAATGGGGGGGCCACGCCGCATCGCCGTGTGGATCATCTGCTGATCGCAGAAATGGTGGAGCCCAGTTCGCGCGTGCTCGATGTCGGCTGCGGCGACGGGGCGCTGCTGCAATTGCTGGCCGATACGCGGCAGGTGGACGGTCGCGGAATGGAGATCAGCCGCGAGAGGGTCAACGCCTGCGTGGCGCGCGGATTGTCGGTAGTGCAGGGCAACGCTGACGAGGACCTCGCGGACTATCCGGACGATGCCTTCGACTACGCCATCCTTAGCCTCACCATCCAGGCGACCTTGAAGCCCAAAATGGTGCTCGAGCATCTGCTCCGGATCGGTCGACGCGCGATCGTGTCGTTTCCGAACTTCGGCCATTGGCGGATCCGCACGAAACTGCTGCTGACAGGCCGCATGCCGGTCACGCCCAATCTACCCGAGCCCTGGTTCGAAAGCCCCGATGCACATCTGTGCACGATTATCGACTTTGTGGAGCTATGCGACCTCGTCGGAGCAGAGGTGGAGAGTTCTGCCGCCTTCAACGACTGGGGCCAACAGCTGTCAACGCGCTCACCGATCGGCCTGCAGAACCTGTTCGGCGAAAAAGCGGTGTTCCTGCTCAAGCGGTCGTAAGGATCCGGCCAGCCGCTTGCTCGGACATCGCCCGAGCCGCGACTGCCTTCACCTCCCGCCTTGGGTCGTCTGACAGCCCTCAGGCATCGAGACGCACCAGTACCCGGCCATCCGGTGCGGTCAGCAACAGCGTACCGCTCTCAATCCGGTAGGCGGTCGCCTTGGACAGCGCCGCGAGGAATTGCCGCTCGAGTTGCATCTGGCCATTGCAATGCATCCGGGTACTGTTGATGCCGTCGATCTTGATCGACTTTCCGGCCTCCCGAAACGAGCCGAAGAAAGTGTTGCAGGCCGCTTTGCCGCGCACCGAAGTAACAGTGAAGCGCAACGTTCCCCCGCCCGCGGCGTCCCGCCCCTCGATCTCCGCAACGCGCCATTCGCTCCCGGCAAGTCCCGAACGTGCGACCGGCTCGGCCGAAGGCCAGGCAATCGCCAGCGCTGCCAGCGCGAAAACAGCGCTACGCCAGGGCGTGAACGAGGATGGTGAACCTGTGGAATGATGGGACATTGGCCGCCTCTCGCGCGGGTTCGCGATCATAGACCTATCTTGACAGGGCGAACCTGTACCGCACATGAACCGGCACGAAGGCACCGCGGGCCATCCAGGCAGATGTTCCGCCAGCGATTGGACATCTGCTCGCCACACCCCGGAGCCAGCCCGAGACCGCGGCAAATATAGTCTGTTGCATGAGCATCGCTCGCCACCATCCTGCCCAGTCCCGCTCCATCGCAGGTGCGTGCCGGTGAAGGCCGCCAATTGCCGATGCTTGTCTCTGCTGCTTGTCTCTGCTGGCCGCGCAAAGTGGACTGTGTTAGCGAGGCGTACGAGCGCGGCCCCGGTTACGACGCGAGCGCAAGAACAAGATCAGAGGCTTGGCAGCGGATAGCGATGAGCGCAGAAATCGTGAACTTGCGGCGTGCACGCAAGGCCAAGGGACGGGCCGACAGCGTGCGGAAGGCGGCGGAAAACAGAGCCGTACACGGCCGAACGAAGCTGCAGCGTGCGCGCGAGGCGGCCGATCGTGAAAGAGCGGAGCGCGAGCTCGACGGTGCGCGCCGGACGGCGGCGGACGCTCCTGGGGATGAGAATGCCACCTGACGAGGCTGATCGCTCGGCTCTGGCTGCAGCCGCGACGGAGGAAGCGGCAGGTGCGGCGCGGCCAGTCAAGCATTCCTTTGCCATCGCCGGTCACCGTACCTCGATATCGCTGGAGCGCGCGTTCTGGGACGCGTTGCGCGAGGCGGCGGAGCGGGAAGGCATATCGTTGACGGAGCTTGTTCGCCGCATCGACCAGACCCGGGGTGATGCCGGGCTGTCGGGCGCGGTGCGGGTTTGGATACTGGCCTACGCCCGGAACGGAGGACTGGTGCGTATGACGGAACCGACCGCGCCGCCACCTTCCGCCGCTGCTGCCCCCTCTATTGCGGGCTGGGAAGAAGCTGACCAGGCCGCGCATAGGGTCGGCCCCTCTGAGAAGGGATCACGACGGGGCTAGCGGGATTTCCAGGGGCTGCTCCGGCAGGGGGAGGCTGCCCCCCTGCAGCAGGTTTCAATGGGACCGCCACCCCACCTCTCTGGGAGGCAGAAGAAGCGTCATCGCCCACGCCTGGCAACAAGCCCCTGCGGGCTTCGGCGTCCCGCTGCCGCTGACGTTCCTCCTCCTCGCGCGCCCGCTGCTCGTCGAGGCGACGCATCTCTTCCAGCCTTTCCACATCGCGTTCCATCTTGCGCACGGCGAGCTCGCGTTCGAGCGCAGCGGTGGAAAGACGCGGCGAAATGCTGCGATGGTCGCGCAGATGCCCCGTCCAGACAGCAGACAGAGGCGGCAGGGGCGAACGCAGGACACCAGTATTGCCTACCACCAACGGCTTTTGCGGCGCGATCTGCCACTCGCTATCGAACTTCAGCTGCACCAGATCGATTGTGGTTGTGTTTGTCAGCTCAGCAGCATCGCCGCCCGACTTGAACGCTGCGATCTTCAGCACACCATCAGCTATTTCGACCGCCAGTCTGCGGTCACCCAGATCCAGCGTACCAGCCGCCATGATTTGTCGGGCCGCGCTCTCGATCGCCGCTGATGTAATGCCTTCCGCCCCATCAATCAGCTTGCGCGCTGTAGCATCTACGACATCCGCCCCGATGCCGGTCAGCCGCGCAGCGCGCAAGCTGAGCTCGCCGCCGCCGCGCATCGCTGCCATGGCACCCAAGGGACTAAGCGCGCGCCCCGTCATCGATAGCCGCAGATTGGCAGTGCCGTTGGGCTTGGCTGCAGCCTTGAGCGGCCCCAGCTCCGACAGCCGGACGTTGTCCACGGTAGCGTCGATCGTGACCTGAGCACCTGCCGTTGTCGGTTTGATCGATGCTTTCAGCTCCAGCGAGCCGCCCATCGCCCGGGCAGTCAGCCTCGATACGTTGATTTCGTTTTGCTTGAGCTCGATGCGCATTTGGGCGTCCTCACCAACGAGGCCGCTATCAAGCTGGAGTCTAGGAGAGGTAAGGACGAGGGCGCCTTCGATCCGATCCAGAAGACGGAAGGAAAACGGTTTGGCCGGCCACGCGGGTGTGTCCTCCGCAACCGCCGAGGCGAGCCGTCCACCCTGCTCGCTGCCGGCATCTTTTTCTCCCGGCGCCGTCTCGGCCGGTGATCGGTTCGAAGTGGTGCGTCCATCCAAGACGAAGCCCAGAAGCTCTGGCATCGTCGCATGCGTCATCCCGATGTGACCATCCAGCCGGAGCGTGCCAGCGACCGTCGATGACATTTCCAGTTTGGCTGCCAGACGATTGTCACCAAGGGCAATTTCGCGAGAAGCAAGCGTCGTCCGACCTTTGGTACGCGTGATATCGACCGTGGCTATCACACGCTTGGCCGGCAATGCTGTCTGATGCGTGGATCCGAGAATGAACAGCAGGTCGCGGCCATCATTGGCCCTGATATTCAGCGAGCCCGCGAGATCCAGCTCGTCCGCATCCGTCAGGTTGGTGTTGCCTGAATAGACCGCAACGAGCGATGAGCTATCGAGCCGCGCCAGCGTGACGAGGGAGGCCGGCGAAGCGCCAGACGCCTTTATCATGAGTGTGCCAGGGACCAGACTTGCCTGCGCCTTGCCTGGATTTGCAGGCGCTGGAGCGACCAGATTGCGCGCGCCGAGGCGGTGGGCAAACGCCATGACATCCTTGCTTTCCAGGCGCAGGTCAAAGACGACGGGCGCTTTTCGCCAGCCATCCAGACCACCGTCCAGCACCAGCTCGAGGCTCACCGCGCCGTCATCGATCTCACCCTTTGCATCCAGTGTGAGCGCATCAGGGTTTCGCCCGCCGAAGCGGCTCTCAAACCCCAGCCTGACTTTCCCCACGTGCCGCGACCAGGCCGGAACAAGCTTTGCTGCCGCAGCGGGCAGAGTAGCGACAAGCTCACGGACGCTGCCCGGGTCTGAAGCCCGCAGCCAACCGCGCAAACCTCCGGCTGGTGTGGCATCGAGCCTGTCGAGCTTGCCGCTCACCTCGGCTGCGAGGCCCGTCGTCGTCGCAACGCGCAGGTGCTCGAACGTTACGCTTGAACGCTCGATCTTCAGCTTCGCATCGACGTCGTGCAACGTCGTCGAGCCGTCTGTGATACGCTGCGTCTTGAGGTCGAGCGACACCGTGCCGCCAAAATCGCTGATCTGCTTTGCCTTGGCCCCAATTACCTGCAGCAAGCCTGATGTGCCTTTCGAATCGGGTATTTTTTCCCCTTGCCCGCCATCAGCGCGGCCCCGCAGTGCAAGCACGCCGGGCGCAACAGATGTCAGATCAATCTCTGTTGCATCTATCGAAAGGTCCAAAGTCCGCTGCCGCTCCCAGCTCCAATCGAGATCGCCAGACAACCGCGTGGCGCCGGATTCTACGCTCGCGGAGCGCAAGGCCATTGCACCCGGACGCAACTGCAACCGGGATGACAGCGAAAACGGACCATCACCGCGGCTGAACTGCCACGCCGCCTTTTCCGCACTCGCTGCACCGCCCAGCGCCCAATTCGAAAAACGCCGGAGACTGGTGCCATGCAGCACGATTTCTCCGTCGAAAGCCCGCGTGCCCGCAGCACCCTTGTCAGCGATGCCGAGCGTGCCACGCAGCTCGACACGGGCATTGCCGGGCAGGCCTGCCCTGAATTCTCCGATACTTGTCAAACCGCCGGCCCGCGCCAGCGCGAGATGCACATCACTTGCTGCATCACCCCCCAGGTTGACCTGGTCGACATCGATGATCGCGAGAGAATTGCCTTTATCCGGCAGCAGCGCACCCAGGCGCGTGATCAACTGGCCCGCCGCCTCCACCGGTGCCCCTGCCGACGCCGTCGCACCGGAGCCCGCACCAGGCGATGTAATCCGGTCCAGGTCGAGCCAGCGTGAAGCCAGACTGGCCCGCACAGTTATGCCGTTCAGCCAGTTGGCGCTTGCTTGCCCGGAAAGAAGTTGCGGCCTGCCGTTCTGCTCGAATGCAATTGCGATCTCGCGCAATATGACCTGCTGAAAATCTCCCGCAACTTTGGCTTTGAGGTCCAAGCTCGAGCTGGCGCGGCGCTGAGCTGCCGGCTGCTTTTCGGACGCGCCCTGGCCTGCCGCATTCCCGGACGTTTGTCGCGGCGTTGCAGCGAGGCGACTGACCGGTATGCGCGCGGATAGATCTCCGGTCAGCCGGCCGCGGGCGGACAAGTCGGAGATAGCGCCGTCGAGGGTATAAGAGCTTCCTGATGCGGGTACAGACAGGTTCGCCTTGAAGCGGGTTGCACCGTTTGCGTCTGCCGAGGCAGTGGCAAACCTCAAGTCTCGCCTGGCGCCCTGCCAGTCGACCGAGCCGCGAAATCGATACGGACCATTCAATGAATTGGCCGAGATCTCGCCCTCGATGCCGCTCAGCAGCAGCGGCTCGGGCATGCCCCGCGTATAGACGGACAATATGCCGTTCTTGACGTCGACGTTCTGGAGAACCACCTCGCTGGGAATGTAGGACATCGCCCCTGGCACTATTCTGAGCGCTTCCCAGTTGCCCCGGCCGCTCTCATTCACGGCCAAGCGCAACTCCGGACCATCGAGCTCTATCCGTTTGACCTCGATGGCGCCGCGCAATAGTGGCGGCGTCGACAACCACAGTGTGAAGGATTGCGTGCGAAAAATGGGCTCGCCACGAAGGGTTTCGGTATCGGATATCCGGACTTGCTCGAAGCGAACATACGGAGAGGGAAGCAGCCGGAGATTGACGCGGCCGCCAACACGCACATCCCGGCCCAGGATTCGGGTTGCCTCCTCCTCGAACACGCCGCGATAGGCGTTCCAGTCGATCGCGTAAGGCACTGCGAACAGCAGGGCCAGCACCGCGACCAGCAAACTGCCGAGCCACAGGAGCACGCTGTTCATCCAAACCTACTCCGTTACGAGCCTTCGCTATTGGCGATCAGCAGAACCGCCCGAAGTCCTGGCCGCGGGCCATAGCTGACATGAGGTCGTCATTCCCAGCGAATGCGGCCAAGCCAAGTTGCGACGGTACCCGATCTGCCCCTCATTCTCGTCGTTCTATATGGCACAGTTGAGATGCTATGGCACAGGTCTCTTTTATGTTTGTCTCCAATCCTGCGATATCCGCCGGCCGGCGTATCCGGAGCGGATGTGCAAATCTCTCGACGAGAGCGCAAATTAGCTGTGCGTCGGCTGCTCTCGCCACACCATGGCCGGGGTCCTATGATATGTAGCAGCACTATGGGACAGATTCGACGAAAGCATCCTGACGAAGCGGCAGGCCCCGCACCGGGCCTGGATGGGCTTGGCGAAGAGGACGCGACCGGATTTCTATCCGGCACCAGCGTAGAGCGCAGCGGCGATTTCATGCCTGCGCCGCCACCACCGTCTGCACGTGGTGCTATCTCCGCGCGGGCCAGAGCTGGCGGCGGGGTGGCCTCGTATCTCGAGGGTCTCAATCCCGAGCAGCGTCAAGCCGTCGAGGCGCTGGAGGGCCCTGTGCTGGTGCTCGCCGGTGCGGGGACCGGCAAGACACGGGTCCTGACAACGCGAATTGCCCACATCGTCGCCACCGGACGCGCTCGCCCAGCCCAGATTCTCGCCGTCACCTTCACCAACAAAGCCGCCCGGGAAATGAAAGAGCGGATCGGTGGCTTCATCGGCGGCGATGTGGAAGGCATGCCATGGCTGGGCACCTTCCATGCAATCTGCGTGAAGATCCTGCGGCGGCACGCCGAGCTGGTCGGCCTCAAGTCCGGCTTCACAATTCTCGACACCGACGATCAGATCCGCCTGTTGAAGCAGGTGATCGAGGCTTCCGAGCTCGACAAGGACCGCTGGCCCGCGCGTCAGCTGGCCGGATTGATCGATAGCTGGAAAAATCGCGGCCAAACGCCCGAGCAGGTGCCGAAGGGTGAAGCTTTCGCCTTCGGAAACGGCAAAGGGGCGGAACTCTACGCAGCCTATCAGCAGCGGATGAAGGAGCTGAACACGGTCGATTTCGGCGACCTGCTGCTCGAGTGCCTGCGTTTGTTCCGCGAGCATCCCGACATTCTGGTCGACTATCAGCGCCGCTTCCGCTTCATGCTGGTCGACGAATATCAGGACACCAATACCGTCCAGTACTTGTGGCTGCGTTTGCTGGCCCAACGCGCCAATGATGAGGCCGCCAACATCTGCTGCGTCGGCGATGACGACCAGTCCATCTATGGTTGGCGCGGCGCCGAGGTCGACAACATCCTGCGCTTCGACAGCGATTTTCCAGGCGCCACCGTCATTCGTCTGGAGCGCAACTACCGTTCCACCGGCCATATTCTTGCGGCCGCCTCCGGGCTGATCGCCAATAATCAGGGCAGGCTCGGCAAAACGCTATTCACGGAAGGTGCGACCGGCGAGAAGGTCGTCGTAACCGGCGTTTGGGATGACACGGAGGAAGCCAGAATTGCCGGCGACCTCATCGAATCTGCGCAAAAGAATGGCCATAAGCTCAATCAGATAGCTCTACTGGTCCGTGCCTCCTTCCAGATGCGTGCATTCGAGGACAGGTTTGTCACTCTGGGGCTGCCCTATCGCGTGATCGGCGGGCCGCGCTTCTACGAGCGCGCCGAGATCAAGGATGCCATTGCGTATTTGGAAATCGCACATAACCCGGTCAACGATCTGAAATTCGAGCGCATCGTCAACGTCCCTAAGCGCGGACTGGGCGATGTCGCCGTCAACCGCGTCATCGCGTTGGGCCGTGCCCGTCAGATCCCGATGTTCGAGGCTGCACGAGAGATCGTGCAATCCGAGGAGCTGGCGCCGAAAGCCAGACGCGCATTGTCGGATCTCGTCATGTCGTTCCAGCGCTGGCGCGAGCGCGGACGCCAGATCAAGCATACCGAGCTGGCTGAGCTGATCCTCGACGAATTCGGCTATACTGCCATGCTGCAGGCCGACAAGAGCCCCCAGGCTCATTCCCGGCTGGAAAATCTGAAGGAGCTGATCCGGTTCATGGACGAGTTCGACACGCTGGAGGGCTTCCTCGAGCATCTCTCACTGGTGATGGATGCCGACCAGAACAGCGATGGCGACCGCGTTTCGCTCATGACGCTGCACGCCGCCAAGGGCCTGGAATTCGACATGGTGTTTCTGCCCGGCTGGGAGGAAGGCTTGTTCCCACACCAGCGCTCGCTCGATGAATCAGGCCTGAAGGGCCTGGAAGAGGAACGCCGCCTTGCCTACGTCGGCATTACGCGCGCCAAGAAGAAGGCAATAATCTCGTTCGCGGAAAATCGGCGTGTGCGGGGCCTGTATCAAGCCGCGTCCCCGTCCCGCTTTGTCGATGAGCTGCCGGAAGCGCACGTCGAGGTTGAAGAGGCCAAGGGCCCGTTTTCCGGGGCGTATCGCAACTTCGGAAGCAATCCGTACGGAGCCAGCCGGTTCGACGCCGAGGCAGGGGCAGGGACTGGCGCGAGCACGAGCTTTCGGTCGACCTACGACACCCCTGGCTGGCAGCGGGCTCAGGACTACCAGCAAGGCCGCCAATCCGGCAGCGCCGGGAAGGGCAGCGGTACTGGTGGCGGTTTTCAACGCTGGCCCAAGAAGCAGGGAAAAGCGCAGGCACGTTCGCCGCTCCTGATCGAAGGCGAGCTTGTGGCATCGTCCACAAACCAGAGCGAATATGCCGTCGGCGATCGGGTCTTCCATGAGAAATTCGGCTACGGCGAGGTGACCGAGGTCGACGGCAACAAGCTGACCGTGTCGTTCGACAAGGCGGGCGAGAAGCGCGTTGTCGACAGCTTCGTGGACAAGGCCTGAATAGTGGACAATGCTTGATAAGAGCCGGGTGATACCGCAGTGGGTGGCAACCTCTTCAGCGAGCCCTGCGCGCCGGCCTTGGGTGACCGTTTGCAACTGCAGCAACTCAGCCGACCGTCTGGCAGCCATCTCGTCCGTATCCGCACCTTCCGTCCATTGTCAGCCATGGCCAAGACGTGCGCCACTACACCTGCCCCGCCCAGCAAAGACGTCCCCCCACTTGCCCGCCGGCCACTTGCTCCGACTCGAATCCGCCGTCATGCAAGATGCAAGTCTTGCATGCGTCGGATGATCTCGATCACAGAATGTCCGTCGCGCAGTCGGCGGATTATCCATGGGAATTGCCGGTCCATGACAGTCGATTTCATCCCATTCGCGAACCTTGACGGCATTTCCATCGCCGTCGTCGTTGCGGTCTATTTCCTCGCTTTCTTCATCCGCGGCATCATCGGATTCGGCTCCGCCTTGCCTGCAGTCCTGGGCAGCGCCTGGGTTCTGCCGCCGCATGACGCGGTGCTGACTTGCGCTGCTGACGTCGGTCTTTGCCCAAGTTCAGCTGCTGCCTCAAGGATTCCGCGAAGCGAATTGGAAGATCGCCAAGCCGATGTTGGCTGGAACCATCGTTTCGATCGATCATTGGCGTCTGGATATTCGCCTCGCTCAGCGCAGCCTGGCTGACCATCGTGCTGGGGATTGTGCTCAGCGCCGCGGTGTTGGCCGACATGGCCCGGCTCGCCGAGCGTCTGGCAAACAAGCTACGTCTCGACGGTGTCGCAGTCGCCTTCTCGCTGGCGGCGCTGGCAGGGCTGATTGCCGGCATCGCCGGCGCAGGCGCGCAGTACTTCCTATCCTTCTACATTCGCTGGGCCGCGCCGACGCCGCGCGAATTCCGGGCCACCAACATCGTTATTTCAGGTTTCATGGCCCTTTGGCGTGCGGTGGTGACGCTGGCGGCTGGGCTGATCACGATTAAGCTCACGGTCGAGGCGGTGCTCGTAATGCCCGCCGCCTACGCCGGTGCCTGGGGCGGGCGAAAGCTGGCGGGACGGCTTTCGCCCGAGCGGTATTTTGGCCTCTTCCGCTGGTTTCTGCTCATCGCGGCGGCGGCGCTGATCTGGAAAGGAACGGCAGCGCTGAACTGAGCGCTGCTATCGGACCATCGCGCCGGACGATTAATCGGACGCACGCGAAGGCCGCGAATTGCGGCCCGGCGGGCCCAGAAGCGATCCGCCGCGCAGCGTCGGGCTGTTGCCCGGAGCGCCCCCAATAAATGCGGTGCAGTCGCTGGGCCATCAACAACTGCGCCGCCCCCGCGGAGGGCCAGGCCTTTTTAGGCCGGTGCGGCACGTGAGCGAGAAAGACAGATCGATTCCGCCTCAGACGGAAACGATCTAATCCGGAACTGAGACGCTTGCAGCATTGTGCCGGGCGGCAAGGAAGGCGCGCCATCCCCCGAAGTGCGTGATGTCGATCGCCCCCTCCAGACCGCTACTCTCACACACGAAGCCCTTGACGCTTTCACCACTTTCCAGGGCAATCGTACCAATTCCCAATGGATGCGGAATGCCTTCGATGAAGCCAGCGAGGTGCTCGCGCGGCAAGGCCCAAACTTCCAGCTCTATCTCCCGCCCGTCGCTATGCCGCACCAAGCCCGGACGCACCGGCGGACCGCCGGCGAGCGCGTATAGGCGATAGCACCGCGCGGTGCGCGCACGGCGAAGGTAGCGTGCCTTGCGTTCTCGCAGTTCGCCATTCAGCGGCGGCCCGGACATATGTGCGCCAACGACTGCGATTTCGATCTCCTCGCGGAGGCCGCGCGCGGCAACTGGTTGTAGCTCGGGCAACGGCCACCCCGTCGCGCCAGTGCCAGTGCCAGTGCCAGTGCCGATTCGATAATGCAGGGCCTGAGCGATCGCCGCCGCCTCCGCATCCCGTCCCGCGCAGGCGAGGATGGTGACACTTGCTGGCAATCCGTCGCCCCGCCGCCGTGCCGGGACGGTGCAACCACACATGCCCAGGAGATTGACGAAATTGGTGTAGGTGCCGAGCCTTGTGTTCGGTGTCAGAGGATCGGCTTCCACATCCGCCACCGTGTAGAGCCGCGGGATGCTTGGTACACAGAGCGCATCGAGCGTCGCCAGCAGCGGCTCAATCTGGCGACGCAGCCCCTGCAGCCTGTACATCCCCCGAAAAGTATCGACAGCCGAGAAACGGGAACCGCCGCAGATCACTTGCCGGGTTACCCGATGAACGGCATCCGGCGCGAGCGCCAACATCCGTTCGATCGCCGCAAGACGCTCAGCCAACCACGGGCCGTCATAGAGCATGGCAGCAATGTCGTAGAACGGTGCGAAATCCACTTCGACGATCTCGGCGCCGAGCCCCTCGAGGTCATCGAGCGCACGCCCATACGCCTGTGCCTGCAGTTCATCACCAAAGAACCGCCGGGAGGTTGGCGACGGTACTCCGATCCGCAATGAAGGCGGTACCGAACCGAGTGGCCGCCTGGCGACGGGATGCGCAAACGGATCTCCGCCCTCGATCCCGGCACAGACCGAATATGCAGCATACGCATCCGCGACGTTGAGCGCGAATACGGATACGGTGTCGATTGTCCGGCAGGCCGGGACGACGCCGGTCATGGAGATGGCGCCTGGCGTGGGCTTCAAGCCAACGATGCCGTTGAACGCCGCTGGCACCCGGCCGGAGCCAGCCGTATCGGTCCCCAAGGCGAAGCTGACGAGGCCTCGCGCCACAGCAACCGCCGAACCCGAACTCGAGCCGCCGGGAAGAAGGCGGTCATCGATGGCATTGCGTGGCGCCGGATAGGGCGTGCGGATGCCGACGAGTCCCGTTGCGAACTGATCGAGATTTGTTTTGCCGATGACAACGGCGCCTGCCGCTCGAATGGCGGCGACGCAGGCCGCGTCGGCATCGGCACGATATGCAAAAGCAGGACAGGCGGCAGTCGTCTCCATTCCAGCGACGTCGATATTGTCCTTGACGGCGAAAGGTATGCCCCACAGCGGCTTGGTGACGGGATCGAAAGGGCCAAGCCGTTGCGCCTGAGCATCGATCTCGTCTTCCGGCAGAAAAGAGATGAAGATGCCGGTATCGGCTGCCGCCTCGACGCGTCGCAGAACCTCGCGGCCGATCTCTCGAGCGCCCAGACCAGCAGCATACGCCGTATGCAGGGATGCGATATCGAAGGGTAATTCCTTCACAGTCATCGTCTCATGATCGCTTATCGGTTTGCGCTCTGTCCTCCGGCACTTCCGGTCCGGTATTCGGTCAGAAAGCCGGTTGTGGAATCGCTTCGATCAGCGCCTGGGTGTACGGATCCTTTGGGCGGTTTATCAAATCCTCCGTTAGACCCGTTTCTACAATCCGGCCTGCCTGCATGACAATAATTCGATCACACAGCATGCTGACCACGTTCAAGTCGTGGGAGACGAACAGATAGCTCATGCCAAGCTCGCGGCGGAGGTCGGCCAGAAGATTGAGCACGACAGCCTGCACCGACACGTCAAGTGCAGCGGTGGGCTCGTCGAGAACAAGCAGGCGTGGATTGAGCGCGATTGCCCGCGCGATTCCGACCCGGGCCTTCTGGCCTCCGGACAGCTGGTGCGGGAACCTGTCGAGCAGATCCCCGGGCAGTCCCACCTGGTCCGCCAACTGCTCGACACGGTCGTCGATGCGGCGGCGTTCTTCCGGGGCGCCGAGCATCATGATTGGATCGGCAATGGCCCGGCGGGCGGTAAAGCGAGGATTGAGGCTGTCTGTCGGATCCTGGAACACCATTTGCAGCTTGCAGCGAAGTGCATTGCGCGCGAACTTGTTTATGGGCACCGAGGCGAGATTGAAGCCCTCCAGCAGGATCGTGCCTGACGTCGGCTCCAACAGCCGCATGATCATCGCCGAAGTTGTCGACTTGCCACATCCCGATTCGCCGACGAGTTCCGACGCTACCACCCTGCTCGATCTCGAAGGACACCCCGTCCACGGCGCGCAGGCCCTCGTCGCCCTGAGTTGCGCGGCCGCTTCTGCCGAGTACCCGCTCCAGCATGGTGCTACCCGGGCCGCGCTGTCGCGGAAACACCTTCACGAGGTTCTTGACTTCGAGCAGCGGTTGGCGCGCGTTCAACGCAGCATTGCTGCCACCGGCTGGCCTGGGCTCCGGTTCGAGTGCCGCGACATCCTCAATCATCAGGCCACGTAGCGTGCTGCCAGGCCGCGGTGTAGCCCGCATCAGCTTTCGCGTGTAGGGATGCGACGGCGAGGCAAAGATGCTTGCCGTCGGCGCCGTCTCGACCACCTTTCCGGACTGCATGACGATGATCCGATCGCAGTAAGCCGCGGCAAGCCCGAGGTCATGCGTGATGAGCACCGTCGACATGCCGCGCGCGCGCGTCAACTCTATAACCAGATCCATCACCGCCTTTTGCGTCGTCACATCGAGCCCAGTCGTGGGCTCATCGGCGATGAGCAACCGCGGCTGGCAGGCAAGTGCCATCGCAATGACGACGCGTTGGCACATGCCGCCCGAAAGCTCGAAAGGATACGCGTGGTAGCGCTGCTCCGGGTCGCGGATGCGCACCAGATCCAGGATATCAATCGCCTTCTCGCGCGCGTTGGACGGCGTCGCCTGGACGTGCTGCAGCAGCACGTCCTCGATCTGGTGGCCGACCTTCCGAATCGGATTCAGAGCCGCGCGAGGATTCTGGAAGATCATCGACATCTCCCGCCCGCGCAGATCCCGCATCGTCCGCTCGGAAGCTCCCCGGATGTCGATGCCGGAAAATGTGAGCGCGCCACCGCTAATACTGCCGGCCCGGTCCAGGATTCTCATGAGCGCATAAGACGTGACAGACTTGCCTGAGCCCGACTCGCCTACGATGCCGACCGTCTCGCCGCGATCGACAGAAAAACTCACGTCCCTGACTGCCTCGACGATGCCATTGCGTGTGCGGAACATCACGCTCAGCTGCTCGACTTTGACAAGCTCCGACATGAAGCAGCCCCTAGGTGCGCTGTGCAGGATCGACGATGTCGCGCAGGCCGTCCCCCATCAGATTGAAAGTCAGCACCGCAAGCATCAGCGCCATCCCAGGAAAGACCGCCAGCCACCATTCGCCTGACACGATGAAATTCGCACCTTCTGCCACCATGATCCCCCACTCCGGCGTCGGAGGTCGGACACCGAGCCCAATGAACGAGAGGCCGGCCGCGTTCAGGATAGCCCAGCCCAGGTTGAGCGAAATCTGAACCATCATCGGCGGCAATGCGTTCGGAAAGATATGAAAAGCGAGCACGCGCCAGTGGGGATTGCCCGACAGCCGCGCTGCCTGCGCGAAGCCGGCATCCCTGCGGATGTTCACCTCTGCGCGAGCGACGCGGGCATAGAATGGGATGTTGATGATCGCCGTTGCGTAGACAATATTCTCGATCGTATTGCCGAGCGCTGCGACGATCCCCATCGCCAGTACGAACAACGGAAACGCCATTATGGTGTCGATGACCCGGCCCGATATCTTGTCGAAAAGACCACCGAAATATCCCGCTGTCGCACCGATTGCCGATCCAATGACAAAGGACAATGCCACCGCGGAGACCGAGATGAAGAGGTCGAGACGGGTTGCAACGACCACGCGCGACAGCACGTCTCGCCCGAGCTGATCCGTTCCGAACCAGTGCGACCAGCTCGGCGGTTTCAATGCCATCGCTGCGTTCGTTTTCAGCGGGTCGTAGGGCACAATCATCGGCCCAAGGACTGCGGCCGTCACGATCACGGAGAACATGGCGAAAGCGACGAGTGTCACCGGGTTGGCGCGAAGAATGTAGATGACGTGACGCAGAAGCGTGCCGTCTCGACGTCGGGGCGGCGGGCTAGCCACTACGATCGCATCGTCTGCACGCGGTTCGGAGATCTCGGTGTTCTTCTGCAGCATCAGCTTTCCAGCCGAATGCGCGGATCGATTACGGTGTATACGACATCGACGACGAGGTTGAGCAACACGAACAGCACCGCCATCGAAAGCACAAAGCCCTGCACTGCTGCATAATCCGAAACCACCAGCGCCTCGACCGCGTATGAGCCGATGCCGGGCCACGCAAAGACCTTTTCGACCAGCACGTTGGCACCGAGCATGAATGAAAACACCATGCCCAGGGTCGTCACGACTGGCAGCAGAGCGTTGCGCAAGGCGTAGACGCCGATGATCTTTCGTGAGCTCAGTCCTGCGGCGCGGGCGGTGCGGATGAAGTCGCTGGAAAGCGCCTGCAGCATCGAGGCGCGCGTCATGCGTGCGATGGGTGCAAGCGTGAACAGGGCAAGCGTCACTGCCGGCAGGCATAGCTGCGCCGCAGCAGCGCGCGCCGTGGCGAACTCGCCGGCAATGATGGCATCGATCGTATAGAAGCCTGTCACGAGCGGTGGCGGAATATACGCAAAGTCGAGCCGCCCTATCGGCGATGGCGCCCAGCCCAGAAGATAGTAGAAGACAAAAACCAGGGCGAGGCCTGTGAAGAAGGTCGGCAGGGAGACGCCCGCCGTCACCAGCAGCCGGCAGGCGTGATCGATGGGTCGGCCTGGATTGAGCGCGGCGAGTATGCCGAGCGGAACAGCAATCAGCGCCGAAAGCAACAGTGCGCAGAACGTCAGCTCCAGCGAAGCCGGCAGGCGACGCGCCAGATCGCTTGCCACCGGCTGGCCCGTTGCAAGCGAGCGTCCCAGATCGCCACGCATCAGATCTGACAGGTAGATGCCGAACTGCTCGGGCATCGAGCGATCGAGCCCGAGAGACCGCCGGATCTCGGCAATGGACTTTGCATCCGCCGCCGGTCCGGCGAAATAGACGGCCGGATCGCCCGGTAGCGCCCGGGTCAGAACGAATGTGATAACGATCACGCCGAACAGCACCGGTAGTGCCTGCCAGACACGGGACAGAACCGTCGCAAGTTTGCTGCTAGTCATCGCTGTCCGCCTCCCGCGCTGCGGATCGCACCGCGCGCGTCAGGCTTTCTTGAACTTGCGCGCATCGAGCTGGCGATGGAACCAGAACTCGTAGCCCGAGAGCTTCGGCGACATCGCGGAGCTGTGCGTCGGTTGCCACAGAGGAATCCGCGGCACATCGGCGAACGCGATCTCGATCATGCGCTTGATCTTCGGGGTATAGGCCGGATCGCTGGTCTGCATATGAAGTGTCTCGTCGACGAGCTTCTGGATCTCGGGGTTGTCGTAATTCGACGAGTTGAACAGGTGGCCTTTTAGATAGGCCCAGAAGAAGTAGTAATCGGGATAATTCAGCCAGCCGCCGAAATTCTCCAGGTGCAGCGGCAGCCGCTTGTCGACCAGAACAGCCGTACGCCAGTTCGCCCCCGGGATCTTCTCGATCGTCGTCTTGATTCCAATTTTCGCGAGCCCCTCCTGGATCAGCAGAGCTGTTGGTTCCATCCAGCTGGAAAGTGACTGGTCGATGGAGAACGTCACCTCAAAGCCGCTCTTGTAGGGAGTTTCGCCAAGCAGTGCCTTGGCCCTGTCGTAATCGGTGGTGTAGGGGAACGGCTGCGGCCACGAGGTGTCGGCGGGCGTGAACGATTTGCCGCCCCACATCTTCACACCGGTGCTGAAGGCGGCGGCCGTGAAAATTTCCTCGTAGGGCACGGCATATGCGATTGCCTGCCGCACCTTGCGCTCTTTGAACGGCTCGAACTTCAGGTTGACACCAAGACAGTAGATGCAGTTCTCGATCGGCGTGGAGACGACCTTGAGGTTCTTCTTAGCTGCCAGCTCGCGCGCATCCTTCTCTGGTATGTCGAATGACAGATCGACATCGCCACGCTCGACCAAGGCCCGTCGGGTCGCCATCGAAGGCACCTCGCGCACGACCACGCGCCGAACGCCCGGCAGTGGCCCGCTCGTCCACTTGTCATTTCGCTCGTAGACGATCTGCTGGCCAGGGTCCCAGCGCGCAACCTTGAAGGCGCCGCTGCCGGCCGGGTTGCGGTGCAGGTACTCGGTCGCCCAGGGATCTCCGGCCGTTGCGTGCTTTCGTGCCAACCGCGAATTGATGATCATCGGCACCGGCACGGCCAAGTCCGGCAGCGTCAGCTTCGAAGGCTTGATGAAGTCGATCCTGAAGGTCTTCTCGTCGACAACGACGAACTGCTCTGTCTTGACGAGGTTTCCCGCCTTCATCTGAACGGCAGGAAACCCCCCGAGCGAGACGGCACGATCGAGTGACCATTTCACGTCAGCCGCTGTCACCGGTGTCCCATCCCAGAACACCGCATTCTGGCGCAACTTGAAGGTCACCGACATGCCGTCGCTGGCAACCGCCCAGCTCTCGGCGATGTCTGGCTTCAAGACCGAGTAGTCGTAGGATAGCGAGCCATCCGGCAACGTCTTGGTGCCAAACGAGACCAGCCTGTCGTAGCAGTTGACCGCTACCTGATAGCTTGGCCTGTTGGTCCCTTTCCTGTGCAGGTCGAGAGAGTTGATCGTCTGACCGATCACGACAACGGCAGTGTCGGAACCCGCCGCTTGTGCAGGAAGCGCTGTTGCAAACGGCAGCAGGCCTGCGCCGAGCGATGCCGCGCCTGCGCCTTTGAGGAAGGTCCTGCGGTCCCCGGTCCGAACTGTCATCGACACGTCTCCTGCACTTCGGGCCGCGCTTGAGGCCCATCGGCTGTGGTGGAAGCCAGCGGAACGTAGGCATCGCCATTGTTGCCGTCTGCTGCTAGTTTTCCCCTGCTGCGGTGCAAAAAATGCATCACTCGGATTGAAGCCTCGAGGAAGAGCCGATGAGACACCTGCTCATCTATCGTTTCGTCGACGAAGTCGCCAAGGCTGGGTCGATCCGGAAAGCGGCAGAGTCGCTGGCGATCACACCGTCGGCGCTGAACCGCCGAATTCTGGCTCTGGAGGAAGAACTGGGCGTGCCCGTTTTCGAACGGCTCGCACGCGGAGTCAGACTGAGCACTGCCGGCGAGCTGCTGATCCACCACATTCGCAACCAGATGTCCGACATGGAGCGGCTCAAGTCTCAAATCGCCGATCTGTCCGGTGTGCGCCGGGGGCATGTCTCGATCGCCTGCAGCCAGGCGCTACTGCCCTACTTTCTGCCTCGACAGATCGAGCGCTACCGGCAAGACCACCCCGGTGTCACGTTCGGCGTCAGCTTGCGCGACCGGGAAGCGGCGGAGCGGGCGTTGTTGGAATATGCCGCAGACGTTGCCCTGATCTTCGAGCCTGTACGCGTGGGCGAGTGCCAGACGCTACTGGTTGTGAAGCAGCCGATATATGTCGTTCTGTCCCGTCATCATCCCCTGGCCAAGCTGTCACAGGTCAAACTCGCGGACTGCATCGAGTATCCACTCGCGCTGCCGGAAATACCGTATGGCGTCAGAACATTGATCGAAATGGCCGCGTCACGAAAGAATTTGACGCTCAGGCCAGCGATCCAGTCCGACAGTTTCGAGTTCCTCAGGCACGTCGCGGCCGGTGGTCACGCGATATCCTTCCAGATCGAAATCGGCCTTCCGCCTACGGAAGGCCACCCGGATGTTGTTTGCAGACCTGTCGACGAACGCGACCTGCCCGCCGGCCGCCTGCACCTTGCCCAGCTGAAAGGCCGCAGTCTGCCGGTTGCGGCAGCGCGTTTCGCTGATCAGCTGGCGACCAGCTTCACGAACGAATACGAGTGCCTTTGACGTCGCTGGTCTTGGCTGTTCCACTCTTGCCGGCAAGGCGCTTTCTTCCACGCGCAGACCCCATCGCGGCATCTTGATGCCGGCCGAAAACTGCTTCATCCCTGCGCCAGCCGGTACAGGACGATGCAAGCAAACCGCGGCTGCTCAGCGCCTATGCCTCGATCGGAAGTCCGGGCACTCCGTTTATCACGGTGATGCCAGCATCAGCGGCGTTGTTTCCCGGATCATCCTCATGACATCGAGGTCCGGTGCAACGACTGCATAGTCTTCGTCGATCATCAGCGATGCGGCGCCGTGCACAAAGGTCCATAGGCGGATAGCAATCGCACGTGGATCGCCGGGCACCCCATTGGCCTCGCAATAGCGCCCAACCTGCTCGATGACGCCGGTGAAACAACGCTTGCCGTCGTCGACCACAGCGGCGGCGTGCTTAAGCTTGGGATGTTGCCCGAACATCAGCCGGAACAATCGCTGTTGCTCGGCGGCGAACGTCACATAGGCCTCCCCCATGGCGACGATACCCTCCAGCGTTCCCTCGCCCTTGGCTGCGACGGCGGCCATCGAGCGGTCGGCCAGCTCGTCGAAGGCGCGCGCCACAACCGCCTCCAGGATCTCGTCGCGGTCACGGAAGTGCTTGTAAGGCGCCGCGGTCGAGACCCCGGCCAGCCTGCAAGCCTCCGACAGCAGAAAGTTCTCGGCGCCGTTCTTGGCAACCAGCGCGTAGGACGCCTGCACGAGCGCCTCCTTCAGGTCGCCGTGGTGATAGCGCGCCTTGCGTTTGCTGCCGCTCCCAGCGTTGCTGCTCAATCACACCTCCGTGAATCCGCACAAAGTTAGCTTGACCAACATAGGGCGCGGAAGTTAATCCATCTAACATAAGTTAGCCAGCCTAACTTATCAAACTGGCTTCCCCGGAGGGCTATCATGAGCATGTCATCGGATGTTTCGGCAACAGCCGACCGAAAAAGGCGCACGGAGAAAGGATCCCGTCGGTTGGTCGCAGTCGGAGCAGGCGTTCTGGTGGTCGCATCAAGCTTCGGGGCTCTTGCGATCGCCGGGATCGCGGCGCTGCACCTGCGCGCGGCTTCGCAACCCGCTGGGGCCACTATGCCACCTGTCAGCGTCGCGGTGGCGCCCGTGCGCTTTGACGACAGCTATTTTCGCAAGACCACATTTGCTGGCAGGATCGAGGCGGCGCGGCAGACGCCACTGGCGTTCGAGCGGGCCGGCCTTGTTGTCGCGGTAGCTCGCGACGAAGGTGACGGCGTGGACCAAGGCGAAGTGGTGGCCCGATTGGACACTGTTCAGATCACAGAAGGTCGGCGCCGGCTGGAGGCACGCCGACGCGAGTTGGAGGCGCAGCGCCGGCTGGCGGAGCTGACGCTCGGCCGACAGTCGCGTTTGCTGGACAAGGGCTGGAGCCCTGAGCAGCGCCGCGACGAGGCCGAAGCAAGACTCGGCCAGCTTACCGCCGGAATAGAGCAGGTCGGCGCCGAGATCGCATTGATCACTATCGATCTGGAGAAATCGCAGCTGAAGGCACCGTTCGACGGGCGGGTCGGGGCTCGCATGATCGACGAAGGAGCCGTGGTCGCGGCCGGCACGCCAGTGCTCATGCTGGTGGAGACAGCCCGCCCGCAGGCGCGGATAGGCTTGGCACCCGATCTGGCGACAACGCTCGAGACCGGTCGCACCTACCCGCTGCTATCGAACGGCCGCAGGCTTCAAGGGCGTCTCACAGCCCTTCGGCCAGACCTGGAACCCGGCACGCGCACAGTCACAGCGCTGTTCGACATCGCTGGCGGCTGGCCGGGCGCGCTTGGCGAGTTGGTGACACTCGAGCTCGAGACAAGGGTTGGTGTGCGCGGCGCCTGGGTCGAACTGTCGGCTTTGAAGGAAGGGCATCGCGGATTGTGGACAGTGCTCGCGATCGACGAGACGGCTGGCGCCGCCACCGTGCGCCGGGAGGCGGTTGAGGTGCTCCATGTGGATGGAGCACGCGTCTTTGTGCGCGGCACGCTGCGCGACGGCGACCGCATCATCACGAACGGTATGGACCGCATCGTTGCCGGCCAGCGCGTTGTGCTTGCGCAGGAGTAAGACCGATGACGACGCTGTTCTATCGCGACGCGCGGTTGTTCGCGCTGGCCATCCTCATGATGATAGCGGCCGGCGCCTCCGCGCTGATGACGATCGGCCGGCAGGAAGACCCGACGATCACCAATCTGTTCGCTATCATCGTGACGCCCTACCCAGGTGCTGATCCGGCACGGGTCGAGGCATTGGTCACGGAAAAAATCGAAGAGCGGCTAAAGGAGATTTCCGAGATCAAGGAAATCCGATCCGTTTCGCGCCTTGGCGTGTCGGTGGTGCAGATCGAGCTGTCGCAATTCATCACCAAGACACAGATCGAGCAAACCTGGTCGGAGATCCGCGACGCGCTGGCCGATGCGGCGCGCAGGCTCCCTGCCGGAGCGCTTCAACCACGCTTCGACAACGATCGCACCGGCGCCTTCACAGCCATCATGGCGCTTCTTCCGCGCGCAGGGCACGAGCCCAATGCGGCTATTCTGCGCCGCACGGCCCGGCTGCTTCAGGACCGACTGCGTGCAGTACCCGGTACCAGGATCGTCGAGCTCTATGGCGCCGGCGACGAAGAGATCACAGTGACGATCAATGCCAGGGCCATCGCCTCTCTCGGTCTGTCTGCAGATGATGTATCGCGCACTATCGCGCAGGCGGACAGCAAGGTACGCGCCGGCCAGTTGCGGGGTAACGCGCTTGATCTGCTCGTCGAGGTCGAAGGCGAGATCAGGGCTGTCGACCGACTGCGTTCGATCCCAGTACGGGATGCAGGCGATGGCCGCATCGTGAGAGTCGGCGATATAGCAACTGTCGCGCGAGGCCAGCGCGAGCCGGCAGAAAGTCTGGCAATCGTCGACGGCCGCCGCGGTGTTCTGATTGCCGCCAGAATGGAAGACGAGCTGCAGATTGATGCGTGGGCAGCGCGCGTGGCCTCTGTGGAAGGGGAGTTCGCGGCCGGACTGCCCGCCGGGCTGGAACTGAGACGCGTGTTCGATCAGGCCGCCTACACCAGCGAGCGGCTGCAGGGCGTGCTCGTCGCCTTGGCTCAGGGCGTCGCCATCGTCGTCGGCGTCCTGATCCTGACGCTGGGCTGGCGTGCGGCAATCATCGTCGCAATGGTGATCCCACTGTCTGCCGTCGTATCGATAGCGATGCTGCAGCGGGTCGGTATCCCGATCCATCAGATGTCGGTCACCGGCCTTATAGTGGCCCTTGGACTGCTGGTCGACGCGGCCATCGTCATGACGGACGAAGTGCGACGCAGGCTGGCAGCCGGCACCCCGCGCTTGGCTGCAGTGGACGCAGCTGTCAGGCGGCTGGCCATGCCGCTGGTTGCCTCTACCGCGACGACCGTGCTTGCGTTTATGCCGATGTTGCTGCTGCCGGGACCGGCGGGCGACTTCGTCGGCTCGATTGCGACCGCGGTCACCATTATGCTGATCGTATCGCTGACCTTGGCCGTGACCATCACGCCTGCGCTTGCCGGCTGGCTATTGCCGCAGCGCGAGAAGGATGCTCCGGCATCGCGCCCTCCCCGCGTCGGGCTGCTGGGGGCCAGCCTTGGCCTCGCCTTGCGCCATCCTCGGCTGGCGATGCTTGGCGCGCTGATACTGCCCATGATCGGTTTCGGGGCGTTTCCGACGCTGAAGCCGCAGTTTTTCCCCGGCGTCGACCGCAATCAACTCTACATCCAGGTAAAGCTGGCCGACGGAACTGCGATCAGGGAGACGGAACGCGTCGCACTGAAGGTTGACCGGATTGCACGCACGTTTCGCGAGATCACCTCGATCAGTTGGGTGATCGGAGAGAGCGCGCCTCAGTTCTACTACAACATGATGGCCAACCAGGATGGCGTGCCCAGCTTCGCGGAAGCGCTTGTTACGACCAGCTCCGCGGCAGCCACCGAGCAGATTCTCGATAAGCTGCAACGCCGCCTGAATGCCGACGTGCCGGAAGCGCGTGCGATCGTACGCGGTCTTGTGCAAGGGCCGCCCGTCAACGCGCCCGTCGAGATTCGCATCGTCGGACCCAGCCTCGATACGCTGCGCGACCTCGGCGACAGCATTCGGCTCATTATGCGCGACGTCCCAGGCGTTACGCTCGTGCAAACAGAAATCGGCCCTGGTGCGCCGAAAGCCAAGGTCGCGTTGTCGGAAGATAAGGTACGGCTCGCGGGTCTCGATCTGGGCCGTGTTGCCCGCCAACTTGAGGCCCGGTTGGAGGGCGCCGTCGGTGGCTCGCTCGTGGAGGCAAGCGAGGAGTTGCCGATCCGCGTGCGCGTGGACGCGGCGGAGCGCACCTCGGTCGATCGGTTGAGTTCCAGCGATCTGCTGCTCCCGGCCGCATCTTTGGCTGCCGGCCAGAGTGCCTATCCTGCAATTCCATTGGCCGCGCTCGGCAGCGTTCGCATTGTGCCATCGGAAACGGCAATTTTCCGGCGCAACGGCGAGCGCATCAATACGGTGCAGGGCTTCGTGGAGCGCGATCTGCTGCCTGAGGTGGCACTGGCGGAAGTGCAGGCAAGGATCAAGGCGAATGGCCTGAAACTGCCGCCGGGCTATCGGCTCCAGGTCGGCGGCGACAGTGATGCCCGCGACGAGACGCTGCGGAATCTAGTGGGTTCGCTCGGCATCATCATTGCCCTCACTATTGCCACCATCGTGATGACGTTCGGCTCATACCGGCTTTCTTTGGTGACGATGTTTGTCGCCGTCCTGTCGATGGGCTTGAGCCTCCTGACCCTTGCCGTGTTTCAATACCCCTTCGGCATCCAGGCCGTAATCGGAGTGATCGGCTCCATAGGTGTCTCGATCAACGCAGCGATCATCATCATGACGGCACTGCAGGAAGATGCGCAGGCAGTCAGAGGCGATAACCAGGCCATAGCCGGCCGGGTGCAGGCACAGAGCCGTCACATCATCTCGACGACGATCACGACATTCGGCGGCTTCCTGCCGCTGATTCTCGGGGGCGGCGGCTTCTGGCCACCATTTGCGATGGCGATTGGCGGCGGCGTGCTGTTGTCGACAGTCGTGTCGTTTTTCTTCGTGCCGCCCGCGTTCGCGCTGCTCGCCCGCAGCGGTCGCATACCCTCAACAAGCGGCCGTGATCAGGCGTGCACGTCCACTGATCTGCTCCCGGGTTTTCCGACCGGCAATACCTTTAGAGACCTCCCTGATTCGGGAGACAACCACCATGATCGCGCACTCGAGAAGTGAAACTTCGAACGGAGCGCCACGCGGGCAGGGTTGGTGTGGCGGCTGCCCGCAAGAACAATTGGCGCGCCCGGCAGGACTCGAACCTGCGACCCTCTGCTTAGAAGGCAGATGCTCTATCCGGCTGAGCTACGGGCGCTGAACTGACTTCCCTAGGTTCGCCGCACAGGTCACGAACCAGACACAAAACTCTAACTCACGCGTCTCCAGTTGATCCCCCCAACATGAGCGACGGCTTCAAACGCAAATGCTCTACCCGCTGACCTGCGGTAGCCGGCGATCTTGTCGCGGGTGCAAATAGCATGAAACCGGCGCCTGTTGCACCCCTGCACGAAACGGCCCCTCAATGGGTCCAGGAGCCTATCCGCCCGAACTTGAAGTTGTCGGCATAGGATTTCGGCACGGGCTTGCGCTGCTGCGGTTCGACCACGGTATAGGGGATGCCATTGCGCTCGGCATAGGCGACCGCCTCCTCGCGCGTCTCGAAGGTGAGCTTGACCTGCTGAGACGTGTCGGAGCTGCTGGTCCACCCCATCAGTGGATCAATCTCACGCGCGGACTGAGGTTCGAGCTCCAGCACCCATTCCTTGGTGCGCGCCATGCCTGACTGCATGGCGGTCTTGGTCGGCTTGTAGATGCGTGCGGTCATCGCCATGTCCTGCTGCGAGCAAATTCGGATCTGATGCGTATGTATGCCACATCGCGGTCCCTGCAAAGACCGCTGACGGACATCACAGATCGAAAACGTTCAGTATCTCGGAGATCAGGTCTCGCTTCATCTTCACCTTCAGGTCCGGTGTATAGCGACCCAGCGATCGACCGGCGCAGTCGATCTCTCCCTGCTCGCCGACCGCGATGATGAACGGATCACCATGGATGCCCGCTGCTGAGCGATGCAGCACGAGGTGATTGTCTGACAGGCTGGACTGGATGCCCCGCTCGGCAAGCGTACGCGATACGGCGACGTCGTTGGCGTGGAACTCTTCCAGAAACGCTGCGGCAATCGCGACCCGTTCGCGCCTCTCACGCTCCAGCTCGTTCCGCCGCGCCTCGCGCTCGGCGAAAATCTTGTCGATCTCTGACATGGTGTACCGGTGGACCAGACAACGGGAATCGGAAGCCGCTATTCCGTCTCGTGCTCCCCCGCTCCCCTCACAATATGAAGCTTACGCCACCCAGAGCGCCCAGCTCCTCCGCATCCATGACCGCGCGACGCTCCGCGATCTTGAGCTCGGTGCCGACCCGACGCAGCTTGTAGCGGTAGTAGCCGGAGAAGACGCGCGGCTGCTCGTGGCGGCGATGCCGGTAGACGATGAAATTGGCCGGCGCCGTAGCCGTGTCGCCGTCGACATCCGAGACGCGCACGTTACCGATGATCCGTCGCGGGTGCGCGAGTGCGGATACTCGGCATGGCAGTTGGGATCCTTCAGGCGGATGATTCGCTCCTTCAGCCGCACCATGTCGTCGGCGACGATGAACAGCGCGAAGCGATGGTCGGCATCCGGCAGATCGTTGGGCGGCACCAGGTAGCGTGGCATCCTCGGTCAGCAGGTCCAGCCAGTCGTCGAGCTCCCAGGCGTCGAGAAGCTCGGCCTCCCGGTAGAACAGATCCTCGACCTCGTCGCGCGTGAACTCGGCACGGTTGGCGCCTTGCCGTCAGCTGCGTGCGCTCATCGCTTCAACCCCGCCTTTCCATCATCTCGCTCCACTTGCGCCAGAACACCCGCAGGTGGCCTTCGTCGGTGTGCAGCTGCTCCTCGTCCGGGGCCTTCGCCATGCCGCGCGACATGTCGTTCCACGGCACCTCGCGCCAGGCCTGATAGCCTTCCTGCGCAGCTTCCAGCGCGGCGATATCGTCGGGCGTTGCGAAGCTGCCGGGCCCATAGAAGGTCAGGAAGGCGTGCAGGCGGCGCGCGCGCTGCGCCTCGGTCTCCTCCACCGGGCCCAGCGCCCAGGCGACGACACGCATGCGGTCGGCTGCCAGCGGGTAGAAGTGGCGCACCGTCACCGATGAGCCGTCGTTGATGACGAGATTGGGGAAGATCGACAGATTGCGGTTGGTGTCGGCGACGCGGGCCGCGCGAGCCTCGCCGAGCCGCTTCACAAGCTCGGCGCGCATGGCTGTCGATGTCGGCCTTGGCCTCCTCGCCGTAGACGGAGATCCACTTGGCAACCGGCCGCCCGCGGAAATTCGGGTTGTCGGTCGTCAGGTGCCCGTTGCCGAGGTCCTTGCCGTAGCCCTTGGTCGGCAACAGCAGGCCGGAGCCCTTCGGCGGCGTCGACGTTGACGCCGGAATTCTTCATGTAGTTGAGCCAGGTCGAGTGCGTCGGCGAGCAGGTGGTAGTCGTCCACGCTGTTCTCGACCATCAGCTTCCAGTTGCCCTTGACGTCGTATTCCTGCACGCCGGCGATGATCTCCATCTTGCCGGAAGGCGACTGGTCGAGCGACGAGGTCGATGTAGTCCTTGGCACCGGCCAGATAGGTCTCGCAGATCGACGGCGTCGCGGTCGAAGTTGACGAACTAGAAGTCGCGATAGCTCTCCAGCCGCGGCACCGGCGACGAGCCCGAGCTGGCCCTTGTCGAAGCTGGCGCCGTAGGCCTCCTCGCCCGGCATCACCTTGATCGAGCCGTCCGTATTGTAGGCCCAGCCGTGGTACATGCAGTAGAACTGCCGCGCGTTGCCGTTGCGCTCCCGGCAGACCTTGGCGCCGCGGTGGCGGCAGGAATTGAGGCAGCGCCCGAACCTCGCCCTCGCGGTCGCGGCAGAAGATGACCGGCCGGCCGGCGACGGGGCGGGTGTGGAAGTCGCCTGGGTTCTTGAATCTCCGAGGCATGACCGACATAGATCCAGCAGCGGTCGAAGATCCGCCGCTGCTCGCGCTCGGGAATGTCCGGGCTGACGAACACTTCGCGGTTGACGAAGAAGGCCTGCTTCTCCTTGTCCTCCACGACGAGGAAGTCGCTGTCGGTCGGCAGATAGTTCATGTGTCCGCTCCGGAACGTGTCCTGTGTCGCCCTGCTCGAGACCACCCGGCCCCGAACACGCAATCCTGCAGTAATCTCGCGCCAGCCATGGGCGCAAGCGGACTGATCCCCAGGCCTTCGGCTTGCCATCCCCGGTAGCCAGACAGACCCGTACCGCAGAGATAATCTTATACCTCTAAAATCTCTACTGCCAAGTGCGGGCGACCGTCCACCACACCACATCTCGTGCAATATCGTATTGCCTGAGAAACCGGCGAACTCGCCCTGTGCGCGAACTGCGCGGTCCCCGTTCGCTCACGCGGTCGAGACCAGACGGCGAGGGCAACGGCACAACTCTCGTGGCGGTTTAAAACGCCTGTGGAAGGCGGAAAATTACCCGCCTACCGCGTCAGACAAGTTTCGCGAGGCATATTGCGAGACGCCCCATTCGCCGTGCGAACGGTCCCGAAGCCGCAACACATTACGCCTCGCGTGGCGCCCCTGCGGATACTACTCGACCAGCCAGCCGAACTTCTCCTTCGCTTTGGCCATGACCTCCGCGCTCGGCGTATTGGCAGGCGGGAAGCGGTCGCGCCAGGCCCACGGCCGGCAGGCATTGATGATGGCCACGGAGTGCGTCATATCGCCAGACGCCCGTTTATCCGGATGCAGGGCCGGGTCAGCCGGCGAATCCCACGACCCCTCGATGAACTGGATGGAGTCCTTGGGATCGGTACGCGAGCACATCGCCCAGATCAACTGCTCGAGATCGGCGACATCGACGTCGTCATCGCACACGATCACATACTTCGACGCATAAGCCGATCCGCCGCACTGCGCCGCAACGAAACCCGCCTGCACCGCATGCCCCGGATAGGACTGCTTGATGCCGATGCCATGCAGCATGCGCGCGCCGCCGGTTTCATGACACCACACCTTGGTGACGCCCGGCACCCCCGCGTTGGCCATGTTCTGCTTGATCATCGCGGAGCGCATGATGGCGCGATACCGCGACATCTCGTCGGGTCCCGCGCCCATCGGCGGCACGCCATGCAGGATCGGATCGTTGCGGTGGTA